>CADABX010000016.1 GCA_902786285.1 Oscillospiraceae bacterium | reverse complement strand
CATCTCATATCTTGACTAACAAAATGTTTGATTTTGGTTTTAATGAAAGCGTAATTGAAAATGACAGCTCTGAACAGATCTCGCGCATCGGCACGATCGCCTTTTGCTTGATCTGCTCCTTCACCGTTTCATAATACGGCCGGCTGTCGTTGAATTTGTTTTCCGCGAGCAGCAAAAACGTGTCGCGGTCAAAGCCGTGGAACGCCATGTGTTATCCTTCTTTCTTCTGCAGATCCAATACGGCCTTCGCCGCGCAAAGAACGGCAGGCTTTGCCGAATGGAAGTTGAGCGAGCCCTGGAACCACACCGCATAGGGTTCACGGAGCGGCGCGTCGGCCGAAAGCTCGATCGTGGAGCCGTTGGTAAACGAACCGCCGGCCATGATGACGTCGCAGTCGTAGCCGGGCATAGGAGACGGCTCGGGCACGACGAAGGAATCGATCGGCGAGCCGAGCTGCAGACCGCGGCAGAATGCGATGAGGTTTTCTTTGTTTTCAAGGCAGATGGCCTGAATGATATCGTGGCGCGTTTCGTCGCTGCGCGGTGTGGTTGCAAACCCGAGCGATTCAAACACCGCAGCTGTATAGCAAGCCGTTTTAAGCGCTTCACCGACGATGTGGGGCGATTGGAAAATGCCGAGGAACATGTCGCGCGTCATACCAAGCGTGGCGCCGATCTCCTTGCCGAGACCCGGGGTGGAAAACCGGTTGGCGCATTTTTCGATCAGATCCGCACGGCCGGCAATGTAGCCGCCGGTTTTGGCGATGCCGCCGCCGGGGTTTTTGATCATGGAGCCGGCGATCAGGTCGGCGCCGACCGTTGTCGGCTCTTTTTTTTCGGTGAATTCGCCGTAGCAGTTGTCCACCATGACGATGGCTTTGCTGCAGCTTTTTGCGATTTTAACCACGCGTTCGATCTCATCGATCGACAGCGTATCGCGCAGACTGTAGCCGCGCGAGCGCTGCAGATAGACCATTTTCGGCTGTACGGCGCGGATCTTCGCTTCAATGGCGGCATAGTCGAGCTTGCCGTTTGCGTCGAGCGCGACTTCGTCATAACGAACGCCGAAGTCCTTGAGCGAGCCGGCGTCCGGCGCTTCTTCTGTGATGCCGATGACGGGGCGGATGGTGTCATACGGTGTGCCGGACACGCAAAGCATTGTGTCGCCCGGACGCAAAACGCCGAACAGCGCCACGGCCAGCGTATGGGTGCCGCAGGTGAAATTGTGGCGCACCAGGGCGTCCTCGGCGTCCAGCGCGTCGGCAAACACGCGTTCGAGTGTCTCTCTGCCCCAGTCGCTGTGGCCGTAGCCGGTGGTTGCAGCGAACATGGCTTCGCTGACTTTATTGTTGATAAACGCTTCGAGTACCTTTTTCTGGTTGTACTCGGTCACGTCGTCGATTTGCCGAAACATGCCCTGCACACGATCGAGCGCGCGGGCGGAAAGGTCTTCAAGGTCTTTGCTGAATTGAAACATAATACTCCTTTATTTTACATCCAACCAGAGGATGGTGTCTTCTTGTTCGAATCCGAGTGCGCGGTAAAACCCAACGGCACTGTCGTTGAGCGCAATCACGTGAACGTCTTTTTGCTCATTTTGTAAATCATGGGCCAGCGCCGAAACGACCGCTTTTCCAAAACCGCGGCCGCGGCAGTCCGCACGGCAGGCTACGCCGCTGAGCACGGCGGTGCTGTCGCTTTCCGCGGCGGTCAGCGCACAGGCGCAGAGCGTTTCGTTTTCCAGTATCGCTTTGAGCCTTGCTTTGCCGCGGGTTTGGCGAAAGGTGAAATCCGACAAAAAGCGCAGATAGGCGTCCTTCGTGTCGGAAAAGCTGCCCGGAATGGCCGCGCTGATGAGATCGTAGACGCCACGCATCGGCGCGGCGCCGCAAGCATCGGCAGCCGGAAGCGGTGTTTGCAAACGGAACGCCGTTTTTTGCTGCAGCTCAGGAAACGGCAGCTTCGCCGCTGCATTCGCGCTGCACAGCAGCACACGCACACCGAACACCGGCAGGCACAGCGCGAGTTCTTCAAAATCGGTTGTCTTGCCCGTTAGCACCACTGCGGTCCCGTCGAGGACGGAAAGCGCTGTTTGAACGTTGCCGTCCGCTTCGTCGACATAGCATTTGCAGAAATCATAGTCGTTGCCATAGCAGCAAAACCGTGACAGAATATAACAGCCGAACAGCGTATTGCCGCAGAATGCGGCCAGCGCTGCGCTGTCTTCTTTTTTACAGAGCCGTATCATTGGCGTAAGCATTCAGCAGCAGCGGCGCGAGCGCACGGCAAGAAACCATGTCGCGCACGTCTGCCACACTCGTTGCAGAATGGATATAGCGGCACGGCAGCGACACGGTCAGGGTATAGACGCCGCCGTTTGCTTTGTGGATGGCGCCGGCGTCGTTGCCGCCGGCAACGGTTGTTTTGCTCTGACAGGCGATGCCGTGATCCGCGGCCAGGCGGAACGCATGCTGAAACAGGGTGCGGTTATAGACGGTGCTGCGATCCATAAACGACACAACCGCGCCGTTTCCCTGGATGCAGACGCTGTCCTCCGGCTTGACGCCGGCAACGTCGGCCGCTGTCGTCGCTTCGAGCACAACGGCATAATCCGGTTTCACACGGAACGCCGCAGGCCCGGCGCCGCGCAGACCGACTTCCTCCTGCACAAGGAAACAGAACCAGCAATCGTAATCGACGCCCTGATCGATCATATCGAGCATCACCGCGCAGCCGAACCGGTCGTCGATCGCTTTCGCCTTGATCTTATGCGTGCCGAGATGCTTGAAGTCGGAGATAAAGTAGGCCGCGTCGCCGACATGGACTTTCGATTCCGCCTCGGCTTTATTCTTTGCACCAATGTCAATATACAGAGTATCAACGGACGGCACCTTTCCGCTTTCGTCTTTGTCGGTCAGATGGATCGCCTTGATGCCGATCACACCGGGGATGTCCTCTTCGCCGACGGTGACGGCGCGGCCGACGATCACTTTATCGTCAACGCCGCCGACCGGGCTGAATTTGAGATAGCCTTCGTCTGTGATATAGGTGACGATGAAGCCGACTTCGTCCATGTGCGCCGTGAACATTACGGTTTTCTTTGCCCGCTGTCTGCCCTTGACAAAAGCAAGCACGTTGCCGAGCGGATCGACGGTGACGTCCGCTTTGCCGGAAAGACGCTGCAAAATGAAAGCACGGACACGTTCTTCGCGGCCGGAGGTGCCGTTTAGCAGACAAAGCTGTTCGAGCAGTTGCATCATGCCAAATCCGCCTCCTTTTTCAAAATCCATGCCGCGAGCAGCGCCGCGGTCTGTTCGATGTCGGTCGTGTCGATCACTTCCACCGGCGTATGCATGGAGCGCAGCGGAATGGACAGGAGCGCAGTTTTGACGCCGCCGCGCGACGGCTGGATCTGGTCGGCGTTGGTGCCGGTCCGTCCGCGCATCACGTCGTGCTGATACGGGATATTGTTTTCCTTCGCAACGGCGATCAGCTCCTGCGTCAGCGCGTGGTCGAGCACCGGCGCGATGCCGATGGACGGGCCGCCGCCGAGGGCGATGGTTTCGGTTTTATCGCAATAGGGATCGCCGCCGAAGCCGACGTCCACCGCGATGGCATAATCGGCGTCGCAGGCGAACGCGCCGGTTTTGGCGCCGCTGCCGCCGACCTCCTCCTGCACGGAGCACTGCACGAGCAACGTACAGTTTTGCAGCTTGTCGCAGACCTGCTTTGCCGCAAGATACAGCGCCGCCACGCCGCAGCGATCGTCAAAGCCTGCGGAAACGATGCGGCTGCCGAGCAGATGATGCTGATTGTCCGGCAGCATCACACGGTCGCCGATCTGCACCTGCCGGGTCGCGGATTCATGATCCATGCCGATATCGATTGCAAGATCCTTCACTTCCACGCCGGCTTTCTTTTGCTCTTTTGTCAGCAGATGCGGCGGCGTGGAACAGATGACGCCGGGCAAAGGTTGTTTGCCCATCACGGTCACTTCACTGCCGACCAGCACACGCGAATCGACGCCGCCGACCGCGCTCACAAGCAAAAAGCCTTTTTCATCAATGCCGCGCACCGCAAGGCCGATCCGGTCGATGTGCGCGTCGAGCAGAATCCTTGTTTTGCCGTTGCCGCAGGTTGCGCAAACACTGCCAAGCGTATCGATTGAGGTCTGCATAAACGGCGAAAACAGCGATTGTATCTCCTTTGCCGCCGCGGTTTCGTCGCCGGAGGTTCCGTTGACCGACGCCAGGCGGAAGCAAAGTTCGGTTGTTGTCATATAGGGTTCACCTCGGGAAATAACATATCAGTTTATTATAACGCAACAAAAGGATAAAAGTCAAGCAATCAAAGGGAGTTTCAGCCGGAAGGGAAAACAAAACAGACTGTACCGCTGTCGATACAGTCTGTAACTGAAGAAGTATATACCGCCCTTGGGCTTATTTTTTCTTTTTGTCTTTGCCGAGCAGTCTGCGGTAAAATGCGCGCAGACGAATTGCAAAGCGGATGATCCGGGACTGTGCAAGCTCATGCATCTGCCTGTTTTGCCTGCGCTCGAGCGCCAGCTGCTTTTGCAAACGCTCCACGTCTTCGGTGGCTTTTTTCAGCAGCTTTTTGGTATCCTGCAGTTCATGGAAATCATAGCGGCTCTCGATAAAGAAGTTGTCGAGTGTTTTTTGCATGGTGTCGTGCTGCCATTGCAGCAGCTCCACAGGATCGGTATGCAGACGCGTCAGTTCGCTTGCCGTCCGTGTTTCCTTTTCGCATTCGTCGATGAACGCGCGGATCGTTTTGCTCAGGCTTTCGCGCACCGGCTTATAGTTATCCGGGTTTGCGGGCGGGTTGAGCATAAAATCGCGGTATTTGCCGTCGATCACTTCCTGCGGATAGGCGTGATGCAGGAAATCCTTATACGGGTTGAAGCGCACGGACTTAAAGCTGTCGCGCACGAGCAGCACCGGCGTTTCCAGCGCAAGACACGGCAGCGAGCAGTGCAGGCGGAAGGTGATCACGCACTTTGCGTTCTGATAGGTATCCAGATACGAGATCACTTCATCGCGGCGCTGTTCCCACGAAAGGTTGGTGGAAGGCTCCGGACGGGTCGGCGGCAAAACCTTGACGTCGATGCCGGTTCCCTTGAGCTGCTTTCGCACCGCCTTTTCAACAGCCTTGCTGACGCCGACCAAACACACATATTCGCGGTCCGGTTTCGGAATATCGCGGCGCGGCAGGGTCAGGGTGACACAGCCGGAATAGTAGTTTTTGATGCCGAAATTATCCAGAACGCCCTGGGTATAGTAATCGCGGCAGCCGATCGGCTCATAGTTTTTCAGATATTCAAGACCGGGGCCGTTGTCCACATATTCGAATCTGCTCTGCATACCTCTGGGTCTGCCGCGCAGAATGTCGTTGTAGTGAAAGCCGATCCACAGCGGATGAATATACTTTGACGGCGGCCAATACCATTTATGCCACATATACCATGCGCTCATAATGGTGGCGACGGGTTCGTCGTTTTCCGCCGTAAAATGCTCCATATCCTCGATATCGACCATATAGTCAACAGACGGCAGCCAAAGGGATGCCGCATAGGACTGTACGTCGTCACCGATATTCTTTGTGGTCTTACGCCACAGAACACCATATTTCATATCCGTTACCTCGGTTCAAAATCGGGGTGCCGATAATTACGCACCGAACAAAACGAGCAAAGACGAAACAAGCGCCAGAACAAAGAACGCAATACCGGCGATTTTGGTCCATTTTTCAAGCTTGGCTTCCATCGTTCTGCCCTTGTTTTTGCCGAAGAAGGTTTCCGCAGCGCCGGAGATTGCGCCGGACAGACCCTGCTGTTTGCTTTCCTGCATCAAAACCAGGATGGAGATACCGATGGAGAGCAGAATAATAACAATGGATAATACATATTGAAGTGCAGTCATAATAGATTTACCTCCGCAATTTTTGATACTTGGTTATTTTAGCACAACGACCCTGCGCTTGTCAACCCAAATTTGTCTGTCAGCCGGAATCAGGCTTTTTGCTTTTTTGCAAAGAACGCTTTTTCCGATGTCGGATTCGCCTTGCGTTCCGGATCATAGTCGATTTCAGGCTCGCCCGTTCCGTCGACCACTTTTTCGGTGATGACAATCCGCGAAACGGTTGCGTCAGACGGAATATCATACATATATTTCATCAGCAGCTTTTCCATCACGCTGCGCAGGCCGCGCGCGCCGGTGTTGTATTCCAGCGTCTTCTTTGCAATCTTGCGCAGCGCTTCTTCCTCGATCTCAAGCTCCACGTGATCCATCGCAAAGATTTGCTGATACTGCTTGACGAGCGCGTTTTTCGGTTCGGTCATAATACGCACAAGGGCGTCTTCGTCGAGCGCGTTGAGCGCCGTGATGACCGGCAGACGACCGACCAGTTCCGGGATCAGACCGTATTTGACCAAATCGTGGTGCACCACCTTCTGCATCACACGGCTGGTTTCAAACTCTTCCTTTGTGCGGATTTTTGCGCCGAAGCCGAGGCCGGAGTTGCCAAGCCGGTTTTCAACGATACGCTCAATCCCGTCGAACGCACCGCCGCAGATAAACAGAATATTCGTCGTGTCGATCTGAATGAACTCCTGCTGCGGATGCTTGCGGCCGCCCTGCGGGGGAACGTTGGAGACTGTGCCTTCCAGAATCTTCAGCAGCGCCTGCTGCACGCCTTCGCCGCTGACGTCGCGGGTGATAGAGGTGCTTTCGGATTTGCGGGCGATCTTGTCGATTTCGTCAACATAGATGATCCCGCGTTCCGCACGCTCCACATCGAAATCCGCCGCCTGGATGAGGCGCAGCAAAATGTTTTCCACATCTTCGCCGACATAGCCGGCCTCTGTCAGCGTGGTTGCGTCGGCAATTGCAAACGGCACATCGAGGATGCGCGCAAGGGTCTGCGCCAGCATGGTCTTGCCCACGCCTGTGGGGCCAAGCATCAAAATGTTGCTCTTTGTGATTTCAACGTCCCGGTTATTTTTGGAATAGATGCGCTTGTAATGGTTGTAGACCGCCACGCTCAGCGCTTTTTTTGCTTCGTCCTGCCCAATGACATATTCGTCGAGCCGCGCCTTGATCTCGTGCGGCTTCGGCAGCGATTCAAAATCGCGCTGTCCGTCCTTACTCTTACGCGCGTTGGGCTCTTCGCTGATGATGGACTGGCAAAGCTCCACACATTCGTCGCAGATATAGACGCCCGGCCCCGCAATCAGCGTTGCCACATCGTTTTGCGCCTTGTTGCAAAACGAACAGCGAACGGGCTTCTCTTTGTTTTCGTCATCTCTTGCCATGACCTATACTCCTTATCAACCGATGGACTTATAAACAGTGTTGGATCGCAAGTCCCGTCTTATTCGGCTGCCTCTTCCGCTGCCGGCGCGGCTTCGGTCTTTTCCTTCGGCGCGCGCGGTTTTCTTGCCGTTGTGATCTTGGCGTTGTCGCGGATCACCTGGATCGCCTTTTCCACCGCCATATCCTTTTTCAAACCGTCAACGGGAATGATCTTTTTGATCTGTTCCTTTTCCATCTTGTATTGTTCCGCGTATTTATCATACTCGGCCTCGAGATCCTCGTCGCCGATCTCGATCTCTTCGAGCGCGGCAACCTTTTCCAGTGCCAGACGCAGCTTGACCGCCTTTTCGGCTTCCGGTCTCGCCTGCTCCTTATAGGTATCCATATCCATGCCCATGTACTGCAGGTAGGTCTGGAAATTCATGCCCTGGGAGGACAGTCTGTAGTCCATGTCGCGGATCTGGTTTTCGACCTCGCTGTCAACCATGACCGGCGGGATCTCGCCTTCGGTGTTTTCCACAAGCTTGTCAAACAGCTGGGTGCGGATCTCACGGTCGTTGGCGTCTTCCTTGTCCTTCTTGATCTCGTCGGCAAGCTGCTTTTTCAGCGCATCGACCGTATCGCAGTCTGCAGCGTCCTGCGCGAATTCGTCGTCGACTTCAGGGAATTCCTCGGTCTTGATCTCGTGCAGCGTCACTTTGAACACGGCATCCTTGTCGGCAAGCTCCGGGGCATACTCATGCGGGAAGGTCACGTTCACATCGAACGCGTCTTCGGCGTTGTGGCCGATGATCTGATCTTCGAAGCCCGGAATAAAGGTGCCGGAGCCGAGTTTCAGCTCATAGTTTTCGCCTTTGCCGCCGTCAAATGCAACGCCGTCCACAAAGCCTTCAAAGTCGATCACAGCGATATCGCCGTCCTGCGCGGCTCTGTCTTCCAAAGAGATGATGCGCGCGTTGCGGTGCACGAGTTCGTCGATCTTGGCGTTGATCTCGTCGTCAGTCGCTTCCACTTTCTTTTTGGTGGCTTTGAGTTCCTTGTATGCCTTGATTTCCACGTCGGGCTTGACATACACTTCAACCGTCAGTTCCACACCGTTTTCGCCGATCTCTTTGATATCAGCGCTCTTGGTGCCGACAGCGTCGAGTTCTGCTTCCTTGATCGCGTCTTCCACAGCGGTCGGATAGCAGATATCCAGCGCGTCTTCATATAAAAAGCCCTTGCCGTAGAAGGTCTCCGCCATTTTGCGGGTCACCTTGCCCTTGCGGAAGCCCGGCAGCGAAATGCGGTTCTTTTGTTTGTTGAACGCCTTGTTCATCGCGTCTTCGAATGTTTTGGCGTCGATGGACACTTCGAGGGTGTAAAGGTTCGCTTCCTCTGCTTTGTTGCATGTTTTTAAGCTCATGGTTTTGATCTCCTTTTTGTGTTTTCCCGGGCCATGCAACAAAGAGGTGCTGACCCGTTATGCAATTTAACCAATGTATTATAACAGACTTTGTTCAGGATTTCCATACTTTTTTTAAATTTTTTCCACCAAAAACGGACAAAAATGCAAATAATCTGCGGAAATTAACTGAAAATGAATGTCATCCCGGTCGCCGATGAAGGCGAGCGACGTTGACGGACCGTGCAGATGGCCGTAGTAGCAGCGCCGGATCTGTTCGTCCCGCAGCACGCTGAGCAGTTCTTCACAGCTCTGATTCAAAGACAGCGGCGGGTAATGCAGAAAACAGATCAGCTCGCCGCCGAGCGCCTTTCCGGCGTCGATGGACATCTGCAGTCTCCCCTTTTCGCGCAGGAGCACTTTTTTATCCGCATCGGCTTCCGCGTCGTAAAACCAGCCGCGGGTGCCGACAATGGTGTAATCGCCGAAGCGGTAGGCGTTGTTGAACAAAATCTTTAAGGTGGAGAAGCCGTTTTCTTCAATGAATGCATCCATCTTGCGTCTGGTCGTCCACCAATAGTCGTGGTTGCCCTTCATCAATATCTTCGTGCCGGGCAGGCTGTTGAGGAACGCGAAATCCTGTTTGCAGTTTTGCAGATCCATTTCCCAGGAAATATCGCCCGGGATAACGACAACGTCGTCGTCTGAAACAAGCCGGCGCCAGTTCGTTTCCAGGCGCTTCACATAGTCGGACCAGCCCTGAAAAATATCCATCGGCTTATTTGTGCGCAGCGACAGATGTGTATCGGCGATCGCAAACAGATGCATCGCATTTCCTCCTTTCATAAAAGGAGCGGCACGCAGTCACCCACGTGCCGCTTCAACGATTCATGCTTCAGATGCCGAGCATCTCATAGACCTTTTGCGCCATCTCCTCACGGCTGCAGCAGTCGAGGAAGCGCGGCGTTTTTTCTTTGAGCGTTGCAAGCTGCGGCGGACAGGGCTCGCCCGTGGCGGCGATCAGCGCATCAACCTGCGCAAATTCATCGATCCCGTCCGGCTCTTTCCCGGTCACAGCGGTCAGAACCGCTTTGGAGAATTTATACGGATTCGCCGTGGAAGCGATCACCGTCGGCGTTTTGTCGCCGGTCTTTGCCGCATAGGCTTCATAGACGTTGACAGCCACGGCCGTATGCGTATCGCACAGATAGCCGTCGTGCCAGGTCTTGGCGATGGTCGCTTTGGTTGCTTCATCGTCGCAGCAACCGGCGGCAAACAGCGTTTGCAGCTTTTCTTTGATATCGTCCTCCACTGTATAGCGGCCGGTGTCCTTGAGCTGCGCCATCCAGCCGCGCACGCGTGCGTCGTCGTCTCCGGCAAGATGGAACAGCAACCGTTCGAGGTTGGAGGAAATGAGGATGTCCATTGACGGCGAGGTCGTTGTGAAAAACGGACGGTTGCGGTCATAGACGCCGCTTTGCAAAAACTCCGTCAGCACATTGTTGGCGTTGGACGCGCACACCAGCGTTTTGACCGGCACACCCATCTGCCGCGCATAGTACGCAGCGAGGATGTTGCCGAAGTTGCCGGTGGGCACCACGATGTTGATGGAATCGCCGTTTTCGATCGTGCCGTCCGCAAGCAGATCGCAGTAGGCGGAAATGTAATAGACGATCTGCGGCACCAGACGACCCCAGTTGATGGAATTGGCGGACGAGAACATCATGCCGTTTTCGTCGAGCTTTTTGGCGACGTCGGGATCGGTAAAGATCGCCTTCACACCGTTTTGTGCGTCGTCGAAGTTGCCGTTGATGGCGCAGACGCTGACGTTGCTGCCCTCCTGCGTCGTCATCTGCAGCTTTTGCATCGGACTGACGCCGTCGTTCGGATAGAAGACCATGATCCTGGTGCCGGGCACGTCGCAAAAGCCGGCCAGTGCAGCCTTGCCGGTGTCGCCGGATGTTGCGACAAGGATGACGATCGTCTTGTCGGCAACGGTCTTTTTAGCCGCCGTGGTCAAAAGATAGGGCAGCAGCTGCAGCGCCATATCCTTAAACGCGCAGGTCGGGCCGCGCCAGAGCTCAAGCACATGGGCGCCGTCCGCGATCGTATGCAAGGGCGAAACCTTTTCGCTCGAAAACTTGCCGGGCGCATAGGCGCCGCGCACGCAGAAATCAATCTCTTCTTCGGTGAAGTCCGTCAGATAGAGCGAAAGCACGCGTTTTGCACGTGATATGTAATCGAGGCCGGACAGCTCTTTCAAAAACGCCTGATCAACGACCGGGATCTCTTCGGGCACAAACAGGCCGCCTTCGGCGCTGATACCGTGCGCGATGGCCTGCGCGGAAGAGACATGTACCGTTTTATCTCTTGTACTCGTATAAAGCATGATCAATTCCTCCCGGGAAGTTCAATGGGTTTATCATAACACGAAAGCGAAAGAATGAAAACCTTTTTTGCAAAAATTTTTCATCTTTTTGTACGCGAAACAGTCGTTTAATAGTATAAGCCGTCGATGCACGACGCGTCGAACGCATGCAGCAAATGACGCTGCCGGGTCGGTTTGCCTTTCGCGTCGGTCAGCACTTCGAAAACGTCGAAGCGCGGCTGCTTTTCGCTCGGATGCTGCTGCAGATAGACCTGCGCCGTCAGCACCAGTTTTTGCTGCTTGCGCAGATCGACCGCCTGCGCCGGCGACACCATGGCGTTTTCCCGGCGCGTTTTGACCTCTACAAAGCAAATTTCGCTTTCCGTTTCAGCAATCACATCCACTTCCCCGCAGCGTGCATGGAAGTTGCAGGCGGCAATTGTATAACCGTGCCGTTCGAGATAACGCGCGCACAGCGCTTCGCCCAGCCGGCCGGTATCGCCGCGGGTCACGGCTGCGCCTCCAGAATCTTTTTCAAAAACGTGCGCCGGTGCTCCGGACAAAGACCGTATTCCGCCAGCTTTTCATAGTGCAGCTTGGTGCCGTAGCCTTTATGCTGCGCAAAGGCGTACTGCGGAAATCTGTTGTCCATCTCTTTCATATAGCGGTCCCGCGTGACTTTGGCAAGAATCGACGCAGCGGCGACAGAGACGCTTTTGCTGTCGCCCTTGACGATGGTACGCTGTTCGATTGAAAGCCCGGGCTTGCCGTTGCCGTCGATCAGTGCGCAGTCCGGCTGCACGTCAAGCAGCGCCACGGCGCGACGCATGGCAAGGAACGTCGCCTGCAGAATATTGATTTCGTCAATCTCCTGCGCAGACGCCATGGCGATTCCGTAAGCAACCGCTTGTTCTTTAATGATATCATAGAGCGCTTCACGCTTTTTTTCGCTGAGCTTTTTGGAATCGTTAAGTCCTTCGATCTCGCAGTCCGGCGGCAAAATCACCGCGGCGGCGCAGACCGGGCCGCACAGCGGACCGCGGCCGGCTTCGTCGATGCCACAGATGATTTTGAAGCCGTCCTGCCGCGCTTCGTTTTCATAAAAGGAATCCGGCATATTTTACACCTCACCAAAAACGGCGGCTACTGCCGTAACCGCCGCACTTTGTTTGTTTTTACAGGACCTTGCAGAAATTGAAAATGGATTCCGGCAATTCTTCCTTATCCGCAGAAACGGTGAATACAAACGCCGTTTCGTGCACTTCGGAGAGCTCATACACCTGCTCGAGGAATTTGGCAAGGGCGTTGTAATCTCTGCCGCCGATGCGCAGCGTTGCGTCAACAAGCACGTCTGTGATGTCGTGGTTGCCAGCGCAGACACCGGCCAGAAAGCCGAAGAACGTGTCGTAGCCCTTCACTTCATAGTCGTCCGTCGCGATCAGACGTGCGCGATAATTGACATCATATGTTAATTTGGTCTCTTTTTCCACGCAGATCACGTTGCCCTTGGAGGTTTCCACCGCTTCGTTTACGCAAGAGATCAAATGCTTTGTTTTACCGGCGCCTTTGTGTCCTAAAATCAGAGAAATCATGATAATTTCCTCCTTCTGTATATTTCCACATCACGTGGGGATTCCCTTTCGGTCAAGACTATTATATCACATGGAAAGCCGTTGTTCAAGTGCTTCTTTTTCTTTTTCGTATCCGGGTTTGCCCAAAAGTGCAAACATATTCCTCTTGTAGCTCTCCACGCCCGGCTGGTCAAACGGATTTACCCCGAGCACATAGCCGGAGATCGCGCAGGCTTTTTCAAAGAAGTACAGCAGATAGCCGAGGTTTTCTTCGTCGAGCTTTGTCAGCGTGAGAACGATGTTCGGCACGCCGCCGTCGTTGTGGGCAAGCACGGTGCCTTCGAACGCCTTTTCGTTGACGAACGACATCGGTTTGCCGGCAAGGAAGTTGAGGCCATCGGCGTTGACGGGATCGGCTTCGATGATATATTCGTGCTGCGGCTGCTCAAAGCGGACGACCGTTTCAAACATCAGGCGTTCGCCCTGCTGGATATACTGGCCGAGGGAGTGCAGATCGGTGGAAAAAATGGCGGAGCCCGGGAACAGACCCTTGCCGTCCTTGCCTTCGCTTTCGCCGAAAAGCTGCTTGATCCATTCGTTCATAAGCAGGAAGTTCGGCTCATAGCTGATGAACATCTCCAACTTTTTGCCCTTATTATACAGAACGTTGCGCACGGCAGCATACTGATAGCAGACGTTTTCGGACAGATCGTCGCTCATAAAGTCGGCTCTCGCTTTGGCGGCGCCGCCCATCAGCGCGTCGATGTCGATCCCGGCAGCAGCGATCGGCAGCAGACCGACGGCCGTCAGCACGGAATAGCGTCCGCCGACGTCGTCGGGCACCACGAAAGTCTCATAGCCCTGTGCGTCGGCAAGCTGCTTGAGCGTGCCTTTTTCGCGGTCGGTCGTGACAAAAATGCGTTCTGCTGCACCCTGCTCGCCGTATTTTTTGATCAGCATATCGCGGAACACGCGGAATGCGATGGCCGGCTCTGTGGTGGTGCCGGACTTCGAGATCACGTTGACGGAGAAGTCTTTGCCTTCGCAGATTTTGATCAGATCGCACAGTGCGGACGGGCTGATCGAGTTGCCGGAAAAATAGATCGCCGGCGTACCGTCGCGCAGCTCGTTGTAATGCACCGATTTGATCCCTTCGATCACGGCGCGGGCGCCGAGGTAGGATCCGCCGATGCCGATGACGATCAGCACGTCGGAATGCGCCTGAATGCGCTTGGCGGCGTCCTTGATCCGGGCGAATTCATCTTTATCATAATTCACAGGCAGATCGATCCAGCCCAGCCGGTCGTTGCCGGCGCCGGTGCCGTCGTGCAGCATGCGGTGCGCGTTGGCGATCTTTTCCCGATAGCTTTCTATTTCAGCGTCCGTCACAAACGGCGCGGCATATTTTTTTGAAAACGAAAATGACATAATGGCCTCCTGATTGTTGGTCAAAATAGTTATTTGTCATTTTAATACAAAACATCCGTTTTGTCAACCGCTGCAGGCGACTTTTTCTTTCAGGCACGCACCCGCAACGCAGAAAGCAGCCGCAAAAAAGCGTCACACAGCGTGCGCGCCCGCACATCTTCCGCTGCACACAGCGGGTATTCGGCGAGCGGTTTGCCATTGAGCGACACGGTCAGGGAGCCGAGCTCCTGCCCTTTTTCCACAGGTGCAAAAACATCTTCTGCCAACGCAACCGTTGTTTGCAGATTTGCTTTTTCGCCGGTTTTCAGCAGCAGCTTTTGCAGCTTCGGCGCCTGTACCTCAACGCTTTGTTTTATCCCGCGGCATACCGGCACGGCGCGAATCGCGGTTTTGTCATAGTCCGGTGTGACAGATTCGAACGACGCAAAGCCCCAGTCGAGCATCGTTTTCGCGTCAGAAAACCGGTCGTTGCTCGACGGCGCGTGCAAAACAACGGCAATCAGATGCATCCCGTCGCGCCGGGCGCTGGCGCTGACACAGCAGCCGGCCTTGTTGGTCGTACCGGTCTTGAGGCCGGTGGTGCCGTTGTAAAAGCGCACAAGCTTGTTGGTGTTGACGAGCTGGGTTTTGCCGTCGCGCAAACTGTCCATCCAGACGGTCGTATACGTTTGAATCGCCTCATGCGTCAGCAGTGCACGCGACATCAGCGCGATATCGTAGGCGGTTGTCAAATGTGTTTCGGTATCGTCGTCGAGACCGGTGCAGTTTTCGAACACGGTATCGTGCATCCCGAGCTGCTGCGCGCGTTCATTCATCCGGCGGACAAACGCGGTTTCGGAACCGGCCAGATGTATCGCCAGCGCCGTGCAGGCATCGTTGGCGGAGCCGATCGCTGTGGCGCGCAGCAGTTCGTCCGCCGTCATTTGCTCGCCCTCCTTGAGCCAGATCTGCGAACCGCCCTTTTCAACGGCCTCACGCGTTGCCGTCACGCGGTCGCTCAGGTTCAGTTTTTTGTCGTCGATCGCTTCCATAAACAGCAAAAGCGACATGATTTTCGTCACAGAGGCCGGATAGCGTTTTTCGTGGGCGTTTTTTTCAAACAGCACTTGTCCGCTCTCCTGATCCATCAGCACAGCGCTTTGCGCCGTTACGGAAAACGGCTCTGCTTCCTGTTTTATGTTTGCCGCATTGGAAACCGGCAGCAGGCTGCATATCATTAGTATCAACAAAAATACTCCTGTCATGCGTTTCATTTGCCATCACTCCTTTTCTTCCATTCTATGCAGTGGGTCGGGAAAATAGAGCAAAGGGCTTGCATTTGACCGGATTGTGCTTTATAATGAAGGGCAATCAAAACGAACGGAGGATGCGCGATGAAAGCTGCGATCTATACTTTGGGCTGCAAGGTCAACCAATATGAAAGCCGCGTCATCGGCGAAACGCTGCAGCAAAACGGCTATACACTCGTGGACGTCAAAGACGACGCGGATATCTATATCATCAATTCCTGTACCGT
The DNA here is from genome assembly GCA_902786285.1 of Oscillospiraceae bacterium. Lineage (GTDB taxonomy): Bacteria > Bacillota > Clostridia > Oscillospirales > Acutalibacteraceae > UBA6857. Next base: position 18,736 of record CADABX010000016.1, on the reverse strand, counting down.
GACCGCAGCGGCTGACCAGAAGACGCGCCAGCGCGTGCGCAAGCTCAAGCGTGAGCATCCGCAGTCCGTTGTGGTGCTAACCGGCTGCATGACACAGGCATTCCCGGAAGACGAGGCACAGCTACCGGAGGCGGATATCATTTTGGGCAACAAAAACAACGCAAAGCTGTTGTCATTGCTTGACACCTACGAAAAATTCGGCAAGCGCATCGTCTCCATTGAACAGCATCAGACCGGCGACCGGTTCGCATCCGCGGCTGTGCACGCCTATGACGAGCGCACACGCGCGATCATCAAGATTCAGGACGGGTGCAACCGGTTTTGTTCCTACTGCATCATCCCCTATTCGCGCGGCAGGGTTCGCTCCAAGCCGCTGGACGAATTGCAGTCCGAGGTGGAAACGCTTGCCGCAAACGGCTACCGCGAAGTGGTGCTGGTCGGGATCAATCTATCCTCCTACGGACAGGACATCGGCTGCAGCTTTCCCGACGCCGTTCGCTGTGCGTGCAGTGTGGACGGGATCGAACGTGTCCGTCTGGGATCGCTGGAGCCGGATCATATTACGCCGGACGTGATCGCGCAGCTTTCCGCGCTCGATAAGCTTTGTCCGCAGTTTCACATCTCGCTGCAGAGCGGCTGCGACCGGACGCTGAAAGCCATGAACCGCCATTATACGGCTGCGGAATTCCGCGCGCTATGTCAGGCGCTGCGCAGCAGCTTCCCGGATTGCACGCTGACGACGGACGTCATGGTCGGCTTTTGCGGCGAAACGCAGGAGGACTTTGACGAAAGCTTGCGGTTTGTGGAAGAGATCGGCTTTGAAAAGCTGCACGTCTTCCCCTACTCCGTGCGTGAGGGCACCAAGGCAGCGTCGATGCCGGGCCATCTGCCGAAAGCGGTCAAGGAAGCGCGCGCGGCGCAGATGCTAGCGTTGGGAGAACGTCTGCGTGAACGCTTTTTGAAAGAAAGCGTCGGAAAAAAAGAACGTGTGCTTTTGGAAAGCACACGCAAGGGCGGATTGTTATTCGGATACACAGCGAATTATCTGCCTGTACTCGTAAAAGCCGAAAACGCCGTCTGCGGCGATCTGGTGGATGTTCTGATTACGGATACTGCCCAGGACGCCGTGCTGGCGGAAGCAATCAGATGATCAGAATCGAGCTTTGCTGCTCCGTGCAGCAGGCTCGTTTTTCTTTTGTGCAAAGCGCATACAGATCGCTCGCGCGGCACTGCAGATCGTACAGCGCCTGTGCATGTGCGTCGAGTTTTGCTGTTTCGGCGTGTTTTGTGATAACAGGAATATTGCAGCAGCGTCTTGCCAGCAGCTCCATTCCGCGGCGGTTTGCAGCAAGCACACGCGCAAACGGCGGCGTTTCTTTTTCAAAGTCCGGATCGATCTGCAAAAACAGATGCATCACTTCCCGTCGGATTTTGGCATGGGTAAGACTCTTGGTTTTGGCGAGATCATAAAGCTGCGAGAGCGAACAGGCCTGCCGCACCGATTTGCGCAGACGATCGGCAAGGCCGCTGCCGTCGGTGACAAACCGGTCGAATGCGGAATCCGGCAGCAGTCGCAGCGCAGTCAGTACTGCAGTTTCAAAGCTCTGTCTGTCCAAAAGACGGCCCGGGTGCTTTTCAAGTACATCATATACCGTTTGCGGCAGATACGGACGCATGGCGGACAGGTCCGTCAACGCGCGGATCGCGGATGCGGACTGGATCGCGCCGTCCTGCAGCAAGGCGTCATGCGATGCGCCGGTGCGCCGGACGGGCAGTACCGGAAGATCCGTATGCAGTGCCTGCAGTGCTTTGAGGTATTCGACCGCGAGCACATTGTTCGGCGTTTCAAGCAGATGCAAAGCCCTTTCTTCGCCCATCGCCTCCAGCGTTTGCGCAAGGGCGGCAGGATAGGTGCAGCCGCGCTTCATCCGTGCGGCAGTTGCTTCGCGCACTTTTTCGCTGCCGAGCATCACCGCCGTTTGTTTCAGCAGCGCCGCATCGTCGGTTTCGCAGCCGAAGGAAAGCAGATCGCAGCCGAACGAAACCAGCAGCGACACACCGCCGCGCGCAAAGCTTTCGGCGCTGCCGAGCGCCCACGGCACCGGCAGATCGAGCACAAGATCGACGCCGCTTTTCACTGCGGCTTCGGCCCGCAGCATCTTATCGGTCAGTGCCGCTTCACCGCGCTGGACAAAGCAGCCGCTCATGGCGGTTACAATGTGTGTGGCGCCGTTGGCCCGCAGTTGCGAGATGAAATATGCATGGCCGTTATGAAACGGATTGAGTTCACTGACAAAGCCCGCAACGCGCATACCGGACGCTCCCTTCATGTATTTTTTTCATTTTACAGGAAGGCAGAAAAAAAGTCAAGCGCCCTGTCGGGCGCCTGCTGTGCATTCAGCGGTCCAGCGAAAAGGATTCGCAGTCCACGCACTTCGGCTCGGTCGGATCGCTTTCGTGGGTACCGATCGAGACCTGGTGGAGCGTGCAGTAGTTTTCGCTTTTGGCGTGGTGGGCACAGTTGTCGACTGTGCAGCCGATGCAGCGGTTGCTTCGTTCATTCTGACTCATGGCAGTGCCTCTTTCCTGAAAAAATACCCGGGCACGGCAGCCCGGGCTTATATTCAGTTTGTGCACTTTTTTCTGTTCTATACTCAGTCGAACATATCCAGATTGATGCCGTTTTTCAACGTCCGGAAGATGCCGTCAAAGAAGCTTGCGATAAAGTTCCAGAACTTTGCAAAGAAGTTGCCGAAATTCCAGCCCCAGGTACCGGGAAGACGATTGAGCACTTCCTCGGACATATGCTGCATATTATTTGCAAGTCCGCTCAGATCGCCGGAGAACATCGCGTCAATCATACTCTTTGTATACTTTTTGTCCTGGTTGTTAATCGCGCTGTTTGCGTCGACTTTTTGCTTCAGTCTGTTGACCGCGTTTTGATTGTTCAGATGCTTGCCGAGCAGATTCGTATAAATCATCAGATACAGGAACTGTTCGGTCGTATCGTTTGTCACAGAGTAAACATAGGCCGGGAACGGCAAGAACTGCATACTGCTGCCACTTGCAAGCGTATTGAGGAGCACGTCAAAATTTTGGAGCTGAGCACTGGAAACATTCTTGCTGCTAAGCAAAGCGGCAACGGCTTCCACCATTTCCATTTTGCCGGAAGCATCTGTTTTTATCGTGTAGTTATCTACAAAGTATTTGATAACGCTGAGGAGATAAGCGATCGGGCCTTCCGAGATTGCAGTTTCGATCACAGTCTTGATGATGTAGGCGCCAAACTCAGTCGGAACCGCATACTCTTTGGAAGGCGTTGTGAAATAGTCAAACAGTTCCATCGTTCCGCCGGAGCCGTCTTCACCATAGATCGGTACACGCAGCGCACCGACCACCAGCGGATAATAATTGATGCCGGGTTTCTTGGTATAGGTTGTTTTGCCACCGACGGTCGACTGGTTCAGCCAGCCGTTGATGATGGCGTTTGTCAAGCCGCTCTCGTCGGAGATTCTTTGATAAAAAACTTTTCTATTGACAAAGCTCGTATCGAATGTGATTGTCTTATCCTGATAACCGGAAACCAGCATATGGCCGATCACATTGGCAATCGCCGTTGCGTTTCTTGCATTGCACAGTCTGTCTTCATTGGTATATGCCGGAATCAGATAGGAAGAAATGTACGAATTCATCTCGCCCCAGAGTGTACCCATATCCGCATGGGAAACGCTGAGATGACCCCAGTCAAGCACGTCGGTCTTGCTGTAGACCTGACCGAGATTCAAGCCGAGAAATTCCACTTTACTGAGCTGACCGTCACGGATAATATTATTAACATTGTAGGTGCCGTTGCTGTTGTAGTATGAGGGATTACTTTTGAATTCTTCCGGGAAATCCAGAGTTTTGCCGTTGAACGCATTAAAGAAATTATCGTCAACGATTTTACCCGCCAGTGTCTGGGCTAAATCCTTGTCCTCTTCCTCGTTTGCAGCAAAAGCAACCGTCGCAACGGAAAGCAGCATAACGAGAGACAGGAACACACAGAGAATCTTTTTCATAAAGCATGACTCCTTTACTTTTATTCATGTTTATTCTATCATTTTCATTTTCTGTTGTCAATCATTTTTTGAGTCGTCAAAAATATTTCACGAATTGGCAATTTTGTTGCAATCGAAATCAAAAAGGTGCATTCCGCTCAGGAATGCACCGCCGCGCCGAGGTCGGCGGAAGATGCCAACCCAAGCGACACGAAGATTGCGCGGTCTATGCGCTGCATGTCTTTTTCATTCAGGGCGCCCATGCGGGTACGCAGCCGCTGTTTATCCAGCGTGCGTACCTGCTCGAGCAAAACGATCGAATCCTTCTGCAGCCCGCTGTCCTTTGCGTCCACCTGTATGTGGGTCGGCAACGGCGTTTTGCCGGTGCGGCTGGTAATGGCGGCTGCGATCACGGTCGGACTGTATTTGTTGCCGACGTCGTTTTGCACGATCAGGACCGGGCGCACACCGCCCTGCTCCGAGCCGACCACGGGACGTAAATCGGCATAATAGATATCGCCGCGTTTGACTGTCATTGTTGTCTCTCCCCTGTTTTTGCTGTCAAAGCTAGTATGACCGAAAGAAAAGCAAAATAAACATGGGGAGCATTCTTATTCTATGTTGAACCCGCGCATCCGTTCCGAGCGCGGGCGCGAAAAACGTCAGGATTCAAAATCGGCGTAGCACGCAGGCAGCGCCTCAATCACATCGGTCGGCAGCATGCCGGTTCTGGACAAATTCTGCGCCACCTCGTCGGCACAGTGTCCGTGCAGATAGACGCCGACACAAAGCGCGTCGTGCAGATCCATTCTTTGCGCCGCAAACGCGCCGAGCATTCCGGCAAGCACATCGCCGCTGCCACCCTTGGCAAGGCCGTTGTTACCTGTTACATTGACATAGATCCGGTTGTCGTCCGGCGACGCGATCACAGTGTTGGCGCCTTTGAGCGCCACAAAAACTCCCTGCGCGTGGGAAAAGCTGCGTGCCGTGCCGGTGCGGTCGGACTGCACCTGCGGCACCGGAAGACCGCAAAGGCGCGACATCTCCTTCGGATGCGGCGTCAGCACAACCGGGCAGGCCGCGTTTTGCAGCAGATTGATATTTTTCGACAGCAGATTGATCCCGTCGGCGTCCACGATCACAGGCACCTTTGCGTTTTCGAGCACGGCCTGCAGCACCGCGGCGGTATCTGCACACACGGACATGCCGCAGCCGATCACGATGGCGTCGTATTGATCCAGCCGTTGAAGCAGACGCGGAATACAGTTGCGCGAGAGCGCGCCGTCGGCTGTCTCCTCGAGCGGCAAAAACAGCGTTTCGGTCAGTTTGGCCGTCATGGTCGGATAGATTGAGCGCGGGAAGGCGCAGGTGACAAGACCGACGCCGGAGCGCAGCGCTGCTTTGGCCGCCATATAGGCTGCGCCGGGCATCGTATAGCTGCCGCAGATGCACAGCAGATGGCCGAAGTCGCCCTTGTGCGCGTCGATCCTGCGCTTCGGGAACCGCGCGGCGATCTCGTTCGCGTGATAGGTATACATACTGCTGCCAACCGCAGCGAAGCTTTCCTCCGGAATGCCGATCGAGGCGATGATGATATCACCGCAGCAATCGGACGCCGGATGCAAAATATGCGCCGGCTTCAGTGCGGAAACCGCGATCGTATAGTCGGCACGAATGCAGCCGGGATCGCACCGGCCGCTGTCGCAGTAGGCGCCGGAGGGAATATCGATTGCAAATTTGATGCCCTCGGCGTCGTTGAACAGCGCGAACACCTTGGCCATTTCCGGTTTGATCGTGCCGTAAAAGCTGAAGCCGAACACGGCATCGACCAGAATATCCGCCGTTTTGATCGTCTGTGCGGCCTTCGGCGGGTCGGCGTCGTACCAGACGGTCGGGATATTGAGCTCCGCCGTCATCTTATACATATATTCCGCCTCGTTCGTGCCGGGATAGCCCGAAAGCAGGATCAGACACACGCGGTAGCCGCTGTCGAGCAGCTTGCGTGCGATGACAAAGCCGTCGCCGCCGTTGTTGCCCTTGCCGCAGAGAATGGCAACATTGCGGCGCGTGCCGGGTTCTTTTTCCACCACGGAACGAATATTGCGCGCGCACGCTGCGCCGGCATTTTCCATCATCCGGTGATACGACAGGCCGTATTTTGCAGCGTGTGCCTCCACGCGTTTCATTTCTTCACTGGTTAAAAGACGCATCGGGAACCCTCCTGTTTCGCTTTTTCGATTCATTTTACCATACTATGCAAAAAATTTAAAGTTTTTTTGCAACATCTCTTGCAATAAATTTGATTCTGTGCTAAATTAGACAGGACAACGCGTGGAAGAAGAGAGTAGACGCTTTGAACGGGCCAGAGAGAAACGGCAATAGCTGCAAGCCGTTTTCCATGATTCGGGCGTTGAAGTTCACTTCGGAGCGGCAAAGCTGAACCGTGTTTCCGGATACGCTGTAGGCTTTGACGGGTTACGACCGTTATATGGTACAAGAGTGTTTGCTCGGGAAACAAAGAGCAAAAATCAGGGTGGTACCGCGGAGAGTTTCTTCGTCCCTTTGGTTTGCCGCGCAGGCGGCAGCACGGGGATGAAGTTTTTTCTTTATCCCGAATCAAAACGCAGAATATAGACAGAAAGGACTGGTTCAACATGAAACAGCAACTCGAAGAAATTCGGGCAAAGGCAGCCGAAGCGCTGCAGCAGGCGCGTTCGCTGCAGGAGCTTGACGCCGCGCGCGTAAGGTTTCTCGGCAAAAAGGGCGAACTGACGGCGATTCTCAAGGGCATGGGCAAGCTGACGGCGGAGGAACGCCCCGTGATCGGTCAGCTCGCCAACGACATCCGCGCCGATATTGAAGCGCATATTCAGGAAAACGTGGAGCAGATCAAGGAGCGTATGCTCGAAGAAAAGCTGAAAGCGGAAAAGATCGACGTTACAATGCCCGCAAAGGCACAGCCGCTCGGCCACAAGCACCCGCTGTCGATCGTGCTCGACGAAGTGAAGGACATCTTTTACGGGATGGGCTTCTCCGTTGCCAGCGGCCCCGAGATCGAATGGGACTACTATAACTTTGAAGCGCTCAATATCCCGAAGGAGCACCCTGCCCGTGACACGCAGGATACGTTTTATATCACTGAAAACATGCTGCTTCGCACGCAGACCTCGCCCTGCCAGATCCGCGTGATGGAAAAGCAGAAGCCGCCCATTCGCGTGATTGCACCGGGCCGCGTATACCGTTCGGACGCGGTGGACGCCACGCACTCCCCGATCTTCCATCAGATCGAAGGTCTGGTTGTTGACAAGGGCATCACGATGGCCGACCTCAAGGGCAACCTCGAATCGTTTGCCAAGAGCCTGTACGGCGAAGACACCAAGATCCGTCTGCGCCCGCACCACTTCCCGTTTACCGAGCCCTCGTGTGAAATCGACGTCTCGTGCTTCAACTGCGGCGGCAAAGGCTGCCCGATGTGCAAGGGCGAGGGCTGGATCGAGATTCTCGGCGGCGGCATGGTGCACCCGAAGGTGCTCAAAAACTGCGGCGTCGACCCCGACGTTTACAGCGGCTTCGCGTTCGGCATCGGTCTGGAACGATTGGTCATGTTCCGTTTCAACATCGACGACATGCGTTTGCTGTATGAAAACGACGTGCGTTTTCTGGGTCAGTTTTAAGGAGGTGCCGACAAATGAATCTTTCCAAAAAATGGCTGCTTGATTTCGTGGATCTGTCCTGCACGGATAAGGAATTTGCAGATGAAATGACGCTTTCCGGCTCCAAGGTCGAAGCATTTGAAAAGGAAGGCGCCGGCCTTTCCAATATTGTTACAGGCAAAATCGAATCGCTCGAACGCCACCCGGATTCCGATCACATGTGGATCTGTATGGTAAACGTGGCGCAGGACGCTCCGATCCAGATCGTGACCGGCGCACAGAACCTCAAAGTGGGTGACGTTGTTCCCGTGGCGATGGATGATTCCGTCGTACACGGCGGACAGCATATCAAAAAAGGTAAGCTGCGCGGTGTGGAAAGCTGCGGCATGCTCTGTTCGCTGGGCGAACTGGGTCTGACGGCACACGACTTCCCCTATGCGATCGAAGACGGCATTTTTGTGCTCGGCGACGACTGCGACAAAACGCTCGGCATCGATATCCGCGAAGCGATCGGCCTCAACGACACCGTAACGGAGTTTGAGATCACCTCCAACCGTCCGGACTGTCTGTCCGTCATCGGTCTGGCGCGCGAAGCCGCCGCCACCTTCCGGACGCCGCTTAAGCTGCACACGCCGACGGTTAAGGGCAGCGGCAAGGACGTCCATGATTTCCTGTCGGTCGACATCCTCAACCCCGAGCGCTGCTACCGGTATTGCGGCGCTGTTGTGGAAAACGTCCGCGTCAAGCCTTCGCCGCGCTGGATGCGCGAGCGTCTGCGTGCGTGCGGCGTGCGCCCGATCAACAACATTGTGGATATCACGAACTATGTGATGCTCGAATACGGCCAGCCGATGCACGCGTTTGACCTGCGGTTCCTCAAGGGCAACAGCGTGATTGTGCGCACCGCAAAAAGCGGCGAACAGATCACAACGCTCGACGGCGTGGAACGCACGCTCGACGAGAGCATGCTCGTGATTGCCGACGCCGAAAAGCCTGTGGCTGTGGCCGGTGTGATGGGCGGCGAATACAGCGGCATTATGGACGACACGAACACGATCGTGTTTGAATCCGCCTGCTTCAACGGCCCGACGACACGCATCACCGCCAAAAAGCTCGGTATGCGCACGGAGGCGAGCGGCCGGTATGAAAAGGAACTCGACCCCGCCGCCTGCATGCCCGCGATTCTGCGTGCGCTGGAGCTGGTGGAACAGCTCGACGCCGGCGACGTGATCACCGGTATCATCGACTGCGACAAATCCAACCGCGCGGTGCGCACGCTGCCGTTCAAGCCGGAATGGGTCAACGAATTCATCGGTATCAACGTGAGCGCCGAAGAACAGAAAGCGATCCTCGAACGCATCGATTTCAAGGTGGAGGACGGCACGATCTATATTCCGTCGTTCCGCGGCGATATTGAGCATCAGGCCGACATTTCGGAGGAGATCGCCCGCTTCTACGGCTACCAGAATATCCCGAACCGTCCGCTGGCCGGCGTTGCCAACGCCAAGATGACCGACGCGCAGAAGCTGGAACGCCGCATTTCGGCAACCCTGCTTGGATGCGGACTGAGTGAGATTGCAACCTTCTCATTTATCAGCCCGAAGCATTACGACAAGATCCGGCTGCCGAAGGACAGCAAAAAGAGAAACAGCGTGGTCATCAGCAATCCGCTCGGCGAAGACACCAGCGTGATGCGCACGACCGTGCTGCCGTCGATGCTCGACGTGCTTTCGCGCAACTACAATAACCGCAATGAAAGTGCAAAGCTGTTTGAAATCTCCAACGAGTATATTCCGAACGGCACTGAACAGCTCCCGGACGAAAACCAGATGGTCACCATGGGGATGTATGGCGACGGCTGCGACTTCTTTACGCTCAAGGGCGTTGTGGAAGAGCTGCTGTATGCCTGTGGTGTGGACGAGTACGACGTGGCCGCGGTGACGGACGACCCGACCTTCCACCCGGGCAGAACCGCCGAGATCACCGTGGACGGCAAACGCATCGCACTGCTGGGCGAAGTGCATCCGGCTGTGCTCGCGAATTATGAGATCGGCGTCAAAGCTTATCTTGCGCAGGCCGACTTCGCGTCGCTGCTCGCGATCGGCAACACCGACCGCAAATATCACCAGCTTCCGCGCTTCCCGGCGTCCACCCGCGACCTCGCGTTTGTGTGCGATATCGATCTGCCGGTGCTCGGCCTGGAAAAGAAGATCGGTGAAGCGGTCGGCAAGATTCTCGAAGGCATCTCGCTGTTCGACGTCTATGTCGGTTCGCAGATTCCGCAGGGCAAAAAGAGCGTAGCGTTCTCGATCAAGATGCGTGCGGCGGACCGCACGCTGACCGACGAGGAAGCCGACGCCGCCATGAAGCGCGCGATCAAGGCGCTCAAGGCGCTCGGCATTGAGCTGCGTTCCTGATGACAGTTCTATAACACTGGCGTGTGTCGTAGAAACGGCACACGCTTTTTTGTGTTTTTCGTCAATTGGAAAGCATATCCGATTATGTTATAATACAGCGTGAGGTGATAGATATGAAAAAAAGGATCCCTGCCGTATTGCTGACGGTTTTGCTGCTGCTTTTGCTTTGTGCCTGCAGCAACACGCCAAACTCCGCCGTGCTGCATGAACTGATTCCGGACACGACCAAAGCGTCGTTCAGCTATCGCTATACGACCCTGTCCGCCAAAAAGCGCAACTCCACCAACGCATGGCGCCAAGGCATGGTCAGCGGCAACGGGATGCAGGGCTTTGTGGAAAGCGGCGACCCGTACAGCGACAGCTTTATTTTCCAGAATATGTATTTTATTATGCCGAACGTCAACGTGCGGTACTGCCCCGTGACGAGCGACGAGCTGGAGCCGGTGCGTCAGGCGATTGTGAAGGGTGAAAACATTATTGACAACGCAAGCTACGACGACGTCTACCGCTTTCACCCCGGCGGCGCGCTGCGGCTGGAGCTGGACGGCAAGGGCAAGCGCGACTATATCCGCTACACAGACTATCTCACGTCGCAAACCGGCGTCTATTTTGAAAACAAAGACGGCAACTGGCTGCGCACGTCGTTTACATCGATGGCGGACGACGCGGTCATTACGAAGCTCAGGCAGTCGTCTGACGGTAAAAAGCTCAATCTGACGCTCAGCTTTGACGATCTTTCGTCGATGGCGAACTTCGGTTCGAGCGACGAGACAAACCTCGCGTATCAAAAGCTCGTCTCCGACAAAGCGGACTGTCTCGCGCTGGTCGCGCACTACCCCGATTATGAAAACAGCGAGCTGAAAAACGGCGGCTACGCCACGCTGACGTATGTGGTCACCGTCGGCGGCACAAAGGAAAAAGTAGGGCTGACAAAGCAAACGGACGAAACACAGTTCAGCGGCGACAACTGCGGCATCCGCATTGCAGACGCGCAGGAGGTGTATCTGATCACGCTGTCCGGCCGCACCGATGAGATGGGCAGCATAGACGCGTTCAAGGACACCCGGTCGTTTGCGCTGGTTGACGAGCTGTATGCAAAAACCTCAGCGGTAGCAGAAAAATACGGCAACGGCGGCGGATTCGATTATGACGCGGCGCTGCAGGCGCATCTTGCAATCTATTCGCCGCAATTTGACGCTGTGTCGCTGTCTCTCGGCGACGGCAGCGCACTGCCGAACGAAACGCTGCTTGCAAAGCAAAAAGGCAAACAGCAGATCCGCGCCGATCTTGCCGCACGCACCTACTACGCCGGACGCTACGCCTATCTTTGCGCCGGCGGCGTATCCACCCCGCGGCTGTACGGTATGTGGACAGGCGAATTCAACACCGGCTGGGGCAGCAAATACACGATGGACGCGAACGTGAATTTGCAGACGTCGTCGCTCAACACCGGCAATATGCCGCGGCTCGTGGACGGCTATGTCAGCTTTTTGCTGCGGCAGATGCCGGACTGGGAGGAAAACGCAAAAGCGACCCACGGCTTTGACGACGCGATTCAGGCGCCGGTCAATTCCGACGGCGACAAGGCGGTCATCACCGAGACGTGCTACCCCTATCCGTTCCGCTATTGGAACGCCGGGGCGTCGTGGATGCTGCAGCCGCTGTTTGAATCGTGGCTGTGCTACGGAGATCTCGACCTTCCGGTGTCCGATGCCTATGATCTCAACGCGCTGCGCAGTGTGCTCTCCCCCGCCAAGGAAGATCTGACCGATGCGCAGCTCAACGCGATCCGCACCCGTGGCACATTGAAACTGACAAGCGATATTCTGCTGCCTCTGCTTGAAAATAGCGTCAACTACTGGAAGCAGCTGCTCACGCCGGAATACTACACCGACAAAGACGGCGGCATCCATTATGAGGCAGGAAAGACGTCGCTCGCGCCCGACGAATACTATTGCATCCTCCCCTCCTATTCGCCCGAAAACAACCCGGCCAACTATCCGAGCCCGTCCGACGCAAACTGCGCGATCGACATCGCCGCGTGCCGCGACAATCTGCGGATGCTGCGTGATATTCGGCTGTATCTGGACAAAAACGCCGACACGAGCGATCTGGACGCATTGCTCGACAAGCTGCCGCCGTATCTGTTTGACGACAGCGGCGCGCTCAAGGAATGGGCCACGACGCTGTTCAGCGAAAACAACGAGCACCGCCATCTGAGCCATCTGTACTGTGTGTGGCCGCTGTTTGAAACGCAGCAGGACGACGCGTTGAAGGACGCCTGTCTGCAGGCCATTGCCAACCGCGAAAGCGAAAACGAAGCCAGCCACGCGCTGGTCCACCGGGCGCTGATTGCGGCGCGGCTCAAGGACAGCGAAAGCTTTACGGCGGCGTTGCTCAAGCTGATGAATCACCGCATCCGCTATGATTCGCTGATGACAAACCACGACTATGACCGCGGCAGCTGCTATTGCACCGATTTTTGCATCGGCTATCTCGGCATGATCAACGAAAGTCTTGTGTATTCCGACGAAAGCAACATCGAGCTTTTGCCGAGTGTGGCGCAGAGCGGCTTCCAAAAAGGCGAAGTCACCGGTTTGCGCACAAGATGCCGCGCTGTGGTAGAGTCGATGCAATGGGATCTTGACGCGGGCACGGTCAGCGCGACCATCGTTTCACAGGAAAACCGCACGATCACGGTCAGCTGTCCGCTCGGCGGAGAATCACAGGCGCTGGAATGCAAGGCGAACGAACCGGCGACTGTCCTGTTTGAGATCGGATGAACAGATATACAAAAAAGAGCAGCTCGGCGAGCTGCTCTTTCGTTTTGGTTTCCCTTATCTGTTTGCAATCAATTGTTTGATAAACGCGAGAATCGCTTTGAAGAACCGCTGGATCATCTCTTTCCAGTTGACTTCCTTGAAGATTACCGTGCCGCTGTCAAGGGTTTCGGCGTTTTCGGTGGTCATCGGCACAAGCTTTTCACCGGATGCATCTTTGGTATAGACCATATACTGCGGATAATTCGTTGTATCGGTAAACACCGTCATATTGCCATCCTTGCTCAGGAACTTCAACATGAAATTATGGATGATATCCGGGAAATCGGTATGAGTGCTGCCGTAGATGAACCAAGTCGTATCCTTCAGCAGACAGGTCGAGGCGTCGACCATTTTGTCGGGAGAGATGTATTTCGCGGTATCGTTTTTCTCCGCTTCGGCAATATGCTTATCGCTCAGTGTCGAACCGAATTTTGCGGTTGTCGCACCGAGAGAAGCGGCTTTCAACGACACGGAATTATCGCCGATTTCATTGTTCGTTTCACAAAGCGGCTGCACCTGGTAGTCACCGTATTTCGCAAAGTTCGCAAACTTCACGCCGGCGGCCTGGCCTTCTTTTATAATTTCGGGCACACGCTGACGCACCTTTTGGTCATAGTTATCAAGCTTTGCAAGCAGACCGGCATATTCGTCTTCATAACCGCCGAACACACCTTCGCGGGCTTTTGCATAATGGTCGGCATCAACCAGTGCCCAGATGCCGGGCATCGTGCCGTAGGTCTCGCGCAGCATATAGACGATCAGTTCTCTGTAGATTTTCGGAGCGAGCGCTTCGAGGCCGACAAGGCCGGCGTCGAGCAGCATCGTATCGCCGGTAAATTCGAGCGCAGCATCGAGTACTTCGTTGATGACTTCATCACTGATCGTATACTCTTCGGGCGCTTTCGCTTTGAAACGGCGCAACGCCGCAGCATCAAAGTGCATTTCGTTGGCAAACAGTGCGTTCATCAGATCCACGCCTGTCGCAGACTGAACATAAAGCTCTACGCAATTGATATCATCATAGCCGTATTGAGCAAGATACGCCATAATTACATTTGCGCCTTCGCAGCGGCCGATCAGATTCACTTTTCCGGTCGGAGATTCAGTCTTAACGCTTTGCAAATAATTATTCAGTCTTCTCGCGTTTTCAAACGGATCCAGGCGCCAGTCCTGATAGAAGTTATAGGAACGAAGGACATACGATCCGTCGCTGAATTTTTTTTGCGCGGGGCTGCTGGTATACCCTTTTATATCAGATCCGTCGGAAGCTTCGCCGTTCTTATCAAGTGCATAACCACCGTAAACGGGCAGCACAACTTCAAAGAATTTTGCGCGATAAGCCTCCCAGGCTTCCGGCGTGTCCTCTTTCATCGCCGTAAGGAAGGTCGGCATACACTGCTTTACAGCGTCGGCCAAAAAACCGTCCGGCATATCGCCGCCTTCAAAAATCGGCGTTCCGTCGGGAAGAAAAATATGTTCACCCTGCCCTTGCAGATATATATTCGGAACAGGTGAACCAATCGGATCAGCCGCAACAGCAGGCACAACCAGCGTCAGCAGCATGAGCACAGCGAGCAAAACAGAAACGGTTTTCTTCATAATTGTAACATCTCCTCAATTATAAAATTACGGAAAAAATTCTCCATGTAAAAATATAGCAACAAAAAGATGCAAAGTTGTTGCAATTATATTAACTAATCTTGAACCGGCGAAAAGATTTTCGCCCCATATTTGTGCAATATGGGCAAAGAAAAAACGCCGGGATCGGCGTTTTTTCCAAAAAAGATTTATGCAAAAATCTTGGTTTTGATCATATCCGCCGCTTTGGCTGCCGCCGGCTGCGCTTCGGCTTTGATGTTTTTCACGGTATTAACAAGGATTTTGCCGGCGCCGGAGAAGGCGCTCACAAACACTTTTCTCGTCTGCGGCTCCACGGCTTTCCACGCCTTGACGGCGCCGCCGGCAGCGGAACCGATGTGCTGCACAAGGCCGGTCAGCGTCACCTGTCCGGTCGCTTCGATCAGCTTATTGGCAACCGTGTCGACCACGGCGGCCTGCGCGTCTGTCACTTTGCCGACGATGCCGGCAAGCGCGACGTCAGTGATTTTGGCGAGCGTGTCCACGTCGGGACGGGTCTGCAGCGTGCCGTTTACGATCTGCCACGATTTGAGGTCGTGCTGGAACGGACCGAGCGGAACGTTGCTTCTGACAGCCGTATAGTCGTAATCGTGCGAAAGCATCATGCCGACAAACGAGGAGTGCGGCACCAGATGGCGGTAGCGCGGAAGGATGGACGCGTATTCCGGCGTGTGGAACAGCGAGTAGTCGTAATAGCCCGGGCCGTCGTTGTTATAGACCGTGCGGATGCGGCTGCGGATGGCGTCGCTCGTTTTCAGCGCGGCATAGAGCGCGAGATGGCCGCCCTTGCTGTGGCCGCATAGGATGATGTCTCGGTCAAACGCCGCGGCGGCTTTTTCCAGATAGTCGAGCGCGAGCTGATAGGACGGGATCTCCTTGCGGGCAAAGATGTCGAGGTCCTCTTTCCAACCGAGGATCGTGTCGTCCGTGCCGCGATAGACAATGACCATCGTACCGTCGGGCAGCAGGAAGGTGCCGGCACCGAACTGTACGGCAGGCTCGGCGGAAAGCGCTTCCTTGACGCCGACAAGCTTCATTTCGGCAAACCGCGGCTGAACCGCCATGCGCATGATATTGTGGCTGCCGTCGGCCGGAATCATCAGGCCGAGCTTTTTGTGCTGATAGCCGCGCGAGGCAAACACGTCGTTGCACGCCATCGGAAACGGCACCGGTTCGGCGGCAAAGCTTTCGCTGACCACGCGTTCAAACGGCATATAGAAAATCTGGCAAAACAACAGGTTGTCCGCGTCGCCGAACGGCACGTCACAGAATGATTGCATTCCGTTTGTTTCGATATATTCCTTTACTCCTGGCATAACTGGTTCCTCCGATTCCTCAAGTTTTCTTTATTTTAACATACGGTTCACAGTCTGTCAATCTTGACATTCCGTTTTTTCGGCATTATAATGATGCTATCATCAACGAGAGGATGTCCTTTTATGAAACGACTGCTTTCTTTGCTGCTTGTATGCGCCGTGCTGCTCGGCGTGTGCATGGTTCTTCCGTCCGCTGCCGCGGACAGCAACACGCCCGCACAGCCGGACGCTCTGCCGTTTGTTTTGGTGCGCGGCATGGATTTCGGCGGCCTGCTGGAATACCCCGGCACCGATCATGCCGAACCGGCGCTGAAAAAGCTCGATGTCGGGCTGACGATCCGCAAGGCCTTGAGCGCGCTGTTCAAAGGGCTGCTGCGCCGCGATTTTGACAGATTCACAGACGACGCGATTGCAATTGCGGACTCGATGCTGGGCAAAATGGCGTTCAAGCCCGACGGCACACCGAAGTATGATACCGGCGTCGATATCTATGACAAGGCGCTGAGCAACTATCCGGATTTCGTTGCGGGACTGCCGGATATGAACGAGTTGGGATTTTTAAAGCGCGCAGTCGAGGAATACGGCGCGGACAAGGTCTACTACTATAACTACGACTGGCGGCTCGATCCGTTCATTCACGCGAAAAACCTCAACGCGCTGATTGAACAGGCCAAGCAGGATCACGGTGTGGACAAGGTCAATCTCGCCTGCTGCAGCATGGGCGGCATACTGACCGTTTCGTATCTTTACAAATACGGCGCTGAAAGTCTGCACCGCGTGCTGTTCATCTCGTCCACCTTCAGCGGCACCTATGTGACGGGCGATTTGCTGAACGGCCGTGTCAAGGTCTACGGCGATTTGCTGTATAACTTTATCGTGACGCGCATGAACGTCAGCCGTCCGCTGCAATTCCTGCTGAAAATCTTAAACAAAATGGGACTGTTCAAGGGCGTTGAAAAGCTCACGGACAGGCTGGTGCCGCTGATCAAGGACCGCGTCTACGACAACTTTATGCGCGACGTGTTCGGCACGATGCCGGTGGTCTGGGCGCTGACGCAGCCGGAGGATCTGGACGGTGCGCTCGATTATATGTTTCACGGCAAGGAAGAGACGTATCAGGCAATTATCGATCTCGCGAATCAATACCGTGTGATGAAC
Organism: Oscillospiraceae bacterium; assembly: GCA_902786285.1. Classification (GTDB taxonomy): domain Bacteria; phylum Bacillota; class Clostridia; order Oscillospirales; family Acutalibacteraceae; genus UBA6857. The sequence continues at coordinate 1,695 of CADABX010000016.1, read as the reverse complement.
CTGCAGCGCGACGACATGCTGAAACGGATGCAGAAAAACGGACTTGAAATCATCATCACCGCGAGCTACAATCTGCCGGTCGTGCCGGTCTATGAAAGCGCCTATATGCACGGCGACACCGTGTTGGAATCGCCGCTGATGCTCGGCGGCGCAACGATGGCGCCGCTCGGCGAAACGCTGCCCGACGATTACAAGCCGCTGGACGCGAAGTATTTTTCGGCAGACAAGGTGGTTGATCTGTCCACAGGCCTGCTGCCGGATACCACATGGGCGCTCAAGGATGTGCCGCATGTATTCACGTCTTACGACACGGACTGTCAGGATCTGATCTTCTGGATGCTCAACGAAAAGACCTGCCCGACGGTCTTCAGCGATCCGCGCTATCCGCAGTTTTTGCAGTCGAACGACAAGCTGGAGCTGGCGCCGCTGGAATAAATGATCCCAAAACCGCTGCAGCCGCGGCGGTTTTTATTGTTTTGTCACAACTATTACACAATTATCTGTTAAGATGGAGAAAAGGAGTTGATCAAGATGAAACGTGTGTTTACAACTGTTCTTTGCTTTTTGATGCTCTTCGGTCTGGCGCTGCCCGCGTTTGCCGTGTCGCTGAACGACGGCAACGGCGCGCTCAGTGCGCAGTTTTTGGACGGCGTCAACAGCAAAGGTCAGGACTACGTTTATTATTCGCCCGTGAAGGGCGCGGCGGACGAAAACAAATATCCGCTGTTCATCTGGCTGCACGGCGCAGGTTCCGGCGGCGAAAAGCGCCAGCAGATCGCGTGGTACGACATTGTCCGGTTTGCGTCGGACGAATATCAGCGCAGATTCGAGCAGGGCGGCTGTTATGTGTTGGCGCCGCGTGACCCGGGCGTGGTCATGAGTTCGTGGGAAGCGAACGATACGGCGACGCTCAAGACGACCATTGATGATTTCATCCAAAGCCAGAACGGCCACATCGATATGGATCGCATCTACATTTCCGGCTATTCCACCGGCGGCTCCATGGTCTGGAATATGGCGACGGCCTATCCGAATTTCTTTGCCGCCGTCATCCCCGGCTCGGCGCTGCTGCAGCCGTCGACCTCGGCGATGCAATTGCTCAAGGACGTTTCCGTGTGGATTTTCTGTTGCAACAAGGATCCTTATGTGTCGGCGCAGACCGTTTCCGCAAAGCCGGTCTTCAACGCGCTCAAGAGTGTGACAAACCGTCCCGAGGGTGTGCGCATTTCCGAGTTTTCCCAGGCAGTTTTGCCGGATTACAGCAAGAAGCACGAAAACGGCGCTGTTGCGTGGGATTGCGAGCATTACACCTGGATGGCAATCACCAACGATATGCACATGTATGACGGCTCTGTGTATGCGTATCAGAAAACGACCGACGGCACAGGCAAAACCATTTCCTTCCCGTCGGAGGGCGGCTTTATTTCGTGGCTGACCCAGCAGCACCGCACCACTGACAATTCGTCGTCCGGCGGCAAGAGCAAAAATGTGTTTGCCATTATATTCGGCTATATCCGTTCGTTCTTTATCCGCACGTTCAGCGTAATCCGCGGGCTGTTTACATTTTCCAGATAACGGCAAAAAAGAGGTGACTTTTGAACTGCTCCAATTTGTACGGACAGTACAAAAAAGGCCCTCTATGACACGATATTGAGTTTTCAAGCACCGAACTGGCATCGGTATTCCATCGGTGTC
>CADABX010000015.1 GCA_902786285.1 Oscillospiraceae bacterium | reverse complement strand
TTGCGCAAGGCTGACGCCTGCGCAATTTTTTAACGCAGTTATTTGCGGAAAAGAATCCATTTCAGGGCGTATACTTCCTTACGGAAGGGGTCCCAACGGCAGCTTTTTTTGTTGGCGCATTGACAAGCGGAAAAATAGAAGTTATACTATTTATGTGGTAAAAAAATGATAAATTTGTGAACAATGCCGAACCGCCTGCGGGCATACGGAGGGAAGCGGATGGAAAACAACGAAAAACGCTATGGCAAACTCGTGCGTGTGCTGCAGATTTTGTCGTTCGTATTCATGCTCGCCATGCTGACGGTCTGTGTGATCTTTTTGGCCAAAAACCACATCTCGGTCAAAACGGCAGGCACGCTCACCCAATATCTGACCGGCGGCACGCTGACCGTGGCGCTGATCCTGATCGGCTTTTCCGTGGTCAAATCGTTTGCCCTCGTCTTTCCGCCGGCGGTGCTGTTTGTGGTGTCCGGGATCGTGTTCGAGCATTTCTGGACGGCGGTGCTCGTCAACTGCATCGCCACGGCGTGCAGCCTGGTGCTGCCCTATTTCCTCGGCCGGTTCACCGGCAAAGAGATGGTCGACGCGCTCAAGGGCCGCTTCAAGGCGATCCGCAAGCTCGACGATTTTACCGACGCCAACAGCTTTGCCGTGGTATTCGTGTTTAAAGCCGGCGGGTTTATGCCGTCGGACCTGAGCTCGCTGATCTTCGGCGCCATGGGCATCCCGTTTTGGCGCTACTTCACGGCGGCCAATCTTGGGCTGCTGGTGCTCAACGTGCTTTGGACGCTTTTGGGCGCCAAGGGCGATCTGAGCAATCCTTTGTCGTATCTTTACGCGCTGCCCGCGTTGCTGTTTGCAATCGCGGCATCCGTGTTTATGAGCAAACGCAAAAAGAAAAAGCAAAACCAAACCACAACACAGGAAACGGATGGTGAAACAATTGAAACAGTATGATGTCATCGTCATCGGCGCGGGCAACGGCGGTCTTGCCGCCGCGGCAACCTGCGCCAAAGCGGGGCTTTCCACGCTTTTGCTGGAACGCCACAACATCCCCGGCGGCTCGGCGTCCTCGTTTGTACGCGGCCGGTTTGAGTTTGAGCCGTCGCTGCATGAATTGTCCGGCATCGGCACGCCCGAAGAACCCGGCATGGTGGAAGAGATGTTTAACCGGCTCGGCGCCGAGGTCGACTGGTGCAAGCACGAATCCACATTCCGTCTGATCGTCCCGGCCAAAGAGGACGACACAGATGCCTTTGTCAACGAAAACGGCGTGCGCGTAAGCGTTGACGCCCGTATGCCGGTCGGCTTTGAGGCGTTTTCGCGCAAGCTCGACGAGCTGGTGCCCGGCTCGTATGAAAGCGCCATGAAAGCGTTCGATCTGGCCGAAAAGATGTATAAAGCCTTCGACGCACTGGGCGACGGCGACAATATGGGCGGCATTTTCAAGGCGCTCAAATATATGCCGGACGTGATGCGTATGGTGTCGCATACCCTGCAGGAGGGCCTGGACGCGCTCGGCATGCCGAAAAAGGCGCAGGACATTTTCAACACCTACTGGTGCTATATGGGCGTGCCCGCGTCGAAGTTTGACTTTTGCTACTATATGGCGATGCTGCACGGCTATATCAAAAACGGCACAGGCATCCCCAAGCTGCGCAGCCACGAGATGAGCCTTGCCATCGACAAGGTGATCCGTGACAATGGCGGCGACATCTGGTACAATTCGGAAGTAACAAAGATCATCACAAAAGACGGCAAGCCCGCCGGCGTGGTTGTCAACGGCAGCAAGGAAGTGTACGGCAAACGCTTTATCTGCAACGCGTCGCCGAACTTTGTGTGGAACGATCTGTTCGACAAAAAAGACATTCCGCAAAAGCAGCTGCAGATGACCAACGCGCGCGACGTCGCCGTTTCGCTGACCACGGTCTATCTCGGCATGAACCGCACAAAGGAGGAGCTCGGCATCACGGACTATTCCGTGTTCATTGCGCCGACAAGCGATTCCGACAAACAGTATGCAGCGTGCCACGACTTTTTCAGCGGCTACTGCATCATCAACTGCCTGAACGAGATCATCCCCGACTGCACCCCGAAGGGCACGAGCCAGCTCTTTTTGACCACCATGACCTTCGGCGACGTGATGCGGGATATCCGGCCGCAGGATTATAAAAAGTTCAAAACCAAAGTTGCAAAGGATATGATCGAGACGTGCGAAAAGGCGCTGAACATTTCGATCATGCCGTATATCGAAGAGATCGAGATCGCCCTGCCGCCCACGTTTTCCCGCTATCTCAACACCCCGCACGGCACGCCCTACGGCTATATGCTCAACATGTGGGACAGCATGATCCCGCGCACGGTGCAGTTTATCGGCGACCAGCCGTTTGAAAACTTCCTGTTCTGCGGCGCGTCGCAGGAACGCGGCGACGGCTACGGCTGCGCCTATCACACCGGCGAAAAAGCCGCCAAGCTCACGATCAAGGCACTGAAGGAGGGAAAATGAGATGGCAAGTCCGATCAAAACGCTGAAAGCGAAAAAGTTTCTGCCGATGCTCAAGGCGCGGCAGGCCCGGTTTTCCGCCGCACCGGCCGATCTGCCGGCAGGCACCGATTCGTCGCGCATAATCGCAAAAGCGCTGCACCCGAGGGCGCAGTATCTCAAGGTGGCCGCCGTGACCAAACGTGCGGACGACTGCTGCAGCTATACGCTCGTTCCCGACCCCGCGCGCGGCACAACGGCGCTCGCCTATTTCGGCGCCGGCAAATATCTGACCGTGTTTGAAACGATCGGCGGCATGCCCGTCACCCGCGCGTATTCCATCTCCTCTTCGCCGAAAGACGCGCTGGATGGCAAATATGAGCTGACGATCAAGCGCGTGGACGGCGGTCTGGTATCGCAGTATATCCTTGACAACTGGAAAGAAGGCACCGAGGTGACCGTTTCCGCACCGGCGGGCAATTTCGAGTATCAGCCCCTGCGCGACGCCGAAACGGTGGTCTGCCTTGCCGGCGGCTCCGGCATCACGCCGTTTTTGTCGATGGCGAATGCCATTGCGGACGGCGACGAGGATTTCAAGATGATTTTGCTTTACGGCAGCCGCAACAAGGACAGCATTCTGTTCTTTGACGAACTCGACGCGCTGACGAAAAAGACCGACAAGGTCCGGGTCGTCCATGTGCTCAGCGACGCCGACGCCGCTTCGGCTTTGCCCGGCGCCGAACAGGGTTTTCTCACAGCAGCGCTGATCCAAAAATACGCGCCGAAAGACAAGCCCTATTCCGTATTCCTTTGCGGCCCGCAGCAGATGTATGCGTTTTTGGACAAGGAGCTCGAAAAGCTGGAGCTCGAACGCAAATACATCCGCCACGAGATGTTCGGCGAATTCCACAATCCGCAAACGCAGGACGATTACCCGTCCGATGTGCCCGCCACCGTGCAGATCACGGTCACGATCCAGGACGAAACCAAGACCGTCACCGGCCGTTCGTGCGACTCTGTGATGCAGACGCTGGAAAAGAACGGCATCGCCGTGCCCGCCCGCTGCCGCAGCGGCGAATGCGGCTTTTGCCATTCCCATCTGCTGCGCGGCAAGGTCTATGTGCCGAAGCAGCTCGAATACCGGCGGCTCGCCGACGCGCAGTTCGGCTGCATCCACCCGTGCTGCTCGTTCCCGCTGACCGATCTGGTTTTGCAGGTGCCCGCCGCAAAATAAAAGAAAACGCAAAATGCCGCCGGCAAAACCGGCGGCGTTCGTTTGTATCGGATCAATCGTAAAAATCTTTGAGATACTGTTCCACATCTGCCCGGGTGCCCTTGAAGGCGCCCGGCGTTTCCATTTTCAGCGACACGGTCGCCGTGGCATAGCGCAGCGCCGTCGCCGGATCGCTTTGGAGCCGTTCGGTCAGATAGGCCGCAAAGGTCGTGTCGCCGCGGCCGGTGCGTCCGCTGAGGTTGCGCGCCTTGATCGGGCAGGTATGGATCTCCTTGCCGTCGAAGCAAAGCACCTCGGTGTTGTGGGTGATGAGAATCTCTTTGGCGCCCCAGCCGTGCAAAATCCTTGCCGCTTCGGCGCGGTCGGCGGTGCCGGTGAGGATTTCGGCTTCCGCCGCGTCGGTCTTGAGATAGGTGATATACGGCAAAAGCTTTTGCTTGTCCGCCCAGTCCTCAAAATACATGTCGCCCGTTTTCGGGTCGGCGTGGCGCAAACAGCCCTGCACGTCCACGGCCACGGCGCCTTTTGCGGCGCACGCTTCAATCATCCCGTCGGCATAGTCGCCGTAGATGAGACCGGCAAAGTGATAGATGTCGCCGGTGATGTCCGCAGGCAGATCGTCGAGCGTAAACGGGGTGCCGCGCGACAGGCACACGCAGTCGCGGCGCTCCTTGTCGGCGGTATAGTATTTGTTCCGGATCGTGGTGGAGCTGTCGCAGTAGGACACATAGATATCCTCCTGCGGCAGCCGGAACTGCGCAAGGCGCTCGGCGTCCTCCTTTTTCAGCTTGGTCACGGCGGCGACCTTGTGGCCGAGGGCCGCAGCGGAGGCGCTGGAATACAGCACCGCGCCGCCGCAGATGCGCACGCTGTTGTCTTCGTGGTCGATGTTGATATCCTCGGTGATGTGGCCGATGATGACGGATTCGTAATGTTTCATAGGAGGTTCCTTCTTTCGGGGAATTTTGCGTCAATTGGCTGGCATTTCGGCCGGTTCGCCGGCAAGCGCTTTGTTTTCCTGGTGGCGGGCGGCGCGCATCTCTTCGAGCTCGCGGTACATCTGTTCCTTCTTTTCGCCTTCGATGTCATAGAAGAACTTGAGTACCAGCGCACTGATCACACGGCTGAGCGCATAGCCGAACAGCACAAACGCCAGCAGCCACAGGCAGGTGCTCATATAGTCGGGCTTCGCCTGCATGGTTTTGACCAGATCGCCCTCCGCGGAGGATTCGTAGCCGACCCACGCGATGATAAACGGGATGGCCAGCTCCTTGAGGTAGTTGAGGAAGGTCTGGATCCAGCCCGGGATGATACCCTGGACAGCTTCCATCCGGTCGCCGGTCTTCCATTCAAGATAGTCGAAATACTCCACGTTGAAGTGGGACGTGGACAGCTCCTGAATGCCGATGCCGACGCCGAACACGAAGTAGAAGAAATAGAAGAAAATGCTGTTCCAGCCGGAGAAGAACATCAGGCCGAATTTGGATTCCACATAGCACACCAGGAACACGACGACAGCGGCCGCGGGCGCAAAAATACCGCAGAATTTGAGTAGCTTTGTCGGCTCATGCTTTTTGGAAAGCTTCGCAGTCAGCACATTGCCGACCACGGTGCCGGCTGCCGACGGGATGGTGAGCAACAGGTTTTTGGACGAGCCGACGGTGATGGCGACAAGATAGGTTGTGAAGCGACCGATGGCGGCGAGCACCGTGGACCACTGCATATACTGATAGGCGCGGTAGTTGCGGTCCAAAAACAGACGGAACAGCTCCTTGGAGATCTTGACCTTGTCCTTTTTCGGCAGCTCGATGCGCTCTTTGCAAAACAGGCCGCACATCAGATTGCCGAACGCCGTCACAATCGCCGCCACAACGGCGAGGGTCATATACATCTTGTTTTTGTCGTCGGAAAACAGGCCGTAGACAAACGTGCCGAGATAGGCGGCGCCGTAGCCGAGATAATAGGACAACTGCCAGACCGTGGCAACGGTCTTTTTTTCCTTCGGGTTGGGCGAAATCACCTGGGCCACATTCTGGCCGAAGTTGTTGAACGCGTTGAAGATCGTCTGGCACAGCGCGATCCCGTAGCGGAACAGCGTCATCTGCTGCACCGTCCAGCCCTGCGGCACATAGAAGTACAAAACGGTCAGCGCAAAGATCGGCGCCAGACAGATGATATACCACTGGCGGTAGCGGCCCCAGCGGCTTTTCCATTTTTGCACAACGATGCCGGCCACCAGACCGATCACAACGCCGACAATCGTGGTCAGCGTGGTCTGCACGGCCATGATCTTCGCGATCCCCTCGGCGTCCACACCGACCGGGCCGAAATACAGCTCATGCAAAAACGCGGCGGCGAGCGTACCCGTGAGGGTGGTGCCGAACATGCCGCCGATGCGCGCAAGGCTCAGACAGATATATTCGAATGTGGTGACGTTTTTGCCCTGTTCGGGCGGCAGTGCGCCGGCGGGCGCTTTGACTGCGGTGTTTTCTTTTTTCATGATGCTTCTCCTTCTCTCCATTTAATCGGACAGCTTCAAAACGGCGTTGTAATCGTCGATGCCGTAGTTGCCGACGGTGTGCTTCATCGTCTCGTAAAAATCCAGCTCGTTGCCCTGCGCGTCCTTGAGATGCCGGACAAACGGACGCAGACGGCGGAAGGCCTTGAGCAGCGTGTCGCCGCCCGGCGTGCCTTCCACAAACGGCTGGTTGCCTTCAAACAGCGTGCGCACAATATCCACGGCGAAATCTACAAACAGCGTGTTTTTGATCTGCGGATCGGCCCGGATCAGCAGCAGATGCGCAAACTGGCCGACGGTCATCTTGTTCAGTTTCTTGCCGACCATACGCAAAATCTTTTCGACCGCGGGAGACTGCTTGATATGCAGCTTTCGCATAAACCGCGGCGTATCGTTCGCCATCGAATCGAGATAGCCGCGGATCATCCGCTCAAACTGCCGGATGAGATAGGCTTTGCTGTCAAGGCCCTGTTTGTCCCAATCGAAATCGGGCACCGGGATGCTTTCGATTTCCACAGTCTTCTCATCCTGCACCGTGACCAGCCGCAGATACGCCGGCCAGCCGATGGCGGAGCCGGTGCACACGTCATAGAATCGGTTGCCCTTTTCCGTGACCGCTTCGTTGATGCTCTGGTTGTGCATATGGCCGGTAAAGATCAGATGCACGCCGTTGTCGGCGAGCGTTTCCACGAGCTTTTTGCTTTCCGCCTGCCACGCGTCGCCGATCAGCGCAAGGATCGGCTGGCCGGGCAAAACGGGATAGTGCTCCATGGCGATCATCATCTGGCCGTCCGCCTGCGCCTTTTTCGCCTGCGCTTCGATCCAGGACAAAAAGTCGTCGTCATAGGCGATGTGCTTTTGACCGTCGATATCGTTGCAGATCACCAGCAGCCGCACACCGTCGGCAAGCTGCGCCACATAGGACAGGTGTTCTTTGTTGAACGCGATGGCGCTGTCGTAGCCGAAATCCCGATAAAAGTCATACAGCTCCGAAAACTTTGTGCCCGCCGGTTCGATCCGGCCGCTTTCGTTAAAGGCAAACGGATGCTCGTTGAAATCGTGGCCGGCGGTCACCACATAGATGCGCTTGCCGCTTTTTGCCTGCACATCGTGCAAAAGCTTGGAAAACGCGATGTGGCTTTCCTTTTCGCCGTTGAACGACAGATCGCCGGCAATCAGGATGATGTCGGCCTCTGTCGCTTTGGTCAGGTAGTCAAACGCGGCCTCGTTGATCGCCTGGGTTTCGGCAAAGCACTTTTGCTCCCCGTCCATAAACTCCTCATAGGCGTCGCCGAACGCGCCGAGCGCATTTTTGAAATAATGGGTATCCGTGATCAGATAGAATTTCAATGGTTTCATGCAAAACTCCTTTCTAAAACGGGTCACGTTCATGATCCTGGCTGTAGTTTCAGCTGCGTTCAGAATCGGAAGGTGAATCCGGTTACCGCTTTCCAAAGGAACATGGAAACGTCGGCGAACGCCTTCCAAATCTTCACGAGGAAGAATTCAAAACGTGAAACATCGCCGGTTGCAGTAATGGCGGAGCCTTCCCGATCCGCAAGCTCAAGGGCCGTCAGGACCCGGCTTTCATAGGATCCGTCCTCATGCAGCGTGATGACGCGGGAACCCCAGTTGATTTTTCTCAAAAAGATGTGCGGCTTCACGCTGGGCGTATTGACGATATCGACGCCGTCGATTTCAACCGTAAAGCTGTTGTAATGGTCATGGCCGCAGAAAATCGCCCGTACATCGCCGTTTTTGCTCATGGCGTCAAGCTGACCGTGATTGTAATACCCGGGACAGGGTTTTTCAAAAATATAGCCGTCCTTGATGTTGGACAGATTCGGGATCGGCAGCAAATCGTAGTTCTGCGTGTCATATTCTCTGACGCCGACGCTGTATTTCTGAGCCGCCGGAAACAGCTTGTCATAGATCTCCTGAACAATGATATGCTGAAAAACAACCGCGGGCACGAATTCTCCGCCGTTCGCGTCTTTCAGTTCTTCCGCCTTTTCCCGATACCATTCGATCTGATCGGCGTGCACGGAATCATAGCCCTTGCCCGCAACCGAATCGCCGGAATCAAAGCAGTAGATGTTATAGGCCACACGGCTGCCGTCGTGTGCGTAAACGGGGATGCTGCAGGTGCCGCAGCCGAAGAGATCGGGCTGCTCATCCGTGCCGATGAAATAGGCGCCGCCGAATTTCTGATAGAACGAGAACATTTCATCAATCGTATAGCCGTGCATATAGTCATGGTTGCCGAAGGTGATCACAAACGGAATTTCGGCTTGCACAAAGATTTCGCAGATCTCTTTGATGGCGGCGGGCTGATCTTCGTTTGCAGCCTCGGAAAGGTCGCCGCCCAGCACGACGAGATCGGGCTTTGCTTCGGCAAGAGACTCCAGCACCAATTGTTTATGCAGGGCGGGCAGCGGATAGCCGCAATGCCAGTCCGTCAGGTGCAGGATGGTGAAATCGCCGTTGTCATCAAATATCAGGCGGGCGTCTTCGCTTTGTGCAAAGCCGGCAAAAGGAAGGGCGCAAAGCAGGAACAGCGCGGCGAGGATGCAAAGAAGGGTTCTTTTCGCTTTTGAGGTTTGATGCATGGGTTCAGGCTCCTTTCTTCTTTTTCAAATCAGTTCCGAGGTGTGCGGCGTTTTGGAAACGCGCGGCGCCGCAGTGCATTGCTTTCTGGCTAACATTATAAAACACTTACAGAAAAAGCACAAGTATTTTCCGGAATTTTATTGTTCTTTTACAAATCAAAGGCAGCAAACCGCGCCGGTCTGCTGCCTGTTTTTTCAATATCAGTCCGTATTGCCCAAAAACACGTCGCGCACCGCTTCCAGATAGCCGTAGCCGTATACGTCATCCGGCTCGAGATAGCTCATCTCCGTCCACTCGTTCCACGAATTGATCGTGATGAGCGGCACGTCGTTGTACCGGTCGGCGTAGGCTTTCGCCATTTCGAGAGCCTTTTTGACGGCGGCGGGCGTGTTGTTGCGGATGATCGGCATCGTCAGGTGGTTGTAGCGCGGATTGTTGTCCCAGCCGACCGAGATGTGCGGATAATACGGCACACTGTAGTCGCGGCGGATGCGGTCCCATTCGGCTTGCAGATCGGGCAGAAGATCGAGATAGTCCCGGTTGCAGTCCAAGAAGTGGCAGAACTGATAATGGGTCACGGAATCGAAGCCGAGCATCCGGACAAGATCCTTGGTGCTGCCCTCGCGCGCGCCGTCCACGCCGCTGACATTGACCGCGTGTTCGGCATAGATCGTCGCCTGTAAATGCAGGCCCGGGAAACCCGCGTCTTTGACGGCCTGCCGGAACGATTCCAGCGCGGCGCGCGTGTTGTCCACACCGCCGAGACCGCGCACAAGGTTCGAGATCTCATAGATCATAAACACCGGGCAGCCGTCGATTGTATAGTAGTTCGGCCGCTTAAAATACAGGTCGATCACCCGGCGGCAAACGCGGTCAAACTCCGCGCGCGGCTGCGAGCCGAACCAGATGATCTCGTCGTTGTCCGGCTGCCGTTTGTCCCACACGTAGCCGGCGTCGTGGTTGGCCCACATGAGATAGAACCGCATCTGTTCGTTGTTCGGCGCACCGAGAAAGCCCTCATCGAGACACTGTTCCAAAAACGGCCGGCGATCGTACCAGTACCAGTCGTAGATGAAGACATTGACGCCGTGGCGGGTCGCTTCGTTGATCTGATATTCCATCACCTGCGGGTCCGCTTCGTCCACAGTGCCCCACAACGGCTTGCGCGGCAAAATCTGCCCGTCTGTGCGCGCTTCGGCTTTCAGCACGGTCTGCCATTCGCCGATCCCCTGCTCCCAAAACTGCAGGGCGCGTTTTTCTTTGCCGGTGTATGACGGCCAGATATAGGCCGCAACGTCATAATGCTTCATAATAGATTCCTCCGAAATTGTCAAGCGTTTTTATTTCAACTGTGTTTTTTGCTGGGTCGGTCCGTAGTTGGCCGCGCCGGTATAGACGACGTCGTCCGCCGTGGGATAGACCTTGGGCTTGGACAGATCGCGCTGATACAGCCGCACGTGGTCGCCTTTCGGCAGCAGATCGACCACATCGCAGCCGCGCCAGACCACCGTGAAATCCGTGCCGCGCACAGTTTCGTGCTTCTCTTGCGTCTGCAAATCAAACCGCAGCTCCAGCCGGTCGCCGGCGTGCAGTGCGGCAACGGCGACGCCGTGATCGGCCGTAAGCGTCAGCGGCTTGCCGTTCAGCAAAAAGCGAAGGTTCAGCTGCATCCAGCCGTAGAGCCGAAAGCCTGCCGTGCAGTCGCGCTTTGCGGTCAGCGTCAAACTGCCCGTGTCCGGCAAATCGGAGCGCAAAACGAGCGATTCCGTCTCCTTGTCGCACGGGATGTTGACAACAAAGCCGCCCTCCTCCTGTGTGATCGCGCTATCCCACGCGCAGCGGAGGGCCGACGGCGCCGTGCCCACACAGCAGCCTGCCACGGAACGAAAGCGCTGCAGCGAAATCGCGTTCGGCTCGCTCCCGCCGGTAAAGCCGCCCAGCATCCGTTTGTCGATATCATGGTAGGTGATGCCGTTTGCATCCGGGCGGGTGTTGTCCACCGTTACATAGCCGGTGTAGCGGATCTGGTTTTCCACAAGCTGGTTGCGGGAAAACAAATTCACGTCGTTCCAATACGCGTCAAAGTCCAGCTTCGTCAGTTCCCGGGCGCAAAGGATCATGTCGCGCACACAGCACGTTTCGCAGTGCTCCTCCGCCATCGGGTGCCACTGGGCGTATTCCGGCACCCAGCCGAACGACGACGAGATGCTGCGGATATAGTCGTAGATGCCCTTCCCCTTTTCGAGATAGCGATTGTCCTTTGTCACCCGATAGAGCCGCAGCAGCCCGTAGGCGAACCACGCCGCGGAATGGACATGGCCGAAAAATTCCATTTTATAGTTGAAATAGCGCGACGGGCCGAGCACGTCGTTGGCAAGGCCGACCGCAAGATCGAGCGCCGTTTCGTCGCTTTTCAGCTCATACCGTTCCACCAGCGCGGGCAGCATCAGCGCGTTGCGGATCGGCTGTTCGCCGCGTCCCGTGTGGCGCGACAGATCGAACCCGCCGTCCCACAGATAGACGTCGTTCGGAAATTCATAGAGCGGCTCGGTCTCGGTATAATCGCCCGACCAGAAGGTGCGCACCTTGCGTTCGATCACAAGGCTGCGCATGCCTTTGATCAGTTCGCGCGTGCGGCGCTCGGCTTCTTCGTCGTCGGGAAATTCCTTGGTGATCCGGTTGAGCGCGGGCAGAATATAGCCCATTTCGTGAAACGACGCGTGGATCGTGTGGGTCCACGGATAATCGCTGCAAAACCTTAGCCCGTGTGCGCCCCAGGCACGCATCAGGTGGCGGCGAAACGATTGGCGCACGTCTTCGCCCTCGTCGGTGCCGAGCATCGCCATGGCGTCGGTCAGTCCCTCATACCACGAGCCGACCAGCTCCGCATCGTCCACCCGGCAGTGGGCGGCTTCGGCGGGCTTTTTGTTGGGCAGCAGCAGCCAGTAGGGCAAATTGTCCTCGGCCGGATCGACCATATTGGTGATATAGTGGTGCACCAGACGCATCGCGCCCATCGGATCGAAGTGTTCATACATACGAAAGCCGCCTCCTGTGCCAAGCTCTTTTCTCTATTATACCGCCGCGGCGAAAAAAAGCAATCGTCCGCCTGCAGTTTTTGCATTTTTTTACAGCAAAAACGCCGCACGGCCGGGGTGCGGCTGTGCGGTGTGTGACAAAGATCATTTGCCCGCGGTCACGGTTTTGGACTGCGTGCCGTTGTTCCATAAGATCTGCACGGTGACCGGCTTGTCGGACGTGATCGTGACCTGCGGCTCGTCGGCTTCGCTTTGCCGTGCGGCGCATTGCAGCGACAGCGTGGCGTCCTTGCCGAACGGATACTTGTCCACACCGAACGAATCGGTCAGATCGATGTTCCAGCGGATGGTGTTGTTTTCGGCGTCGGGCTTGATGCCGAACACGTATTCAAACAGCACCGAAATCGGCACGATGCCCGTCCAGCCGACAAAATCGGCATGCGACACGTCGCCCTGGTGCGGTTTGCCGTCGGCGCCGTACATCGGCGCATAGTTTTCATACACTGTGCCGGTGTCGTTGAACACGGACACAACGTTTTGCAGATAGTTCATGCCGATCTTGTGCGACAGCTCATATTTGCCGTAGGTGTCCAGGCCCTTGAGCACCATATAGCTCGTCGGCGCCCAGACGCCGCCGCACCAGTAGCCGCCGGTCGGGCTGAAGGCGGGATGGTCGGCAGACAGCGCCGGCAGCATCACAGGCGTTGCAAATTCCTTTTCGTTTGTCAGGTGCGCAAGGAAGCGATCCACCCGGCTTTCCGGCACCGCTTCGGCAAGCAGCGCCCAGTAGGCGCCGAGGTGCTTGACGTTGTTGAATTCGCCGTTTTTCCAAAGGTCATAGTAAAACGCGGTCTTGTCGTCCCACAGCTTGTCGTTGACCACCTGCAGCAGATGTTCGCGCTCTTCGGCAAGACCCTTCACATCGTCTTCGCGGCCGAGCACCTTTGCCATTTCGCAAAGGATGCGGCAGTCCATCAGCTCCTGCAGGCACGCATCGATCCACACCATGTGACCGTGGGACGACGCAGGATCATAGCCGGGCTGGGTGCGCGGCAGATTGTCCATCCCGCAGCCGAGACCGCTGGACCAATAGGTGCCGTCGGGCCAGGTGTGGAATTCCTGCATCCACTCGTGATAGGCCATCAGACACGGAAACACCCGGGCGAGCCGGTCGGTGTCGCCGAAGTTTTTGAAGTATTCCCATTCGCTCCACGGCATCACGTCGGGGCCGGTGGCAGACGGGTCAAAGCGGGTGAACCGCTCCTTGCAGGTGTCCTGCTCCATGTCGCGGCAGATGTAGCCGTCCTTGTACTGGTGGGAATAAAAATTGTCGAGCGTGCCCTGGAAATTGAACGAGCGCGCGCCGTAGCGGCCGAACATGAGGATAAACACGGAATCCCACATGTACAGATTGCCGTCGAACGCAGTGTCAATGTAATTCGACACATAGCCCGAGAACATGGAGGGCTTTTTCAAGTTTTTGAACGCCAACTCCCATGCTTTATAGTAGCACTCGATCGCGTCGTCGTGGCCCTGCCACGTCGGCTGCGGCAGATTGTTTCGTTCCTTTTTGAACGTAGGCAGTTTGCTTTTTTCGCGCTTTTGCGCAATAAACGAGTTTTCGGCGGCAAAGCGGTTGTTTTGGATCGTGATCTCATGGTTCGGGTTGTTTTCGCCCGTAAACGCACGGTTCATGGTAAACGCGAGCGTCAAAAACATGCTGATCAGAAAGGCAATGATTCGTTGTGTCATACAATGCACTCCTTATCACACGGAAAGTATGGACGTTCTGCAGCTCAAAGCGCCATGGCGCGGCCGATGAGCTGGGTAAAGAAGTTGTAGACCAGTTTGAAGACCGCCATGATATCGGCGCAAAAGCTTTCGGTGTTTCTGCCGATAAAGTCGGTAAAGTCGCGGTAGCCGAAGGTCACGACGGATTTCGGATTGATCCCCGCTTCGGGTGCGAGCTTTGCAAGGTTCTTTGCAAGGTTGCGGCGCACGGCCGGGTCGGGACTGTGGCAAACCTTGCAGCGGCCGTATGCGTCATAGCGGTGGCCGATCGTACAGGCGTTGGCGCGGTAATAGCGCGGGGTGCGCACCAAGGTCCAAAGGATCTGCGTTGCGCCCTCCTCAAGCGTTGCACGGGTGATTTCGCCCTTGTCGATCGCGTCATAGATCAGGTTGATATCGCAGTGGTCATAGGGCGTGTGGACGTTGTTGGAGGCGTTGATCTCTTTGACCTGGTTCTTGCAGTTGCCCCAGTCGGTCGTGATAAAGCCCTCATAACCCCATTCGCCGCGGACAATGCCGCGCAAAAGATCGGTATATTCGCTCGTGGGCACACCGTTGACGATATTATAGGACGTCATAATGCCTTCCGCGTGGCCTTCGGTGATCGCCATCTGGAAGGGTTTGAGATAGATCTCACGCAGCGCGCGCTCGGAGACCTGGGAATCGCTCCAGATTTTGCCCGCCTCTTTTTCGTTGCAGCACATGTGCTTGATGCAAACGGCAACGCCGTTGCGCTGGATCGCCTTGACGATGATCGTTGCAAAGCGGCCGGTCAGATAGGGATCTTCGGAATAGTATTCGAGGTTGCGGCCGCAAAGCGGATTGCGGTGCATATTGACCGCAGGTCCAAGCCACATGCCGACGTTGTTTTTGTAAAGCTCGGTGCCGAGCTGCAAACCGAACGCTTCGACCAACGCGTCGCTCCAGGTGGAGGCGAGGATCGCGGTACAGGGATAGGTCGTGCCCATGAAGCAAAGACCGGTGCCGCCGTCGCCCTGCGAAAAGCGGTTGAGACCGTATTTGACGCACAGCGCGTCGCTCGGTCCCACCTGGTTGCCTTCGTAGGAAACAAAGAAGGTCGCAAGCTCCTTGTCGCTCCATTGCGAGAGATAATCGTCCATCGTCATCGTACCGAACACGACTTCGGACAGCCGGTGGCCGGCGATCTTTTTGCCTTCTTTGACGGACGCCTTCGGCGTTTCGGTGTGGACGTAGTTCATCGCCTTTTCGCGCACGGGCAGCGTTTCATAGGAGCCGTCTGCGCAAAGGCGCTTTTCGAGATCGGTCGGGCAAAGAGACGTGAGTTTTTGGGTCACGGTCAGCTTGCCGACGGTCGTTTTGCCGGCCTCTTTGACGTTGCGCACACTGTCGCCGACGAGGAACCGGTAGTCGCCCTGTTCGAGCACATAGCACGCCTTGTTGCCGGTTTTGCCAAGATCGTCAAACGACGCGAGGTCTTCCAGTTTGGCGGTCAGCGTAAACGTTTCGGATTTGCCCGGTGCGAGCATTTTCGTTTTTGCGAAGTCGCAAAGGACCTTGCCGGCCTTGCCGAGCTTGCCCTGCGGCGCGCTGACATACATTTCAACGACCTGCTTGCCGGCTCTGTCGCCCGTGTTGGTCACAACGGCGTCCACGGTGACGGCGCCGTCTTTTTCGGTAAAGTTCTTCGTTTCGATGCTGAACGTCGTATAGGACAGACCGTAGCCGAACGGGTAGTTCACCTTTTCATAGTCGGGATCGAAGGTCTCAAACCAGCGGTAGCCCGCAAAGATATCCTCTTCATAAGCCTGATGCTGCTGATCCCAGCCGGCGGTCGTGGGATAATCGGCGATATCCTTGGCCCAGGTGTCGTTGGTTTTGCCCGACGGATTCGCGTGACCGAGCAAAATATCCGCGATGCCGACGCCGCCCTGCATGCCGGTATAGCTGACGAACAGCACCGCATCCACATCGATGCCGTCGATCTCGCCGACCGCCCAGGACGTGTCGATGACGGACGGCGTGTTGAGCACAACGACCACCTTGTCGAACGCTTTTGTCAGCTGGCGCAGCAGCGCTTTTTCGCTGTCATGCAGATACCAGTCGTCGCGCTTGAGGTCAAACGCTTCACCGGCCCAACGGCTGATGAAATAGACGGCGGTCTTCGCGTTCTCTGCTGCGGCGGCCACGTCCGCGTCGGACGGGAGATAGGTTTCGCCCTTTTGCAGCGTGGCATGGAACGCCTCGCTCGTCTTGTGATAGATGGAGATCTCGCCGTTCTTTTCGGCGTCGGTCAGCGCGGTCAGCGGATCGATCGGATAATCACCGAAGTCGCCGCACTGGGTTTCGGAGCCGTAGCCGTAAGGGATATAGCCCTTCATAAACCAGGTGTCGTCGCTGTCCTTCGGGCCCACGCACTGTGCGTCGCCGAACAACGCCACCGACGCGCCGCGGGCGATCGGCAAAGCGTTGTTTTCGTTTTTGAGCAGCACAAGCCCCTCCTGCGTGATCGCGCGGGAAAGCTTGTGGCCGTCGTTGTAATACAGCGCGCCGGCGTTCATGGAAAAGCACGCCGCACTGCTGACGATTAACGCCAGTGTCAGAACGATGGATATCAGTTTTTTCTTCATAGTTTTCACCCCGTTTTATTTTGCGCCGTCCTTGCCGGACAGCGGTTGGTCTGCTTGCTTCCACACTCACAGTTTTCGTTCTTCGGCGCGTTCGATTGTGATGCAGCAGCTATGGTCGCCGGGCAGACAGCCGTCCGCATAGATGCGGTAGACGCCGGGATAAACGCGGCGCACGCCGCGATCATCAAACAGCGAAAAGCTTTCGTCGTTCAGCGGGAAAGCGACCTCTTTCGCTTCGCCCGGCTGCAGATGGATCCGTCGAAAGCCTTTGAGCCGCAGCTTCGGCTGACCGGGCAGACCTGCGGCGTCGATATAAAGCTGCACCACTTCGTCCGACGCGCAGCCGCCGGTGTTTTGCACGGTGACAGCAACACCGTCCGGCGTCCGGCGCAGATTGCGGTAGGAGAAGGTCGTATAGGACAACCCGAAGCCGAAGTCATACAGCGGCTCAATTTTGCGGTACATATAGCTGCGGCCGTGTTCCATCTCATAGTCGTCAAACGCGGGCAGATCCGCGGTTCGTTTCGGAAACGCCAGCGGCAGCCGGCCGGCCGGAGAAACCTTGCCAAACAGCAGATCGGCAATCGCCGTGCCGCCGCGTTCGCCCGGATACCAGACCTCCAGAATCGCGGCCGCGTGTGCGGCGACCCAGGGGATCGCCAGGGCGCTGCCGTTTTCGAGCACAACGATCAGATTCCGGTTGACCGCATACAGCTTTTCCAGCAGCGAAAGCTGCTCGCGCGGGAGCGACAAATCGAGCTTGTCGCGGCCCTCGCGCTCATACTGCAGGCCGAGACCGACCACGGCGATGACCGCGTCGGCGTTTTTGGCGGCTTCCGTTTCGGCGCAAAACGCATCGTCCGCGCTTTCGTCCGGCGTGATCTGCCACACGAGCGAGACCGCCGGCTTTTCTTCGTTTTTCACATACCGCAGCACAAAGCCGATGCGCGCGCCGCGCCTCAGGCGCACGCTGTCGCCGGCTTTGACATTGCCGCCGTCAAGCACCAGTTCGGGCGGCGTACACTTGGCTGTGCCGGCGGCACGCACGTCAAAGCGGTAGACGCCGGTATAGGGCGCTTCGATTTCGCCCTGCCACACGATGGAAAACTGCGGGGACGCGATCAGCGGATCGGGCATCTGATCGTCCCATTTGAATTCGAGGATCGCGTCGGTGCGCGTTTTCGGCGCTCCGGCAAAGGCGGCGTTATTGTAATAGCTGCCTGCGATACCGGGTCTGCCGCCGTGAAACAGATAAGCCGCCGGCACCGTCTGAAAGCTTTCGCCCGTTTCTGTATAGTGCCACGGCGTGTGGAGCACCTTCACGTTTTCATAAGAAGCAATGCCCTGCAACGGTGTGACAGGCGGATGTACCGGCACGCCGCTGTAGTCGCCGAACTGCGCTTCGTCGGCGTTGTTGCCGCAAACGGCAACTGTGATGCCGCTGTCTTTGAGCGGCAAAATCCCGTTGTTTTTGAGCAGCACCGCGGACTTGACCGCCGCTTCATAGGCGAGCTGTCCGTGCGCTTCGCAGCCGACAACGGAAAACGGCGTTTTGTACCACGGGAGCGTCTTCGGATCGTCGAGCTGACCGGCCTTGATCCGGGCGCACAACACACGCGTAACGGCTTCGTCGATGCGTTCCTGTGTCACCATGCCTTTTTCCAACGCCTCTTTCAGGTGTCGTTTATATAAATGGTCGCTGCATTCCAGATCGACGCCCGCGTTCAGCGCTGCAGCCGCGGCAGAAACCTCGTCCGGCTGCGTATGGTGGGATTCCCACAAACTGATAACGCCGCCGCAGTCGGACACAACATAGCCGTCAAAGCCCCATTCGCCGTGCAAAATCTCCGTCAGCAGCCGCCGGTTTTCGTGGCATGGCACATCGTTGACCGCATTATACGCCGCCATCACCGCCTCCGGGTGTCCCTCCTGCACCGCCATACGAAACGGCTCCAGATGATATTCACGGAAGGTCTTTTCGCTCATGACCGCGTTGCAGGAAAAGCGGTTGTGCTCCTCGTTGTTGGCGGTAAAGTGCTTGGGCGTGGCAATCGCTTTGAGAAAGGTTTTGTCGTCGCCCTGCAAACCGCGGACAAACGCGGCGCCGTTTTTGCCGGCAAGGTACGGATCTTCGCCATACGTTTCCGCCGTGCGGCCCCAACGCGGATCGCGCGCCAAGTTCAGATCGGGCGACCAGAAGGTCAAAAGCCCGTTGTACAGTCCGTCATACGGTTTGCCGCCGTTTTCTTCCTTTTCGCCGAAAAAGTACTTTGCGCGCGCTTCGGTGGAGATCGCCTGCGCAATCGTTTCCAGAAACGCGTCGTCAAACATGGCGCCGAATGCGATCGCCTGGGGAAAAACGGTAAACCGGCCCGGGCGCACCACGCCGTGGAGCGCTTCGTTGCCGTGGTAGTATTTCGGGATGCCGAGCCGTTCCACCGCCTCGGCGGTTTCCACCATCAGGCGCAGTTTTTCTTCCGTCGTCATCTGTTTGACCAGCGCGGCGGCGCGGTCGCGCACCTGCTTCGTTGTTTTCATAAGCAAGCCCTCTTTTCATAATCGTTCAGTTCTTCCTTATTTTAGCATCGTTCATCCAACAGATGTCCAACAAAACTACGCGCAAAATATGAACAAAATGTAAAAACTCGCGGCTTCACAAAATCATTGCAGCACCTTGCATTCCTGCGCGATCCGTACTATAATATAGGCAATAATATCTAAAAATTGTTCTTTCATTCCAAATGATTGTTCGCAACTTATCCAAACCGGAGGTACCTATGCAAACCACGATCTTTGCGTTTTGCGGCAAAGGCGGCGTCGGCAAAACGTCGCTGTCCGCCGCGTTTATCCGGCTGCTGTCGGAGCAATACCCCCAAAAGCGCATCCTTGCCGTGGACGCCGACCCGGCCGTCGGGCTGTCCACCGCGCTCGGGATCGAACCGCCGATGACGCTCGACGACATCCGTCTGCGCATCGCCCAAAGCATTGACAAGGGCGAAACGGCGGACGCGGTGGCGCTGCTGAGCGAAGCGAAGTTTCATCTGCTCGACTGCATCACCGAACGGGGCAATCTTTCGTTTCTTGCCATCGGCCGTCCCGAAGCCGCCGGCTGCTATTGCAAGGTCAACGCCTATCTCAAGCAGGTGCTCGAAATGATTGCGGGCAACTACGACTTTGTGGTCATCGACGGCGAGGCCGGGATCGAACAGATCAACCGCCGCGTGATGGAAACGGTGGACTGTCTGGTGCTGGTCAGCGACCCGAGCCAAAAGGGCATCCGCGTGATCTCGACCATCCGCGACGTTGCATCCCGCCTTGCGGCCGCAAAGCACTGCGGCGTGATCTTTAACCGCACAAGAGACGGCTTTGACCCGGACGGAATCGAAGGTCTGCCGCCCGTGCTGGCGGTGATCGGCGACGACCCCGAACAGGCCGCACACGATATGCAGGGCGAAAGCGTGTTTTCGCTGTCCGCTTCGTCGCCGCTGTATGGCGGCGCAAAGAAAGCGCTGGACGCACTGCTGCGGGAGATAAACGATGAAGCTGTATGAGGATCTGATCGCCGCCATACGCGCCCTGCTGCCGGACACGCCGGACAAGGCCTGCGGGTTCGATCCGGCCCTTTGCGCAGAGCCCGGCGACAAAAACGCGATTTTGTTTCGCGGCGACATGGCGTATGAGCTCGGCGGCAGCGGCAAGCAAAGCGTCAACTGCACGCTGTTCGGCGCTGTGCCGGACGCAAAGGACGAAGTGGCGCTGTATGGCAAAGATCTCTGTGAGCTGACGCAGGACACGGCGTTTTCCCATCTGACGATTGTGCAGCTCAAAGACGAAGACGAAGAAACGCTGCGCTATGAAACGCTCAAGGACATCGCCTTTTGCCAGTTTCGGCTCTATCCCAAAGGCTATCATATCCGCATCTCCCCGTCCGCCGGCAAAGAGCAGGTGCGCGTGGCAAAAGCTGCGCTGCAGCAATCGCCGCCGCTGTCACTGCTGAACGTCGGCTGCAGCCTGATTGCGCTGCTCAAAGCGCAGCCGGACGTGGCGGCGGTCAAAACTGTTTTTATCACCGACCCGTCGGTCGACCACACCGCGCTGACGGCGCTGGCGCGCAAAGCGAAACAGATCACCGAGGCGGTGCAGCATACGTTTGAAATGAACAGTCTGGACTGCGCGTCCTGCAAAATGAAACCGATCTGCGACGAAGTGGACGGGCTGCGGGCGCTGCATTTCAAAAAAGAGGAGGAACGAAAAAAACATGACACCTGAACCAAACATTCCCGGCGTATCCAAAGAAGAAGCGCTCGCGCTGCTGCGGTATATGGCCGACCACAGCGACCACCACGCCGAAGAGCTGCGCGAAACCGCGCCCGCGCTTGGCGAAACAGCGGCCGCCGCGCTCGGCGAAGCGATTGCGCTTTTGCAGCAGTCCGCCGCAAAGATCCGCCAGGCGATTGCGGAAACGGAGGCTTAACATGTGTTTGTCATCGGTCTATAAAAAAGACGACACGCAAAACGTCTTTCTTTGCAAAAACATCGCCCGTGTGATCCCGCAAAACGGCAAGGTCGTGTGCTACGATCTGTTGGGCAACCGCACGGAATTCAAAGGCGAGATCCTCGACATCGATCTGATGGAAAATATTATCTTGATAAAGGAACAGTAAGCTATGAAATATTACGGCGGCTGCGACGTGGGTTCCACCTACACGAAAGCAGTCATTCTTGACGAAACCGGGCGCATCGCAGCGTCCACCATTTTGCGCAGCAAGATCAACGCCGCGCAGTCCTCGCACCTTGCCATGGAGCAATGCATCGCGCAGGTTCCGGCGCTGTCAAAGCCGGAGGATCTCGCCTATATCGTCGGCACGGGCTACGGCCGCAACCGTGTGCCCTTTGCGCACGAAAACATCTCCGAGATCTCGTGCCACGCGATGGGCGTCCACGTCACCGATCCGACCGTCAAGGCGATCATCGACATCGGCGGCCAGGATATCAAGGGCATTGCCGTGGCGCCCGACGGCACCGTGAAAAACTTTGCCATGAACGACAAATGCGCTGCCGGCACGGGTCGGTTTTACGAAGCGATGGCGCACTCGTTTGAGATGAGCCTCGAGGAATTTTCCACCCTGTCGCTCAAAGCGAAAAACGTGATCCCCATCACCGCGCAGTGTACGGTGTTTGCGGAATCGGAGGTCATCGCGCTGGTCGGCGAGGGCAAAGCGCCCGAAGAGATCGCCGCCGGCATCCAGATGGCCGTTGCCAAGCGCTGCTTTGTGATGGCGAAAAAGGCCGGGGCGATCAATCAGATCACCCTAACCGGCGGCTGCGCCAAAAACGAAGGGCTGAAAAAGGCCATTGAAAAGGTGCTGAAGCTTAAAGTGGTCGAACTCAAAACCGATCCGCAGCTCATGGGCGCGCTGGGCGCCGCGGAGTTTGCGCGAAAGAAAGGCGGGAAAACGGCATGAAGGATTTGAAACACCGCGTCTTCTTTGAGCATCTGCTCGCCGACGTCAAAAACGAACTGGTCACGCAGGCGCTGGACGCCGGACAAAAGGCGCTCGGCTATTCGTGCTACTTTGTGCCGGAGGTGCTGATGAACCTTAGCGGCTGCTTTTCCGTGCGGCTGCGCGCGCCGGGCATCGCCGACACGTCGATCGCCACCTACTATATGTCGGAAAAAACCTGCATGTATTCACGCAGCATTCTCGAACGCGCGATCGAGGGCGGCTACAACTTTTTCTCGGCGCTGCTCAGCACGGAGACCTGCAGCATGATGCACCGCGCCCACGAGCATTTTGAGATGCTGAACCTTGTCAAAGACCAGAACGAGGACTTCTTTGTCTCCCACATCGACGCGCCGTTTGTCACCAAGGACTACGCCGTCAGGCATTACGCCCGCCAGCTCAAAAAGCACATCCTCGACCGGCTGCAAAGCGTTTACGGCATCGATGTGAGCGAGGAAAAGCTGCTGGAAGCGATTGAAAAACACAACGAACTGTGCCGCGTCGTTACGGCGATCGGCGATTACCGCAAGCAGGACAATCCCCCGCTGACCGGCTATGAATTTCATCTGATCGAGCTTGTCAGCGAGTGCTGTCCGCACGATCTGATTTTGCCCTATCTCAAAGAAACGCTCGAGGAACTGAAAACCCGGCAGCCCGACGACACGCCGTGGTACCGCGTGCGTGTGGTGCTCGCCGGCGGCGAAAACGACGACCCGGATTTCACCAAGCTGATCGAAGACTGCGGCGCCTTTGTTGTGGCGGACCGCTACTGCTTCGGCTCGCTCCCGGGCCGCGAAGAGATCGAAGTGCGCGACGGCGAAACCGCGCTCGACGCCATCGCGCGGCACTACATCGACACCAACGAATGTCCGCGGTTTATGAACCCCGAAAAGGTGCAGGGCAGAAAACAGTATCTCAAGCAGCTCGCGGAAGATTACAGCGCCGACGGGCTGATTGTGCAGCAGATGAAATTCTGCGAATATTGGGAATATGAGCGCATGTACTGCCAGCATGTGATGGAGCCGGAATACGGACTGCCGTGCATGGGCATCGAAAAAGACTACGTCAACACCTCCACCGGCCAGCTGCGCACGCGGTTCCAGGCGTTTGTGGAGGCGCTGGAAATGAAAAAGATTGCGAAGGAGGGCTGAACATGGCAAAGAAACAGGATCGCGGCACCCGCAACCGCTTTTACAACGGCTATGAGCTTGCCCGCTGGCGCAAATGGAAGGGCTTCAGGGATTCGTGGGTCGATTTCCGCGAATGGCTCACCGAAAAAAAGATCAGCGGCGAGCTGCTGAAGGCCGACCCGGTGCGCGCGTTCAAGGCGCTGACCTACTACCACTGGATGGCGCCCTATCTTGCCAGCGGCAGCATGGTGGACCGCACGATCGACGACGCCCACGGCGAAGCGCTTTTGATCGCCCACAAGTATATGCAGTTCCTTTTAAAGAGCAACGTGGAGGCGCTGATCAAGATCATCAAAACCGACGAGCGGTTCGGCAAAACCGACCTTGCCAAAAAGACGGTCATCTTTGAGCAGGACACCTCTCCGATTTTGATCGGCGGCTTTCCGAATTTGCAAAACGCCGTGGAGGAGCCGTATTTCGGCATCCTTGCCGCAGCCAACGACCAGCACGCGGGACACTATTTCACGGATATCATCGACTCCTACGGACTGCCCTCCGATTCCTGCCGCAACTCCTCCATCGTGTGCGGCGTGGCGATCGACGACCAATTGCCGTATTACGGCGCCTGTCTGATCACCAGCAACGCGCCGTGCGACTCGTCTGTGATGAACTCGTCCGTGGTGGAGCGGCGGCTCAAGGTGCCGTCGATTCAGGGCTGCACGCCGATGCGCTGGAAGGACGAGGACACGCGCGAATACGCCATCGCGCATGTCAAGGAGGTCATCAAATTCATTGAGGACTGCACTGGTGAGACCTTTGACTGGGACGCGTTTATGAAAACCGTGCGGCAGTATAACGAGGAAACGCGCATCCAGCACGAACTGTGGGAGCTGGCAAAATCGCCCTACTACCCCGTGCCGAGCGTGCCGAATCTCCTCTATCGCTCGTTCCAGCTCTCGTTCTCCAGCGGTCTCAACGAAAACTGCGCCAAAATCGGCCGCGAGATGCTGAAGATCTGCGAAAAATGCGTCCGCGAAAAGATCAACGTCCGTCCCAAAACGCGCCACCGCACGCTGGTGTGCGGCGCGCCGGCGTCCTATTACATGCACTTTTCCACGTGGATGTATGAGTGCTGGGGCGTCAACACCGTTGTGGTGCTCAACAACATGAGCCACCACGAATTCATCAATGAAGACGACCGGGAAGAAGCGCTGTGGGGCGTGGCGCAGCTTTGGGAGCAGGCGATCATGCGCCGCCACCTGGTGGGCGGATATGAGAATATGCTCGAGCTGTTCGAGGAATACGAGCGCTTCAACTGCGACATGATCGTCTATTACGACAACCTCACCTGCAAGGGCAGCAAGGCGATGACCGGCATGATCCAGGACATTGCCAACGAACGGAATATCCCGCTGGTGTGGATCTCCCACGATCTGATCGATCCGCGTGCCATTCCGCGCAGCGAGATGCGCAAACAGTTCAACGACTTCATGTTCACCGTGATGGGCGAAGAACCGCTGGATCCGTCGCTGCTGGACTTCGACGATTCCAAGGGCTGGTAAGGAGGACGCATGATGAAAAAGATTCTCTTGTTACTGATAAAACTGCTTGGCGTTCTGCTCGCGGCAGGTACGCTCGTGTTCGGTGTTTTGCAGGCGGTCTACTGGCTGAACCTCGACAACAAGCTGATGTTCGTGCTGCACCGGATCTTTAACAAGATCACCGACCGCGTCCCGCGCGACCGCCGGTTTTGAGCGAAAGACCGTCCACAAGGAAGGTCCTTCCATGAAATGAATCCTTGCGGATTCAAGAAATATTCTTTCAGAATATGAAATTGCTAAGCAATGAAATACGCCTGCGGCGTATGCAGGATTCATTTCACTTCATATCGAGCGCAGCGAGATATTTCACAATTTGCCGCAGCAAATTATTTCATATTGCGATAGCAATATTTCATCAAACTTGTTTATGGAGTGGTATTGTGAGAGAAAACAAGCTGATTGATTTATCCATGAATTTTTCCGTTGCTGTATTATCCGCAGTTGACGCAATCAAAGGGCACTATGCACTTGTAAATCAGATCGAGCGTTCTTCAACAAGCATCGGCGCAAATATTCGCGAAGCCAATTACGCCCAAAGCAAAGCGGATTTTATATCAAAACTACAAATCGCCCTGAAGGAAACTTATGAAACGGAATACTGGTTGGAACTTTTTCAAAAAGCCGGTTTTCTGAACGAAGCGACAACAAAACTGTTATTCAATCAGTGTGGAACCATACGCAGATTATTGGTTGCTTCTGTAAACACCGCTAAAAACAACAAATAAACGCTCCAAAAAGCGGATCAATCATTTGCAGATACATAAAAGAAGGTTGACTGAAAACAGTCAACCTTCTTTTTATCGGGAAAAACTTATTTGACGCCGAGCAGCGCCAGCAGCTTGAGGAAGAAGCGGACGATGGGTTCGAAAATCTTCTTTTCCAGATTCCAGACCTGTTCGTTATTGTGCTTCATATTGCTGATTGTGGCCGCCTGCTGCATCTGTTCGTCGGTTGCGGGGTGCTTTCTTTCCACCGTGTCCTGCCGGAACAGGCCGTCCTCGGTGTACTTCAGGAAGACGAACCGGTCGGCAAAGAAGCGGATCGCGCCGAGGGTCAGGGCGTTGGTGGAGGTTTCGGTGTTGTTGTTTTTGGTGTAGCCGATATAGCCGCAGTTGGTATAGGTGAAGTTCAGCGTTTCCTCGAGATAGGTGTCCGCGCTGCGGTGGTCGGGATCGGGGATGCGCACGGTGTCGCCCGGCGCCATAAAGTTGACGGAGCCGCCGATATAATCGTCGTAGTCGCCGGAATGGTTGTGGGCAAACAGGAAGATGATGTCAAGCTGTTTTGCCGCCTCGTTGATCACGTCGAACAGATACTTCGCATACATGTTGTCGCCGCCGAGGGTGCGGGTGGTGTGGTGCAGCGGCACATGGGTGATGAAGATCACCGGACGGGTGTCGCCGTTTTCAATCATGGCGTCCAGCGCGGTCTTGATGTTTTGGGCGGTCTTCTGAACCGTCTTTTTGCCCTGCGTGCGTAAAAGCTGCAGCCACGGATAGTCGTCCTCGTTGATCAGATAGAAGCAGTAGGTGCCCATGTCATACATGCCGGTCGGATAAAACGCCGGGATGCGCGAATCGTGGTTGCCCTGCGCGGTGATGATCGCGTCGGGGTCGCCGTTTTCATAGACCGCCGTATACTGGTCGCGCAGTTGGATGATGCCTGGCGTGGCGTAGTCGTTGAGCAGTCGCGAATAGTCGCCGCCCACCAAAAGCGCGTCCGGCTGCGGCAAACCGTCGTCGTGCATCACGCGCAGCACCTTGCCGAAATTGTTGAACGCGCCGGGGCCGAAGCTCTGGCAGTCGGAAAATGTGACAAGGTCGGTGTAGGCTTCCTCGGCGAACACGCCGCTTTGGGCAAACGCCACCGCAGCCGACACGATCATGGTCAGCGTCAGCAGCAGCGCGAGCAGCACGGTGGAAAAACGTTTGACAGTCTGTTTCATTCTGCATACTCCTTTTTTATATCTTAATCAAAAGATATCTTTTTTCATATTCTACACGCTTGCGGCGGGAAAATCAAGCTGTATACGAAAAATATCCGCACAACAAAAGCAAAAAGCGGACAGACCCCGGTTGAAGTCCGTCCGCTGCCGCAACCGCCATATCCGGCTGCGGCGATTTACTTTTGTCGTCTGTCGCTTTTTTCGGGTTAGCCGAGCGTCACATCCAGAATCATCATCAGCACAAAGCCGAGCGAAAACGCGATCGTTCCGAGGTTGGAGTGTTTGCCTTTGGCCATTTCCGGCACCAGCTCTTCAACCACAACATAGATCATGGCGCCGGCCGCAAACGCCTGCAGCACCGGCAAAACGGCGGTCACCGCCCGGGCGGCCAGCAGCGTCAGCACCGTGGCGATCGGCTCCACGATGCCGGAAAGCGAGCCGTAAAGAAAGGTGCGGCTTTTTTTGACCCCTTCGGCGCGCAGCGGCATGGAGACGATTGCGCCCTCAGGGAAGTTCTGGATGGCGATGCCGATCGCGAGCACCAGCGCGGCGGAGGCACTGATGTTGTTGTGGCCGCTCAGCCAGCTTGCACACACCACACCGACGGCCATGCCCTCGGGGATGTTGTGGAGCGTGACGGCGAGAATGAGCTGCGTCGTGCGCTTCAGTCCGCGGCGCGGACCCTCCTCCTGGCTGTCGACATGCATATGCGGTGTGACGATATCCAGCAGCAGCAAAAAGCCGATGCCGATCAAAAACCCGGCCGCCACGGGCACACAGGCGACGGCGCCGCGGTCTTCGTTTTGCGCCAGCGCCGGAATCAAAAGGCTCCAGATCGACGCGGCGACCATGACGCCGGCCGCAAAGCCCGACAGCACTTTCTGCACGCCGTCGGAGATCTGATCCTTCAAAAAATAAACCATCGATGCGCCCAGTACCGTTCCGGCGAACGGGATGCACACGCACAAAAGAATGTTGTAATTCATACCGTTTTTATCCTCTCTTGTTTTGTGGTGTCTATTGTACCATGAAGCGCCGCCGGAATCAACCGCCATCCGGCAAAAATCGGCAAAAACCGCCCTTTTGTGCCGGCAGGCGAAAAAAAGCAGCGAAGCCGCAGGGACTTCGCTGTCCGTTCCGGTTGCTCCTGCAGATTACTGCGCGGCTTTTTTGGTCACACCGTCGCCGTAGATCGTAGTCCAGTCGTTCTTCATCGAAACCGGCACCCAGTCGAATTCGGCGCACAGGTCAACCATCTTCTGTGCCTTTTCCTCGTTGCCGTTTTCGCGTTCCAGATCGTCGCAGCACAGCATGAACGCCAAGCTCTTATACGGGTTGCCGCTCGTGACATATTCTGCCATGCTGCCGTCGCCGGTGGAATTGCCGAAGGAGAGCACCGGCTGCACGCCGATCTCCTGCATGATGACGGTGACCTTGTTCATCTTGAGGTTTTTGACGATGAACTCGCCGCCGAGCACCAGCTTGTCATCGTCGTCATAGACGTACTGCAAGCCGTCGGTGTCGCCCTGATCCGGCGCCACGAGTGTTTCGTCGGAGCCGATGATCTGGCCGTTGGGCAGATCGAGCGGCGACTGGTCAACGATGCCGCGGACGATGAAGCGGTCGGTGCCGCTGACCACATAGACGGTGAAATCGTTGGCTTTCAGATATTCGACCACCTGCAGCATCGGCAGATACCAGCCGTCGCCGCGGGTCATGCCGTCAAACGAGGGCATGGGCTGCTTTTTGAATTCCTGGATATAGGCGTTGAATTCATCCACGGTCATGCCGGAAAACGCGGAGGCAACGGCTTTGCCGTGGTCGACCTCCAGCCCTTCAAACGACGCGCCGGTCTCGTTTTGCTCCTTGATCTTGTTTGCGACTTCCTTTTCAAAGTCGGACGCCTTGTCCTTGTAATCCGGGTCGTCGAGCACGCGGTATTTCAAAAGGCAGTAGTCAAAGTAGTTCGGGTCGGTTTCGCAAAACAGCGTGCCGTCCAGATCGAATACGGCAACGCGCTTTTCCACCGGAATGAACTCCGCGCCGCCTTCATCCGTCACAGCGTCGATATACTCGATCAGTGCCTTCTTGGACGCGGCGTCTTCGGTCCAGAGCGAAAGCATCTCTTCGCCGGAAGCAGACGAAGCCGGCTGCGTTTTCCAGCCCACGCCGAGCGCATACAGACAGCCGACCACGATCAGCGCGCACAGCAGCAGCGCGGTCAGCACTTTCCAGGTTTTGTTGGTTTTCATAGTGATCATCCTCCTGTGATTGAAAATCCGTTTCAAAAAGCAGAGCTGCAGCTTTGCCGGCTGCAGCCCCGTGTTGGTGGAGACGGCGGTAATCGAAACCGCGTCCGAAAACCCATCCACACAAGTTTCTCCGGGTGCAGTCAATCGTTTGCAATTCCCTTCCCGCTGCGCCGGTTGACAGGCTCAGCGGTTCAGTAGGCCCTGATGCATGACGGCGGCCGAGTCGCTCCGCTGTTCACGTTCACTGCTGATCGACGCCTGTTACGCTGCCGCAGTCCTCAGCGCACAGACGGGCTGCGTTAAGCAGCCTTTAAAACTGTAGTATTGTCAGTTCAATTTAAGGTTGCGATTTTTATAGTGGTACCGCACCACTACCCGCTTCTCGTGCTTCCGGATCCCCGTCGAAATCCTTTCGTCCCCATATCTCAAAGCTTCGGCCGGGTCGCGCGGTCGATATCCCGCTGCGCGTCCTTTTTGGCCTGGGCTTCGCGTTTGTCATAGTTCTTTTTTCCTTTGCAAAGGCCGACTTCCAGCTTTGCGCGGCCGTTGACAAAATAGACCGACAGCGGAATGAGCGTGAGCCCCTGCTGCTTGACTTCGGCATAGAGCCGGGCGATCTCCCTTTTGTGCATCAGCAGCTTCTTTGGCCGCATGGGGTCGCGGTTGAAGATGTTGCCCTGCTCATAGGGGCTGATGTGCATCCCGTTGGCGAAGATTTCGCCGCCGACGATGTTGCACCAGCTATCCTTGAGATTGACCCTGCCTTTGCGGATGGATTTGACCTCGGTGCCGAACAGCGCGATGCCGGCTTCATACGTTTCCAGCACAAAGAAATCGTGATAGGCTTTTTTGTTCTGCGCCACACGCGGAACGTCTTTGTTTGCTGCCGCCACTTCGGTCACCGCCCTTTCTAATTATGAATTATGAATTCGGAATTCGGAATTCGGAATTGATGGGCGCCGCGCAAAGCGCGATGCGCCAAAACCGTTTTGGAAAATGATCCCTTTCCGGCAGCCGATCCCTTGCGCCGCGGCGCAGAAGGTCGGATTGCCGCACGAAATCCCGCGACCGCAATTCCGCATTCCGAATTCCGCATTCCGCATTGCATTACAGCATCCGCCTGCCCTCGAGCGCCCGTGTGAGCGTCACCTCGTCGGCATACTCGAGATCGGCGCCGACCGGCACACCGTAGGCAAGCCGGCTGACCGCGATGCCCATCGGCTTTAACAGCCGCGAAATATACATCGCCGTCGCTTCGCCCTCCACGGTCGGGTTGGTCGCCATAATGACCTCCTGCACCGTGCCGTCGGAAAGCCGCGCGAGCAGCTCTTTGATCGTGATATCCTCCGGCCCCACGCCGTTCATCGGCGAAATGACGCCGTGCAAAACATGGTAGGTGCCGTCAAATTCGTGGGTGCGCTCAAACGCCATCACGTCGCGCGGATCCTCTACCACGCAGATGACGCTTTGGTCGCGCGCGTCGTTTTTGCAAATCGGACACAGCGCTTCCTCGCTCAGGTTGCAGCAGCGTTCGCACTGTTTGATATTGTCGTGCGCGGCAAGGATCGTTTCGGCAAACTGCTTGGCCTGCGCGTCGCTCATGGAGAGCACATGAAACGCGAGCCGCTGGGCGCTTTTGTGGCCGATGCCGGGCATGCGCTCAAACTGTTCCACCAGCCGCGACAGCGAGGCGATGTTGTAGCCTGCCATCAGAACGGAAGATTCAGGCCGCTTTTAAACGCGCCCATCGCCTGTTCCATCGCGTCGTCCGCTTTGCGCATCGCTTCGTTCGTCGCCGCGATCAAAAGATCGGCGAGCATTTCGATGTCTTCGGGATCGACCACGTCTGGCTGCAGCTTGATATCCTTGACCTCGTGGGCGCCCGTCACGGTCACTTCCACCGCGCCGCCGCCTGCGGAGGCGGTGAACGCCGTGCTTTCGATCTCGGCCTGCTTTTGTTCCATCTGAGCCTGCATCTCCTGGATGCGTTTCATCATGGCCATCTGGCCGCCGCCCTGGCCGCCGGGAATTCTTGCTTTCATATCGGTACTCCTTTCAGATCTTTGATTATTCCTGTAATACCCCGAACTGCTGCGCTTTTTGCAACAGCGTGTCCAGCGGGTCCTGCTTTTCTTCCTGCGGCGCGGCAGCGGGTGCTGCCGGCCGGCTGTAGATACCGAGCCGATATTTGCGCCCGGTCACACGCTCGATCGCTTCCTTCACATCGCGCGCGTTCTGGCTGATGCGGATAAACGACGATACCGCCGCGTTGTCGCTTTTGATCAAAATGAAATCGCCCCGTTCATAGGCCGCGGAATCGTTCAGCACGCCCCAGAGCGGCATATTGAACTGCTGCAGCTCCGAAAGCACCTGCGGCCACGCCGGGAACAGCTCGTCCTCGCGCACGGCGTTTTGCGGTGCGGATGGCTGCTGCGGCGCCGGCACAGCCGGCTCCGGCGCGGCGGAAGGCTCCGTAAATGCGGCGGCTTCGGGTTCCGGCATCGGCTCCGGTGCGGGCGGTGTTAAAGTCTCCGGCTGGCGGACGGCCAGCGGCGTTTCCCATTGCGGCGGTTTCTTTGCGGGCGCTGCGGCCGGTTCCGGCTGCGGCTCCGGCCGGGCCGTAATCGCAGACTCCGGTGCAGACTCCGGCTGCGGCGCGGGCGCGGTTGAAGCAGAAACACCGGTTCGAACGGCACGTTCCAGCGCCGCGATACGGGTCATCAGCGCGTTCGTATCTGTGGACAGGGCGGGATCGGCCAGGCGGATCAGCGCCAGCTCCATTTCCACGCGGCGGTCCACGCCTTTTTTCATCGTGACGGCGGTCTCCTGCAGCAGATCGATCGCATACAAAATCGTTTCCAGCGTCATCGTCGCGCTCTGGGCGCGGTACTGTTCGAGCTCCTGGGCGGTGCAGATCAGCACGTTTTCGGCGCGGCGCACGGTTTTGACGATCATCAGGTTGCGAAAATGCTGCACCAGATCGCCGCACAGCCGCTCCATGTCGAGGCTTTGACTGTGCAGATCGTTGAGCTGCTCCATCGCGCTCGCCGTGTCGTGCGACGCGAGCGCAGCAGCCAGACTGAACAGATGGTCGCGGCCGGTGATGCCGGCAACGTCGGTCACAAGCTTCGCCGTGACGTGACGGTCGCGGCCGATGCACTGGTCCAGCGTGGACAGTGCGTCGCGCATGCCGCCGTCGGCCAGCCGCGCGATCAGCATGCCCGCGTCGTCGTCGAGCGTGAAGCCCTCCTGCGACGCGATGGTCTGCATGCGCGAGAGCATCGCTTCGGGCGAGACGCGGTGGAAATCGAACCGCTGGCAGCGCGAAAGAATCGTGACGGGCAGTTTATGGACCTCCGTTGTGGCAAGAATGAATTTCACATGCGCCGGCGGTTCCTCGAGCGTTTTGAGCAGCGCGTTGAACGCGCCGATGGACAGCATGTGCACTTCGTCGATAATATAGACGCGATAGCGGCAGTTGACCGGCGCAAACGACGCTTCGTCGCGGATGTCGCGGATGTTGTCGACGCCGTTGTTGGACGCCGCGTCGATCTCGACCACGTCGAGGATCGCGCCGGAATCGATCCCGCGGCAGACCTCGCATTCGTTGCACGGGTTGCCGTTTTCGGGGTGCAAACAGTTGACCGCCTTGGCAAGAATCTTTGCGCAGGTGGTTTTGCCCGTGCCGCGTGAGCCGGTAAACAGATAGGCGTGCGACAGCTTGCCGCTTTCAATTTCCTGCTGCAGCGTGCGCGTGATATGATCCTGCCCGACCACGTCGGAAAAGACCTGCGGACGATATTTGCGGTACAAGACCTGATACATGGCGCACACTCCTTTCGGATGATAAAAAAGGGAGTCCCTTTTGCTCGGTCATACGGCGGCAGGCATTGGCTGTGTCGCACAGACGTTCCGCTTAATGCTGCTCGGTTCCCCGCCTGACATGGTTCGTGGTGTTCTGTCGCACAGAACCCACCGCCGCATGACCAAACCAAAGTGAACTTCCCTGCATGCTGTTGCATGCCTAGATATTATATACGATTGCGGCAATAAAATCAAGAGGTTTCGGCGAAAAAGTCTGTTTGCCCAAACAGCGTGCGCGCCCCGCTTGCTTTTCGCCGCCGGATCCGCTATAATAGAGCCATCAACCGAAAGGAGACCGCCCATGGAGTTTTCCGTCATCCCCCAACCGGCCGAAATGCGCCTGCACGGCGACAGGCCGGTGTTTCGCCTGACCCGGCTTTGCAATCTGCACGCGGACGACGAAAGCCGCCTTGCCAAAGAAGAGCTGCTGCGCTTTTTGGAAAAACCGCTGGAGCTCGAGCTCGTCGGCACCGGCAAAGAACACCTGGTTCTCCGGGTGGACAAAAGCGTTTCCGCGCCTGAGGGCTACACGCTGACTGTGGAGGAAAACCGCGTCGCCGTTACCGGCCACGACAGCGCCGGTGTATTTTACGGTGTGCAGACGCTGAAACAGCTTTTGCTGCAAACGGACGGCGCCCTGCCCGCCATGGAGATCGCCGACGCGCCGCAGTACAGCTACCGCGGCTTTTTGCTCGACGTCAGCCGCTATTTCTTTGCGCCCGACGCGGTGCGGCAACTGCTTGACGCCATGGCGCTGCACAAGCTCAACCGGTTCCACTGGCATCTGACCGACGACCACGGCTGGCGGATCGAGCTGGACAATTGGCCGCTGCTCACGCAGATCGGCTCCATGCGCGCCTATACCAATTTCGGCCGCCATCCGCACGGCGGCTATTACACGAAGGACGAGATCCGCGACATTGTGCAGTATGCGCACGACCGGTTTATCCGGGTGATCCCCGAGATCGATTCGCCCGGTCATGTGGTATCCGCCATCGCGTCGTATCCGTTTTTGTCCTGCTTCGACCGCGAGCTGCCCGTTGCCACCAACTCCGGCGTACAGCACGATATCCTTTGCGTCGGCAAGGAAACTTCGTTCGATTTCATGTTCTCCGTGCTCGACGAAGCGGCCGCGCTCTTTCCCGACGGGATGTTCCACATCGGCGGCGACGAGGTGCCCACGATGCGTTGGGACAACTGTCCCAACTGCCAAAAGAAAATGCGCGAGCTGGGCTTTACATCGCCGTCGCAGCTTTACGAATGGTACATCGGGCGCATCACAGCCCATTTGCAGCAAAAGGGCTTTCAGGTATTCGCGTGGCACAATGCGCAGCTCGGCGACGGGATCGACCCGTCCGTCATCCGCCAGCACTGGGATGTGCTGCCCGGCGAAAACGCCGATCTGTCGCACGTTGTGGACGCAGACTATCACAGCTACTACTTCGATCTGCCCTACGGGATGGTCACACTGAAAAACTGCTACACCCACGACCCGGCCAAAAACGGCGCGCAGCCGTTCGGCGCAGAGTGCTGCTTATGGACGGAATATGTGCCGTCGATGCAAAAGGCCGGCTACTGCGCGTTTCCACGCATGGGCGCGTTCAGCGAAACGGCGTGGACGCCGCCCGAAAAAAAGAACTACGCCGCGTTTCTCAAAAAGCTGCCGGCCTATTTCCGGCTGCTCGACGCCGTCTCTCTCCCGCACGCAACAAAAAAGCAGGCGCTGCCATCCTTCATCCGCAACTGGGGCTATCAGGCGTGGTTCTGGAAGCGCAACCTCCACGCACTCGGCTTAAAGAAAGCGCTGGACGACCGCAAGGTTGCGCGCAAAGCGCGGCAGAGTCAACAGTCGTCAGTCGACAGTTGAAAGCAGAAAAGCACCCCGCGGGGCAATATCATTAAGATAAGGAACAGGACACTCACAAAAAGTGGGTGGCCTGTTTTTTTGAAGAAATATTCAAAAAAGACTTGACAAAACAGTAAAA
>CADABX010000014.1 GCA_902786285.1 Oscillospiraceae bacterium | reverse complement strand
GCCTGTATGTTACCGACGCCACCGCCAACGGCTCCTATGTCATGAGCGTGACGGCACGGATGCACGGCGACGCGGTGACCCAGTATACGGTCACCTATTGAGCCGGACGTTTTTTCCGAAAAAACGATTGACTTTACAAGCCGGGAATGCTATAATAAAACCAATCAAACACACGGAGGTACCACTATGGAGAAATTTAAAAAGATCGCCAAAATCGTTGCCATCGTTGCTGCGATTGCTGCCGCTGTTGTCGGTGTGTATGTCGCCGTGACCAAGCTGATTGAAAAGAAGAACGCCAAGGATGCGGACAACAGAGAAAACTATGTTTCCTGCTCCTGCTTTGACGGCGACTTCATTTCCGAAACCACAGTAGCATAACCCAAAGGACACGCCGGGACTTGAAGCGCAAATCTTCAAGCCCCGCTTTTCTTTGCAAAGGAGAACAAAAGAGATGAAAGAAAAGCTTTCCGCAAAAAACTACATCGGCTATACCATCTGCGACACCGCCAACAATCTGGCGTTCTGTGTCATGGGCACCTATCTCGCCACCTACTGCACCGACATCCTCGGCATCACGGGCGCCGTTGTCACGGCGATCTTCTGGATCGCCCGCATCTGGGACGCGATCAACGACCCGATGATGGGCACATTCGTCCAGCGCAAAAAGCCCGGAAAAGGCGGCAAATACCGTCCGTTCATTCTGTGGTCCGGTTTCCCGCTTGCCGTGTCCGCCGTGCTTGTATACACCAAATTTACCGGCAATCTGACCTTCAACACGATCTATGTTGCCGCAACCTATATTCTGTACGGCATGATCTATACCGTCATGAGCGTGCCCTACGGCTCGCTTGCCATGGTGATGACCGACAAGGAAAACGAACGCTCCAACCTTTCCGTCTGCCGTGCCATCGGCGGCGGCTTCGGCAATATTCCGCAGCTGCTGTTCCCGGTGTTTGTCATGGTCGGCGGCGGCGACGGCCAGCAGATGGACGGCAAGCGCCTATTCTATGCGATGTGCATCGTGGCCGTGCTGATGATGATCATCTACGTCTTCTCCTACCGCTGGACAAAGGAACGTCCGGAGCTGCTGCAGATCTCCAACGAAGAAGTTCACATTACCTCCACCCTCAAGGATATCATCAAGGACCGCGCCTTTGTCACCATGAGCCTGATCGGCGGCCTTGTGATCGCGCTGCAGTTGTATATCAACTCCGCCAACGTCTATCTGTTTAAAGACTTCTATCAAAAGTCCGGCTTCGGCACGATCTATCTTGTGATCTCCTATCTGCCGATGGCGCTGATGATCCCGTTCGCCAACAAGATGATCCGTAAATGGGGCAAGAAAGAGATCTGCCTTGTCGGCTTCATCATCTCCGCCGTTGCGGCCGCGATCTGCTGGATCGGCCATTTCACCAACATCTGGATCTATATTGCGCTCGCGTTCTTTATCAACCTCGGCATCGGCTTTGTCGTGCTGGAGGTCTGGGCCATGTGCGGCGACATCGTCGACCATCAGGAATGGGTCACCGGCAAACGCGAGGAAGCGACCAACTACGCCGTGTTCACCTTCATGCGTAAAATGGGTCAGGCGCTGGCCGCCATCGTGCCGCTGCTGATCGGTCTGATCGGCTATGACAAAACCGCCATCGGCGCCCAGTCGCAAAAGGTGATCGACGGCATCTACAACGTGGCCACGCTCGGCCAGCTGCTGCTGATCGTGCTGATGCTCGTACTCATTTTGCTCTATCCGCTCAGCAAGAAAAAGGCCGAACAAATGCAGCAGGAGCTGCAGGCGCAGCGTGCCGCAAAGATTGCCAACAACTAAGAAAACAAAAACCGCCTGCGGGCGGTTTTTTGTTTTGCAGTCGACAGTCGTTAGTCGTCAGTCAATAGCAGCGGCGTCTCTGCTTAGTCGATCGCAAGATGGCAAGAAGCAAGAAAGCAGGATTTGTAGCGCCGATCAGTGATCGGCTAAAATTGCTACAACGTCCGCGCCCGGTCGCGCGGAGCGCAACGCTATGGGCGCTGTGTTTTTGCAAAAAATCAATCTGTCT
Organism: Oscillospiraceae bacterium; assembly: GCA_902786285.1. GTDB lineage: Bacteria > Bacillota > Clostridia > Oscillospirales > Acutalibacteraceae > UBA6857. The sequence continues at coordinate 49,672 of CADABX010000014.1, read as the reverse complement.
GTGTAGCGTGGTCGCCCGGGAACCTATCCATCAGAGATTCATGTACGGGCAATTCCCGGGTCGCCGCATGGGGCGACCCCTACGCGACAAACCGGTGTAGACAACACACGCGTGGACAGCGTGTGGATAGCCTATCTTGTCTACACTTTTTCGCTTTATCAGCCATCTTTTCCTGTGTCAAAAACGTCAGCGGCGCTGTCGACTGTCTGCTGTCGACTGTCGACTTTTTGCGCCCACTTCGCCTTCAGCTTTTCCCATTGCTCCACAATCCAGAACCGCACGTCATACTGCGGCGCTTCATGTACCAGCTGCAGCGCGTCTTCGTCCAGCACATCGCCGAGCGCCGTGCCGCCGGACGCGGCGGGCAGACACAGCGGCGGGAACATCACGCACCACCAGTTTTGTCCCTTCCCTTCGCCGATCACCACCCGCAGCGCGTCGTATTCTCCGGCCGGCAGCGTCACATCGCCATAGGTGCGTGTGGGAAACGCGGTATGTTCCAGCGATACCGCCACGTCATAGCAAAAGCCCTGCCGCCTGACCGCACGCTTTGCCGTGTGCTGCAGCGCCGCGAGCTGTGCTTGCAGCGTCTGTGCGGCCTGCCGCTTGGTTTCGGCGGCGGCAAGGGCGGCGGTTTTTTTTAGCAGCGCGTCGCGCACCTGCAATTTAAGCGCCTGATCCTCCGGTGTGTCGGAGTTCGCAATGACATGCAGCCGCAAAACGGCGTTTTTCACGCTGTCGCCCTCTTTCATGAACGAACATACAGACAGCAGCACACAGACTGCCATCGCGCACAGGGCGGCTTTTTCGAGCAAAGAGAACGCTTTTTCCATCCGATCATCTCCTTTGCTTTTTATTCTGGGCGCGTTTGGTGCATCTTATACAAAGCGGCAGGCATATTTCGCCGCTTGTGCGCCATAATATCTGAATAATGGGGCGGCGGCTTTCATTTTTTGCTTTCCCTCTTGACAAATGCCGTCTTTTATGAATAATAGGTATAGAACCACGAAGGGAGGGTACCGAATGGATACGTTCGACATGATTTGTGACATCATCTCCACGCGCTTTGAACTCACCGAAACGTCACTCACGCAGGATACCACTTGGGAAGAGATCGGCGCCGACAGCATTGATCTCGTTGACCTGATCTCTGAGCTGGAAGATAAATTCAACGTCAGCATCCCCGATGAAGCGATCGACGACCTGCGCACCATCGGCGACGTTGCGAAGCTGATTGAGGAGCTTTAAAGAACAAGAAGCGAAACTGACCGCAAGGTTCGGTTTCTCTTTTTTTATGGAGGACACAGATGCTTGAAACAATCCGAACAATGGAAGAAAAGCTGAACCGCTGCCGCGCGGCGGTCGACAATCTGACAGACGCACTGGACGCGTTCAACGCCGTGCAGGCAGATCTTTGCGCGCTCGAAGCGTATTACGGCAGCGACGCCTGGTTTTCGCATCTTGCCGCCGACGAACGGGGAGAGCTGCCGCCGTCACTTTGCCGCGGCGTGCTGTCGCAGGACGCGCTCTACGATCTGTTGCAGGATGCGGATGCGCTCCGCCGCCGGCTCGGTTCGGAGAAAAAAACAGAAAACGCTTGACAAAATAGATTTTATAATATATAATTTAATAAAATCAAAAGAAGAAAGCGGGGATTTCCATGACGATTGCAATTCGTTATTTCACAAAATCAAAAAAGGGCAACACCAAAAAGCTGGCGGACGCCGTGTCGGCCGCGCTCGGCATCGAGGCGCAGGACGTGTCCGTTGATCTTTCCGAAAAGGTTGACCGCCTGTTTCTGATCAACGCCATGTATGCCGCCAATATCGACCCCGAGGTCAAGGCATTTTTGCAACGCAACAGCGCAAAGATCGGCGAAGTGGTCAATCTGAACACCTCCGCCTCCGGCAAATCGACCCTGCCTTTGGTCAAAGCTGCCGCCCAAGCCGCCGGCGTTGCCGTGAGCGAGCGGGAGTTTCACTGCGCCGCGTCGTGGATCTTTATCAACAAGGGTCTGCCGACCGACGACGATTTTGCCCGCGCCGCCGCATTCGCAAAGGAACTGGCGGAATAAAGGCGCTGCGTGCGGCAACAACCGGCACAATTGTGTCCGGTTTTTCCTTTTTTTGCTTTTACCTCTTGCGTCTGCCCGGTCGAATGTGCTAAAATAAAATACAATGAGTTTTCTGCGTCTGTCCAAATGTGGGTTCACATTTGCCGGCGCATGAGCATTTGCAGAAGGAGGAAGTCTTATGAAATCATCCATGATCCGGAAATCCCTCAGCGTGCTGCTCAGTCTGCTTATGGTTTTGAGCGTGTTTGCGGGCGCGACGCTGACCGCCGTTGCCGAAGAGACGGAACCGCCGCATGTACACACCTACGGCGAAACGGGCAAAGACCGCTATATCTGCACGGAGTGCGGCATGGTTGACTATGTGCGCAAAGCACAGGCGGAAGAAGCAGACGACAAGGCGCAGGTCGACGCAGTGATCGCGCTGATCGACGCCATCGGCACCGTAGACGGCAGCAGCGCGTGCGATAAGCGGATTACCGCGGCACGGCACGCCTATGAGCAGCTGACCCCGACGCAGAAAAAGCGGGTCACCAATCTTGCGACGCTGGAACGGGCGGAAATCCAATATATGAATCTGATCGAAACCGCCTGCAAATATTGCGGCGAGATCCACGACAGCTCTGTCGGCGGCGGTATCACGGCGATTTTCCACACGCTGCTGTATCATCTGCTGCATTTCTTCGGCAAAATGTAAGTCCCAAACCGAACACCCGTCCTTGCGGCGGGTGTTTTGCTGATTTACCCGGTTTATGATATGATAGAACAAACCACGGAAAGGAAGAGTCGTATGGAACAAATACACAGCCGAACAAAGGCGCTGACCGCCCTTGCCCGGCAGCGCGGAGAAGAGATCGTATACGTTCGCGCAAAACAGCAGGAGATCCCCGCCTATGAAAGCGAGGGCTTTGTGCGCTGCGGCGTATTGGAAACGGACGGCGCAGAACCGGTGCTGCCCATGGCAAAGTCGCTGGCACTGGAGGGGATCGACTGGGTCGGCTTCGACAGCGACCGCGAGGTGATCATTTACCGCAACGACTTTTGCTTTCCGGCCCATATCGCGTGCGCGTCGCTGAAAATCGTGACCCACGGCTTTTTGGAGGTCTATCTCAACGGAACGCGTATTTCGGACGATCTGTATGTGCCGGCGTGGACCAACTACAACGCGCAGGACTTTTCGCGTCTGAGCTATCCGATCCACGACACGTTTTGCCACCGCTCCTATTATCTCGAATACGATCTGACCGCCGCGGCAAAGGAAGGGATCAACGCCTTTGCCGTCCAGATCGGCGACGGCTGGTACGGCCAATGGGAGAGCGGCAACGAGGGCAATTTACCCTACGGTGAAAAGAAGCTCTGTTTTGCGCTGACTGTCCGGACCCAAGACGGACAAACGGCTGTGTTCACCTCCGGCGACGGCGGTGTGTTCTGCCCGAGCTATATCACGAAAAGCAGCATGTTCTTCGGCGAATCACAGGATCTGCGCCTCTGGCGCGAGGATATCTTTTGCGGGCCGCTGACCGACGGCTTCCGTCCGGTCAAACGTCTGCCATGTCCCTATACGCTGATCCAAAAGCAGCCCTGTCCGCCCGACCGTGTATTGCGGCGCATCGAACACCCGACCGTGCTGTCCGTGTTCGGCGACCGGACGATCTATGACCTCGGGGAAAACACAGCCGGCTTTGCTGTTTTGCGCTTTCCCGATGACGCGAGAAAAAACGAGCGCGTCACCGTGTGCTATGCCGAAAACCTGAACGACGACGGCTCGCTGAATTTCGATTCCACCGGCGGCAGCCACCGCCTGAGCGTGGACACCTTCCGCTGCGGGGCCGGAAACAGCAGACAGGTGCTTTTGCAGCCGCATTTTCTCTGGCATGCCGGACGCTATGTGGAGGTTACGGGCAACGCGGAATGGGTCTGCTTTTGCGTGGCGGCGTCCGACGTGCCGGTCACGGCGTCGTTTGCGTCGTCCGAGCCGCTGCTCAATTGGCTGTTTGACGCCTATATCCGAACCCAGCAAAGCAACATCCACACCTGTGTGCCGTCCGACTGTCCCCATCGGGAACGACTCGGTTATACCGGTGACGGCCAGTTGACCGCCGCCGCGGCCATGACGATGTTTGACGCAAAAAAACTGTACCGCAAATGGATGCGCGACATCGCCGACTGCCAGGATATCTACAGCGGCCATGTGCAGCACACCGCGCCGTTTTACGGCGGCGGCGGCGGACCCGGCGGCTGGGGCTGCGCCATTGTGGAGGTGCCGTATCAGTACTGGAAATTCTACGGAGACGTGTCCGTGCTGCAAACCTACTATCCCCGGATGAAGAAATACCTCGATTATATGGAATCGCGCTGCGACGGCCATCTCGTGATGCGCGAAGAAAAAGGCGGCTGGTGCCTCGGCGACTGGTGTACGCCGCATCAGTATGAAACGGGCGTGCCGATTCCCGAACCGTTTGTCAACACCTGGTTTTACATCCGTTCGCTGCGCCGGGTCCGGACGATTGCGTTGCTGCTGCAAAAAGACGCCGACCTGCCGCTGCTCCAAACGCGCGAGGAACAGGCTGTGCAGGCGCTTTGCGACCGCTATTTTGACCCGGACACCGGCTCGTTTTGCGCCGGCGTCTGCGGCGCGGACGCCTTTGCGCTCGACCTCGGTCTCGGCGACAGCCGTACAAAAGACAATCTGGTCGCCCGCTACCGGCAGCTTGGCACGTTTGACACCGGTATCTTCGGCACACCGCTGGTGCTCAAAGCGCTGTTTGAGCTTGGGTTTGCAGATGACGCGGTGCGTCTGCTGCTGAACCGGGGCGACGCTTCGTTTTACCGGATGATGCAGTCCGGTGCAACCACGCTGTGGGAGATGTGGCACAACGAGGAATCCTCCAACCATCCGATGTTCGGCGCGACGGCGGAGTATCTGTTTCGCTATATTCTCGGCATCCGGCAGCCGGAACACGGCGCCGGCTTTGCAAAGATCGAAATTGCGCCTGCGGCGGTGCAATCGCTCGACTGGGCCGAGGGCAGCGTTGTGCTCGGCGGGCAGCGGATCTTTGTCCGCGTGGAACACGGCAAAGCGGTTCAAACGGAAATTGCGCCGCTGAACGCATAAAAAAAACGGCATGACCGCAGTCATGCCGCTGAATATGAAACAACACTTTGCGCCGGGACCAACCCGTTCCGGGGCATTTTTTACAGCGTTTTCGCCAGTTCTTTGATGTATGCTTTAAACTCTTCGCCGATCTCTTCGTGCTGCAGCGCGACCTCGACGTTCGCCTTCATGATCCCGAGCTTGTTGCCCATGTCGAAACGCACGCCTTCAAAATCGAGCGCCTGCAGACCCTGCTGCTTGGCGAGCATGACGAGCGAATCGGTGAAATAGACCTCGTGCGCCTTTGGATCCTCCGGCGTCTGTTCGATCAGATCAAAAATCTCCGGCGGCACCACCACGCGGCCGAGGATCGCGTAGCACGACAGAATCTGATCCTCCGTCGGCTTTTCAATGATATTGTGGACGTCCATCAGCCGGTCGGTGACGGGCGTGACGTCGAGCGAGCAGTATTTGCTCACATCCTTGCGCGGCACCTCCTTGACGCCGACAATGCCTTTGCCATACTGCTCATAGCAGTCGCAAAGCTGCGCGAGCACGCCCTTGCCGCCCGGGTTGGCGGTCACATCGTCGCCGTAAAGGATCGCGAACGGCTCGTTGCCCACAAACGAGCGCGCCTGATAGATCGCGTGGGCAAGGCCGCGCGTTTCCTTTTGGCGGATGAAATAGACGTTGCAAAGATTGGCGGGCTTCAGCACGTCCTCATAGATCTTGCGCTTGCTCTCGTTGCCTTTGAGGTTCGCCTCAAGCTCGAACGAATGGTCGAAATGATCCTCGATCGCGCCCTTGCCGCGGTTGGTGATGATGAGGATATCCTCGATCCCGGCGGCCACGGCCTCCTCCACGATATACTGGATCGCGGGGCGGTCAACGATGTTGAGCATCTCCTTCGGAATGGATTTCGACGCCGGGAGTACACGCGTGCCGAGCCCGGCGGCGGGGATGATCGCTTTTTTGATTTTCATAGCTTGCTCTCCTGTCAATTGAAAAATGAAAGAATCAGATTCGGAATCAGCGAGACTGCCGCATACGACAGCACCGCCATCAGCGGACTGACGCCGCCGCGTTTTAAAAACTGCATCAAAACGGTGTCGCGCGTCTCCTGCGCCTTTGCGCTGTCGATGGAGCGGCGGACATACCGGTAATACAGCCGGTCCGCGAGCAGCGCGCTGACAACAGCCAAAACAACGAGCACCGCGCCGCCGATATACACGGGGATCAGGGTGTGGAAGATCTCCTGCAGCGCCGTCTGGATGGCGTTTTCGCTCAGATTCGCCGCGTTGGCATACAGCGACTGATACAGCTCGAGTGCCTTGTTTTCATACGGAAACAGCAGCAGCATCAGACACAGACGGACTGTCAAGAAGACGATGCCCGGTTTATACATTTTGCGGTAAAAGAACCAGTACGGCGACAAAAAGAACGCCGCCCAGTTCCAGCCGGCCTTTTGACCGTTTTCGATTTTGCGGAACTTTTGCAGATATTTCAGCGCGTTGGAGCCGACAAAGGTCAAAACCTGTTTGATCGGGTGGCCGGCAATCTGCTCTTGTTCCTGTTCGGGCTGCATCCCGGGCGCGGCAAGCGCGGCGCGCTGGCCAAGCAGTGATTCGAGCTGCGCACGTTCGTCGTCGTCCAGCTCATAGCCGTCGGGCTTCTTTACGTCAAAAAACAGATCACGCGTTTGCTGCGGCGCCGGCGGCGGCGTCGGAACCGCGCCGAGCGGTGCGCCGCAATGGATGCACAGCCGGGCGTCTTTGCGGTTCTGGAATCCGCAGACCGGGCAGGGGGCAAGCGCCGTGTCGGCAGCCGGCGACGGCGTTGCTTCCTGCTGCTGCCACACAAAGCCGCTTGCGTGCTTGTCTTCGTTCACACAGTGTCCTTCTGCCTCATAGCATGCGCGGTGCTGCGGTGTGGCGCACACGGGGCAGACGACGATGTCGTCATCGGTTGTAAAGCGGCGGCCGCAGCCGTCGCAGGTATGATTCTGATAATCCATAGCTTCATCCTTTCCGGTCTTTGCGGCCGGTTCTTTCGTATGATCGCTTTCTATTGTACTGGTTTTCCCAAAAAAAGCAATTGCTTTTGCGGATTTTATCCTTTTTTTCACAATTTTTTCAAGAAAATAAAAAAATCAGGTTGCCACCGTGCTGTTTCTCGTGTATAATACTAAGGTATGTAATTTTGTTTATGCGAAAGGGGAGCTGGATATGATCCAGTTTGAGGAACTGAGACTGCGATTGCTGGAAAGCGAAAAGCCGCTGGAAGAGCTGGCGGCCGCGCTCGGTCTTAAAGAGATGAGCGAGGAGGTCAAAACGCTCGAAGCGCAGACCGCAGACGAAAACTTCTGGGGCGACCTCGGCAATTCGCAAAAGGTGCTGCAGCGCATCTCCATGCTCAAAAACAAGATCAAAGCCTATGACGATCTGAAAAGCGCGTTTGACGACGCGCTGGTGATGATCGAGCTGTCGGACGAAGAGGGCGACCTCGATCTGCTCGACGACTGCCGCGAAAGCGTGGAGAATGTTGAAAAAGAACTCGAAAAGCAAACGCTTGCAACGCTGCTTTCCGGCGAATACGACAGCAAAAACGCCATTTTGACCTTCCACGCCGGCGCCGGCGGCACCGAGGCGCAGGACTGGTGCCAGATGCTGTTCCGCATGTACGGCCAGTGGGCGAGCAAGCACGGCTACAAATTCACCACCGTCGACTTCCTCGACGGCGACGAAGCGGGCCTCAAATCCGCCACGGTCGTTGTGGAGGGCGAAAACGCCTACGGATACCTCAAAAGCGAGATGGGAGTCCACCGTCTGGTGCGCGTGTCGCCGTTCGACGCGTCCGGCCGCCGCCATACGTCGTTTGCCTCGCTCGAAGTCATGCCCGAAATCGACGACACGATCGAAGTCGATCTGCGGGAAGAGGATATCAAAATGGAAGTGTACCGCGCATCCGGTGCAGGCGGTCAGAAGGTCAACAAAACCTCGTCCGCCGTCCGTCTGATCCATATCCCGACCGGCATCGTCGTGTCGTGCCAGGTGGAGCGCAGCCAGCACCAGAACCGTGAGGTGTGTATGCGCATGCTCAAATCCAAGCTGATCGAGATCAAGGAGCGCGAGCATCTCGACAAGATCGAGGATATCAAGGGCGACCAGAAGGAAATCGGCTGGGGCAGCCAGATCCGCTCCTATGTTTTCATGCCATACACGCTGGTGAAGGATCACCGTACGGGCTTTGAAATGGGCAACATCAACGCGGTGATGGACGGAGACATTGACGGCTTCATCAACGCTTATCTCAAAAAGCAGTCGCTCGACGCACTGAGCGATCAGGCATAAGCTTACAGTATTTGCCGCACGGGAACAATAGATCCGCGCGGCATTTTTATAGAGAACATCGACAGAAACCCGGGCTTGTAATTATTTCCTTTATCCAAAATTCACAAACATGCCATTAGCTATTGAATTATGGCGGTTTTTGGTGTAAAATAAACAATGAGATTGAAATTTATCCCCGTTTCTTTTGGAACTTTTGGAGGTTTTGTATGAATTATTCCCTGACAAAAGCACAAGCGAAAGACCTCATTTCCGGCAAGCTGTCCCATTTCTTCGGCGTCAGTGTGCAAGAGGCGACAAACGAGCAGTATTACCGCGCAGTGTCGCTGATTGTCAAGGATCTGATGCACGAGGGCGTGCGCGCGTGCCGCAAGGCCGCCGACAAGGCGCAGGCCAAGCGCGTGTACTATCTGAGCATGGAGTTTCTGATGGGCCGCTCGCTCAAGAATAACCTGTATAACCTGAACCTGACAAAAACAATGGCGTCCGCGCTCAAGGATTTCGGCATCAGTCTGGAAAAGCTGTACGACTGCGAACCCGACGCCGGCCTTGGTAACGGCGGTCTGGGCAGACTTGCCGCGTGCTATCTCGACGGCCTTGCCACGCAGGGCTATTCCTCGATGGGCTACTCGATCCTGTATGAAGCCGGCATTTTCAAGCAAAAGCTCGTGGACGGCTGGCAGACCGAAATGCCCGACTTCTGGCTGCCCGGCGGCGAAGTCTGGCTCACCCCGCGCGAACAGGAGATGGTCTCCGTATCGTTCGGCGGCACGGTAGAGGACATCTGGGACGAACACTACCATTCCGTGGTGCTCCACGGCGACACCAAAATCCAGGCCGTGCCGTATGATATGTATGTCAGCGGCAAGGGCGGCAAGGGCTACAGCATTCTGCGCCTGTGGCGCTCCAAGGCGCCGGCGCTCGACATGAGCCTGTTCGATCAGGGCAAATATATGAAGGCGATGGAGGAGGCCGCCATGGCCGAGGTCATCAGTAAGATCCTCTATCCGTCTGACAACCATCCCGAAGGCAAGAGCCTGCGTCTCAAGCAGCAGTATTTCCTGGTATCCGCGTCGGTGCAGGACATTGTCTCGCGCCATCTGCGCCACTATGCCACGATGGAAAACTTTGCCGAAAAGAACGCGATCCACATCAACGACACCCACCCGACGCTCGCTATCCCCGAGCTGATGCGCATTCTGCTTGACGAATGCGGCTACGGCTGGGACGACGCGTGGCAGATTGTGACCCAGACCACGGCCTATACCAACCACACCGTGATGAAGGAAGCGCTCGAATGCTGGCCGGAAAGCCTGATGCAAACGCTGGTGCCGCGTATCTATCAGATCATCAAGGAGATCGACAACCGCTACCGCGCCCACATCTGGAACACGATGCACGACGCCGGCAAAGTGGAGGCGATGGCCGTAATCTCCGGCGGCGTGGTTCGCATGGCAAACCTGTGCGTCGCCGCGTGCCACAGCGTCAACGGCGTGTCCGCGCTGCACAGCCAGATCCTCAAGGACACCGTGTTCAGCGATTTTTATGCCCTGACGCCCGACAAGTTCACCAACGTGACCAACGGCATTGCTCACCGCCGGTGGCTGTGCCAGTCCAACCCGGGATTGTCGGCGTATTTGGAAAAGCTGATCGGCAAGGGCTTTATCCTCAAGGCGGACGAACTGCAAAAGCTTGCTGCGTTTGCCGACGACACCGCCGTGCTGCACGAGCTCGACAAGATCAAGCTGCAAAACAAGGAGCGTTTTGCGTCCTATGTCGAAAAGACGACCGGTGTGAAGCTCGACCCGACGTCGATTTTCGACGTGCAGGTCAAGCGTCTGCATGAATACAAGCGCCAGCATCTGAACGCGTTCCAGATTCTTGCGAAGTATCTCGAACTCAAGGAAAACCCGAATCTGCCTGTGGTGCCGCACACCTATATCTTCGGCGCCAAAGCGGCGAGCGGCTATTTCATCGCCAAAAAGATCATCTCCTTCATCTGCGCGCTGGCTGACGTGATCAACAACGACCCCGATGTGAACAGCAAAATGAAGGTCATCTTCCTCGAGGACTACAACGTCACGATGGCGGAGCGTCTGATTCCGGCGGCGGACGTCAGCGAACAGATTTCGCTGGCCGGCACGGAAGCGAGCGGCACAAGCAATATGAAGTTTATGATCAACGGCGCCGTGACTCTCGGCACGCTGGACGGCGCAAACGTGGAGATCCACGAAGCTGTGGGCGACGACAACATGATTCTGTTCGGCATGACAACGCCGGAGGTGACGGAGCTCAAGCGTTCGGGCTACACGCCGATGAACTACTTCAATAACAACGCCGAGCTGCGCCGCGTGATCGAATATATCCAGCAGGGCGTGGGCGGCAAGTCCTTCCCGGAGATCGGCAACACGATCATTCACCACGACCCGTATATGGTGCTCGCCGACTTTGCGGACTACCGCGCTGCACAAAAGAAGATCGACACGCTGTGGCGTGACCGTGAGGGCTGGAACCGGATGGCGCTTTTGAACATTGCCGGCGCCGGACGCTTTGCGGCCGACCGTGCAATCAACGACTATGCGCGCGACATCTGGCATATCAAACCCGTGAAATAAGTCGACAGTCAACATGACAGTCAACAGTAAAAGCCGCCTGCAGGCGGCTTTTTTCGGGGATTGGATACCTGATCGAAAGGAGAGAAAACGAATGATAAAAGCCGTCATCTTTGACCTCGACGGCACGTTGCTCGATACCCTCGACGACCTTGCCGCCGCCGTCAACCACGCGCTGCAAAGCTGCGGCTATCCACTGCGCACCCGCGACGAAGTGCGCCGGTTTATCGGCAACGGTGTGGTCAAGCTCATGCAGCGCGCGATGCCTGCGGACGTGTCACAGGCGGAATTTGACCGCTGCTTCGCGTCGTTCCGCAGTTACTATCTTTCCCACATGACCGACCTGACGCGCGTCTTTCCCGGCATTTTGCCGCTGCTGCAGGCGCTGCGTGACCGCGGCATCCAGACCGCCGTTGTGTCCAACAAGCTGCACGCCGGCGTCACGGGCCTTTGTGAAGATTACTTCGGCTCTTTGCTCTCCTGCGCGTTCGGCGTGCAGGCGGAAAGTGAACGCAAGCCCAACCCGGTCAACGTCTTCCGCGCGCTCGAACATCTCGGCGTCAAAAAGGAACAAGCCGTCTATGTCGGCGACAGCGAGGTGGATGTGCAAACGGCGCAAAACGCCGGCCTTCGCTGCATCGGCGTCACCTGGGGCTACCGCGACAGGGAAACGCTGCTTTCCTCCGGCGCAGCAAGCCTGATCGACACACCGCAGCAGCTGCCGGATCTGCTGTGATTATATAAAAACAAAAGCCGCTTCCTTTTCGGGAAGCGGCTGCTTTTTGTCAGCGGGTGATGCCGAGGAACTTCATGATCTTGTTGGAAAAATCAATGATCCAGTCGGCGATCTTTTTGAAGAACGAGGAAGACGACGTCTGTTCCTCCACTTTGCCGGCGTCGGGGCCGGTCACGGGATTGACCTTGTCGTTGTCCTTGTCAAAGACCATAAACTGCGGGAAGTTCGGGTCGGTTGTCACCGTGTACTGGGTGGGGGAACGGAAGATGGTCAAAAACAGCTGATTGATCTCGGACGGATAACGCGCGTGCGGGCAGTTCTTGAGGAACCAGGTGTAGTCCGGATACTGGCAGGTGCTCGCGTCGACCATATTGTCCTTCGACAGATAGTTGCTGCGGCGGACAGCGGTGGCGTTCGTGCGGCTGTCAAGATAGATGCTCTTGCCGTTCGCTTTGCTTTCAGAGACAAAATCGCCCATGTTTTTGTCCTTCAGACTGTTGATATACGCGTTGCTCAGTGTGCCGCCGACAACACCGGATGTTGCGCCCAGCGACATCGTGGTCAGCTGTACCGTGCCGTCCGCCTGCATATCGGAAGCGGGCGACAGCGGAATCATCGGAATATTATATTTGCTGAAGATCGCCACGCGCATGCCCTGCTGGCGGCAGTTTTCCAACGTCTGCGGGAACTTGGCCATCACGTTGGTCTGATAGCGCTTGACCTTGCTGATCAGACCGGCATAGGTTTTGGTGTCGGACAGTGTGGTCTGCAGCGCCTTGTTGAACGCGTCTTTGGAAATCATCGCCCAGTGGCCCGGCCAGGTGCCGAAGATTGCAAGCGTCAGCCGCGGGAAAAGGTACTTTGCGCTCTTTTGCAGCGCGTCGTTGGCGGAATCCACGCCCCAGCCCCAAAGGCTGAATTTGTCGAGCGCGTCGGCCACGCTGCGCAGCGTGTCAAAATTGCCGAGCTCGTCGGAATAGCCCTTCTTGAGGAAGGTCTGGATCTTGCTGTAATTCAGATCCAGATCGCCGGTGAAGAAGCCGTCCATCATATACACGCCGTTGAACGCAGGCGCATAGAAGATGCAGGTCTTGACCTTGCTGCAGCCGTATTCCGTCAGATAGGTCGACACCACGGTGGAGCCGAGGCAGCGGCCGATCAGCTGGACCTGCTTTTTGCCGGTGACGGCAAGCACGTTGTTGATATAGGTGTTCAGCAGCCGCGCGTTTTCATACGGATCCAGACGGCTGTCATAGGCGAACTGATAGTCGTGCAGCCAGAAGCTTCTGGTCTTGGTCTGCGGCAGCGCGTTGGGCAGCGTGTGGGTGCCGTTACGCGGATTGCCGTTGCCGTCCATCATCACAGCCTCATACCGCGGCGCGATGACGTTATAGATTTTGTCGGCAAACGATTTCCAGGCGGCATCGCTGTTCGTCTGGTGCGCCACCTGATAGGCGGCATAGAGCTCGCGCGCGTTGTCCTTGACCGTTTCGGCGATCGGCGGATTCAGCGGATAGAGGACCTCGGTCTCGTCTTTGTTATAGACGGGATTGTATTTGCCCAGCACATAGACGATCGGCAGATCGACGATTGTGGCCGCCTGGGCGATCTGCGACGCTGCGGGCAGCAGCATCAGCAGTGCGAGCATCACAATGAGCATGCATTTACAGATTTTTTTCATAGGGAAACCTCCTGTTTCAGCGTTGAAAAGGACCAATTAAAGATTGATGAACAGGCCGAGGATCCGCTGCATAAAGTTGCGGATCCATTCCACGATCCTCGAGAAGAACGCGCTGCTGACGCCGCTCGACATATCCGCGCCGGAATCGGGACCGGTGATCGGCGAAATCTTTTTTGTCTCGGCGTTGTAGTTCATAAACTGCGGGAACTTGGTGTTGGTCGTGATCGAATACTGCTTCGAGGCGTTGAAGATCTCGATAAACATCTGGTCGATCTCCGGCGGATAGTCGGCGTGCGGGCAGTTCTTGACAAACCAGGTATAGTTCGGATATTTGCAGGTGTGCGCGTCGACCACAAGGTCCGGCGACAGATAGTCGGTGTTGTTTCCGTTGCGCAAAACGCGGATATACGCGCTGGAAAGCGTCTTGCCCATATCGGCTGCCGTGGCGCCCAGCGACATCGTTTTGAGTTCCACCGTGCCGTCAGCCTGCATATCAGAATCGGGCGACAGCGGGATCAGGGGAGAGTTGTATTTACAGACGATGGCGATGCGCATGCCTTCCTTGCGCAGCTTTTCCAGCGTTTCCGGGAATTTCGCCATAACCTTGGTCTGGTATTTGTCGATCTTCTTGATCAGACCGGCGTATTTATTGGTGTCCTGCAGCGTGACCGCCTTGGCCTTTTCATACGCGCCGCTGGAAATCATCGCCCAGTGTCCCGGCCAGGTGCCGAAGATCAGAAGGATCAGCTTCGGGAAGAGATAGGGCGCCATCTTTTCGATCACCTGGTTGACCTTGTTGACCCCGGCGCTGAGCAGACCCATCTGTTTGAATACATCCGCGATCTTGTGGACCGATTCAAAATCGCCGCCCTCGTCGCTCTTGCCGTAGGTCAGGTAGTATTGCAGCATCTGATAGCTGATGTCGATATCGGCGGAAAAGAAGCCGTCCATCATATACACGCCGTTGAACGCGGAGGCATAGAAGATCGACGTTCTGACCTTGCTTGCGCCGTACTTGGTCAGGTAGGTGGCCATAACCGTTGTGCCCAGGCACCGGCCGATCAGGTTGACCTGGCTTTTGCCGGTCGCGGTGAGCACCTTGTTGATATAGGTGTTGAGCAGATCCGCGTTGGTATAGGGATCCAGGCGGCTGTCATAGGTGAAATTATAGTCGTCCAGCGTAAAGCCCGACGTCTTTTTCTTCGGCTCCGCCACAGGGATCACATGGGTGCCGCCCCGCGGATTGCCGTTGCCGTCCATCATCAGCGGCTCATAGCTCGGATACAGCACGTCGTAGATTTTGTCGGCAAAGATCTTCCAGTTTTCGGTGGATTCGGAGGCGCTGTATGCGGCGACCAGCCCGTCCATATTGTCTTTGATGACGTCGCCGACCGGCTTTTTCAGCGGATAGAGCTGATAGCGCGCATCTTCCTTTGTTGCTTCCTTGGTATAGATGTGAACATATTTGCCGACCACATAGACGATCGGAAGATTGGCCGTTGTTGCCGCGGTTGCAAACAGCGAGGCGGCGGGCAGGAGCATGAAAACGGTCATCACAAGCGCGAGGAGACGCTTCATTTGTTTTTTCATTCAGATACCTCCCGAAAAAAGAGTTTTACTTATCCTAAAGATAGCACAAAACACGTTTTTTTGCAAGGCGTTTGCTCAATTTCGGCGCGGTTTCCAAAAATTTTTAAAATGTGTTCAATCGTTTGACATACTTTTTCCGCACCGCGTTCACAAGCAAAAAAAGAAAAGCTCTGCGTCTTCAAACGCAGAGCAAAGCCCGGGCTTTATGCCAGGTATTTTTCGATCAGCGCGATGGCGTCGCCGACGGTTTCGATCCCGAGCGCCTCACGGTCGGGGATCTCCACTTCGAATTCATCCTCGATCGCGACGGCCAGATTGACCAGCTCCAGCGAGTTGAGGTTGAGATCTGTGCGGATGTTCGTCTGTTCGGTAATCTCGGATGCGGGCAGATCCGTATATTCACTGATGATTCTTTGCAGTCTTTCCAACATGGTGCTCTTCTCCTTCATTATACTCTCTTTTGGTTTTCATTTCCGTTTGTCAGCCGTTTTTACGGGCCGGCTCGATCCGGTCGAGCAGTTCGCCGATGGTTACCGTCGGGTCGTCGATACCGGCGATGATGGTCTTCACCGCGTTTTCATGCAGCGCATGGATATCCTCGGCGGTGGAGAGCTTCACACGGTACATATAGTTGATCCGGATCCCCTGGGTTTCCGGGTCGGGATGGGAAATGACATACAAGGGGGTGAAATAGCGGCCGAGGTTGTAGGCTGTGAAATCAATCTTGAACGGCAGATCGTTCATCGGCGGCACGGGGATCCACGAGAACATCATGCACGCCGGACCCTGAATCGCCTTGTAGCCGTAAATGTCGCGCGAGATCTGCAGCGCCAGACCGTAGGGGAACTGCGAATGGCGGAACAGCTGGGTACGCACAGCGGTGGTCTCCTTGAGCGCGTCGTCAAACGTAAAGCTTTCCGGCAAAATCGTGCGCAGCTGCAGCGGCTGGGCCATGCATCCGCCCATATGCTTTTCTTTTGCTGTGGCACGCTTGGAGCAAAGCGACATCATAAACACGTCGGGCGTGCGGTAGTTGATCGCGGAGCAGTAGGTGCGCAGACCGAGCTGCAGAATGCTTTCGGGCGCGATCTTCTTTTCCAGACAGTAGTCGAAGATCTTTTTGGAATCCTCGGGCGAAATGACCTCGGAGATGAAGTCGCACTTGTCATACAGCGGGTTGTAGGCCATCGGCACACGCAAATTCGGATTCTTCAGCTTTTTGCGGGTCTTTTCCAAAAACGCCGGGCCGTGGACGCCGGCATACATCGGCTCGCCGCCCTTGAGGAAGTAGCGCTTATAGAAGTCCGCGTGCTTCGCCATCTTTTCCTTGTTGGAAAGGCGCGCGAATTCTTCCTTGATATATTCTTCATACGAGGCCAGCGGCTTTGGCATCTCTTCGCCCTTGAGCAGTGCGCGGTACACCTGCAAAAGATCGAAATACATGATGATGATGCCCATCGCGTCGAGCGCCAGATGCGTTGTGTTGAAATAGATCCCGCTGCCCACACCGTCGGTGGTGTAGAAATAGATGCGGAATGTTTCCTTCTGGAACAAAACGGGCTTTTGCGCGTCGGCGTTGAAAAACGCCTGCTGCTCCTCTTTGGAGGCGAAGTGCTTCACTTCGATCTTGTCCATCTTGTATTCCGGCAGGAAATACTGCTTGATCTCCTTGTCCTGCTTGACAAAGCGCAGACGCAGGGAATCGTTGCGTTCAATCTCGATATTGAACGCGCGGGTCAGCAGTTCGAAATCAATGTCCTTGTCAACGGAAAAGGATGTCGGCACCTGCACAAGCTGCTTGTGAAAACTGTAGCGCACCATCATATACATGGTTTGCTGCGAGGGAATCAGCCCGTACAGGGGATAGGGGATCTCCTGTTGTTTCATCATCGTCCTCTTCTTTCTGTCTCCGAAAGGAATACTTTCGAAAATAAATCTCAAATTATTTTAACATGTTTCCCCTATGAAGTCAATGCGTGTTTATAAAGTTCATATCTTATACACAATTTCGCAATATTGTGACGCTTATGATAAAAACACAGCAAAAGAGGATGCTCGATTTGTGACACTTTCACAAAAAATGTGTGGAAACTCACACGCCGGAATACGCATTGAACCCGCCATCCACGGCGATTGTGGTGCCGGTGATAAAGCCGGAATAGCTCTCGTCGCAAAGGAACAACAGCGCGCCCTCCAGCTCCTCCGGCTCGCCGAAGCGCTTCATCGGCGTGGCGGCAAGGATCTTGCCGGTGCGCGGCGTGGGTGTGCCGTCGTCGTTCCAAAGCAGCGTCTTGTTCTGATTCGTGGAGAAGAAGCCCGGGGCGATCGCGTTGACGCGGATGCCGCAATCGGCGAAATGCACCGCCATAAACTGCGTAAAGTTCTGCACCGCCGCCTTCGCCGCGGAGTAGGCGGGGATCTTGGTCAGCGGGCGGTAGGCGTTCATGGAGGTGATCATCACGATGCAGGTGTTCTTTTTCCTTGCCATGTCTGGCGCAAAGACCTGCGTGGGGATCAGCGTGCCGAGGAAGTTGAGGTTAAAGACAAACGAGATGCCCTCGGGGTCGAGGTCAAAAAACGTTTTGACGGAGGGGTCCTTTTCCACCAGATCGATCTTTTCAAGCGTCTCCTTGGTGGTGGTGCCGCGCGGATTGTTGCCGCCGGCGCCGTTGAGCAGAATATCGCAGGTACCAAACGCCGCGTTGATTTTTTCGCGCGCCTGCAGCATGCTCTCTTTTTCCAGCACGTTGCAGCCGACCGCGATCGCTTCGCCGCCCGCGGCTTTGATTTCGTCGGCGACCTTTTGCGCCGCGGCCTCGTTGAGGTCGAGCACCGCAACTTTGGCGCCCTGACGGGCCAGCGCCTTTGCAAACCCGGAGCACAGCACACCGCCGCCGCCGGTGACGACCGCCACGCGGCCTTTGAGGGTTTCGTGAATAAACATATATATCATCCTTTCAGGTTTAATAAAAGCGGGGTAAGGGGATTAAGGGATTAAGGGATTAAGGGTTTAAGGGGTTGAGTATTGATACGTTTTCATTCGCGGGTACAGGTTGATATCAGTGTTTCTGTCCGTCGCGTCACCTAGTCCCTTCCGTCCCTTTCTCAAAAGCGCTGCAAGAGCTTTTGAAGCACCCGGTTCGCCACCGGGATCGCATCGTTGAGGCCGATGCCGCCGTTTTCGAGACACACCACGATCGCCACGGGGAAATCGTCGCGCAGCGAAAAGCCGTAGAACCACGCGTGGCTTTTTTTGCCCTCCACTTCGGCGGAGCCGGTCTTGCCGCAAAACTGCAGCTCGGGGAACCGCCAGTCGCCGTAGTAGTTTTTGACGTCCGAGCGCAGCAGCGTCTTTACGGCGTCGGCGGTGGCGGCGTTCAGCTTCACATTTTTGTTGATCGTCGGCGGCAGGGAAATCAGCTTCGCTTCCTTTTTGACGAAATAGGGCGTGACTGCCTGGCCGCCGTTGGCGATGGCGCCGGCGAGCTGCAGCATCTGCATCGGGTTCACCAGCGTGGTATACTGCCCGATGCCCGCCCAGCCGAGGTCGGCTTTGTTCGCTTTCGAAACGTCAAAGCTGCTGCGCGCCGTTTTGGCGCCGCTGACGTTAATTGCTTTGCCGAAGCCCAGCGCGCGCACCGTTTCGGTCAGCTTGTCGCGGCCAAGCTCGGCGGCAAGTTCGGCAAACACGCAGTTGCACGAGACGTTGAGACCGCGCTCAAAGTTGAGCGTGCCGTGTACGCCGTTGCAGATCACTTCGCCCTTGCCGAGCTTGATTTTGCCTTCGCACTTGAATTTGCGCGTCTGCACATCGGGGATGTTTTCCAGCGCGCAGATGGCTGTGACCACCTTAAACGTGGAGCCGGGCGTGAACACGCCCGAAAGCGCGCGGTTGAGATAAATGCCGTCGTATTTGCCGGTTTTGTCCGTGTCGATGTCCGACGGCTTATACAGCGGGTCAAATGTCGGTGCGCTGACCATGCACAGGATTTCGCCGGTCTTGTAGTTATAGGCGACAACGGTGCCTTTTTTGCCGTTCATCGCTTCCAGCGCGGTTTTGCACACGTCGGCGTCGATCGTCAGCGTCAGATCGGTGTTGCCTTTTTTGCCGTAGACGCCGTTCACAAAATCATAGCCGATCAGCTTCGCGCGATAGAGCGTTTGCACGCCCGTGGCAATAAAGCCCTGCGCGTCGCCCACGGTGTGCAGTGTGGCGCGGCGGACGCCGCTTTGCTCGTTCCACACGCGCTTGCCGTCCTTGGTTTCCACCAGCACGGTGCCGCTCCGGTCTTTGACCGCGCCAGCGTTGGTCAAAACGCGGTTGGTGAACACATGGGTGTTGAGCCGGCTGGCGGCCCAGGTGCCGCCGTGGGCGATAAAGCTGTAGAGCAAAAAGCCGAGACCGAAGAGAAACGCCGCAATCAACACATAGATCACATAGGCGCGGCGGGTCGTGTTTTTCATTTTGCGGCGCCTCCTTACGCGTTGACTTTAAAGAGCTTCGGATAGGTGCGGATGTCGGCCGCCTTGATAAACGCGAACAGCGCCCACGAGCAGATCATGCTCGAGCCGCCCTGCGACACAAACGGCAGCGTAACGCCGGTCAGCGGCAAAAGATCGGTGATGCCGAAGATGTTGAGCGACGTCTGAAACAGCAGCAGCGCCGCGGCGGCACAGGCCGCAATCGCATAAAACGACGACGGCGCCGTGCGTGCGCAGCGGACCGCATACAGCGCGATCACGGCAAATGTGATCACCACAGCAAACGCGATGATGATGCCCATTTCCTCACACACCATGCCGAATACCAGGTCGGTGGTGGAGGCCGCTACATAGCGCAGCCGGCCGTTGCCGATTCCCAATCCCTGCAAACCGCCCGACACGGCGTAGATCAGCGTGCGCACCTGCTGATAGCCGGAGGTGTCCACATGTTCCCACACATGGCGGTACACGGCAAAACGCGCCGCCACATAGGGCTTGAAGTAAACGATCAGCACCGCCCCGATCACGGCGGCCACGCACACAAACAAAATCGTGCGCACGTCGCCCGACCGCATGAAGGCGATGACCAGAAAGGCGAAAAAGAAGATCAGCGCCGTGCCGAAGTCCTTCATCAGAAACAGCACGCCGATACAGCCCATGGCGTAGAACAGATAGAGATAGATGTTTTTGCTGGTCAGCAACTTGTCGAGCGTGGCCGCGCCCACAAAGATGAACGCGATTTTGACAAACTCCGACGGCTGGATCGAAAACAGCCCGTGGCCGACCACGATCCAGTTATACGCGCCGTTGATGGCGCCCGTCACAAAGCGGATATAGACGAACGCGCCGGCAAGGCCCGCGAGCGACAACACCGCCAGCGGCAGCCGCACCGCCATCACACGCCGCACGTCCTTGAGGTACCACAAAAGAATATCATACACAATAATGCCCAGCGCGATGGCAACGAGCTGCTTGAGCTGTGCGCTTTTGGAAACGCTCGCGCCGAGCGTCATGCCGATGCCGGAGAGGAAGAACGCAATAAATTCCAGCTCGAAGTTGACCTTTTTGAGCGCCAGATGCATCACGGCGACATACAGCCATTCGAACACGATATAGCCCAAAAACATCGCGCCGTTTTTCCAATAGAAGTTGCCGTCCTCAAACACCACGGGCACCGCGCACACAAGCTGAAAGACCGTCAGCAGCAGCAAAATGAAGCCGCGGTCCACATAGCGGTATTTGCGCTGCCGCAGCATGGCGCGGCGCGATTTGGTCAGGTTTGCCATAAGAACCTCCGGGGATAGATTAATTCGGAATTCGGAATGCGGAATTCGGAATTGTGGTCGCGGGATCACCTTGCGGCATACGGAAACAATCTGCCGCGGCAGAAGCAATCCGCTGACGGAAACACGCAATTGTGTCCGCTGAACAAACTGCTGACGGCAAGGACGATTCCGCCAACGAAATGATTTGCAATCTTTGGCGGCAAAGGACCGGCTTTTCCTATACGCTTTTGGCGCATCGCGCTTTGTGCGGCGCCCCGAAATTCCGCATTCCGAATTCCGCATTCCGAATTTGCAACAGATGACCGCTTCGCGCTCATCCGTTGCGGAAAACCAGCTTGTCCGACCCGATCGTGATCACGTCGCCGGAAAACAAAAGCTGCGGCTGCGTCACGTCGTTGCCGTTGAGATAGGTGCCGTGGGTCGACGCGCAATCGTCGATCGCCCAGCCGTCTTCATAAAGGATCAGCAGCGCGTGGCGGCGCGACGCCGTGGGCGATTCCACCGTGATATCGCATGCGCGCGAGCGGCCGATGGAGATGCGGTTGCCCGACAGCAAAAACGTTTCGCCCGTGCGCGTGTTCTTGAGCGTGGCGCGGCCGCTTTGCGCCATGCGCGACGTATCGCTGTATACGATATCGCCCGCAAACAGCGGGCCGCTTTTCGGCGACGTGCTTTCCGAAATGAGGTCGGGCGTTTTCTTTTCAAAATGCAGCTGCGGTTTGTGCTGTTCGTCATAGCCGTCTATCGGCGTAAACAGCGCCGCCTGTGCTTGCTGCGGTACCGGTGCGGACGGCGTCGGTGCGGCGGTTGGCTTTGCCGGCTGCGGGGCGATCTGCTGCTTTTGCTTTTTGCCGACGCGGATCACCGGGTCGTCCACCACGGCAAAGCGAAACGCCATCGAGCCCATCGTAATGAGGTCGCCGGGCTTGATCTGCGATTTCTGCTCGGCGCGTTTGCCGTTGACTAAAATACCCGATTTCGAGTTGAGGTCGTAGATATACCACCCGTCGATGCGCCGGCTGATCACGGCGTGGTTGCGCGAGATGGTTTCATAGCCGATTACAAGATCGCAGTGCTTGCTTCGGCCGATCGACGTCTCCCACATATTCAGCGCATACCGCTGCCCGTCGACCTGGTCGATCAGATAGCCGTAGGTTTTTTCCTGCGGGTGGCCGAGCAGCAGGGTAATGAGGCATTTTGCCAGTATCACAAGCGCCAGAAACGGCAGCAGATAGCGGGAAACAGAGATCACAACGTCCATGGCGCTCCTCCTGAAATGATCTTATCCTAATGATAATGCTTTGCGCTGCGTTTGTCAATAAAAGGAAGTGAAAAACCGGCTTGAATCGGCAGGCAAAATCTGGTATAATAAAAGCCGCTGCAGCGGCGATCTTTGAAGTTTACAGTTTACAGTGATGCATTTCGCTGCGCGAAACGTGATGAGACCGGCGCGCTGCCGCTTGCCGATCGTTTAACCTCATCACTTGACGCATCGCGGCAATCATAACTTGCGCAGCAATCATCACTGCTGCGAAGCAGCATCATCACTCCGATTTACGCGCCCGCAGCGCGTAAATCGGCTGGCCGAGCGACACAAACCGCGTTTCATACTCCGTCATGATATTGTCTTCGGGTTCGTTTTCGTGCAGATCCAGCGTGACGTCCGTCAGTTCAAACCGGCAGCGCGAAAACGCGCACAGCGACGATTCAAACAAAATGCGGTTGTCGGTCTTCTGGCAGATTTCGCCCTGCGGCACAAGGATCTTTTCATAGATATGCAGAAAGCTGTCGTGGGTCAGGCGGCGTTTGGCCTGCCGCTTTTTGGGAAACGGACAGGAAAAGTTGAGATAGATCCGTTCTACACTGCTTTCCGGCAGCAGCACGCCGAGCTTTTCCGCGCCGAGCTTTAAAAACCGCAGATTCCGGAGCCCCGCGTTTTTCGCTTTTTCACACGCGAGCACGATCACGTTCGGGTTGACCTCCACGGCGAGGATGTTGCGTTCCGGGTTTTGTTTTGCAAGCTCCGTCGCAAACTGCCCTTTGCCGCAGCCGATCTCCAGCTCCACCGGATGATCGTTGCCGAACAGCTCCGCCAAATCGAGCGCGTTCGCTTCAAACGGCAGCCCGTCGTAGCCGCCCTTGGTCTCGCCGATATCAACCAGCCAGTTCTGCACGGCGGCGAGCCGTTCCTCAAGATTTTTCTTTTTGCGCATCCGCATTCCGATCACACTCCGAAAAAGAATACCGATTCAGTATACCATAAACCGAACAAAACAACAAGGAGTTTTTGCAATGTTTTCCAAACAACGAAGAATGGAAGTCCGCTTTCAAAAATGGGCCGAACGGCAGCTGCTTGACCGCTGCCGCGGCGGTGACCATCCGTTTTTGCCGCTCTATACGCCCGCGCAGATCGCGTCTCAGCGTTCCCGGGCGCAGGTGCATATCATGCCGTTTTTCCTGAACGAGCCGTCTCCCGTGGTGCTGTGCTGTCCGGGCGGCGCCTATGCCGGTCTGTCGTGGATCAATGAGGGCTACGACATTGCCAAAGCGCTCAATGTCCGCGGCTTTTCGGTTTTGCTGCTCGGCTACCGCACGGGCAAGGCCGCCGAAAACCCCAACGCGCCGTCGGACGCTGCCGCCGCCATGCAGTGGCTGCAAGCCCACGCCGCGCAATACGCGCTCGACATGGACCGCTGCTTTGTTTGCGGCTTTTCCGCCGGCGGCCACCTCGCCGCCTACTATGCCGCAACGGCGGCGAAAAACGGCTGGCCGGTGCCGAAGGGCGTCATCCTCGGCTATCCGGTCATCTCGATGGAGACCGATACCCACGCGCGCTCGCGCCACTTTTTCCTTGGCAAAGCGGAGCGCGACGTCGCCGCACAAAAAGCGGCGTCGGTGGAGCAGATCGCCGACGAAACGATGCCTCCGGTGTTCACATTCCATTGCGAAGACGACACGGGGGTGCCGCCGAGCAACAGTCTGCGCCTTGCCGCACGGCTGAAAGACGTCGGTGTGGACTGCGTATGCAAACTCTATCCGACCGGCGGCCACGGTGTGGGAATCGGTACGAATTCGAGCGCGGACGGGTGGATTGATGAAGCCGTGCGGTTTATGAGAGCGCAAGAAGGCAGGATGGCAAGATAGCAAGCAGGCAAGATGGCAAGAAGATGGGGGAGAGAAGATGGTTATTCTGATCACAGGCGCCACACATACCGGAAAAACCTTACTGGCGCAAAGACTGCTGGAGCAGCTTCAATTTCCTTATTTATCCATCGACCATCTGAAAATGGGTCTCATCCGCAGCGGCAACACCGCCTTGACGCCGGAGGACGACGATGTTCTGACCGGTTATTTGTGGCCGATCATCCGGGAAATCATCAAAACAGCGATTGAAAACGGACAAAACCTGATTGCGGAAGGCTGCTATGTGCCGTTCTTCTGGCGGCAGGATTTTGAAGACTCGTATCAAAAGGACATCCGGTTCATTTGTCTTGCTATGTCCGAACCGTATATCGATAGGCACTTTGATAGAATCATGGCACACGCATCCGATATCGAATCTCGCGGCAACGACGCAGACTGTACAAAGGAACTGCTGAAAGCGGATAACCGGGCCGTGATTCAGGGCTTCTCTGCACAACGCGAACGTGTGACAGTGATTGACGGCGACTATGAAGAAAGCATCACTGCTTTGCTGCATTCGTTTTGCTATCATTGCAGCTGACAAAAAATCAGACAAACCAAAAGCGGACAGCAGCCTGTCCGCTTTGTATTATATCAGTACAACCTTCTTGCCATCTTGTTTTTTGCTATTTTGCTGTCTTGCCATCTTGCCTTCTGTCGAGCGAATACACACACCCGCAGTAATCCTGCCGGTACAAATCATATTCTTTTGACAATTCGATCGACCGCTTGTAACCATTTTTCTTTTTGAAGTTCGACGGCAGATGCCGCACGCCGTACTTTTCTGCGGCAGCCTCACCGGCGGCGTTGAGCTTGTCGGCGCTTTTGAGCGGACTGATCGACAGTGTGGTCGTAAAATAGTCGTAGCCGCCCTTTTTTGCTTCCTTTGCCGCTTCGCTCAGACGCAGGAAATAGCACTTTTCGCACCGTGCGCCGCCCTCCGGCTCGTGTTCCAATCCCTTCACGGTGTCATAAAACACCTGCGGGTCGAACGTGCCCTCCAAAAACGTGATCGGGTGCTTGGCCGGCAGCGACTGCACCAGCCGTTTCGCCTCCTGCACCCGGTGGGTATACTCCGACGCGGGATAGATGTTCGGATTATAGTAAAACAGCGTGATGGAAAAATACTGCGAGAGATACTCGAGGCAATAGCTCGAGCACGGCGCGCAGCACGCGTGCAGCAGCAGCCGCGGCACGTCGCCGTTTTGCTGATGCTTTGCAATGATCTCATCGAGTTCCTTTTGATAATTGCGCATAAAATCACCGGGTTGATTATAGCACAGTTGCAGGAGAAAGGCAAGAGGAGAAGGGATTGAGGGGTTAAGGGATTAAGGGGAGAAGTGACGCAGGTTTTTCCCGCGTAAAGAACGGTAGGAATGCCGGCTCAAAAAACACCTGTGTTCCAACGCATTTGGCGCATCGCCGCATGCGGCGCCCCTTCCCTCAATCCCTGGTCGCTGGTCCCTCAATCCCTCAATTCCTCAATCCCTCAATCC
Organism: Oscillospiraceae bacterium; assembly: GCA_902786285.1. GTDB lineage: Bacteria > Bacillota > Clostridia > Oscillospirales > Acutalibacteraceae > UBA6857. The sequence goes on along the minus strand of CADABX010000014.1, from coordinate 24,094 downwards.
CTCAATCCCTCAATCTCCTCTTGACATTTCCTCCCGCCTGTGCTACAATGCAGTCAATAAATATTGCAGGGGTGCCACCGGCTGAGATCGCGCAAGCGAAACCCTTTCACCTGATCCGGATCATACCGGCGTAGGGAGCGATGAAAACGCCTTGTGATGTTTAGAAATCCGGGGCGCTGTTTTTTTGCCCCAAAAAGGAGTGTTGCTTTATGCAGGAAACCCGAAAAATCTCATCCGTCCAGCGGCTCGCCGAATGCGCGATCATGCTCGCGCTGGCGATCGTGCTCAACGAATTCACACCGTTCAAGCTGCCCTTCGGCGGTTCGGTCACGTTCTTTGCCCAGTTGCCCATCGTTGTCATCGGCTACCGCCACGGCGTCAAATGGGGTCTCCTCACGGGCTTTGCCATGGGTGTGATCGAAATGCTGTTTGGTCTTGAAAACTTTTCTTATGTCACGGGCATCGCGGCGTATCTGATCCTCATCTTTGCCGACTACATCGTCGCGTTCGGCTCACTGGGCTTGGGCGGCGTGTTCCGCAGCTCGATCAAAAACCAGGCGCTCTCCATGGCGGCCGGCGGTGCGCTCGTGTCGGTCATCCGCTTCATCTGCCACTTCATCTCCGGCGCCACCATCTGGGGCGGCTATGCCGAAGACACGCCGGTGCTGGTCTATTCGCTGACCTACAACGGCTCGTATATGCTGCCGGAGCTCATCATGACCGTGATCGGTGCGCTGATCCTCGGTTCGCTCCTCGATTTCCGTGCGCCGCGTCTGCGTGCCCTGAAGCACGGGAAAACTGCTGAATAATCCTCACTTGATAAACGAAACGCAGCCCGCTTTGTCGGACTGCGTTTTGTTGTTCCTTGTGCACGCGCGGCGTGTACATATCGAAGAAGGCGAAGCCTTCTGTCTCGAACCGTTCGAAGAACGGTATCTCGAACTGCCCACAGGGCAGTATATCGATATCATTGGTTCCCAATCTACAGACAGACCACGCGCAAGCGGTCCGGCACATAGGAAGATTCAGATCTCAGCCTTCGATCGCGCTGTTGTAGACGAGGGGAGGGTTGGTCACGTAAACGCCGTCCTCCGGCTGCTCGCGTTCGGCATACTGCACCGTGCGTGTGAGTTCTCCGCCGGCAAGATCAAATTCCTTCACTGTGGTATCCGTCACAGTATAGACCTTGTCGCCGATAAACGTGCCGCGGAACAGGGAGCTGTAAGCATAGCCGCCCTGCTCTGCGCCGTGGACATATGCCTGCTCTTCGGTGAACTTGCCGTTTGCCGCCGCATAGCGTTTGAGCACATACTGGATACCGGCATAGTTGCCGTTCTTTTCAAAGAGATTGTAGCTGACCGGCAGATAGAACGCGCCGCTCTTGCTGTCAAACACAAACGCTTTCGGCTCATAGTCTACGTCGGTGTCAGCCTGCTTGATCACGCGGCTGTCCGTTTCCTGCGGGTGCGTCGGGTCGCTGATGTCGAAAAGCGAGAGCTTCACCGTATTCAGATCGGCGCTTTCGTCGTCGCCGCTGTAGCCCACGCCGAGCAGCGTATGGTCGTCCAGCGGATGCAGATAGCTCGAAAAGCCGGGCAGCTTCACCGCACCGAGGATCGTCGGCTTCGCCGGGTCACTCAGGTCGATCGCAAACAGCGGGTCGGTGTTGCGGAAGGTGACGACGTAGACGAGATTGCCCAAAAAGCGCGTGCTTTGCACCTGTTCGTCGGGCGCGAAGTTTTCGAGCTGTCCCACGATTTCCAGCTTGTCGTTCAGCACATAGAGCGCACTGACGTCCACGTCCTTTTGGTAGTCATAATCGGTCGTGGTGATCCTTAAATAGCCGCCGTATTGGTCAATCGCGTAGTCGTCGTTCACCTCGCCCGGTACCGCGCCGGTTGCCTTCAGAGAGATCTCGGTGCCGTTCAGCGAAAACGCATAGAGGTTCGTTTTGCAGCGGCCGTCTGTGCTGTCGTCTGTCCAGCGCCAGTCGGTGGACATCAGATACAGCGTGTCGGCGGTGCAGTACAGGTCGCTCGAAAAGCCGAGAACGCTGACCTTGTTGACGGCGCTGTCTTTCTTTGCCGTGTCAAATGCGGTGAGTACCAGATAGGTGCTGTCGCCGGCGTCCTTGTCGCGGATCAGCACATTGTCACTCGTCAGCCTTTTGCCGTCCACGGCGGGCACAAAGTTCTTTTCAATCGCGTCCTTGTTGCCCAGCGGCACACTGTACTGCGTCACGGTATAGAGCACCGACCCGACCATGCGCGACTGCACAAAGGTGCCGCTCTGGTCCATTTCGCGCACCAACGCCGGGTGTTTGCGGTCGCTGATGTCATAGACAAACTGCGCGATGTCACTGAACGAAAGCCACGGCTCAAAGCCGTAATAGATTTCGCCGTCCGCGGTGTCTTTGCGTTCGGCGCGGCTGTAGACCTGCGCAGAAACAACCAGCCGGTCGCCCTGCACATAGGCGTCGAGGATGCGGCAGCCGTCGTATTTCCCTTTCGGTTCCGGCTTTACGGTGCAGACGGTTTCCATCGTCTGTGTGTCCACAATCGAAAGGGCGTGGTTCCCCGCGATATAGAGATAGCGTCCGTCGTTTTTGAGCACGTCCGCTTCGTCCACGGCATTGTCGCGCAGATTGGTCTGGCCGTAGCTGCCGTTTGCGGCGTCTTTCGCCACTGCGCTGAAGGATTCGCCGACCGTGTTTGTGCCCGCCGCAGTCACGCTTTGCTGCGGCATCGCCGGCGCCGCGTTTTCCACCATATCGGCACTCTTCGCGCCGTAGAAATACATGCGCTTGCGTTCGTCATAGAGGTTGGCAAAATACGCTTTGAGGTCGCTGTCACTTTGGAATTTGGAGAGCACCGGCGCGTCGAGCGTGCGGACGGGCTTGGGCGCGCTTTGGGTTTCGGCGCTCTGACTCGTCGGCTCCGCCACGGGAACGATCGACACATGGCGGTGCCGCGGCAGCATGGACACACTTGTCACCACGATCGCCACCGCCGCCGCAGCGGCAATGAGCTTGGGCACAAGGTGCTTTTTCGCCTTGAATTGTTTGATGCTGCCGGTTTGCAGCCGGTCTTTGACCGCATCCGTCTGCAGCGACTGCGGCAGCTCGAGCTCGGTGTCAAACAGCGATTGCAATGCTTCGTCGTTGAATTTATCCTGTTTCATGCTTCATCTTCTCCTTCGCCTAACGTTTCGCGCAGCTTCGCTTTGGTGCGCGACAGCCGCGCACGAACCGTGCCTTCTTTTGTGTCAAGCATCTTTGCCAGCTCCCGGCTGTTGTAGCCGAACAGCACGGACAAAAGCAGCAGCTCGCGTTCGTCCTGCGGCAATTTTTGCAGCGCCGCGTGCAGAGAAGCATGCAGCGCAAGATCGCTTTCCTGCGGCAACACGAGCGAGAGCGCGTCGATGTCGATCTGCTGCTGCAGCCGCGCCTTTTCGGTCTGCTTTTCGCGGCAGCAGTTGCGCAAAATGGCACAGAACCAGCTATGTACACTTTGCGGTTTTTTCAGTTGTCGAATCTTTTGAAACGCGAGCAAAACACAGTCCGACACGGCGTCCTCCGCCAATTGCGGCGACGACGTGAGATAGAACGCGAAGCGGTAAAGATCCTGCTTCAGCCAGTCATACAGCTCGCCGAACGCGTCGGTGTCGCCGTGCTGCGCACGTTTCACGAGTGCTTTTATGGTTTCCGGTTTCATTGTGATCACATCCGTTCAACTGAGTAGATGGGAAAGGACGGGGAAGTGTTGCATGGTTTTTTACATTTTTTGAAAAGGCAAAGCGGAGAAGAAAAATTCGGAATGCGGAACGGAATATAATTCGGAATTCGGAACGGAATATAATTCGGAATTCGGAATGCGGAATTCGGAATTGCGGTCGCGGGTCAACTGTGTGGCGGCCGGAAACAATCTGCCGCGGCACAAACGAGCCGAAGGAGAAAACGGGTAAATTGTATCTGCTGTACGTTTTTGTATCCGGAAACAGATCATCCGCCAACGAACGATTTGCGATCCTTGATGATAAAGCTGCAGCTTTGCCGATACTTGTTTGACGCATCGCCGCAGGCGGCGTCCATCAATTCCGAATTCCGCATTCCGAATTCCGAATTCATTTAGCTGCCCTCATAAACTCCGAGCACAAACTCGATTTCCGTCCGCAGCGTTTCGAGCTGCTCCAACTTCAAAAGATCTTCTCTCTTCGTGCGGTGGCTGTATGGCGTCATGGAAAACAGCGCCCGGATGTCCGCGGCGTTGTCGAGGAAGATCTCCGCGCTGACTTTGCGCGTTTCGGCAAGACGCAGCGTCGACGTCTGCGGCAGCTTTTCGTCGTTTTCATACGGCGTGTCATAGACCGCTTCTTTGAGCGCAAACAGGTGTTTTTTGCCCGGCACGACGGTGACGAGTCTGCCGTCTTCTTTCAGCAGCCGCGCAAACGACGGCTCGTGAAACGGCGCGAACAGATGGATCGCAAAATCCACGCACCGGTCGGGCAGGGGAACCGACGCCAGATTCGCCACGAAAAACAGCGCGTCCGGTACCCGCTTTGCCGCAAGGCGCACCATTTCGCGCGACAGATCGAAGCCCAAAAGATTGCAGTCCGCCGCGTCCTTGATTTGCTTGGCGTAATACCCTTCGCCGCAGCAGATGTCCAAAACGTTCGGCATTTCTTTTCCGCTTTCTTTCAGCAGATCGATCAGCGCGTCCGCCAGCGGGCGGAAATAACCTTTTTCCAAAAACGCACGCCGGGCGCGCGCCATTTCGCGGCTGTCGCCGGTGGCGTCGGCCTTTTTGTGCTGACGGGTCAAAAGATTGACGTAGCCCTCTTTGGCAAGATCGAAGCTGTGCCGGTGTTCACACTGCAGCGTGCGGCCGACCCTTTGCAGCGGTTTTCCGCATACCGGGCATACGGGAAAAAATGCCTCCTGCATCTTTCTTTCTCCTTTTGGTTGAAAAAAGTTTCGTTTTATGGTAGTATAGTAAAGAATTTGAGTTTCGTCAAGGAGAATCGCCATGCCGCACGCAAAACCGCAAAAGACCAACGCCATGCGCCGGCTCGACCAGAAGAAGGTGCCGTACCGGGTCAACTACTACGAATGCGACACATTCATCGACGGTATCCACATCGCCGATATGCTGCACCAAAGCTACGACTGCACGTTTAAAACGCTGGTCACCACCGGCAAAAGCGGCAACCATTACGTCTTTGTTGTGCCCATCGCGCGTGAGCTTGATCTCAAAAAGGCGGCAAAGACCGTCGGCGAAAAGTATATCGAGCTGCTGCACGTCAAGGATATCCTCGCTGTCACCGGCTACATTCGCGGCGGCTGCACGCCGATCGGGATGAAAAAGGCGTTTCCGACGGTGCTTGACGCCCACGCGATGGATTTTGACGAAATCATCATCAGCGGCGGCTGCCTCGGCGCCCAGATCTTTCTTGCGCCCGCCGATCTTGTCAAGGTCACAAACGCCGCCGTTGCAGACATACTGACACAGGAGGAAGAATCATGCTGAAAACCATTCCCGGAACGATGCTTCCGTTTGAAGAAGGCCTCGAACAAAACGCCTTTGCCGTGCTCACGCCGCTGCTGTCGGTCACGCGCGGGCTCACGCTCTCGCAAATCAGCGAGGTGACCGGTCTGCAGGGCTCCACGATCCAAAACTGGGTCAAGCGCGGCTGGGTGGCCAACCCGAAAAACCGCCGCTACGAGGAGCGGCAGGTGGCGCGCGTGATCCTGATCAATATGCTCAAGCCCTCGCTGCAGCTCGAAACGATCGTCTCGCTGATGAAATACATCAACGGCAGCGTGGAGGACGCGGCGGACGACATCATCCCCGACCGCGAGCTGTTCAACATGCTTTGTCAGGTGCTCTATCTCGCCGACGCACGCCGCACGTTTGACCGCGACGCGCTCAAGGAGATCATCATGCAGGTCACGGCGCACTATGAAGAACCCGTGCCCGACGCGCGGCAGCGGCTGACCCACGCGCTCGAGATCATGACGCTGGCGTATCTGTCCGGCGAACTGCAGCACATGGCGCAGGACGCGTGCGAGAGTATCGGCATCTGAATTCCAAAACAAACATAGACTGAAAAATACAGGACGGTGAAACGGCATGAAACGAACGATGGCACTTTTTTCCGCGCTGCTTTTGGCGGCGCTGGTGCTGTTTGCGTGCGCTTCCTGCTCCATGGAGCCGCCCGCGTCCGTCTGCATCAACGAGGCGATGAGCGGCAACGACAGCGTCTTTCCCGACGAGACCGGCGCCTATTGCGACTGGATCGAGCTGTATAACCCGACCGACAGCGCGGTGAACCTTGCCGGCTGGTCGCTGACCGACGACGCCGCAAAGCCCAAAGCCTTCGTCTTTCCCGCTTATACGCTGGAGCCCGGTCAATATCTGATGCTCTTCGCCGATAAAACGAGCCGCATCGACCCTTCTTCCGGCGTGTTCCATCTGCCGTTTTCCATCAGCAAGGACGGCGAATCGCTGCGCTTGTTTGACGACAAAACCCATCTCGTCAGCGTGCTGCATGTGCCGCGCCTGAGCCGCAACCAAAGCTTCGGCCTCAGCCCGGACGGCAAACCCGGCGTGCTCGATACCCCGACGCCCGGTGCACCCAACGACGGCTCTGCCGCCGTTGTGGTGGAGGTGACCGCGCCCACAGAACCCGAACCGCCCAAAACGACCGTCCGCCTCAACGAATACAGCACGTCCAAAACCCAGACGCTCTTGACTGCCGACGGCGATTTTTGCGCATGGGTGGAGCTCTATAACCCCGAAGAAACCGCCGTTTCTCTGCAGGGCTTCACACTGTCCGACAACGAAAACAAGCCCGACAAATGGGCGTTTCCCAATGTGACGATCGACGCAAAGAGCTTTCTTGTGGTGCTGCTTTCGGGCGAAGACAAAGCCTATGACGGCACCGGCGAGCTGCACGCAAACTTCTCGCTGAACGGCAAAGAGGATGTGCTGCTGCTTTCGGACGCGCTGGGACGCGCAATCGACCGCTGCAAGGTCTATCCGCTGCGCGCCAATCTTTCTTGCGGGCGCACCAAAGACGGCTGGCGCTTTTTCGCCTGCGCCACACCGGGCGCCAAAAACAGCACCGACGCGTTCGACTCCGTGAATTCCGCGGCGCTGACCGACAGCAAACAGCTTGTGATCACCGAGCTCGCCGCCGTCAACACCGGCGCCAAAGCGCCCGACGGCAGCACACCGGACTATGTGGAGCTATACAACGCGTCGGACATGCCCGTTTCCCTCAAAACCTATCAGCTCTCCGACTCCAAACAGGCGGAGCGCTTTTTTGCTTTGCCCGACGTGCCCCTGCAGCCGCATGAATATCTTGTCCTCTGGTGCAGTGACAAGCCGGTCAAGGGCGGGCGGACGGTCGATATCGGTCTCGGCCGCTACGGCGACACGGTCTATCTCAAAAACCGGCACGGCGTGATTGCCGACAGTCTGACCTACCGCCGCCTCTCCGCGGGACAAAGCTGCGGCCGTGTGATCGGCGCAGACAGCGCGCCGGTCTATTTTGCGGCGCAGACGCCGGGAAAGAAAAACGACACCCCGGCGCTCAAGGGCGCGATCCGAACCCCGACGCTGTCCATTCCGGGCGGCTATGTCAAAAAAGGCGCCGCGCTTTCTCTCTCCGGTCCGGGCAGGCTGTATTATACCCTTGACGGCAGCGTCCCGACCAAAAAATCCACACCGTATACCGAACCGATCAAGCTCAAAAAGACGACCTGCCTGCGCGTGCGCGCCTATCAATCCGGCGCGCTGCCGTCCGATGTTGTGACGGCGACCTATCTGGTGGAATCGAAACACGATCTGCCGGTGGTGTGTCTTTCGACCGACAGCGACAACCTCTACTCTGAAAGCCGCGGCATCTGGGCCGACGGCAAAAACAAGGGCAGCGAATTTCCCTATGTCGGCGCCAACTTCTGGCAGGACTGGGAGCGCCCTGTGCATGTGGAATATTGGAACGAACAGGGCGTGCCGCAGCTTTCATTCGACGCCGGGATCAAGGTTTTCGGCCAGTTCAGCCGCGCCCTCGAGCAAAAGAGCGTGTCGATCCACCTGCGCGACAAATACGGCCCGGGCGAAGTGGTCTATCCGTTCTTCAAAGACAATGACGTCAACGTCTTTTCATCGTTTCTTTTGCGCAACAGCGGACAGGATTTTTCCTCGGCCCATCTGCGCGACGCGTTTTGCGCCATGGTGATGAAAGGGCAGACGACGGTCGACATCATGGACTACCGCCCGGTGGCGGTCTATGTCAACGGCGTGTACCACGGCATCTATGACCTGCGGGAAAAGATCGACGAAGACTACCTTGCCGCCCACCACGGCGCCGACCCGGACAAGACCGACCTCATCAAAGGCAACAGCAACGTGCAAAACGGCTCGATCGACGCTTACAACAAGCTGATCGCCTACATCAGATCGCACGACACGCGCAAGCAGGAGGTTTACGACTACCTGTGCACCCAGATCGACATCGACGAGCTGATCGAATACTGGATGTTTGAGTCCTTCTTTACCAACACCGACACGGGCAACATCCGCTTTTGGCGCGAAAACACCAAGAGCGGCAAATGGCGCTGGATCTTCTTTGACGCCGACTGGGCGTTTTATCCGACCACCTATAAACGCAACTATATCGACAACTACCTCGACCCGCAGGGTCACGGCGTGGGCCACGCGTTCAGTACCACGGTCATGCGCAATTTGATGAAAAACCCGCAGTTCCGCAAGCGCGTTTTACAATTGCACAAAAAGCACCTTGCAACCACGTTCGACCGCGACCGGATGCTCTCGCTCTTTGACGAGATGGTGCAACAGATCGACAGCGAAATGAAACGCCACTGCGCGCGGTGGAATTCCGTCAGCTACAACGGCTGGCAGTCTGCCGTCAAACAGCTGCGGCAGATCGTCGGCGAAATGCCCGCGTTGTTCCGGCAAAAGATGATCAAATCGTTCTCGATGTCGCAGGAGGAAATCGACCGGTATCTGCCGTGATTTTTTGCAAAAAACGGTTGCTTTTTTTGGCGAAAGCTTATATAATGAAAGCGACCAAAAACGAAAGGGGCCCTTTGTATGCAGGACTTTTTGAAAAAGCTGGAAGATTTCTTCATTCAGATGTGGGTGTATCTCTACCGCTTCATGAGCCACATGATCGGCCAGGAACCGGACGACGCCATGATCGAGGAAATGTTCGGCAAAGTGCTTTAATCCAACGCCGTGCCCGCCCGCAAGGGCGGGACGGTTTTTTCAATTCGGAACTTGATTTCATTTGGAACCTGATTTAATTCGGAATTCGGAATTCGGAATTATGGGGCGCAGGTCTCCAGTGGAGACCTTTGCCCCGGTGGACACCTCGCGAAGCGAAGCAACGACCGAGCCGGCAGGCGAGACCCGGGAGCCGAGAACGGCAGACGAGATACGCCGCCTGCGGCGATGCGTCTAAATGCGTAAAGGTTAAGCTGTGCCTTTATCATCAAAGATTGCAAATCGGTTCGTTGGCGGATGATCTGTTTCCTATTATTGAAACGTATATCGGATACAATCTACCCGTTTTTGACTTCGGATCGTTTGCGCCGCGGCGCATAAGGTCGGATTGCCGCGCGGAAATCCGCGACCGCAATTCCGAATTCCGCATTCCGAATTCCGAATTATAACAGCCCCACTTTATTTAGAAAGAAGGACGTGAACCTATGCGTCAGCCCTATCTCGAGGTCGGCAAAATCGTCAGCACCCACGGTGTGCGCGGCGAGGTGCGTGTGGACCCGTGGTGCGATTCTCCCGATTTTCTGCGTCAGTTCAAAACGCTCTATTACGACAAAACCGGCACAAAGCCCGTCAAGGTGCTCGCCTGCCGGCCGCACGGCAACATCGCCATTTTAAAACTCGCCGGCGTCGACACGGTGGACGCGGCGGCCGCGCTGCGAAACAAAGTGCTCTATATGGCGCGCACGGACGCAAAGATTGCGGACAACAGCTACTTTATTCAGGATCTGATCGGCTGCCGGGTCGTTGACGCAGACGATGCCGGCAAGGTCTATGGCACGCTGTCCGACGTTTCGCGCACCGGCGCCAACGACGTGTGGCATGTGACGGACGAAAACGGCAAAGAATATCTGCTGCCGGCCATCCCGCCGGTGGTGATCGATACCGATATCGACAGCGGCACGGTTCTGATCCGGCCGCTCAGGGGGATCTTTGATGATGCGGATTGATATACTCACGCTCTTTCCCAAAATGTGCGAGGCGGTGCTCGGCGAAAGCATTGTCGGCCGCGCGCGCAAAAACGGCTGCATCGACATCCGCACACGGCAGATCCGCGATTACACGCAGGACAAGCACGGCCGGGTGGACGACGCGCCCTACGGCGGCGGCATGGGCATGATCATGCAGCCGCAGCCGATCTACGACTGCTTTCAGTCGCTGTGCGAAGAAACCGGCGCGCGGCCGAAGCTGATCTATCTGTCTCCCCAGGGCAAGGTGCTCACGCAGCAGATGGTCAAAGAACTGGCGGCAGAGCCGCATCTTGCGCTGCTTTGCGGCCACTATGAGGGCGTGGACGAGCGGCTGCTCGAAGAGATCGTGGACGAGGAGATCTCCATCGGCGACTATGTGCTCACCGGCGGCGAGCTGCCGGCGCTGGTGCTGTGCGACGCTGTGGCGCGCATGCAGCCGGGCGTGCTGTCGGGCGACGCCTGCTTCACCGACGAAAGCCATTTTGACGGGCTGCTCGAATACCCGCAGTACACCCGTCCGCCGGTATGGCGGGGTAGGGCGGTGCCCGACGTGCTGCTTTCCGGCCACCACGCCAATATCGACGCCTGGCGGCACGAACAGTCGCTGCTGCGCACCGAAGCAAAGCGCCCGGATCTGTATGCAGCGTATCTGAACGAACGGGACGAAGGGAAAAGGTGATGCGTTCTGTGCGGATGACAGTCTGTATGCGTGCATCATCCGCTGCGTGAGAGAAAACATCGACAGAATCGTTCTTTGAACGGTCGCTGCCTTTTCGGGAGCCGCGCTGCGGCTCTTTCTTCGTTCAAATCCGGTGGGAGAAAAAGGTTGTTTTTCCCGATCTTTCCGCCGTTTTTTCATCGCTGTTGCAAAAATGTAAACATTCTGAAAGTTTTTGTCATGCCCTTGACGATTGCGTCTTTTTCTGCTATCCTATATATTGATAACAAACCGAATTTTTTGTTGCATGTTCAAGATGTCAAAGGAGGCTTACCAAGCATGAGAATGGATAAGTCCAAAGCCGCGTTTATCGCGGTGTTTGCGCTGGTGGTTGTTTGTGCCGGTTCGTTTTTTGCCGTGCGCTCCATCAACAACCGTGTGCAGCCCAAGGTGGCCGTGACCGTCACCTCGATGGATCCCATCACTGTGGAATCGCCGAGCGAACAGGCGACCGATACCACACTGCCGACGTTTGATACCGCCGCGCCGCTCGACACGGTGCCGCTCTCTCAGGTGACACCGGACGAAAACGATACCGCGCGCTTTACCACCTTTGCGGTCGATACGACCGAGAGCACCACGTCGTTCACGCTGCCTGAACCGTCTTCGGATCTTGCAGGCACCGTTACCGAGCCGAACAGCACGGCGTCCGCTTCCGCCGATCAGGCGCAGCAGACGATCCAGAAAGCCGCCGTGTTTTCCGACGGCTTCCTCGGCTATCAGTTCAACAAGGCCGGCAACTATTACTTTACAACGGAAGATCCCTGGCAGCGCAATTTCGGCTTCAACGTCCTGTATGACATGGGTGCGCCGTTCATGAATTTCTATTACGACACCATCCGCTGCAAATTCCGCTATGACAACAAGGACTGGCTGATCCAGCTCTGGAAGGGCCAGTACGGCCTTGTGTTCCTCGGCGCCGAAATCGGTGTCTACACCAAACCGCTCGACCGCGATCAGGCGCATTACGACGGCGCGGCGGACGACGATATGCTGTATATGTCGATGGACTTCTACCGCAAGGGCGAACTGCGCGCGAGCCGCGACTACGCGAAATACTGGTGGTGCACCGCGTTCGTGCCGGGCACGCTGGATTCCTTCCGCGACCGCTCCGAGCTTTCCATGAAGGCACGCATTACGCTCAAGAGCAAAGAGATGACCGAGCTGTTTGCCCAGTCGCTCGAAAAGAACGGCCTCAAGCGCGACACCAACTTCTCCGTCTCCGGCAAGGACGTCTACGTCTCCTGGTAAGCGCCGCCCATATATGGATTTGCGCCGATCTGTTTCCACAGGATATGGCAAAAGGCGCTAAAAAGAATTCATAAAAAGTTTAATTTTTCATCGATTAGCTATTGCAATTTTAAAAAATATATTGTATAATAAGTCGATTCATAACAGGAACGTGTCCGACCAGATCTTTTGCGGGCGCGTGCCGTGAAAGGATGATATCGTTATGAGAAAGTTTTTCAGCATTTTCACTGCGGTTGCAATGCTCCTTTGCCTTTGCATCCCCGCGTTTGCAGCCGACACCGATTCTCTGGCTTCTCTGCTGGAGGGTGTCGACGTCAATGACCTGTCCGACGGGGAGCTTTCCTCGATTCTGGAAGGTCTTGATCTGGAAGGTATCGACCTGGATGCCATCCGTGAATCCTTCGGCGGCGATTCCGGCAAAACGTCCGGCGTGTCCGACGCGCTTTCCGGCATCACAGACAAGCTCGGCTCCGGCGACACAAGCGCGCTTTCCGGCATCACCGATTCGCTCGGCTCTCTGGGCGGCGACGGCGCAACCGGCAACGCGTCCACCGATTCTCTGCTCTCCGGCCTGACCGATACCCTCGGCTCTCTGACCGGCGGCGACAACACCGACAGCGCGATCACCGACGGCGTGACCTCCGCGCTTTCGAGCATGTTCGGCGGCATGGATATGTCCTGGCTTTCCGGCGTTGTGTCCGATCCCAGCAGCATCCTTTCGATGTTCACGGGCGGCAGCGGCGCACCGGCCGGCGGCTTTGACCTCGGTGCGATCATGGAAATGATCTCCGGCGCGTTCGGCGGCAACGGCCTTGACATCGGCGCGCTGACAAGCGGCATGGACCTCGGCTCGTTCGATATCGCCAGCGTCCTCGGCGGCAGCGGCGCACCGGCCGGCGACGGCGGCAACATCGCCAGCGGCATTTCCGACAAGGTGGCCGGCATCAGCGATATGCTCAAGAGCGGTCTGCAGTCCATGGGTCTTGATCCGTCCATCGCGGACAAGCTGCTCGATAACGAAATCGTCAACTTCTTTGCAAACCTGTTCATCGGCCTCGGCGATCTGGTCAGCGGCAACGGCGACATCGGCTCCGTGGTCGGCGGCCTGTTCGGCGGCGACGATTCCTCCTCCGGCGGCGGCTCCGGTTCCTCCGCACCCGTAACGCCGAATACCGGTGACAACGGCGCTGTCTTTGCAGCACTCGGCGTGCTGACCGCAGCTTCCTGCGCAGCGTTCGTGTGCCTGAAAAAGAAAAAGGCGTAAGACAACAAAAAATAGATGGCTGGCCGAATGGCCGGCCTTTTTTGTTGTAATTCGGAATGCGGAATGCGGAATTCGGAATTGCGGTCGCGGGTCAACCGTGCGGCCGCCGGAAACGCTGCGCCGCGGCGCAAACGCTCTGCCGCGGAAAGCTTGTTGATTGTATCCGCGAAAGCAATGTATAAAACGAAAGACAGCAACCGCCATTGGAACGGTTTGCTGTCTTTTTCTGCGCATGTACCAACGTTGCCGCTGCACCTTTGACGCATCGCGCGCAGCGCGGCGTCCATCAATTCCGAATTCCGAATTCCGAATTCCGAATTTGTTCAAGCTCTCTGCGTTTTTGCCGCCGTACACGGTTGATGTGCCGCTCAAAGTCGCCGCTTTGCAGCAGATGTGCAACCACAAGTTGATCGAGCACAGGCACCGTGCAGCTGTAAACCTCCGTCAGCTCCTGCAGCCGGCCGAGCAGCCGCTGCGGCACCACCATGTAGCCCATCCGCAGGGCAGGGGAAATCGTGCCGGAAAAGGTGTTGAGATAGATCACGCAGTTGCGGTGGGAATGGGCAAAGAGCGTCTCCTCATATTTTTTCGACATGGAAAACTCCGATTCAAAATCATCCTCCACGATCCACCGGTCACCCTTTGCCGCCCACTGCAGATAGGCGGCGCGCTTGCTGGCCGAGGCGGTGACGCCCGAGGGAAAGCTGCGGTAGGGCGAAATGTGCAGCACATCCGCCGTCGATTGCTGCAATGCGCTGCTGCGGATGCCGTCGTGGCCGAGCGGCAGCCGTTCGAGCGGTACGCCTTCGGCAAGATAGATCTGCGCGATCCGCTCATAGCACGGATCCTCGAGCGCGAACGTCCTGTCGCGTCCGAGCAGCAGCACCAAAAGATGATAGAGATACTCCGTCCCGGCGCCGATGACCACCTGCGCCGGCGTGGCTTCCAGTCCGCGTGCACGGATGAGATAATCGCAGATTGCGCTGCGCAGCGCCGGGTCCCCCTGGGGCGCCGACGGCTGCAGCAGATCTTCGCCCTCGCTCGCGAGCGAGAGCCGGACGGCTTTGGCATAGACGGAAAACGGAAAGCTCGCCTTGCTGCCTGCGGTGCTGTGCGGCGCCGGTTCGGCTGCCGCTTTTGGCAGGTCGGCGGAAAGAAACCGGTCGCCGGCGCGGAAGCTGACAAACACGCCGCTGCGCTCTTTGGCGGTGGCGTACCCTTCGTCGCACAGCAACGCGAGCGCGTGCTCCACCGTGACAAGGCTCAGGCCGAGCTCTTCGCTGAGCAGCCGCTTCGACGGCAGACGGCTCCCGGCGGGGTAGACTTCGTGCGCAATATCGGAGCGCAGTTGGCGGTAAAGCTGCAAATAAGCAGGTGCGCGGTCGGCGCGGTTGATCACATACTTCATCTGGTCTTATAAAATCCTTTCGTACTGGTACTTTTTATAGGTTCAGAAATAGTATATACTAGATGCAGATAAAATGCAAGAGGTGAATGATATGCAGTTGCAGAAACCTACAGCAAAGCACACCACGCTCTGGCTGACCACCACGGCCATGTTTATGGCGGCCACAGTCGCGCTTTGCTCGTTTTCCATCCCCGTGCCGGGCGGCCACCTGTATCTGTGCGACGTGGCGATCTGTATGGCGGCGATTTTGCTGGACCCGTTGGGCGCGTTCCTGGTGGGCGGCGTCGGGTCGTTTCTCGGCGATTTGCTGTTCTATCCGCTGCCGATGTTCGTGTCGCTTGCGAGCCACGGCGTGCAGGCGGTGATCATCTCCGTGTTTGCGCACTATGTGATGAAAAAGCACCCGCTCGCATCATCAACGATCGGTACCGTGATCGGCGGCGCACTCATGGTCGTGGGCTATTCCCTCGGGCGTGCGTTCCTTTATGCAACGCCGGAATACGCCTGGCTGAAGCTGCCGTATGAGATTTTGCAGGCGGCGCTCGGCGCCGCGCTCGCATTGCTGCTGTGTTTCCGCGGCGGGTTGCGCAAACTGTATGCGAAGCTGGTCGTGCGGGCCAAGGGCTGAGGGAGCCGTCAGCAGTCAGCGGTCAGTGTAGCGCCGATCAGTGATCGGCTTCATCGTTCGTCGTCAGTTATTCGTCGATCGTTATGCCGATCCCTGATCGGCTTTTTTTCTTTGCCCTCTTGACAATTCTGCCGAACGGTAGTATGATTAGTTATACAAATCATACTTTTGGAGTGTGTGCAATGAAGGAAAGAGAAGGGCAATACGCCTGGACAGCCACGGTCGGTGAAAAAGGGCAGATCGTCATCCCCAAGCAGGCGCGTGAACTGTTCGATATCCACCCGGGCGACACGCTGATGCTGTTCGGCGACGTGCGCCGTGGGATCGCGATTCCGCCGAAAGCGGCGTTTGCGGAGCTGATCGGCAAGACCTTTGCGGAAAAGGACGGCGATGACGCATGAAACACATCGCCTGCTTCTGCATCCCGGCGCACGGGCACACCAACCCGATGCTGCCGGTCGTGGCCGAGCTGGTACGGCGCGGAAACGCCGTGCGGTTCTATTCGTTTGCCGATTTTGAAGCAAAGATCCGGGCGACCGGCGCACAATTCGTTGCGTGCGATGCGTTTTTGCCGGCACTTTCTGCGCGGGAGGAAAACAGCCTGCTGCACGTATCAACCACCCAGATGACGATCCAGTCCATCCGTACCACGCTGCGTATGGACGCCTTTCTTTCGGAAGAATTCCGATCGTTTCAGCCCGACGTTGTCTTTTCGGATTCCGCCTGCTTCTGGGGTAAGCTGAGCGCGTGGAAATACGGGGTGCCGCTGGTTGTTTCAACCAGCACGTTTGCGTTCAATCAGTTATCCTCCGGCTATATGAAGCAGTCGCCGAAAGAGCTGGCGGACATGATCGGCGGACTGCCGAAAATCTCAAAGGAGCTCAAAACCCTGCGCCCCTGCGGCTACCGGGTCAAAAGCGCGCTGCAGCTTGTGCAAAGCGACAATCAGACGGATTCCATTGTCTATACCTCCCGCCGGTTTCAGCCGTTTGCCGAAAGCTTTAGCGACCACTATCTGTTTGCCGGACCGTCCGTGTTTTCGGGCGCGGCGCCAAACAAGCAGCACGCGCGGCCGCTTGTCTACATCTCGATGGGCACGGTAATCAACGACCGGCCAGACCTCTATCGCAATTGCATCGACGCGCTGAAAAACGAGCCTGTGGACGTGCTGATCTCCTGCGGCCGGACGCTCGACCCGCGTGTGCTCGGCCCGCTGCCGGAGCATGTGCAGGTGTTTCCCTTCGTCGACCAGCTCGACGTGCTCTCGCGGGCAGACGTGTTTTTGACCCACTGCGGGATGAACAGTGTGAGCGAAAGCCTCTTTATGGCGACGCCGATGGTGCTCTATCCGCAAACAGGCGAGCAGCATGCCGTTGCAAAGCGGACGGCGGAGCTCGGCGCAGGCGTGACGCTCAAAGATGATTCCGTCGCCGGCATCCGCGCCGCCGTGCTGGATGTGCTGCAAAACGATGCATACAAAGCCTCCGCGAAGACTTGCAGCGACGATTTCCGCGCCTGCGCGGGACCGGCGGGCGCCGCCGACTTCCTTCTTGCCGCGCCGCATTCGTCCAACGGTGTGGATCTGCTCGCAGAGCTGAACAAGAGCAACGGCAAAACGCAGCTGCTCTATTGGCTGATCGCCTGTGCGGTGCTCCTGTTGTTCGGCCTGCTGGTCGGCTGGAAGTATGTGTGGATCCTCGGCGTTGCCGCCGGTGTGCTGTCTGCGCCGGTCACCGGCGCGATGCAAAAGAAACGGTACGCAAAGCTTGTCAGAAAACAACGGCAAAATGAGTCCAAAACCAAAGCATGATAAAACCGCCCACCCGGGCGGTTGTTGCTTTGCCTGCTTTTTGGTAGCGGCGGCCCCGCGGGCCGCTGGTTGTTAAAGCATAGCTGCAGTCGCCTGTGAGGTGACCGCTGCACATCGATTTGCGACACCCGGTCGATCAGTCAGCGGCTATACCTTCCACCGTCCGCGCCCAGTCGATCGACCCCTTCTGCCTGCGGCAGAGGTCTCCACCGGAGACCCGCGCCCTTCCCCAACGCGCACTGCGTGCGCTGGGGACGGCGTCTTTGGTGGCTGCCTGCGGCAGCATTGTATTCGACGCTACGGGCGCTGTGTTGTACATATTGTAGTTGCCGCCAATCTGGCGGCTATTTTTTTACAACCTCTTGCAATTTGCAGTGGAATATGGTAAAGTGAAAGAGCCAAACAAACCCGGAGTATTTTGCTTCGGATTTACCAATAAAAAACACAAATAATAAACCTGTAGACACACTTGTTAAAAAGTGCGTCCTGACTTGCTACGGGTTGATTATTTGTCAATGATAATGGTAAGGTTTGTTTGGCGACATGACGGACGGCATTTTTTATGCGTCCTTCATGGGCGCATTTTTTATTGTGCCCAACCAATTATTCTATTTGGAGGTTTGAAAGTATGAAAAAAGCAACAATCACAAGGCGTATTCTCTCTGTCCTATTATCCGTTGTACTTCTTATTGGATGTATTGCAATATCGTATGGTGCTTTTGCAGCTACATCGATTTCGTATGTTAGTCTGAGTGTTACTGGCTTATCTGCGGGACGTGTTCCTTCAGTTAATAATTGTCGATCGAACACAAGGGGCACGGGTGTCGTATCTTTATCGACTGAAGTGAGGTCGGGAAACTCTTTTACAAAAACTACTGCGCCACTTGAAGTGGGAAAATCATATCGGTTGATGATAGAGGTTGAAACGACCGGCGCATATGTATTTCCTGAACTGGCGGTTACTGCGACGGTGAATGGTGATGACTTAAGGACCGGTGTGCTTTGGCGGTCTTCGTATCACATAACTGTAGTTTACGGATTCACAGTGACAGCATCTCTAATTAATAGAATTGCAGTTTCAGTTCCAACACTTACTGTAGGAGGAAAATCCCCATTAATATCTGATATTTACGTTAGTTATGGAGTTGAAGTTTATTATTTGGCCCAGAAGAAAAAAATGGATAACGATATTTGGGCAAATGATACTACTCCTTTCGAATCGGGAAATCAATATAGATTATATTTCTATATTCGGCCAATCAGTAATTCGTACCAGTTTCCGGTAGACAAAGCACAATTATCAGTCGAGATTAATGGAGTCGCAGCAACTATTGATAATTTGACAACTAGTTCGGTGACTGTTTTTTATGAGTTCTGTCTATATGATTGGGTTTCCGTATCGAATACTTCTGACGGAATAAGTGAAGGCGATTGGTTCTTTGATTGGATTGATTATCAATCCGCACAATCTTTAGATGATGATGAGATTAATCGTTTGAAAAATGCTGAAAGGTTTTTTGTCGCGCCAGAGAACGAGGCAATAAAGATTGAGACTAAAAAAGAGGACGATTCTTGGAGCGAATCAATCTATACCAGCGATTCTTCTGCATATAACACTTATAGACCTTTTATTAAGCAATACCAAGAAAATACTTCCCCAAATAATGAAGAACAGAATGATCATAATGATAATGATAATGAGGGCACCGGCACTAATGGCTGCCCCTGGTGCGGCAAAACGCATGAGGGCTTCTTCCAAGGTATTGTAGGATTCTTCCATCGCATCTTTGCCCGTCTGTTCGGCGCAAGACACTGATCGTTACATACAACAAAACCGCCCACCCGGGCGGTTTTTTACTAATGACTATTGACGAACGATTGCCGACTTTGCGGGTCGCCACATGGGGCGACCCCTACAAGGACGCCTGACAAGCGATCTCATACGCCAATCTTTCCAGCTCCTCTATGCTCGATAAAGCACCCACGCGCTGCCGGTACGCCGCCGCGCCGCGGATGCCGCGGATATACCACGCGGCGTGCTTTCTCGCTTCGCGGATGCCGATGCGTTCGCCTTTGTAATCGCAGATCGTTTTGATATGTTGCACCATCACGCGCATGCGCTCCGCCACCGGCGGTTCGGGCAAAAGCACTTCGTGCTTGAGATAGGCTTCGATCTGATGAAACACCCACGGCCGCCCGAGCGCGCCGCGCCCGACGAGCAGATAGTCCGCGTTGGTTTCCTCGAGCATCTTTGCCGCCGACGGGCCGTCGACGATGTCTCCGTTTGCCATGACCGGGATCGACACATTGCGCTTCACCTCGGCAATCAGTCCGGTGCGCACCGGCGGCGCATACATCTGCTGCCGTGTGCGGCCGTGCACGGCGATGGCCGCCGCACCGGCGTCTTCGGCACGCTTGGCCATCTCCACAGCGTTGATATTGTCGTCATCCCACCCGACGCGGATCTTCACCGTGACCGGCAGATCGACCGCCTGTACCACCGCGCGGATGATCTGTTCGGCGAGCACCGGATCCTTGAGCAGGGCGGAGCCGCCGCCGTTGCCGGCGATTTTCGGGGCGGGGCAGCCCATATTGATATCGATCACGTCCGGCGCGAACGAGAGCGCCTTGCGCGCCGATTCCGCCATAATCTGCGGGTCGCTGCCGAATAGCTGCGCCGCTGCGGGACGCTCTTTGTCGGAAAGCAAAAGAAGCTTTTGGCTTTTGCGGTCGTGCATCGTCAGCCCTTTACTGGAGACCATTTCGCTGACCACATAGCTCGCGCCGTAGCTGCGGCACAGCTCGCGAAACGCCATATCCGCCACACCTGCCATCGGCGCAAGGCCGGCGGTGCGTCCGTCGAGTTCCAGTTTTCCAAGCTTCATGGCGTTTCCTCCTTTTGTGTGCTGCAAAACATTTTACCACAAACTTTCGAAAAATGCACCTCTTTTGCGAAAAATATGCTATAATAAATAAGATAACTTGCACATCGGGAGGAGATCCTATGCGTTTACTGGTGATCGACGGCAACAGCATCGTCAACCGCGCGTTTTACGGCATCAAACTGCTGACCACCAAGGACGGACAGTTTACCAACGGCATTTTCGGCTTTATGAATATTTTGCTGCGCCTTCGGGAGGAATGCGAGCCCGACCATGTGGCAATCGCGTTTGACCTGCACGCGCCGACCTTCCGCCACAAACTGTTCGACGGCTACAAGGCCGGGCGCAAGGGGATGCCGCCGGAGCTGCGTTCGCAGATGCCGCTGCTCAAGGAGCTGCTGACGGACCTCGGCTATGCGATTGTGGAAAAAGAGGGTTTCGAGGCGGACGATATCCTCGGCACGCTTTCGGCGCAATGCAAGGGCAGCGACCGCTGCTTTTTGGCCACCGGCGACCGCGACGCGCTGCAGCTCGTCAGCGACAACACGACCGTTTTGCTCGCCGCCACCAAGATGGGACGCGCTGTGACAACGGCCTATGACAAAGAGAAGCTCCGCGAAGAATACGGCGTCTCTCCCCACGGCATGATCGAGATCAAGGCGCTGATGGGAGATTCCTCCGACAATATTCCGGGCGTTGCCGGGATCGGGCAAAAGACCGCCGGCGCGCTGATTCAACAGTATGAAACCATCGACTATATCTATGACCACCTCGACGAGCTGGACGTAAAAGCCGGTGTGCGCGAAAAGCTGCGTGCCGGAAAGGACAGCGCGTTTTTGAGCCGGACGCTCGGCACCATCGTGCTCGATGCGCCGATTGAAAAAGACCTCTCTGCCTATGCACCGACGAAGGGCGACCCGGGCGCGGCGATCCGTTTGCTTGCAAAGCTCGAAATGTTTTCCACCATCGAAAAGCTCGGGCTCACGGCGATCCCGCAGCCGGCCGCCGCCGAAGAAGCCGCGCCGCAGCAGGCAGTGACGCTGCACGAGGAGCGCGATCTGATGGGACTTTTGGGCAAGCTGAAAAACGCCGGCGAAGCGTATTTCACCGCTGTGTTCGAGGGCGAAAGCCTTGCCGCGTTTTGCTTTTCCATGCAGGAAAACGGCGGCGAAACGGTTTTGTATGTCCCGGCGGACTGCTTCGATTTTGACACGTTCAGCGAAGCGTTTTTCAAAGGCGCGTGGAAAAAATACACCTGCGACGCAAAAGAACTTTACCGGTACTGTCTGCGCAAAGGGTGGACGATGCAAAATCTCGCGCTCGACACCACGCTTGCCGGCTATATCCTCAACCCGTCGGCCAACGCCTACGATCTGCTGCGCCTGGCCGGGGAGCTGGCGGTGCCGGTGCCGGCACTCTCCTGCAGCGAAACGCTGCAGCCGGCGGCACAGGGCGCGGCGGTTTT
Organism: Oscillospiraceae bacterium; assembly: GCA_902786285.1. Classification (GTDB taxonomy): domain Bacteria; phylum Bacillota; class Clostridia; order Oscillospirales; family Acutalibacteraceae; genus UBA6857. Next base: position 2,392 of record CADABX010000014.1, on the reverse strand, counting down.
GCGGCGCGTGAGCGCATTGCAGCTCGAACAGATTCACGAAAACGAACAGGACTTCCTGCTGAATGAAATCGAACTGCCGCTGTGCGAGGTGCTGGCGGAAATGGAGCACACCGGCTTTGCCGCCGACCGCGGGCAGATCGAAGCCTATGGGCAGGAGCTCGGCGCAAAGATCGACGAACTGACCCGAAAAATCTTTGACGAAGCCGGATTCACATTTAACCTCAATTCGCCCAAACAACTCGGCGAAGCGCTGTTTGAAAAGCTGGGGCTGCCGGCGAAAAAGAAAACCAAAAGCGGCTGGTCCACCTCCGCCGAGGTGCTCGAATCGCTTTCCTATGACTACCCGATCGTGGCGGACATTCTGCGCTACCGCACGCTCTCGAAGCTCAAATCAACCTATTGCGACGGGCTGCTCAAGGAGATTGAGCCCGACGGCCGGATCCGCTCGCGCCTCAATCAGACCGAAACGCGGACGGGCCGCATCTCGTCGCTGGAGCCGAATCTCCAGAATATTCCCGTGCGCTATCCCGAAGGGCGGGAAATTCGCCGCTTCTTTACGGCGGGCGAGGGGATGACGCTGGTCGACGCCGACTATTCCCAGATTGAGCTGCGTGTTTTGGCGGCGATTGCGGACGACGAAAATATGAAGCAGGCGTTCAACAACGGCGACGATATCCACGCCATCACCGCCTCGCAGGTGTTCAATCTTCCGCTTTCCATGGTCACGCCGCTGCTGCGCTCGCGCGCCAAGGCGGTCAATTTCGGCATCGTCTACGGCATCGGCGCGTTCTCGCTCGCAAAGGACATCGGCGTCACACGCAAGGAGGCGGACGCCTATATCAAAGGCTATCTGTCGCATTACAGCGGGATCAACCGCTATATGCACGATGTGGTGGAAACGGCGCGCGACAAAGGCTATGCCGAAACGATCTTCCACCGCCGCCGCTATCTGCCCGAGCTGACGGCGTCCAACAAAATGCTGCAGGCGTTCGGCGAACGCGTGGCGCGCAATATGCCGGTGCAGGGCACCGCTGCGGATATCATCAAGATCGCGATGGTACACGTCCGTCGCAGGCTCAGGGAAGAACTGCCCGAAGCGAGACTTATCATGCAGGTGCACGACGAGCTGATTGTGGAATGCCCGGCGTCGCAGGCGGACAAGGCCGCGTCGCTTTTGCGCGAAGAAATGGAGCAGGCGGTTTCGCTCTCCGTCAAGCTCCTGTGCGACGTCCACTGCGGCAAAACGTGGTATGAGGCGAAGGAATAAGGGCCAAGGGCCAAGGAATAAGGGCCAAGGGACAAGGGCCAAGGGCCGAGGGCCAACACGCCGGACCTGTTCCAACTGGAAAAGAACTGCCCGCGTATGCGTCGTTTTTGCATTCATAACCGATAAGATATAAAGAACGGTATCTGCAGTTGCAGGTACCGTTTTCTTTATTGGAATCAACGATTGATTCAGAACCCCTCGGCCCTCGGCCCTTGGCCCTTGGCCCTCCGATGCACCTCTTTCCCTCCCTTCGCATACCTTACCATAAGAGGTGATGGTATGCAGGCAGTGCTTCTGACAGCGCTGGGCGTCGGCGGAGCGACGATCTTCGGCGCGCTGGCGGGCTATGTGCTCAAGGGTGTGTCGCGCGCCTTTGAGGCGGTCACCATGTCCGCCGCGGCGGGCGTGATGCTGGCGGCCGCTGCGGTCGGGTTGTTTTTGCCGGTGTTTGACTGCGGCGGCAAATGGGCGGCGCTGCATTTGCTGGGCGGCGCGGTGTGCGGCGGGCTGTGTCTCAATTGCTTTGACCGGCTGCTGCCGAAGCTGGAAGCGCGGCTGTTTGCCGACGGCGGCGACGCAATGCACCGCCACAAGGTTTTGCTGTTTGTGTCTGCCATCGCGGTGCACAATCTGCCCGAGGGGCTCGCCGCCGGGGTATCGTTCGGCACGGGCAGCGAAACGACTGCCCTCACGGTTGCGCTCGCCATCGCGCTGCAAAATCTCCCCGAGGGGATGGTGATCGTCTCGCCTTTGCTGTCCGCCGGGTTTTCGCCGAAAAAAACGCTGCTCATCGCCTGCGGCACCGGCGTGACGGAGATTTTGGGCACGCTTCTGGGCTATGCGGCGGTGTCGGTGTCGGCGGCGGTTTTGCCGTTTGCGCTCTCGTTTGCCGGCGGCTGTATGCTGTATGTGATCGTGGACGAGATGATCCCGGAAACGCACCAAAAAGACAGCAACCGTCCGGCGAGCTACGCGTTTTTGCTCGGCTTTTGCGTGATGCTGATCCTTTCCGATCTGCTTTCCTGAGTGTTATGGTACAATTGATGGGTAACAAATAAAAGAAGAAATTCAACTCAAATGTGATATGATGTTAATAACCACAAAAACACATATCAAGGGAGAGCT
>CADABX010000013.1 GCA_902786285.1 Oscillospiraceae bacterium | reverse complement strand
TACTGATTTATAATGAATTACAACGGATCCCGGGGTGAAAGCAAAGATACGAAACGAGACGACAGAGAAACAAAAGGTCACTTCTTTGAACAAATGTACAAATATAATATGTAATATTTCTCTTTACAAAACAGGTTCAACACATTACAATAAAATTGTCTATGTGACTGCATACATATCTGTACCGACCAGATGATTCAATTATATATGGAGGGTTTTACATGTCGAAGCGTTGGAAAAGAGTCCCGCGTGACCGGAGACGCCGTTCATACAAAAATAGGCGTTCGGGTCGTGAACTTCGCCCTGCAGCGTTTTCGTGCGGACGTTCTTATAATGCAAATTGCCGTCGCGGCTGTTGCCCATCAGCTCGGTCGCGGCGCAGTCGGCTTTTGAAAATCCGTTGCGCAGGGGGTTGAAGGTGATGTGCTTGAGCCCCATGGGCTTCCAGAACGTCTTTGCAAGGAATGCGCTTAGCGACATTCCGGTGATTGCCTCTACACAGAAGCAAAGCACCATGTAATCCACGTCGCTATAGACGGTTTGTGTGCCGGGTTCATACATCAGAGGCGTTCGGAAAATCTGCTTCAGTGTTTTCTTTCTGGTTGCTGTGTCGGCGCCTGTTCCGGCATAAAGCACATTGCCCTTGTCAGAATCGAAATACTGCGACGCGCAGTCATAGCGGTCGTTGAAGTATTGCGGCCCCGCCGGAAAACCGCCCTGGTGTTTCAGCAGGTCACGGATAGTGAGCTTCGCTTTCCAGCTCTTGTTGGTCTTGAGCGAAACAGGATCATAGCCGTCATATTTGAAGTCGATCGTTTTTTCAGAAAACGCCTTGCCGAGGATATCCACAATTCTGGCGTCCAGGTTGACCTTGCCCCGGGTCAAAAGATACTGGATGGCATAGTTCACACTGTACATCTTTGTGTTCGACGCAAGGTCATAAAGCGTTTCGGTCGTGACGGGTGCTGCTTTGACCGGACGCCCTTTTTTGTCATAAGTCCGGACGTTGCCCCAGGCATTTTCATAGACAAGACGTCCGTCTTTCACAACGGCAAGCTGAGCGCTCGAAAAGCCGTTTTTGATGTCGGCGGTGATGATCCGGTCAATGGTCTGCAGTGCGTATTTCGACAGCCCGACGTCTTTCAGTTTTCCTTTCATCACCGTTGGATAAGGAACGCAGACACGGACCGTTCCTTTTTTGATATTGCTGACCTGCAGCGTGTTCAGTCCGTTCACCGTGAGTGCGGAAATGTTCAGCTTATACGAGGTCCCGGGGACGGCGTTTTTCGTGGAAACGCGCGTTCCGTTGACATAAAGCGAGAATGCGCCGCAGTTCTTATCCGGTTGAAGATACAGCACGCCCTGTCCGGCATAGCAATAGAAGCCGATCCGGTTGTTGACGGCAAACGACGTGTTGATGCTGCCCTTCCAGTCGGGAAAAGTAACATCAAGCTGCCACTGCCAGGACGGAATCTTTGACGCAGCAAGCGCGGCTGTATCGGTCGCAGCGCTTTTTGCAGTTGCTGTGACGCAGCATGACAGCAGGAGCAACGCGGTCAATAAAACGGATATGGCTTTTTTCATAGTCATTCATCCTTTCCTGTGTTCTCTATAAAGCTGAACATGTCAAACCGCAGCGCTTCGGGGGCGTCGCTTCTGAATACAAAGCACAGCCCCAGCGTGCCTGCGTTGTTTTTCAGTCCGATATCAAAGGTCTGATACTTGTCAAAGCCCCCTGTGTTCCCGACAGTACACGTACCGAGGAGCTTGCCTTTTTCATTCTCCTTGCGGACTTCCACCGTACAAGGGGTATCATTGCCGTTGGAAACGCATATCCGCAGTGTCGCGTTTTCAGGCATATTTTTAATGTTCGGGAAGGTCAGATGCATGCCGTCCACAATGCCGCGCAGCTCGAAGCCGTCGTCGTTTTCTTTTTTGACAATACCGTCCGACGCGTCAAAAAACCATTCGCCCCTGATCTCATCCCATTTCGCGTTATACTGCCCAACGCCCACCTTTTTGATAAAATCGTCCGTTACAATCTCGCCGTTGTCTTTCAGGTGCGCGTAGACGATCTTCATTGTGCGGTAATAACGGTCCAGCGGTTCGTCGCTTCCGAAATTCTCGGGCACAGCGTATGTGAAGTAAAGCTGATTGTGGAACGTAAAGAACGTGCCGTGATCGGTAAAGCAATCCTGACAGATCTTTCCGCGGTACGTATACGGCCCATAGATATTGTCGCTCGTGGCGTAATCGCCCTCATGCGAATTGAGATAGTACACGCCGCCGAATTTAGAGATCCAACAGGCGTCGTTCTTCCAACCGTTTTCGATCTCTACCATTTTCGGTTCCTCGGCGAGTGAGATCATATCCTCGTTCAGACGCGCAATGTAATAATGGTCGGCGCCGAGCGTATAGCCCCACATGATATATGGCGTTTGGTTTTCATCGTCGTCAATGAAAACGGTGGGATCGTAAGAAGGCGTTTCGGCGAGGCGCGGCGGCAGCAGCGGCGCGCCCAGTGCGTCTTTATACGGCCCCGCGGGACCTTTTTCGCTCACCATCACGCCGGTCTGATACTGCTGCTGTGAAAAATAGAAATAGTATTTGCCGTTTCGCTCGGCGGAATCCACCGCGTAGCATTCTTCGCATTGTCCGAGAAAGGTGTCCTCCGGATGAACTGTCGCTTCCAATTTCCAATTCACCAAATCATCCGAAGAGAAGATCCGCCAGTCGTCCATGCGGAAGATCGGCTGGCCTGGGCCTCTGTCATGCGAAGAAAAGAGCCACGCCTTGCCGTTATAGATATGCACATGCGGATCGCACACGCCCATATCGGGAAAAATACGGATAAAGTCTCCGTCCGGGAGCTTCATATCGTCGACCTCCTGCGCTTTCTGTTTTGATGAAAAAATACGGGAAGTGAATTCCCCGACTGCTTCTCCGAAGGGCAAAGGCGCGGGCGTGATCCTGAGCGCCCAGTCGGTGGCCGTTGGCTTTTCGCCGATGCAGTACGTGCCGAGCGCCGACGCTCGGAAAGCCCCTATCCTTCCGTATTCTCCGCTGATAGGATCATACCACTGATACTCGTATCTGGCAAGCGGTTTTAAATGACCGAGTGTTCCGGTTTCCTTGCCGCCACGGGAATCCGTGTTGGGCCGTTCGGCAACGGAAGGGTCAGCAAAGGAATAGAAATACAACACAATTTCAGATCGGTCCTCATTGGCGGCGCACAGGCCGTAAACCCCTCCATGGGGCATAAACCAGCCTTCGTCGTCAAAGCGCGGGATCAGTTCCCACCATTTGCCGTCCTCCAAAAAGGAGCGCATATATCCCGTTTGATAAGTACTCGGGTAGTCCAGCGCGTCGCGCCAGGTGGCAGCCTGTTTTTCATCGGCAGTGACCGTATCGACGCCGTCATCGCTGTCTTCGTTTTCACCGTAAGGGTTAAGATAGCTCCACGTGTCCTGTCCGCCCCAGCCATAGCCGTACATGCCGTTCAGGTACGCCATCCACCCCTGTGCCCTCGCTCCGAAGTTTTTTGTCCAAAGATAGCAGTAACGTCCCTCGTAATTGACCGAGGGCTTCCCCTGGGAATTGTACCAGTAATCCTTTGGGATGCCGCTTTCATCGCTGCCGTAAAGCACCGGCGACCACTGCGCGGCATAGAAGCTGTGCGCGGAAACGTTACGGAAGGCGGAAGAAGACGCGTCGCGGCTGTACACCGTAAGGGGTTCGTCATTATCAAGGCCGTTTCCGTAGGCCGCCGTAAGCGCAGCGTTTTCCTGATGCGCAGAAAGCGGATGCCCGTAGGCATCGTATTTTGCAATATACGCCGCGACCAGCTTATAGGGGTTATTCAGCGCGTTCCATACGGGGTGGGTCGTTTCGTTCCAATAGAAATCGTTATCGACTTCCTGTCCCAGCGTCCACATCACGGGATATGCGCCGTATCGGGCTACCCAATAGCGGCTCAAGTATTCGAGATAGGTTTTTGCCTCGTTGGAAAAATCTTTGACCGTGACTTCCTTGCCGTCTATCGTTCCCGTAATCGGATCGCCTGAAAAGCCTCCGTGCTTTTCGATCAGCTGATCCATGAAGGCTGAAAAGAAAAACTGTGCGTTGGCGTGCGTGAGTCCCGCGTCGGCAATGATCCGGAATTTTTCGTCAAAGTCGCGAAAGCCCTCCAGATCTTCATCTGTTACGCCGTCCGTCAGATCGAACTTTTCACCGATCGATTCGCTCTGCCATACGGTAAAGCCCTGCGCCGCCCGTTTTGCCGAGATCTCTTTCACCATCTTCGGCGTCTCGTCGCCGAGACTCCAGTGTGTATCGCCGAGATAGAAGAACGGCGTACCGTCCGCGTAGGTAAAGTATTTTTTGCCTGCGTCGGTCGTGGGGAAGCCGTGTTTGTATACTTCGAGCGTTCCGCCGTATTCCCTGCATTCAAGCCTTCCGGTTTGATCGTGAAGCCCGGCGTCGGTTTCGTCTGAACAAACGGTTTTGTAATACCACGTCCCAGCCGAAGGGCACGCCACGCGCGCCTTCCATACGTTTTCTCCGTCCCAGAAGCACGGGATCGTGCGCTGCCTTCCGTCGCCGATCAGAAACAGGTTGAGTGTCACGTCCGAAAACGGATCCTCGTATTCTTTTCCGCTCTTGAACACAAGTTCCGTACAGCGCCAGGCTTCGGTTTGAATTGCCTGCGTCCCCAGGGCAATCTCCGGGATCTCCCCGGCAGGCGTCGTTTTGTCCGACGAAGGCGCAGCGGTTGGAACCTCCATTTTGTTTTCTCCCATGAAAAATACGGAAAGGCGGGCGGAAAAGCACGCGACAGAATCTTTCACTGCTTCAAATGAAAAGCTGAGCTTCGGCGCGTTTTGCCTCTCGGCAAGATTCAGAGCAACCGCACCGCAAAGTAGGAGCACGCTCAATACAAGTGCAAGAATTATTCGCGTGTGTATTTCGGACGTTTTCATCGTGCCCCTCCTTTGTGATATGCGAATACTATTCGATATTGATTCCATCATAACAGTCGCTGTCCAAAGGATGTCCAAAAAAATAGAGGATTTATATAAAAAGTATTATAATTTACACACAGAAAACATGCTATTGAGAAACGATTTGCTATTGGTCACAGCGCAGGCAGTCCCTCTTGAAATCCTTCTCGCAATCTGCTATAATGAGAATCGTCGGAATACGCAATGTTGGGGGGACAGATATGACGATCGGTTTCGGGACGCTGACGGCGCTTTTTCCTCTGGTTCTTCTGCTTTTCGGACTTGTGTTTACGGTCGTTGTAGATTCGTATCTCCGGCGGGATCACCGAAAAATCATGCTGATCATTCTGGCGTTGTGCGCGACCCTAATCGTTCAGAATCTTTGGGAAAACGATCTGTTTGTCAGCCGCACGGGTCTGCTTCTGAAGGGCTTTCTCTCCGCTTTCGGTTTTGCCGTACGCCCAGTGATCCTGATCCTGTTTTTGCAAATCGTACAACCGGACGGCAAAAAATGGCCGCTGTGGGCGTCTGCCGGGGTCAACGCGGCGCTGTATTTCAGTTCGCCCTTAACGAAATGGTGTTTCCAGATACGGGAATTCGATTTCGCTTTTCTGCGCGGACCGCTGTGGATCAGCAGCTTCATACTCAGCGCGGTCCTGTTGGCTTTATTGCTGTTGCGTTCGCTTTTTCTCTTTCGTGAAACAAAAAGACTCGAACAGCTGATCCCCGTTTTTGTTGCGGTTTGCATCATTGCTGGCGTTGCGCTCGATCTGTGCGTTGGCATGGAGCCGCAGCCGGTTTCATTCCTGACGATTGCCATCGTTGCGGGCGTTGTATTTTACTATATCTGGCTGCACTTTCAGTTCGTCCACGCGCGCGAAAAAGACATGGAAGCCGCGCAGCGCGTAAAAATCATGATGACGCAGATCCGGCCGCATTTTCTGTTCAATGCACTCAATACCATTCGCGCCTTGTATGCAAAGGATCCGCCGCTGGCGGACAGTACGCTGGAAAATTTCAGCAGCTATCTGCGGCAGAATCTGGATATCCTGAACGATGCGGATCTGATCCCGTTTTCAAAGGAGCTGGAGCATACCCGGCTGTATGCGGAAATTGAAACACAGCGTTTCCCGAACGTTCGTGTGGACTACCGGATCGAAGACAGGGATTTCACGCTCCCCGCTTTAACGGTCCAGCCCCTTGTGGAAAACGCGATCCGCCACGGCGTTCGCGGCAGAAAGGATGCCCTCGTGACGGTAACCGCCGTTCGCGAAGCGGGTTTTCACCGTATCACCGTGGAGGATAACGGCGTGGGTTTTGATCCCGACGGGCTGAAAACTTCCGACAGATCGCATATCGGAATTGAAAACGTGAGAAGCCGTGTGGAGCTGCTTTGCGAGGGCACTGTGACGCTGAAGAGCGCGCCGGGAAACGGCACTTTAGTTACGCTGCTGATTCCGGACGCATCGAATAAACAGATAAAGGAGGGACCCAAATGCATGTGATCTGCGTGGACGACGAGCCTTTGGCTGCAGAATATACCGTAAAACAGTGCCAGCTCGTACCAGGGGTAGAAGACGCGACCGGCTTTACTGATGCGTTTGACGCGCTGGAATGGATCAAAAGCCACCCCACGGAGCTTGCCGTGCTGGATATCAACATGCCTCAGATCAACGGGATCACGTTGGCTGCACGGATCAAAGAAATCACACCGCAAACGGCGATCCTGTTCCTTACCGCATATAAGGAGTACGCATTCGACGCATACGAGGTCCATCCTGCAGGGTATCTGCTCAAGCCCGTATCGCAGGAAAAGCTGGCGGCGGAGATCGCTTATGTCTGCCGCGCTCCGCATGCTCCCGGCCCCACGCATATCAGGATCACGACCTTCGGCGAGTTTGACGTCTACGTGGACGGGAAACCGGTGGGATTCAAACTTGCAAAAGCGAAAGAGATCCTTGCCTTTCTTGTGGATAAGCAGGGTGCCGGCGCAACCCGCGCCGAGCTGTTCGCCGCCGTTTGGGAAGACCGGCCATATGACCGCAAGATGCAAAAACAGATTGACGTATACATTCGTTCTTTGCGGGAGACGCTTCGTGAATACGGGATTCCGGAAATTGTGGAGATGGAAAAAGGAATACTCCGCATGAGGCCGGAAACATTTCTCTGCGACGTTTATCTGTTTTACTCCGGCGATTGCGACGCTGTGAACGGCTATCGCGGAAAATACATGAGCGCCTATTCCTGGGCCAGCATTTCTGAAGGCGCGCTGGATCGTGAGGCAACAAAAAGGCAAATTCATTAAATAAAAATATTAAAAATATTACTCAGACCGCTCTTTTTTTCGTAAAAAAGAGCGGTTTTCTTTGGACATCCTTTGGACGCAGCATATTATAATAAATTGTGAATTATAAGTTCCGGAGGTATACTTATGAAAACCAAACGGTTACAGAAAATTCTCGCGGTCATGCTGTCTGCTTTGCTGCTGCTGACCGTCGCGCCGGTCGCGGTCTTCGCGGCGGACGCGATCGAATACGTTGACGCGCAGGGCGAGGCGCAGACGCCGATCACAGACTACACTGTGCTGGACGGCAGCGTCAGGAACTGGTCTAACGGCTGGTACGTTCTGAACAGCGACGTCGTCTTCGGCGACAGGGTCGCCGTTCAGGGCGATAACGTCAACCTGCTGCTCTGCGACGGCGCAACGCTGAACGCGAATAAGGGTATCTTTATCAGAGAGGGGTATTCCCTCACCATCTGGGCGCAAAAGAACGGCACCGGCGCGTTGATTGCAAAAGGCAACACTCAAGGCAGTTATGAAAGCGCGGGTATCGGCGCAAGCCCCGAATGCGGAGGACATTGGATTGATAGTTATACTTATGACAGCTATGACGCAGGCGATCTGACCGTAAACGGCGGCGTTATTATTGCGACCGGAGCTTGGCACTGTGCGGGTATCGGCTCCTCGGTAGGCAGAAACTACGGAACGATTACTATTAACGGCGGAACCGTAACCGCGACAGGCGGCGAAGGCGCAGCGGGTATCGGCGGCGCCTACAGTACGAGCGGCAATGTGATTGTAATCAACGGAGGAACCGTAACTGCAACCGGCGGCGATCACGGCGCGGGTATCGGCGGCGGTGAAAACTTCGGCGGCGATACAATTACCATCAACGGCGGTAACGTAACCGCAGTCGGCGGTTATTACGGAGCCGGTATCGGCGGCGGCAGAAAAGGCGGCAGCGGCGAGATCACCGTCGGCGGCGGTACCATTCAGGCACAGGGCGGTAAATACGGTGCGGGCATCGGTAACGGCAACTCCGGAGAATACGGTCACATTACGTTTAACGGCGGTATAGTCAACGCCAGTCGCGGCGAAGGGATTGTGGCGGCAGGAATCGGCGGCAAGGATTGCTACATTCGATTTAACTACACGGAACCCGGCTACGATATGCGCATTACCACCGATTCCAACTATGAAGGTCATGCGGCATTATTTGATAAACCCTTTATAAGTGTGGGCTTATCCAAAACCCGTACATATAACGGATACACCGCGACAAGAACTATTTCAGATACGATTATTCCGAAAACTGCGGGTATCTGGGATGTCACTTTTGACAAAAACGGCGGCACGGGCAGTATGCAAAGCGAGGAGGTTCCGGGCGGTACCTTTACGCTGCCGGAATGCTCCTTTACGGCGCCCTCCGAAGAAATGCCCTTCGTCTGCTGGGGCGTAAAGGTAGGCGACAGCGATCCCGTCGGGCTGCAGCCGGGCGATAAGGTTCTGATCACCGCCGATACGACCGTAAAGGCGATCTGGAAAACGGATCTTACCGTCAGCTTTGAAAACGGCGGCGGCAGCGGGTCGATGAACGCCGTAACAAAGAACGCGTATGATAGTTACATACTTCCCGAAAACGGCTTTACCGCGCCCACAGACAAGCATTTCTTCGCCTGGAGCGTAACGGTCGGGGACGGGGACCCCGTGACGATGCAGCCCGGCGAAGAGCTGCTTGTAACGGGCAACGTAACGGCGCGTGCTCTTTGGACGGTGTCCATCACAAGCTGGGCAGAGCTGAAAACCGCGATCGACAACGCGCAGGACGGCGATACCGTCGCGCTCGGTCAGAGCCTGACCGCCCAGAGCAGTGATCTGCGGCTTTTGGTCAGCGGCAAGTCGATCACGTTCGATCTGAACGGCTATACGCTCGACCGCGCCCAAGACTCTGCGTCGCTTCTCGGCGGCGTCTTTACCGTCGCCTCGGGCGCCACGCTCACGGTATGCGACTCCGGCGCGGGCGGCACGGGCACGGTCACCGGCGGCTATGCCGAAAAGGGCGGCGCGTTCTATAATGAAGGCACGCTGATCATCGACGGCGGGGCGATCACGGATAACCACGTCAGCCATGAGAACAACCAGAACCGCGGCGGCGCGATCTACAACGACGGCATTCTTAAAATAAAGAACTGTACGATAAGCGGTAACGACGGCGACGACGGCGGCGCGATCTTCAACACCGAAAACGGCTCCGCAGTACTCAAAAACGTTACGATGACAAATAATATCTCCGTCAACCACGGCGGCGGCGCGATCGTCAATAACGGCGCTTTGACGCTTCAGAGCTGCACTGTCACGGGCAACACGTCAAAGAGCAACGGCGGCGCGATCTGGACGAACGTCGGCGGCAGTGCCGTAACCATTACAAATACAACCATCACGAATAATGCAACATCGAATGACGATACCCGCGGCGGAGCGATTTATATTGAATCCGGATCCGTAGCGGTCACGGGCGGCAAGATCGCGGACAACACGGCCAAAGACGGCGGCGCGGTCTATATCGCCGCGGGCGGCGAAGCGACGTTTAACAACGTGACCCTGAGCGGCAACACCGCCGCGCAGCGCGGCGGCGGAGCCGTCGTCAATTACGGCACGGCGGGCTTTACCGGCTGCGATCTGATGAACAACACGGCGAAAAGCCACGGCGGCGCGATCTGGACCGGCGGCGCTGGTTCCGTCACCCTGACGGACTGTACCGTCACCGGCAACACGGCTGAGCTCACCGGCGGCGGCATCTGTCTGTATCAGGGCACGTTGACCGCGTCCGGCACAACCGTGAGCAATAATCAGAGCGCCGGCGGCGCAGGTATGTATATTTATGAAAACGGTACCGCGATCCTCGGCGGGGACGGGAATCTGTTCTATTGGAACGAATCCTCTGCCAACGGCGGCGGCATCGCCAACAAGGGCGATCTGCAGATAGCAAGCCTGTTCAACGCGCAGGCGAACAGTGCCGCAGGTTACGGCGGCGGCGTATGGAACGACGGCAGCATGTCCGTAAAGGATATCGTGATCATTTGGGAGAACAGCGCCGATCTGTTCGGCAAAGACGTATATCTCCCCGAAGGGAAGGTCGTCACGCTGAACGGCGAGCTGAACTTTTCCACGATCGGCGTTGACGCCGAGGAGCCGGATCAGTTCATCACGAGCGGCTGGTACGCCTGGCAGAGGAACGCTTCGCCCGAAAGCGTCTTCAAAGCGCCCGAATACCACGCGGTATATCTGCCGGACGGCGCGACCGAGCTGAAGCTCAAAAAAACCGACGATTACCCCTATAACGCCGAGGCGACCGTATACGCGACCAATTCTGACGGCAGCAGCTATCGGACGGGAATCAATTATACGATACACAATCTTACATCGGGTTCCGTAATCAACGCGGCCGCTTCGGAATGGGAATCAAAGCAGTATTTCACCGATAATGGCGTTTACAGAAAGACTTATCAGAACGACTTGAGCGGCTCTATCACCGGCGCGTCGGTGGGCACGCTGGAGATTGACCGCTCCAGGCTCGACACAATAGAACAAACGGGCGTATATGTGGAATACCGACCCTTCTTCTTCACCGCCACAGGCAACGTGCGCTGGGGCGTAGAACTGTTCGATTATTCCGATAACATCCCGGAAAAACTCGGCGACATCAATAACAATGTGGGCGAAAACGCCTACAACACCGTAACCCTCACCGGTACGGAGGGCGGGAGCTATCCCTATCAGCTCCATTTCGGCTCCGTTGACGGCGCGCTTCGTTGTGCTCAAACGAGCGGCGGCAACTTTGCAGCGGATGCTGCCGTTCCCGCCGGGAGCGACAACACTTACGGTCCGTATTCCTGGTATCTCACCGGTGATGCGCCCGCGGTCGGCGAGAGCGTGACGCTGCGTATCGCCGCCATCTGCTGCGCAAGAGTGAGTTCTGCGAATCTGCAGATGCTCACCGAGTGGACGGACGTCACCATCACCGGCACCTGCTCGCACGCGAACGGCCATCTGCAGGCGGTCGCCGCGAACGAGCCCACCTGCACGATGTCCGGCAACAGCGCCTATTGGAAGTGCGACGTCTGCGGCAAATGCTTCTCGGATGCGGCTGCTGAAAATGAGATCACAGAGGACAGCACCGTGATCCCCGCGACCGGGCATACCTATGCCGAACCTTCCGCGGGAGACTGGACCTGGACAAAGTCCGGCGATACCTATACCGCCGCGGTCACGGTCACCTGTCAGAACAGCGACGACGTACAGACACTGACCGCAACGGTGGAAAAGACCGCCGCAGCGGACGGCACGGCGATCTATACCGCCACGGCGACCGTCGGCGAGCAGACCTTCTCCGCCGTGATGCCGACCGTATACCATAGCGTCACCGGTTTTGCGGATGGGCTCGGCAACACCGTTACGGCGGATAAAGAGACCGCCGCCGAAGGGCAGACCGTTACGCTGACGGCAGCGCCCGCCGCCGGATACGGCATGAAGTCCTTGACCGTTCCCGGCGTTGAAATCACCTCCGTCACGGACTGCACATACACATTCGTCATGCCCGACGGCGACGTTACCGTTGCCGCGGAATTTGATCTGGATTATACGGTTTCGGTTGTGAGCAACGTGCCCGGCGCAGTCACTGTGGATAAACCGAACGCGTTTGAGGGCGATACCGTCATGCTGACAGTCGATCCCGGTACGAACTACGCGCTCGACACCCTGACCGTGACCGATGCGGACGGTGAAGAAATCGAAGTCACTGATAACACTTTTACCATGCCGGCGAAAGACGTTACCGTGACCTCGCGTTTTTATGAGACCTATAAGATCTGGATCGGCGGCGTACAGGTCACGAGCAAGAACAAAGCGGACGTACTCGGCGACGGCAGCGTCGTTTACGAGGGCAATCAGACCAAAGGCACGCTGTATCTCACAGACGCCAATATCACAGGCGCCTATTACGAGGGCGGTATCGGCAAAAATATTTTCGTAAATAATGCCGATCTGTCCCTGACGATCGCGCTCTCCGGTGAAAACAGCGTCAGCGGCGGGCATTACGCTTTTGATATCGCCTGCGCCGGCGTTACGCTTACGGGAGACGGCCTGCTGAACGCGCACGCGAGCTCCGAAGCCTTCTATTTCCATCGCACGCCGCTTACGATCGACGCGACGACCGTAAACGCCGAGGCGGATAACAGCTTTTGTATGGAAATCGGCAGCGCCGCTCTTACGATCCGCGACAGCAGCGTGACCGCCGTCGGCGGAGGGAATATGGCCCTTGACGCCAAGGACGTTGCGATCGTCAACAGTACCGTGGACGCAACAGCGGGATATTCCTACGCGATTTACGGCTCAGACAGCATCCGTATGACCGACAGCACCGTGACGGCGACTTCCAAAAATCAATATGCAGTCTACGCCGGCTACAAAGAAATGACGATCACGGGCAGCGTTGTGACGGCGTCGAGCGACGGCTCTGAGGGCATTTACGTGAAACGATCGCTCACCGTCACCGACAGCACCGTTGAAACCACAGGCTGGTATCAGGGGCTCACAGTCGATGGAACGCTCACGCTGGAAGGCGATACCGAGCTGACTGTCAACGGGAGGAACCGCAGGTACGCCGCCGTGCTGGTCGGCAGTCTCGAAATGGATGACGATTTTGTCATTACAACGCCCGAAAACGCCGTTGTCGCAAATTATTACGGCGATGCTTACGACGCGGTATGGGAAGCCGACGGAACGACCCTTGCCGACAAGGTCGTTATCAGGCGCGCGTATCACGTGAGCATAAACGATGCCGAACACGGTACCGTCACAGCGGACAAATCGACCGCTTTTGAAGGAGATACCGTCATGGTGACGGCGACGCCTGCCGACGGCTATATGCTTGCTTCCCTGACCGTTACAACCGTCTCCGGCGAGACCGTTGCGGTCACCGACAACACCTTTGCCATGCCCGCCGACGATGTGGAGATCACCGCGGTATTCGTGTGTCCGCATAACGCATACGGTCTTTCCGGCTGGAGCTGGACGGACGGTTACTCCGGCGCGTCGGCGACGTTTGTCTGCGGGACCTGCGGCGATGAACAAACCGTTCCCGCCTCAATCGAAACCTTTGAAGTCTCGCCCGCGGACTGCGAGAACGACCGGGTCGTGAAATACGTCGCGACCGTGGAATTCGGCGGCGGCACGTATACCGATACAAAAGAAAACGTTACGCTTGCGGGCACCGCCACAGGCCATACCTACGGCGAACCCGTGTGGAGCTGGACTGCGGATCACAGCGGCGTGACTGCGACCTTCACCTGCGCCTGCGGCGACGAGCAGAACGTACCGGGGACCGTTACCGAAGTTGAGGTATCGGCCGCCACCGCTACCGCGGACAAAGTCGTGAAATATACAGCGTCGCTCACCTTTAACGGTAAAACCTATACCACCGAAACCGGGAACGTGACGCTGCCCGGCACCGCAACCGGCGAGCCGGATACGCCGCCTACGGAGCCGACAGATCCCGGCACGCCCTCCGGCGACAACATCTGCAAGTGGGATAACGTGGATCACGGCACGTCCTTCTGGGGCAGGCTGGTCAGGTTCTTCCATTCCATTCTGTACTTCTTCGCCCATCTGTTCGGCAGAAGATAATCGGACAACTTAAGCAAAACGCAAATTTGGATATATGAAAGGAAATCAAAATGAAAAAAGGTTTTGTATGCGTACTGTCTCTTCTCATCGTTCTGACCCTGTTTGCCGCCTGCGGAAAAAAGGAAAGCAACGATCCCACGCCCACGAACAACGTTCCCGCCTCTGACACGTTGTCGGTCGAAACGATCGGCGAGGCGCTGGCGCTGAAGGGGGAAGGCGAATTCCAATCCGCCACCCTCGGGAAGGCTTATGTCGTTGTGTTTGAAAAAGACGGCGTTTATTGGCGCGTGATCGCTGAGCTCGCCCCGGAACAGCACGACGCGCTCTTCGCTTTGGATATCCTTGACGAGAGTCATGACGAAAAAGAAAAAGAACTGGTTTCACCTCTCACGGTCACAAAAATTGAAAACCTGAACGAAAAGAAGCTGTCCGACGACGACATGACTGCGCTGGTCGGTAAGACGGGCGCAGAGCTCTTCGACAGCGGCTGGACGACCGGTATGGGTTATAATCTTGAAAGCATGGAATTCTATCTGGAGTACGCTCCGTTTATGTATACCGTCACGTTTGAAAAGCAGGAACAGCTGGAGAACACCGACGATTTCGACGAGGAAGCGGCGGTCGCTTCCCTGAAGGTCGTTTCCGTTTCTTTCTCCGGGCTGGGAAACAGCGCCACGGAGATTCCGGAGTATTCCGAAGAATTTGCGGACGAATAACAGAAAACGGCAGTTTTTATGCAGAAGAACGGCAGCTTGAAAAAAGGGCTTCCGTCTTTTGACAGAAAGAACAATGCCGATCGTTTTCTGAATACAAGAAACAGGAGATGCGTTCATGAAAATAATGAAAAAGAGTTTTTCCGTATTATTGGCCGTACTGCTTGCGCTGTCGGCGTTCGCTGCGGTCGCCTCCGCCGCGGACGAAAACGTATTGCTCACCGGTACCGCAGGCACGGGGATCACATGGCTGCTGACCGACGACGGCGTGCTTACCGTCAGCGGCAGCGGCCCCATCGAAGATGAGATCGCATATGACTATGATGACAACGGCGAGATCATTTCCTCGCAAACGCTGAACAGTATCGCGTTCTCGCTGACCGAGTATTATGACGGGCAGACAGCGGGAATGGACGTCGCAGCCGCCGAACGGTTCCGCTTCAACCTTGTGCGCGAGATCGTAATAGAGGAAGGTATAACGGTTATCCCTGACGGGGAGTTCGACGGATTCTATCCGCGCAAAGTGACGCTGCCCGCCTCTCTGAAGACACTCGGCTATCAGGCTTTCAACGCCTCCCTGGCTTCGGAGGTCGTGATCCGCAGCAGCGCGCTGGAGTCCGCGCAGTTTACCGTCGCTGTTTACCGTGCGGACGCGGAACCCTACGCGGATCCAGACGCGGCGATCGAAGACCTTGTTGCCAAACGCGTACGCGAAGAACAGTTCCAGAAAGATATTCTCCCGATCTATGCCCTGCAGGAGCTGTTCAGCATTGAGAACGGCCTGCTGGAAGCATCGGATGAAGAGCTCGCTAATATATATGCGTATTACAACGAAGCGTTCGGCTCTGATGCGGAAACGGCGGACGAACTGGAATCTGTCGCGCTCGGGCTGCTGAACAGTCGCTTCGGTACGGAATATACCGATAAGAGTGAAATATTCCGCATCGAGCAGAATGAGTGGGATTGGGAACCTCAAGTTGTCTGGGCGGAGGAGCTTGAGGCGGCTTATATGGCGGAGGCCGACATTCTTTATAACGACGACAGAATGATCTCCGCGACGCTCGGCGAAGAGTTCTCCGACGGTGAAAAGGCATACGGCTGGCTAACGGTCACCGCGCCCGGAGAGTCCGCTGTTCAGGAGGCCTGCGAGAGAACCGGCGTGACCTTCGCCGATCTCAACGAGGGCCTCTGCAAATGGTGCCATCAGGATCATTCCGGCAATCTTTGGCAAAGGATCGTCGGTTTCATCCACAGGATCCTCTATTTCTTCGCCCATCTTTTCGGCAGAAAATAACGCGAGTTCCGGGGCTTTGGACAGGTTTGCGGGCAAAGATCCAACTCCAGTCCGAAAAGACCGGCTGCTCTGTATGCCCGCTCCGCCATTGGGGCAACGATGTGTTTGTTTTTTTGATCTCAAGGAGGAAAGCTTATGAAACATCACGGCGTCAAACGAACTCTTGCGATTTTTGTATCGATACTTATGGTTCTGTCCGTCTTTCCCTTCGGGGCGCTGACGGCGTTCGCCGAGAACGGCGCGGCGGCAGACGACTGGGCCTCGCTGCAGGCGGCGTTCAACGAGGGCGGCACCGTTACGCTCAGCTCAGACGTGACCGCGCCCGCCGGGGCGGCGGCGCTGACGGTCCCGTCGCGCACGCGGGTCACGCTGTACCTGAACGGCCGCACCGTTGACCGCGCGCTGACGGAGGAAACCGAAAAAGGCAGCGTTATCATCGTGTCCGGCGAACTTGACGTGTTCGGTCCCGGCACGATCACCGGCGGCAATACGTCCGGCTCCGGCGGCGGTCTTTGGGTCAAACGCGGCGGCAGCGTCGTTCTGGACGAAGACGTCGTCGTCAGCGGCAACCATGCCAGGTACACCGGCGGCGGCGTTTACGTTTCCGGCAGCAACGCGAGTTTCTCTATGATGGACGGAACTTCCGTCACGAACAACAGCGCAAAAAACGGCGGCGGTCTTGCGCAGGACAGCACCGGCTGCATTTCCGTGTTCAGCGGAAGCATCTGCAATAACACGGCCGAAAACAACGGCGGCGGCGTCTGGTACGGCGGCGGTTCCGGCGCGGCGCTCAACCTGCTGGGCGGCGAGATCTCCGGCAACACCGCCGGGAACGACGGCGGCGGCGTCTACGCCAACCGTTCCGTCTTTTCCATGTCAGAGAGCGGCAGCATCATAAACAACACCGCGGGACACAGCGGCGGCGGCGTGTTTTTCGGCGGCGACGTGTTTGTCCCGGACGGAACGATCTCCGGCAACACCGCGCCGACCGACCCCGAGATCGGCGCGAAGGACGCGAACAGCATCCCGTCCTATACGATCACGGTCAGCGGTGCGATTGTGGGCGGGATCGTTACGGCGGACAAAGCGAGCGCGAAGTACGGCGAAGCCGTTACCCTGACCGCGACTCCCGCTTCGGACGATTACGTGCTGGACGATCTGACCGTGACCGGCGCGAACGGCAGTACCGTCGCGCTGACGGGGAACACCTTCGTGATGCCGCCCACGGACGTTACGGTGACGGCGACCTTCCGTGAAAAAAGGGAATTCCGGGTCGAAACGCAGGATTACGATTCTTCGACCGATCACGGCCGCGTTTATCTGGAAGATTTCCGCACCGATGCCTGGATCTATGAGGGCGATACCGTCACCGCGTTCGCGATTCCGGACAGCGGATTGATCGCAACGTCCTGGACGGTCCTGATGCAGGATGAACTCAGCGGAGAATATATCTACGCCGTTCCTGACGTTTCGCATCCCACCCCCAACACGATCTCCTTCACGATGCCGTCCGCGGACGTGCTGATTTCGGCGAGTTTCAGCGAAAGCCACGATCAGCGCCTCGTTTTCATCAACGATATGGAGGGCGGCACGGTAGTGTCGGACAAAATGCTCGTGGGGAGGCAGGACGACGAACAGGTCACGCTGACGATCCTGCCCGGCAACGGTTACCGCTATGAGCCGGACTCCCTGCGCCTGATGGACGTTGACCGTGACAACGGGGCGCAGTTGGACATCACCCCTTATGTGTCCACGATCACGGAAAACAGCGTCTATTCCATCATGATGGGGAACAACGACTTGTATGTTTATGCCGACTTTGTAAAGGTCCCCGAACAGCCGAAGCACTGCGTCGTCGTGGACGGCGAGACCGATAACGGCACGATCTCGGCGGATCTCGACCTTGCCGAGGAGGGATGGACCGTCAAGGTGACGGCGAATCCGGACGCCTACCGCGGTTACGCGGTTAAAAGCGTCACCGTAACGGATGAAGACGGCGCGACCTATCCTGTGACAGCCCTGGGCTATAATGAATACAAATTCACCATGCCCGCGACGGACGTCTTCGTTACCGCCGAATTCGGCATTCCGGTCTACGCGATCACAACGTATTGCCCCTCTGCCGCAGCGACCGGCTGCGAGCTGGAAACGGACGAAGAAGCCGAAACCGGCGACGACGTGGCGGTCTGGCTCACCGTGTTTGACGAGTTCCTGCTGGAGAGTCTGACCGTGACCGGCGACAGCACCGGCACGAATTATCCCATATCTCTTGACTACCACAGGGACGGCTCCGCGCTTTACCGCTATAAATTCACCATGCCGGGCGAACCCGTGACGGTTTCGGCCGTGTTCGGAACGCAGAAGTACGCCCTCACCGTGAACGAAGCGGTGGAAGGCGCCGTGACCTTTACGGTGGGCGGACAAACGGTGACAGAGGCCGCTTACGACGAAACCGTCAACGTTTCGTATGTGTATGAAAACAAAACAGGGACCTATGAAGACATTGTGGATAGCGTGACCTATGCCTTTACGATGAACGGTGCGACCGCGCGGCGTCCGCTGAATGATTTGACGATCACGGACGGCACATGTACCGGCAGCTTTGCCATGCCTGCCGCGCCTGTGGAAATCGGCGCAAGCTACAGTTCGCCCTATACGGTTTCTTTGGCTGCCGTGCAGGACGGAAGCATCGACGCTTCGGTAAACGGCGCGCCGTGTTTTGCGCCCTTCCGCGTTTATCCCGACGAAGTTGTTACACTGAGCGCAATTTCTTCTCTTTCCGGAAAGGTCAGAGCCGAATGGCACGTCACCTATACAGACGAAACAGGCGAGCACAGCGCCCCGGTCACAAGAATCTCCGACCGTGAAGCAAGCTTTGTTATGCCGACCGCCTCTGTGACGGTCGCGGCAGAGCTGACACCGCTCGGTGTGCCCTATATGGCCAGAGGCTGGAACGACACGAACGCGGCGCTTATTGAGCAGCTCAGGTATTACAGCGGAGAATATACGAATCTATCCGCGGTCACGAACGACACGCTGTCCGACGGCTGGTATGTGCTGGACGCCAGCAGAACTTTTGAAGGCCGCATCACCGTCAGCGGCAGCGTCCGTCTGATTCTCACGGACGGCATGACGCTGACTGCCGAAAAGGGCATCCGTGTGCCGGAGGGCGCCACGCTTTCCATCTACGGCCAAACGAATGACAGCGGCAAACTGATCGCCACGGCGGGCAGCTACAACGCCGCCATCGGTTCCAACGACGAGGACGACGGCGACGAAGACGCCGCCGGAACAATCATCATCTACGGCGGCACCATCGAAGCCACCGGCGACAGCGACGCCGCGGGCATCGGCGGCGGCAACGAGGCCGGCGGCGGAAACGTCACAGTCTATGGCGGAACGGTCACCGCGAATGGCGGCGATTACGGCGCGGGCATCGGCTCGGGCGACGAGCCGGAGAACGGCTCCGCCGGCAGCTATACGCAGTACGGCGGCATCGTCACAGCCGACGGCGGCAAAGAGGCCGCGGGCGTGGGCGGCGGCAATGACGGAGACGGCGGCACCGTCACGATCTGGGGCGGAAAACTTGAGGCAACAGGCTGCAGTTGGGGTCAAGAAGCCAGCGGCGCGGGCATCGGCGGCGGCGACGACGGCGACGGCGGCACCGTCACCATTTACGGCGGAAACGTGACTGCCGAAGGCGACTATCGCGCTGCGGGCATCGGCGGCGGCGAGCACGGAATGACCGGCACGGTGACGATCAACGGCGGCGAAGTGAACGCAACAGGCGGCGCCCTGGGCGCGGGCATCGGCACCGGCGACGGTACCTTGCACACCGAAATGAACGAGAACACCGGCAGCGTGACGATCAACGGCGGCAGAGTATACGCGACCGGCGGCTACTATGGCGCGGGCATCGGCGGCGGCAACAAGGCCGGCGGCGTCACCATCACGATCAACGACGGCTATGTGAACGCGAAAGGAACCGGCAGGAGCAGCGCAGGCGCGGGCATCGGAAGCGGATACAACAGCGGAATCAACGCCGATATCACCATTAACGGCGGCACGGTGATCGCGACCGGCGGCACGGGCGACAGTAAATATGTCAATGAGATTCAAGCTTACGGCGCTGCGGGCATCGGCACCGGCGACTATGGCGGCTCTAACAACAATCACACCGGCAGAATCATCATCACCGGCGGTACGGTCAGCGCCTACGGCGGAAGAGGCGCCGCGGGCATCGGCGGCGGTTATCATTCTCCTGCGGAGATCGTGGAGATCAGCGGCGGCACTGTCAGCGCCAGCGGCAGCTCAAACAACGACAGATACAGCGCCAAACAGACGGCGGGCATCGGCTGCGGCGCGTACGGCGACGAGGAATACGGCAGCGTCACCATCACCGGCGGCACCGTCAGCGTATCGAGCGCTTTTTCCACCGACAGCAGTGATGTTCCCTACGCCATCGGTATCTCCAAAGGCTGCGATGAAAGCGACATGCCCGCGGGCTTCCTGACGCTCGGCAGCAAGATGTGCGTCAGGCCGACGGTCAACGACGCGCCCGTAGTGAAAGCAGACAGGGTTTCTGCCTGCATGAAGGGGCACCGCTCTGCCGCGATCAGCGAATGCGAGCACATCGACAACACCTTTACCGTCAGCGCCGACACGCACCTGCAAACCTGCAAATACTGCACCACCGTCTTTACCGCGGCGGCGCACACCTTCGAGGGCGACGAGCACCTTTGCTCCGTCTGCGGCTATCCGTACGGCGGCGCGCTCTATACCGTCAGCTTTGACGCGAACGGCGGCAGCGGCGACATGACCGGCGTTACGGTCATTCCGGGCGACCGCTACAACCTGCCCGCCTGTGATTTCACCGCCCCCGTGGGCATGACCTTCGGCGGCTGGAGCGTGGAGATCGACGGCGGGACCGTCGTCGCAAAGGTCGGCGACCCGATCACCGTGGACGGCGATAAGATCGTCTCGGCAGCATGGGAGAATATCCTGTACCCCGTGAACGTGGAGGCGACGAGCTACGGCACGGTCACCGCGGACAAAGAGTCCGCCGCCATGGGCGAAACGGTGCATCTGACCGTCACGCCGACGCAGGGCTTCCGCCTTGTGTCGCTCACCGTCACCGATGAAACCGACGGCGCTGTCGAAGTCGTCGACGGAAGCTTCACGATGCCCATCGGCGGGGCGACTGTCAGCGCGGTTTTCGAGCTCGATCCCGACCTTGTCAACGCCAACCAGGTCAAAGACCTGATCGAAGCCATCGGCGAGGTGGGATACACCGACGAAAGCAAGAACAAAATCGACTCCGCGGAAACGGCCTATGACGCGCTGACTGACGCGCAGAAAGCGCTGGTCACGAACTATGAAACGCTGACCGCAGCCCGGGATCGCTACGCGGCTTTGAAAGCCGCGGCTGAACAGGCTGCTGCGAATCAGGCGGCGGCGGACGCCGTGGAAGCGAAGATTGACGCCATCGGCAACGTGGAATACACGGAAGACTGTAAAGCGAGGATCGACGAGGCGAGAGACGCCTACGACGCTCTGACCGATGCGCAGAAAGCGCTGGTAGAAAACTATGACGAGCTGCAAGACGCCGAAGCGGAATATGCCTATCTGAAAGCAAGCGCGGAAGCAACAGAAGCTGATGAGAACGCCGCCATCGCGGTGAAGGCGAAGATCTACGATATCGGCGAAGTCGAATATACCGACGCGTGCAAGGTGAAGATCGACGAAGCGAGTGACGCTTACGACGCTTTGACAGACACGCAGAAGGCGCTGGTGACAAACTATGATTTGCTGACCGCGGCACAAGCACGTTACGAAGAGCTGAAAGCAGCGGCTGATCAGGCGGCTGCAGATCAGACAGCAGCCGACGAAGTCATCGAAAAGATTAACGCCATTGGCGAGGTGGTATATACCGACGCATGCAAAGCGAAGATCGACGAAGCGAGCCGCAGAAGGCGCTGGTTACAAACTACGAAACTCTTACGGCGGCGCAAGCACGCTACGCCGAACTGAAAGCGGCGGCGGACCAGGTTGCGGCAGATCTAGCGGCTGCCATCGAAGTTGTCGCTAAGATCGATGCCATCGGCACGGTGGAATACACCGAGGCGAGCAAGGCAAAGATCGACGCGGCGAGAGAGGCGTATAACGCCCTGACCGACGCGCAGAAGGCGCTGGTTACAAACTACGAAACTCTTACGGCGGCGCAAGCACGCTACGCCGAACTGAAAGCGGAGGCGGACCAGGTTGCGGCAGATCAAGCGGCTGCCATCGAAGTTGTCGCTAAGATCGAAGCCATCGGCGAAGTGGTTTACACCAACGCCTGCAAAGCGAAGATCGATACGGCAAGAGCGGCGTACAACGCGCTGACCGCCGCGCAGAAGGCACTGGTTGAAAACTACGAAACACTGACGGCGGCGGAAGCGAGATATGCGGCTCTGAAAGCCACGGCAGATCAGGCGGCGGCCGACGCGGTCATCGCGAAAATCAACGCCATAGGTGAAGTGGCATATACCGACGAAAGCAAAGCGAAAATCGACGACGCAAGAGCGGCCTACGACAGATTGACCGGTGCGCAGAAAACGCTGGTCAACAACTACGCGAAGCTCACCGCGGCTGAGGCGCGTTATGCCGAACTGACAGAGATTCCCTGCAAATACTGCGGAGAGATCCATGACAGCTCCATCGGCGGCGGCATTCTGGCAGTCTGGCACGCGATTCTCTATTTCTTCGCGCATCTGTTCGGTCTGAGATAAAAGCAGAAAAGAATTAACAGTCACAGACGAAAAGGATATCATTGGCACTATATAGTATCACGCCCGCAACTCAAATCTCAACGAGCTTTGCGGGCGGTTTTTCTGTTTATGGGATTGAAAAGAAGCGCGGATTCAGGTATCGAAAAAATTGGATGCGATTGAATCCCCAATTCCAACAATCGGAACCTTTGATGACACTTTCGCACATTAAGAACTGTTTTTCGGACTATAAAACGAATTTTATCGAACATTTTTTCTGACATCTATTGACAAACGGAAAAACATGGATATAATAATACTTGTGAGCAATCACAGAATAACATAATATTCATTCTCGTTTGCACGTACCGAGCAACGGGTCCGTGAGTTGAAAAACTCAATGAGTCACCAAATAGCCGGACATGTATAACCCCAAGGGAGTCATCTGCCCTGAAGGTTAACATGTCCGGTTTTTTTGTTTAAAAAATGCTGCAAGGGTATTCTGAAATCCGACGTTCGTTCTTGTACAACCCTGTCTGTATTTAGCGGCTTTTTCTTTTGCTTTTTTCGTTGTCAATCTGCACAGTTTCAGCTTTCAGATTTTAGTCATTCCTACAAAAATAATTTTTCTTTTCGTTTTTTCCCAAAACAGGTTAATTTTTACCCCTTTTTTGTCCTTATAAGTGAGAGGACTTTTTCTCCGGTCGGCAAAAAACATTTTAAAAGATTTCAAAAAATGTCCAATGGATCAGTGAAAAGCGCTCTCTTGTACCTTGACAATTGAATAACTGAAAACCTGCGTACATTCCTTGTATACCGAGCCCGCACAGCGGTACGCCAAGACCCTGCCCCGGCAGGCGAGCGGGAACCCCGGCTGTGAAGATCGGCTTTGCACCCGATCCGGCGACGACGCATACAGGACACAATGATACATCGGCAAAGGGCTTGCAGGACGGAAGAGATTTTGCGAGATAAAACCGCGCAAGCCAAGGCAACATCCGCCGGACGGGCTGTCGCCCGGACAAGGATGGTAACGCAGGATTGCACGATTTTAGCCGCAAAAGGATTTCGGGTTGCAAGTTCTTTGTCGATCAAATCGAGCGTCCGGCGCGAAAGGCGGGAGGGTGAGATGCCCATGGAGACGGTGCAGCCGTCCGCGCAGGTTTTCTTTTTCAAAAATATTCATTCAACAGAAATCCACTTGACGACCCGTCTATCGTTTATCAAAAACCTATTCAGAATCGGTACAAAACAGCGGGTCATGAGCCGACGAAAAATGCCCGAAAACGGTACCCTTTTCAATCATCAGAAATTTACAAAGGAGTGATTACCCCATGTCAAGAAAAGCAAAAGAAACCCACATTTTCTACGTTCACGGCAGCGGTGAGATTCAGGTTCGCAGCTGGCACAAAGGGCTGAACAACGCGATCCGCAAGCTGCAGAAGGACGAGCCGCAGAGCGTCTGGATCGACGAAAGCGATGACCCCGGCTATTTACAGGCCGCCGTCAAGGTCGGACACCTGACCTTCCGCACGGTGCGTTCACCGTCCGAAAAAAGCCGTGCGGCACAGTCCGCCGCCGGTAAGCAGCACGCCGGCAATCTCAGACACCAAAAAGAAAAAGCGCCGCCGTAGCGACGCAATCATAGGTTATGTTTCATCCGGTTGCTGTCCGTCGTGTGCTTTCCATGCACAGTCTGTCAGTTGCATATCGCTGAAAACAGCAGTGAAAGAAGAAGTCTCCGGAGAGCAGGCATAAATTCCAAATCGAATCGTGCCGCCGCCCTTTGCCATGTGGCAGATTCGCATCTGCTTCCACCGGCTTCCGTCCGTTGAACACTCGATACAGTAGTCATCCTCCCGGCGGCTTAACCGGTACCACATCGTTTTGACCGACGCGAGAATCTCAGTCGTCGCCCAATCGGAATACCCGCCGTTGGTAACGACACTTCCCAAATGCTGATACTCCTCGTTTTCGTATTCGACGGAAGCCTTCAGCCAGTTTTCGCTGTCCAAATACAGAACCACACCGCATTGATCGAACCGATGGTGACTGTCCGCAAAAGATGTGTGCACAACAAAGCTAAAATATGGCTTAGCTGTTTCCATCTGAAACACCGGCGCATTGTCGTTTCGAAAATGATAATAGGTACGCTGCCAAAGATCCGTATGCGGCAACGTCGTGATCAAAACCCGATCGGTTTCGACGACAAAGCTTTTCGGCTGTCTCGTCCACTGAAAACACTTCAAATCCATATTTCGTATCTCCTCTTCATGTGAATCATCTGTCGCTTTCATTATACACCGATCCCCGGTAATTGCAAGCCCGTATGACGCGTTCGGCGCACCGTTTAACATCGCCGGTGCTTCGAAACATCATTGACAAGAAACACAATACCGGCAACACCAATCGTTGACCAAAAGAAAAAGCAGCCCTTTCGGGCTGCTTCTTCATATATGGCGGAGAGTTAGGGATTCGAACCCTAGGTACTTTCGTACACAGCATTTCGAGTGCTGCACCTTCGACCACTCGGACAACTCTCCGTTTCCGTGTGCCAAAAGATTCTATCAAAAAAACCAATAAATGTCAAGCGTTTGCCGCGCTTTTTTGTTTTGCGTCCCAAAAAGTTTTTCGCCCCTGCCGCGGGGCGGGGGAGACGGCCGGGTAATCTGCCGCGTCGCCCGCGCCGCCCGAAACAAAATTTGCGCTTTTCTCTTGACTTTTGCCGCCAACGGTGAAATAATGGAAGAAGAAAAATACAGGGAGGTTTTCTTATGTATCGCACCATGCGTGATCTGCTTCGCAACCTGTACCGTTTCAACCGCTCGTTCCTGCGGCTGCTGTTTCGCGGCCTGTAAGGTTCGGCATCCGCGCCCGAGAGGGCGCAATCTGTTTTTTGGAGGAATCCCTTATGTTGTCTGAAATCCGCTCGCAGGCGCAGTCTGCGATGCGCGAACTGCTTGAAAAGGCCAATCTTGCGCCGGGGTCTCTGGTTGTGGTCGGCTGTTCGTCAAGCGAAATCGGCGGCGGCGTGATCGGCCACGCCTCTTCGCTGGAGCTTGCCGAAGCCGCGTTTGAGGGGCTATATCCCGAGCTGCGGCAGCGCGGCTTGTTTTTGGCGGCGCAGTGCTGCGAACACCTCAACCGTGCGCTGATCGTGGAACGCGAAGTCGCCGAAAAGCGCGGCTATGAAATCGTGTGCGTCGTGCCCAAACCGAAGGCGGGCGGCTCGTTTGCAACCACGGCATGGGCGCGCTTTGACGACCCGGTCGCGGTGGAGCATGTGGCCGCCGAGGCGGGGCTCGATATCGGTCTGACGCTGATCGGCATGCATTTGCGCCATGTGGCTGTGCCGGCACGGCTGAAGCTCGATCATATCGGCAACGCGCACATCACCGCCGCCACAACGCGCCCGAAGTATATTGGGGGAATCCGCGCGCAGTACGAATGATTTTTGAAAAGCTTTTTTGACAAAAAGCTTTTGGCGTTCGGGGTTGCCGCGCGCAGTATGAATGATTTTTGAAAAGCTTTTTTGACAAAAAGCTTTTTGGCGGTCGGAGGCATCCGCGCGCAGTATGAATAAAAAACTTTAAAAATGACGCCGCCGGGGTTTACTTTTCCGGCGGCGCTGTAGTATAATAAAGCGAAATGTTCCGGAAAAGGAGTCGTGAAGTATGAAAAAGTCCCAGATCGTCTGCGGCGCCCTCGGTGCCGCCGCTGCCGCCAACGCGGTGCATGCCGCATTGTTCCGCCCGAAAAAGACCGAGGTCGCACCGCTGCCGCAGGAAACGCTGAACGTGGATCGCTACCGCGCCAATCTCTCCAAAGCGATTCAGATCAAGACCATCTCCAACCGCGATATCGACAAGGTCGACTGGGCAGCGTTTGACGCGTTCCACGCGTTCATCGACGAAGCCTATCCGCTGATCCGCGAAAAGCTGGAAAAAACCATCGTGCCGCCGGCGAACCTTGTCTATCGTTGGAAGGGCAGCCGTCCGGAGCTCGACCCGATCGCGCTGCTGGGGCACCAGGACGTGGTGCCGGTGTCCAAGGGCACCGAGGGCGACTGGACGCATCCCGCGTTTGACGGCGTGGACGACGGCGAATTCATCTGGGGTCGCGGCGCGCTGGATATGAAAAACCATCTGATCGCCGTGCTCGAGGCGGTGGAATCGCTGCTGGAAGACGGCTTCGAACCGGAGCGCGACGTCTATCTGCTGTTCGGCGACAACGAGGAAGTGGTGGCCAACGACAAAAACGGCGCCCACGATATCATGGAATACCTCAAGGCGAAGGGCGTCCGGCTCGACTGCGTGCTCGATGAGGGCGGCGCGATGCTGCCGGTCAACGTCAAGGGCGTGATCAACAACAAATACCTCGCCGGCATCGGCATCGCCGAAAAGGGCTACGCCGACATCGAGATCGCCGTGCGCGCCAAGGGCGGCCATTCTTCGCAGCCGCCGAAGCATTCCGCCATCGGCATCCTCGCCAATGTGGTACGCGATCTGGAAAACCACCAGTTTAAAGCGGCGTTCTCCGCGAATATGAAGATGCTGTTTGAATCCATCGCGCGCAACACAACCTACCCGGTGCGTCTTGTGACCTGCAACATCAAAGCGCTCTATCCGGTGCTGCTGCAAATCTGCAAGCTGATTCCGCCGGCGGCGTGCATGGTGCGTACCACCACCGGCGTGACGATGACCGCCGGCAGTCCGGCGCCCAACGTGCTGCCGCAGCGTGCGAGCGTGACGGTCAACTTCCGCGCCATGCCCGGCACCACCACGGAAGACCTCGTTTCGCACATCAAGAAGGTCGTGCACAACAAGGATATCGAGGTCAATGTGCTCAACAGCAAGGAGGCGAGCAAATTTTCGCCGATCGATTCGCGTGCGTTCAAGATCATCGAGCATCTTTGCAAGGCGATCGAGCCGAACTCCATCGTGGCGCCCTATCTCGTGATGGGCGGCACCGACGCGTGCAACTACGAGCCGATCTGCGAAAACATCTACCGCTACGCGCCGTTCAAGGCGGACGCATCGCTGCTGCTTTGCACCCACGGCACCAACGAGCGCATCCCGGTGTCCTGCATGGGTGAAGGGCTGCTGTTCTTCAAAAACTTCGTGCGTGACGCAAGCGCGGAATAAGCAATCAAACAACCGTAGGGGCGGCCATCGGCCGCCCGTTTTTTTGTTGTGACGCGCTCTGCAGCCGCGCAGCGGTTGACAAATGCGCCGCGAAGGGAAGCGTTTTGCAGCGCCGCCGTATCGGCGGCTATGCTGCAATACCATCCGTGCCCAGTCGATCACTGATCGACGCTACGGGCACTTTTTTATTTTGAAACGGTTGATTTTTTGAGAATGATGTGATAAAGTAAAGTTGCGACATAAAATAGTGGCAGATGATTGTTTGCCCACATAGTTTAGGATTAAGAGAAAGCATTGTAAAAAATGCGTTCTCTTAATATTCTATCTCTTAATTTCTGAATTATGTGGACAGACTATTTTGTGTCGCAGCAAATGAGAACTGCATTTTTTGGCGTCTCATTTGTTGAGACGCTTTTTTATTTTGGAAGGGGTGTTATTTTTTACAATAAGGTGTTGTTCTTTACAACTGAATTGAAATTGGATTATGAATGGAGTAACATGAATTTATCTATTGTTAGGAGGTAAAACATAATGAAACAATCAAAAAGGATACTTAGCTTTTTACTGTGCCTGGTGCTGCTGCTTGGTGCGGTGCCGTTGATGACACAAGCAAGTACAAACGGACATTCTCAAAACGATGCAGTTAATTGGGCTAATAGTCAAAATGGAAAATCAATAGATACAGATGGATTTCCTCCTTCGCAACCATACCAATGTGTGGATTTACTCAAGGCATATTATAACTACCTTGGAGCATCAGCATACACCGGAGGTGATGCGGTTGCCTACCAGACCAGAAGCATTCCGGCCGGCTGGAGCCGGATCGGCTACAGCAGCGGTATCACCTTCCAGCCGGGTGATATTGCCGTTTGGAAAACCAACCTTTCCAGACAGGGCGGCTACAGCACAACAAGCACCGGCTCGCTGGGCCATGTTGGCATCATTCTTTCCGCAGACAGCGTGGGGTTTAATGCTGCCGAGCAAAATGCGGGTGGAAAGCAATATGTTACAATCAACTGGCACTATAACAGTGAATTGTATTGCGTGATTCGCCCGGACTTCAGTCCGGCGCATATACACAGCTACACCTCCACGACCACAAAGGCAGCAAACTGCACGGAATCTGGTGTGAAGACGTTCCGCTGCAGTTGTGGAAACAGCTACACAGAAACCATTCCAGCGCTTGGGCATGCATTCGGCAGTTGGACAACGGTGACTATTCCCACAGAACAATCCACCGGAACCGCTAAACGTACCTGCGGTCGTTGTGGAAAAACGGAGAACAAGACCCTTCCAAAGCTGGTTTATAACGCTGACGGCTGGTGCTATATGGACACTTTTCCCGACTATATCAGCACATCGAATTATACGATTCAATACCAAAACATCTATGAAAAAACAGCTGCATCTTCGCCTGGCTCAGATTGGGTCAAAGGTGCAAGCACGACAACTTGGCAGAATTCCGGCGAACCCTATGTCCGCTATACGGACGAAGCAACATCAGATTCCAAGGTTTTAGTAAAGAAGATGTATTTCCACTTCTGCGGTCCTTCTGCCGGTGTTTATGCCAACTATACAATGGAAGGCAATTTTGTCCATTATGATCAGGTCGATCCTGCAAGTGTTAACGCGCAGTATTATGAAGACGATGCCGGACATTCTGTCTATTTGTTGTATTGGAAAAGCAATGGCCAACAAGTTTGGTGTCAATCTGGCGTTACTTGTGACGGTTCTTGGGGTTCCCATGGTGCTCGAGCCCGTGGATGGTATGTTGAGAACACCTATCAAAACCGCGTAAAGGTCACCACGTACAAATACACAAAAACATCTGCATGGTCTACTACAAAGGATTCCTCTGCTTCAACAGTAAAATATAGATTCCAGCCAAAACATACCACTCACACATGGGATAACGGTACGGTAACAAAAGCTGCTACTTGTACTGCAACCGGCATTAAAACATTTACTTGTAAATCCTGCGGTGCAACAAAAACCGAGACAATTAACAAAGTGGCACACTCCGTTGTCGTGAAGAACAAAAAAGATGCGACCTGCACTGCGACAGGTTACACCGGTGATTCAGTCTGCTCTGTTTGCGGAACCGTTGTAAAACAAGGTACAACAATCAATAAGAAAGATCATACACTGACCACAATCAATAAAACCGATGCAACCTGTACAAAGGCGGGCTACACGGGCGACCAGTATTGCACAACTTGCAAACAGACAATTACCAAGGGTAAAACCATAAACGCTTTAGGTCATGCTGCGCCAGACAAAAGCGGCAACTGCATTCGCTGCGGTGAACACATACAGGACGTTGAGGAACCGGCGTGTGCGCATAATTATCAGACTGTTGTGACCAAAAAAGCAACCTTTACCCAGGATGGTGAGATTGCCGAAAAATGCAGCAAATGCGGCAATGTTCGCTCAACGGAAACCATTGCAAAAGTCAGCAACGTTTATCTGGCTGAAACAAGTTTCATTTACGATGGAAAAGCAAAGTATCCGGATGGATACATCACTGACAGCAATAATAAGGAGTTGCCGGGAAATTGTTATTCTGCTGTCGCAAAGGATAATGTAAACATTGGTACCGGTAAGGTTGTCATCACGTTGAAAGGAAACTATTCCGGCACGAAAACACTTAGCTTTGAGATTCTGCCCGGAAAGGTTGAAAACCTGAAAGCGGAACCTGCATCGTCCTCCAGCGTTGCATTAACTTGGGATAGCGTTCCGGGCGCAACCGGCTATGATGTGTATTGCTATTATGAAAGTGTTGGCGGTTATCTGAAACTGGGTTCTGTTTCATCGCCGCGCGCGACGATTAACAATGTTGACGGTAACACCTATACCTATGCCGTTGTTGCAACCGCAAACGGAAAACAGGGCGAGGAAGCGATCGTGCAGGGTGCTGCTTCACATGACATTCCGGATACACCGCCTGCGTTTGATCCTACGCAGCCGCAGGATTCAGACCCGGATCCATATTCCGGCCATGAACATGATCCGATCATTGATTATAATAAGGCAACCTTTGGTGAAGATGGGTTCATTGAAAGATACTGTGATGAATGTGGTTATACTTTCTATGCCAATGCAATTCCTGCTGTCGAAACAGTCAAATTGACAAAAACAAAATTCAGCTATGACGGGAAGAGCAAAAAACCGGGTGTAACTGTGCTTGACCGGGAAGGCAACGCGCTGAAAGAGGGCGAAGACTATACGCTGAGTTACAGCAAGGGTAGAACAGCGATTGGTACTTATCAGGTTAAAGTTACCCTTATAGGTCACTACGAAGGCACCAAAACGCTCAAATTCAAAATTATACCTGCAAAAGTGACTGGCCTTAAGGTGACCGCCGGCAAAAAGGTTGCACAGCTGAAATGGAAAGCAGTTCCGGGAGCTAAGAATTATGTGATCTATTATGCGACAAGTAAGACCGGTACCTTTAAGAAAGCATTTTCCACCTCGGGAACAACCGCCAAAGTGATGAAACTGAAGAGCGGCAAGACCTACTATTTCCGTGTCCGCGCTGTTGCAAAGCTTGACAGCGGTACGTTTAACGGCAGCCTGTCCGCAATCAAAAAAGCCAAAATCAAATAACATTTTACGATACCTGTTCTCGTATGAGGGCAGGTATTTTTCTGCTTCCCCAATCCTTCCATCAATAAATGTAAATTTCATCTGAAAGGGCTTGACAAGCCCTTTTTTGTTGTATATAATAGTTTGCGTGGTGAATGAGAACACCGAAATGGGGAATTGTGGGGCAAAATTACGACAATTTTCTCAAGAGTAAAAATGGAAGGAGATGCACGGCGTGAGCACGTTTATCGGCAGCTATGAACACAACCTCGACGCGAAAAACCGTCTGTTTGTGCCCGCAAAATTCCGCGACGCGCTGACCAGCACGTTTATCATCAAACTGCTGCCGTCGCAGTACCCGTGCATCCAGTGCTTTTCCAAAGACGAGTACGACGCCTACGCCGCGTCGGTGCTTGAACCGTATACTGATCCCGTGCGTCAGCGCAAAAAGCAGTTTGAACTGTATGCCGGCGCAACGGAGGTCACCGTGGACGCCCAGGGCCGTATCATGATCCCGACCGCGAGCACCCAGCGCGCCAAAATCGAAAAGGCCGCGCTCGTCGTCGGTATGGGCGACCATGTGGAAATCTGGGATCCCGCCACGTTCAACGCCTATTACGACGCTGTCAGCGCCGAAAGCATCGCCTATGAACAGGCGAGCGAAGCCGAAGAGAGCGTGTCGCTCGAACGCAAGGCGAACGGCGACTATCTGCCGGGGTAACGGATATGGAGTTTCAGCATATCAGCGTGCTGCTGCACGAAGCGGTCGACGCGCTCAGCGTAAAGCCCGACGGCGTCTATGTGGACTGCACCGCAGGCGGCGGCGGCCACAGCGCCGAAATCCTTAGCCGGCTCGGCCCGGACGGACGGCTCGTCCTGCTTGACCAGGATCCCGACGCGATCGCGACGCTGCACGAACGCTTCGGTGCCGATGCGCGCGTGACGATTGTTCAAACGAACTTTTCCGCCATCCATGATGCGCTGCAGGGGCAGGGGATCGACCGCGCCGATGGCATCCTCGCCGACCTCGGCGTCAGCTCCCATCAGCTCGACACCGCCTCGCGCGGCTTTTCGTTCCACGCGGACGCGCCGCTGGATATGCGTATGTCGCAGTCCGGCACCTCGGCGGCGGATCTGGTCAACACCTGCTCGCAGGAGGAGCTCGCCCGGATCCTTTGGCAGTACGGCGAAGAAAAATGTGCAAAATCTATTGCGCGCAACATCGTCCTTGCCCGGGCGGACAAGCCCATTGAAACCACCACGGAGCTGGCCGAGCTGGTCAAAGCTTCGATACCCGCCAGAATGCGCCGCACCGGCGGCCATCCCGCAAGACGCACGTTTCAGGCGCTGCGCATTGCGGTGAACGGCGAATTAGATCACCTGAAAACGGCACTCGACGAGATGTTCGACTGCCTTTCAGTCGGCGGGCGGCTGGCTGTGATCACATTCCACTCGCTGGAAGACAGAATAGTCAAGCAAAAGTTTGCGTCTCTTTGCAAGGGATGCACCTGCCCGCCGGACTTTCCGGTCTGTGTGTGCGGCAAAACGCCGAAGGGACAGTTGCCGCAAAAGGCGGTTGAGCCGTCCGATGAGGAGCTGAGCCGCAACCCGCGTGCCCGCTCGGCGCGGCTGCGCGTGATTGAGAAACTGAAAGACGAAGACTGACGGCAGTCTTCGATTTGTGGGGAGAGAAAGAAAGATGGCAGCACAATTCGCGTATCAACTGAACAACAATACCGCGCCCGAAATCTATCCGGTTCCGTCGCGCCGCCCGCAGCGTGCACCGCGCCCGACCGTTGTGCCGCAGCCCCGGCGTCCGCACCGCGCACCGGCCGAACGCCGCGCGCTCGAGCGCAAAGCCAATGTGAAGGTGGCAAAGCTCTTTGTTGTCATGGCGCTTGCTATCGCGCTGCTCGGCGTGTTCTGCAACTCCTTTGTGGCGCGTACCAACAGCCGCCAGGAGCTGGAAAACATGAAAAAGGTGCTCTCCGACTACACCGACGCCAACGTCGTGCTGTCCCATCAGCTTTCCAAGCTGATCAGCGCCGACAATATCGACAAAATCGCCACCCAGCGCCTCGGCCTTGTTAAGGTTGCAAGCGGCGACGAGAGCTATCTCGAGCTCAATGAAGACAACCAGGTGATCCTTTCCCAAAGCAAAAACTGATATTTCACTTCCGACGATCATATATATTACAGTCTAACAGATTTGAAACCGGGCGGACGTTTTATTCCGGGGCGGAATAAAGCGCTCCGCCGAGTTGCCTATTCACAGTGAGAAACGGAGGAAGCGTATGGCGGCCTTTCCAAAAAATAAAGTGCGCGGCAAGAGCACCTTGTCGTTTAAGATCCGGGTACGGCAGATCACAGGACTGGTCCTGGTGCTTCTGCTGCTGCTCGGTTTTGTGCGTGTTGGCTATATTATTGCGGTTCACGGCGATGAATACCGTTCCAAAGCCGAGGCCAATCAGCTTTACGACACCGTTTTGCGCCCGATCCGCGGCACCATCTACGATTGCAACAACACCGCCATGGTCACCAGTGCGTCCGCCTATATTCTGTGTGCATCGCCGAAGGCGATCTTCAACTATTTCAACACGCGACTGCCGCAGCGCGACGATGTGCTGAACGATTTCACAAAGGTTGTCGGCACCGAGATCGCCGGCATCCTGGGTATGAAGCGCGGAGAGGTTGTAAAGATGCTGCGCGACTATGAAAAGTCCTATGTGCGCATCAAGAAAAAAGTTGACGCCAACCAGCGGCTTGCACTTGACACATATTTTACCAAGAGCGTCGAATACGGTGATCCTGTCGGCGATAAAAAGCCGACCGTCCGCCCGAAGGCGTTTTTCACCTATGAATCCGACTCCCTGCGTCTGTATCCCGAAAACGACTTTTGCTCCACCGTCATCGGCGTCACCGACGCCGACGGCAACGGCATCACGGGTGTGGAAAAATACTATAACGACACGCTTTCCGGCAAGGCCGGCCGCATCGTGACGGCGCGCAACGCTAACGGCCAGTCGCTCGATTCGAGCTACGAAACCATCTTCAACGCCCAGCCGGGCAACGGCATTCGTCTGACGATCGACCAGAACATCCAGCACTATCTGGAAAACGCATTGACCACCGCGCTCGACACCACCAAAGCCAAGGGCGTCTACGGCATCGTGATGGACGTGCACACCGGCGCGGTCAAGGCGATGAGCGACAAGCCCGACTTCGACCTCAACGATCCGCGCAAGCTGCTCGACGAGAGTGCGGTCAAAGAACTCGCAGAATATGAAGGCACCGACAAGTACAACGAAAAGCTGTCGGAAAAGCTGTTTGACCAATGGAACTCTTTCTGCGTCACCAGCACATACGAGCCCGGCTCCACATTCAAGATCTTCACCGCTGCCGCCGCGCTGGAGGAGGGCAAGGTCGACCTCAACACGACCTACACCTGCTCGGGCGCCTATCAGGTGGCGAAGGACACCGTGATCCACTGCGCCAACACCTCCGGCCATGGTACACAGACGCTCACGCAGGGCTTGATGAATTCGTGCAACCCGTTCTTTATCAGCATCGGCCAGAAGCTCGGGAAAGACACGTTTAACAAATATTTTGAAGCGTTCGGCTTCACCGAGCGCACAGGCATCGACCTGACCGGCGAAGCCTACCCCGTGTATCACCCGTTCGACAAAATGACAACGGTCGACCTTGCGTCCACATCGTTCGGCCAGTCGTTCCGTGTCAGCCCGATCCAGATGATCACCGCCGGCTGTGCCATCGCCAACGGCGGCAAGCTGATGACGCCGTATATCGTGGACAGCGTGCTCGACGAAAACGGCAACGTGATCCAAAAGACCGAACCCACCGTCAAACGTCAGGTGATCTCCGAAGGCACCGCCGCAACCGTGCGCCAGATGATGGAGGCCGTGGTCGAAGGCGGTACCGGTAAAAACGCCTATATCGAAGGCTACCGTGTGGCCGGCAAAACGGCAACAAGCGAAAAGCTCGACGCCAAGGGCGGCGCCGATCAGCTGCTGTATATCGCTTCGTTTTTGTGCTTTGCGCCGGCCAACGACCCGCAGGTCGCGGTGCTCGTCGGCGTCGATGAACCGCCCGGAAACTACCGCGGCGGCGGCGTGCTTGCCGCGCCGATCGCAAAGGAAGTGCTGGAAGCCACGCTCAAATATATGAATGTGGAGCCGCAGTATACGGCGGAAGAGCTCAAAAAGGTCAGCCGCACCACGCCGTCGCTCATCGGCGAAACACCCGCGAACGCGCGCGCCAAGGCGCAGGCGGCACAGCTCACGCTGCGCATCATCGGCGACGGCGACAAGATCGTCTCCCAGGTGCCGACCGCCGGTCAGAGCATCTCCGAAAACGGCGTGATCATCGCCTATACCGAAAACGCCAAAACCATGAAGGTTGAAGTGCCGTCCTTTATCGGTATGACAGCCACTTCTGTCAAGCAGGAGGCGGCTGCTGTCGGGCTCAATATCACCTTCTCCGGCCCGTCGTCCGCGTCCGGCGCAACGGCGGTCCGTCAAAGCATTGCGGCCGGTACCGAGATCCAGGCCGGCACAACCGTGACCGTCCAGTTCCAGGCGACGGCCAATATGAACGACTGATTCCATTGATTCTGTTTTTTTCAGATCACTGTGTGTTGGGAGGACACAATGAAGCTTTCCATTTTGCTGCAGGCATTAGGCAGGACGCTCAACGGCACGGACGTAGAAATCACCCGCATCACCGATGATTCCCGCGCGTGCGAAGGGGGCTGTCTGTTCGTGTGCCACGACGGCGCGGAAGGCTATCTCCAACAGGCGATGGACGCCGGCGCTGCAGCCGTTGTTGCGGCAAAACCGCTGCCCGGCTGCTACACGGTGCCCGACACGAGACAGGCGTATGCCATGCTTTGCCGCCGCTTTTTCGGCGACGCCGACAACCGTCTGACGCTGGTCGCCGTAACCGGCACCAACGGCAAAACGAGCGTGGCAACGATGCTGCACCACATTTTGCGCCTGTGCGGCAAAAACGCCGCGCTGCTGTCCACGGTGACGAACGCCGAACAATCGGGCAAAACAACGCCCGACCCGTTTGAACTGCATCGGACGTTTGCCGGCCTCGCGTCACGCGGGAAGCAGATCGTTGTGATGGAGGCGTCGTCCCAGGGCCTTGCGCAGGAGCGGCTTTACGGGCTGCGCTTTGCCGTCGGGATCTTCACGAACCTCACCGGCGACCATCTTGATTATCACGGCACGCCCGAAAGCTACCGCGACGCCAAAAAGAAACTGTTTTATCAAAGCGACCATGCGGTCATCAACCGCGACGATCCGTTTGCCTCGGACATGATCGACGCGAGCCGCGGCCCGGTCGTGACCTATTCCGTGCGGCGAAACGACGCGACCTATACGGCAAAAAGTCTGCGCGATTTTGACGACGGCCAGGATTTCGCCCTTGTCAGCGACAGCTTTATCCACCGCGTCACACTGCATGTGTTCGGCGCGTTTCAGGTGGAAAACGCCATGGCCGCGCTGCTGGCGGCGAACGCACTGGGAATCCCGATCGAAGACGGCGCGGCCGCGCTGCGCTCGTTCCACGGCGTCAGGGGCCGCATGGAGCTGCTGGAAACCGACACGCCCTATCGCGTGATGATCGATTACGCCCACACGCCCGACGGTCTGCGCCGCGTGCTGCTGACGTTGCGGCGGATCGTGAAGGGCCGCGTGCTGCTGCTGTTTGGCTGCGGCGGCGACCGCGACAAAACCAAACGCGCCGAAATGGGCGCCATCGCCGTGCAAAACGCCGACATGGTGATCCTCACAAGCGACAATCCGCGTTCGGAGGACCCGGACGCGATCATCGGCGATATTTTGCAGGGCGTCGGCCGCAGCAAAACGCCGCTGTATATCCGGCCCGACCGCCGCGACGCCATCGCGTTTGCGCTCGCGCAGGCCAAGGCGGACGATCTTGTGCTGCTTTGCGGCAAGGGCCATGAAACCGGCATCACCGATGCCGCGGGCACAACCCCGTTTGATGAACGCACCGTGGTGCGTCAGCTCCTGGAAGGAAAGGAAAGGAAGTCACTATGAACACCATCGCATTGCTGTTAATCTCCCTTGCCGTGTCGTTTGCCGTCACGGCGCTGCTCGGATTTGTATTGATCCCGGCGCTGCACAAGCTGAAATTCGGCCAGACCATTCTGACCGACATCGGCCCGCGCTGGCACGCCAGAAAGCAGGGCACGCCCACCATGGGCGGCCTGATGTTCATCATCGGCATCATCTGCGCTGTGGCGGTTGCGCTTTTGTGTGCGCTTTTGACCAAAACGCCGGTCTTCTCCGAAGTCACCGCCTCGGCCACAACGGAGCGCACCAAGCTTTATGCCGGTTTGCTGCTCGCGGTGTGTCTCGGTCTTGTGGGCTTTGCCGACGACTATATCAAAGTCCGTCAGCAGCGCAACCTCGGGTTGACCGAAGTGCAAAAGACCGTGCCGCAGCTTCTGGTGATCGTGGCATATCTGACCACGCTCCAGCTTTCGGGCAGCCGCTCCATGCTGATCCCGCTCTACGGCCGTGTCAGTCTTGACAGCGTGCCGGGCATGATCTTCTTTTACGTCTTCGGCGCCATGGTGATCTACGGCGCTGTCAACGCTGTCAACTTTACCGACGGCATCGACGGCCTGTGCGGCAGTGTGACCGTGCCTGTGGGCGTGGCGTTTGCCGTGATGGCCTATCTGCAGAAAAACACCTCCGTGTCGCTGCTCGGTGCGGCGCTTGCCGGCGCGTGCGCGGGCTATCTCGTGTGGAACCGTTTCCCCGCGAAGGTCATGATGGGCGACACGGGCTCCATGTTCCTCGGCGGTCTGGTTGTGGCGCTGGCCTATGCGCTCGACTGCCCGATCATTCTGCTGCCGGTCGGCATCGTGTATGTGATCGAAGCGCTGTCCGATATTTTCCAGATCATCGCCCTGCGCGTGTTCCACCGCAAGCTGTTTTTGATGGCGCCGGTGCACCACCATTTGGAGATGAAGGGCTGGACGGAGAAAAAGATCGTCTTTGTCTTCACGCTGATCAGCCTGCTCGGCTGTCTCAACGGCGTGATTTTGATGCAGCTCACGCTGCAGTCCTGATGGAAAGAAGCAACGAAAAGGGGAGACAGCCATGTCGGAAAGAGTGAGACCGCAGCCCGGCCGTGTGCCGCAGCGCAAAAGAGCGCCGCGGTTTGCCGGTCTGTTTCAAACAGGCGGCGTGGACGTCGCGTTTACCTGCCTTGTCATGATATTGTTCGCCATCGGCGTGACGATGATGTATTCCGCGTCGTATCCGTATGCGAGCGCCTATTCCAAAAACGGACCGAACGTCTATTTCTATAACCAGCTGATCTTCGGCCTCCTCGGCTTTGTCGCCATGGCGATCATCTCGAAGCTCGACTACCGTATTCTCAACAGTTTTTTAACGCCGCTGGCATTTCTGGCAACGGTGTTTTTGCTCATTTTTACCTATGCGTGGAACGTGCTCAAGCACAACGAGATCAAACGCTGGCTTGAAATCGGCGGCCGCCAGCTGCAGCCGTCGGAGCTTGCAAAATTCGTGATGGTGCTCACGCTGTCCTATGTGATCTGTATTTTATACCGCACCCTGAACGGCAGCAGCAATCGCCGCATCCGCCCGAATATCGCAAGACTGTCCGGCTTTGAAAAAAGCTTTTTCAACTACATCGACACCAAAATGAAGGCCACCGTGCTGCTGGCGCTGATCGTGGCGCTGTTTTGCGGGCTGGTGCTGATCGAAAGCCATCTGTCGTGTACGATCCTGCTGTTTTTGATCGGCGTTTCCATGATGTGGATTTCGGGTGTGGATAAAAAGTGGTTCGTGCTGCTGTTTATCGGCCTTGCCGCTGCGGTCGTGCTGATCGTGTTCGTCAAGCCCGAGATCGTCAAGATCATCAGCAACTATGGCTATGAACGCATCATGGTGTGGAAAACCAAAGAAGACTTCGGCAAGACCACCCGCTGGCAAACCGAGCAGGGCCTTTACGCCATCGGCGCCGGCGGTCCGTTCGGCGTTGGCTTCGGCAATTCCAAGCAAAAGCACCTGTGGCTGCCCGAACCGCAAAACGACTTCATCTTCCCGATCGTGGTGGAGGAGCTCGGCTGGGTCGGCGGCGCGCTGATCGTGCTGCTGTTTGCGGCTTTGGTTATCCGCGGCTTCATGATCGCCACGCGCACCCACGATCTGTTCGGCGCGCTTCTGGTCATCGGCATTATGATGCAGGTCGGCCTGCAGGTGATCCTCAACATCGCCGTGGTCACCGACGTGATTCCGAATACCGGCATCGGTCTGCCGTTTTTCAGCTACGGCGGCACCGCGCTGTTTTTGATGCTGTGTGAAATGGGCGTTGTGCTGTCTGTGTCGCGCTCGTGTTCGGCAAAACACGAAGTGTAAAGAAGGAGAGAGAATCATGAAGATCCTGTTTGCTGCCGGCGGCACCGGCGGCCATATCAATCCGGCGCTGGCTGCGGCCGGCGACATCCGCGAACGCTTTCCCGACGCCGAGATTTTGTTTGTCGGAACCAAAGATAAAATGGAATCCAAGCTCGTGCCGCAGGCCGGGTTCGACTTTGCAACGATCGATATCGACGGGTTCTACCGCCAGCTGACGCTAGAAAACCTCAAGCGCAATTTCAAAACGCTGTTTAAGGTGCTGCGTGCGAGCGGCCAGGCGAAAAAGCTGATCCGCCGTTTTCAGCCCGACGTGGTGGTCGGCTTCGGCGGCTATGTCAGCGGCCCGGTTTTGCGCATGGCGGCAAAGCTGGGCGTGCCCACGGCGATCCATGAACAAAACGCCTATCCCGGCATCACCAACAAGGCGCTGGCCAGGCGCGTGGACCGCGTGATGCTCACGAGCGAAAAGGCCGCGCAGTATCTGCAGCCGAAAAACCCGCCTGTCGTCACCGGCCTTCCGGTGCGCGGTGAACTGCTCAAAGCCAACCGCAATATCGCCCGCGCCGAGCTCGGCGTGCGCGACGACCAGAAGCTGGTGCTGTCCATGGGCGGCTCGCTCGGCGCCGAAACGATCAACCGCGCCATGGTGGAGCTCATTGCCGACCACGCGCAGGACAAGACGCTCTATTTCCTGCACGCCATGGGTCAGTTCGGCGGTTGGGTGCCCGACGCGCTGCGTGAAAAGGGTGTGGATCCCGATAAGGAAGCAAACGTCGAGCTGCGCGCATATATCAGCGACATGGATCGCTGCATGGCCGCCGCCGATCTTGTGATCTGCCGCGCCGGCGCAAGCTCGCTGTCCGAGCTGCAGGCGATGGGCAAGGCGTCGATTCTGATCCCGTCGCCCAATGTGGCGGAAAACCACCAGTTCCACAACGCGATGGCGCTTGTGGAAAAAAACGCCGCGTGCATTCTCGAAGAAAAGAACTATACCAAAGAAGCAATGGACGCGCTGTTCTGCGATCTGATGGAAAACGACGAAAAACGAAACGCGATTGCGCAAAACGCGCTGCGGCTGGCAAAGCCCGAAGCCAGGCGCGAAATCGCCGACATCATCCTTTCGCTCGTAAAATAAACACCATTTCCGCCTTTTCGGCATAAGATAGTGCAGAAAACGAAAAGGTGGGTCCCATATGGAAAAAATCATCGTGCACGGCGGACAGCCGCTGCGGGGAACGCTGCGTGTGCAGGGCTCCAAAAACGCGTCGCTGCCGATTCTGGCGGCCTGTGTGCTTTCGGACGGCGTCTGTGTGATCGAAAACTGCCCCGATCTGTCCGACGTGCGCGCCGCTGTGCGCATATTAGAACACCTCGGCTGCACCGTTTCACGCGCGGGCAATCAATTAACAGTTGATTCCCGGCGCGTTTCGTGTTATACTATACCGGATACACTGATGCACGAGATGCGCTCGTCCATCGTGTTTCTGGGTTCCGTGCTTGCCCGCACCGGCAAAGCGGCGCTCTGTGCGCCCGGCGGCTGCGAAATCGGGCTGCGGCCCATCGATCTGCATCTGTCGGCGCTGCGTGCGCTCGGCGCAGTGATCGCGGAGGAACACGGCACGCTTCGGTGCGAAGCGCCGAAAAAGCTGCAGGGCACGGTCATCAGCCTGAGCTTTCCGAGCGTCGGCGCAACGGAAAACGTATTGCTCGCCGCCGCAACGGC
This sequence comes from Oscillospiraceae bacterium, assembly GCA_902786285.1. Classification (GTDB taxonomy): domain Bacteria; phylum Bacillota; class Clostridia; order Oscillospirales; family Acutalibacteraceae; genus UBA6857. Next base: position 22,890 of record CADABX010000013.1, on the reverse strand, counting down.
AACCGGCACAACCATGCTGCTCAATGCCGCGCGGGAGCCGGAGATCGAAGACCTTGTCCGGTTTCTCAACGCGTGCGGCGCCGATATTACAACCACGGGCGAAGGCACGCTCGTAATCCGCGGCGTCAGCCGGCTGCACGGCTGCCGCCACCGTGTGATCCCCGACCGGATCGCCGCGCTGTCGTTTATGGCGGCGGTCGGCGCGGCCGGCGGCGATGTGGTGCTGGAGGACGTGCGGACGAAACATATACTGTCGGTCAACCGTGTGTTCGAACAGGCCGGCTGTCTGATCGAAGCGGACGAACATACGCTGCGCATCCGCGCCGACGGACGGCTGCGTGCCGTGCAGGATATCCGCACACTGCCGCACCCGGGCTTTCCCACCGACGCGCAGGCGGCGGTGATGGCGATGCTTTGTACCGCAAAGGGCACCAGCGTGATCGTGGAGACCATCTTCGAAAACCGGTTCCACCATGTGCACGCGCTGTGCCGCATGGGGGCGCACATCCGGATCGAGGGCCGCGTGGCAATCATCGACGGCGTGGAGAAGCTGCACGGCGCGGCCGTGTCGGCGGTGGATCTGCGGGCCGGCGCGGCGCTGATTATCGCGTCGCTCGGCGCACAAGGCACGAGCATCATTACAGGGTTACACCATATTGACAGAGGATATGAGAAAATAGAGGCGTGTTTACAAACGCTCGGCGCACAGATTGAAAGGAGTGCCGAAAGTGGACGACAACAATCAAAACAAAACCAACCCGTTCGGCGCTTACCGCTACGGTGACGGCGGGCCCAACCGGCCGCGCGACATCTCGTCCGATCTGTGGACGCCGATCAGCACGGGCGTGCCCATGCCCGGCACCGGAAAGCTGCACGACGAAAACGAAACGCCGCCCGCGTCGCAGCCCGCCAAAAAACCGCGGCCCGCTGCGGCGCAAAACAAGCGCACAAAACAGGCGGCAAAACCGAAATCCGCGGCAAAGAAAAAGGCCGCACCCAAAAAAGCACAGCCCGCCGACGCCGAACGTCCGGTGCTGCGCGAACGGACACAGCCGCGCCAACCGGATCGCAGCCGCGCGCGCCAGATGCAGCAGCGCGAGCAGCGTGTGCGCAAAAACGATGAGCGGCAATTTGAAAAAAACCGTGCGCATTACGAGACCGCGCGTTCCGCCGGCCGCTCCAGCGACGATATCCGCCGCGACAAGGCGCGCCGCAAACGCCGCAACAAAAAGCTGACCGCCGTAATCACCGTGGCGATCGTGATGGTGATCGCCGGCATCGTGGCGCTGGTCTATTGCTACGCCTACGGCGCGCCGATCGCGAAGATCAGCGTGTCGGGCAAAACCGACTATACGTCCGAGGAGATCATCGCCGCGTGCGGGGTAGAGCTCGGCGACAATATGCTGCGGGTACGAAACCGCGACGTCAACAAGGCGCTGTGCGCCGCGCTGCCGTATATTCAGAGCGCCAAAGTGGAATACGATCTGCCCGATACCCTGGTGCTCAAGGTGACGCAGACCAAGGAAAAATATCTGATCGTCGGCAAGAGCAGCTATCTTTGTCTGAGCGAAGAGGGCAAGGTTCTTTCGCTGAAAAAGAAAAAGGTCAAGGAGGGCCAGTTCCGGCTGGAGGGCTTCGACTGGCAGGACGCCGTGGAGGGTACGGTCTACAAGCCCGAGGGCGACAATGCCGCCCGGTTTGAAAACGCGAAAAAGATCGTGGAGCAGCTCGAGCTCAACGAACTGCCCGGCGCCAATACGCTGAAGCTCCAGACCGATCATCCGCTTGTGATCCAGTATGAGGGACGGATCAACATCTATCTCAACGGCACGGACGATCTGAGCGAAAAAATCAGTCTTGTTGCCGGTATTTTGAAAAATGAGGTCTCGCCGAACAGCCAGGGTTATATCGACGCGCGCTTTGAAGGCCGCGCCTTCTATAACGAGGGAAGCATGTCGATCGACGGCTGAGGCGGCGAAGGACATAAATTATTTTCAAATTTCCTGAAAGTTCTTGCATTTGGTTCTTGAGTTTTTTCAAAATGCATGCTATAATAACTTGAATATCCTATCCGCGCTGTCGCGGAAAGGATCGTTTTCCCGGATTTTCAAGAGTATGAATGATATAGGAGGAAGTAAAATGAGCTTCATCATGGACAACGAAAATGTTGCGTATAACCAGATCAAGGTGGTCGGCGTCGGCGGCGGCGGCGGAAACGCGGTCAACTCGATGGTTGACGCCGGTGTGTTCGGCGTGGAATTCCTTTCCATCAACACGGACCGCCAGATTCTGGAAAATTCCAAAGCGACCCACAAGATCCTGATCGGTGAAAAGGTCACCGGTATGATGGGTGCGGGCGGCGACCCGGTTGTCGGCAAAAAGGCCGCGGAAGAAAGCCGCGACGTCATCGCCGAAGCCCTGCGCTCCACCGACATGGTCTTCATCACCGCCGGTATGGGCGGCGGCACCGGCACCGGCGCTGCGCCTGTGGTTGCGGAAATCGCCCGTGAGCTCGGTGCGCTGACCGTCGGCATCGTGACAAAGCCGTTCAAATTTGAAGGCAGAAAACGGATGCAGCAGGCCGAAGACGGTATCCGCGAGCTGGTCAAGCATGTCGACTCGCTGATCGTCATCCCCAACGAAAGACTCAAACTGCTCGGCGACAAATCCCTTTCCATGCGCGACGCGTTCGGCAAAGCGAACGAAGTGCTGTGGCAGGGCGTCAAGAGCATTTCCGACACCATCAAGGTGCCCGGCTATATCAACCTCGACTTCTCCGACATCAAGAGCGTCATGAAGGACGCGGGCCGCGCACATATGGGTATCGGCCGCGGCCGCGGCGCGGACTGTGCGGCGGAAGCCACCAAGCAGGCGATTACCAGCCCGCTGCTTGAAACCGCGATCGACGGCGCTTCCGGCGTTATCATCAACGTGACCTGCTCGTCGGATATGTCGCTCGATATGATCGAAACTGCCGGCGATCTGATCACCCAGGCGACCCATCCGGACGCCAACATCATCTTCGGTTCCGTCTTCGACGAGGAGATGGGCGACGAGATGCTCATCACCGTGATCGCCACAGGCTTCGGCACCACCGACGAAAACGACGCAGCATCCTATCCGACCGCAGCGTCTGCCCAGCCCGCACAGCCGGCACCGCAGCCGCAGCGCCCGCAAAACGCGAATCCCGGCTTCATCAGCCGTTCCACCAAGCCGAAGAGCGAAGGCTCCATCTTCACCGCGATGAACGGCGGCTCCCAGGAGTTCCGCGCCTCGGAATTCGGCCGCAGCTTTGTTTCCGCGTTTGAAAACGCCAACCAGAGCACCAACCCGGAGGACATCTTCCGCACCGCCGCTTCCCAGCAGGCTGCGCAGCCCGCAGCACCTGCGGCGCCCGCGGCGCCGGCCGCTCCCGCAGCACCGGCTGCCCCGTCGTTCGATGTGATCGAAACGCCGGCCAAGAAGCCCGCCTCCATCTTTGACGATCCCGAAGAGGATGAAAGCGATGTGCTTCCCATCTTCAAGGGCAGAAACATCTTTTCCAACAATAACAACAACTAACGGTTGAAACAAGGCACACGGCGGCGTGTGCCTTTTTCCTTTTTGAGAGGTGTATGTATGAACCGTAAGACCATCGCTGTCATCGGCCTCGGCCACGGCGGCCTTGTTGCCGCGCTGAAGCTGCAACAACGCGGCTTTGCCGTAACAATCTTCGAGCAAAAACCACGCGACGCCGTCGGCTATCCGTGGTACGACGATATTCGCGCCGACGTGTTTGACTTTTGCGGTCTGCCGATGCCGCCGCGCGACTGCTACACCGACAAGGGCAAACGGCTGTTCATTTCACCGGACGAGCAAAACAGCCTGCGCGTGCCGTCGGGCAAACCGATGGAGGAGATTTCTATCGACCGCCGGGCGCTGCTGCGGCATCTCTGCGCCCTTTGCGAAGACGCCGGTGTTTGTGTGCGGTTCCGGACAGAGGTCGATTCGCTCGTTGTCAAACAAAACCGTGTGTGCGGTGTTACCGTTGACGGAAAAGCGCTGCCGTTCGACCTTGTGATCGACGCGTCCGGGCTGTTTTCGCCGTTCCGTGCGCAGGTGCCGGCGTCGTTCGGTGTGCAGGCGAATCCCCGCCGCTCAGACGTGATGGTCGCGTGGCGCGGCTTTTTTCAATGGACGCCGGGAACACAGGCGCCCGACCCCGACCGCAACATCTATATCAAGCATCAGGGCAGTGTGGGACTGAGCTGGTGCAACCTCAACGACCGGGGCGAGGTGGACGTGTTTGTGGGGCGGATCGGCGGCCTTTCGCCGGAGGAAAAGGACGCCGCCGTACAGGCGCTCTATCGCAACCACGATTTCTTTTCCGATGTGCCGCTGCGCGACGGGCAGTGGGGCTATATCTCGCTGCGCGGGCCGCTCGGCATGATGGTGGCGGACGGCTATTGCACGGTGGGCGACAGCGCGTTTATGACCATGCCGATGATGGGCAGCGGCATTGAGGCTGCCATGAAGGCCGGGCTGTGGCTGGCGCAGCACATTTTTGAACATGCCGTGACCGATTTCACCGCCGCCAATCTCTGGGGCTGGCAGGTGCGCTATTACAAGGAACTCGGCGCGCGGTATGCGTTTGTGGACATGGTCAAGCGCTGGGTGCTGAATATCGACGTTGACCTGCTCAACTGGCTGTTTGGCTGCGGCGCGGTAACGAACGAGGACATGGGTCTTGTGTCCACCGACCCGGATAACCCTTATCGGCTGACAGCCGGCAAAATCGCCCAAAAAGTCGCCATCGTGCTGCAAAAGCCGGCGGTGATCCGGCAAACGGCGTTTCGTATGCTGCGCGCCGCAAACGCAAAACGGACCGCAAACGCCATTCCGCCGACCTATGACCGCGCAAAAATCGACCGCTGGCTGCGGCGGTACAACGATCTTTTGAAAAACGAGGCATAATTTTTGAAAAAACACTTGACAAGCTAAGATAAATTTGATAAAATATAATCGTAAAAAATAAACGAGGAGGCACATCCCATGAGCATCTATGATTATTCCGTCACAACCCCGAAGGGCGAAGAAATCTCCCTGAAAGACTATGAAGGCAAAGTACTGATCATCGTCAACACCGCCACAGGCTGCGGCTTCACTCCGCACTACAAGGAACTCGAAGAGATCTATGAAACCTATCACGACAAGGGCCTTGAGATCATCGACATCCCGTGCAACCAGTTTGCCGGCCAGACCCCGGGCACGGACGATGAGATCCACGAATTCTGCACGCTTAAATACAACACCCAGTTCCCGCAGATGAAAAAGAGCGAAATCAACGGCGAAAACGCGCTGCCGCTGTACGGCTATCTCAAGAGCCAGCAGGGCTTCAAGGGCTTCGGCAAGGGCCCGATGGCGCTGGCTATGGGCGCGATGCTCAAGAAGATCGACAAGGATTACAAAAACAATCCCGATATCAAATGGAACTTCACCAAGTTCATCGTGGATCGTCAGGGCAATGTCGTCGCCCGCATCGAGCCGACTGAAGGTATGAAGGCCGTTGAAAAAGAGGTTGCAAAACTTATTTGACTGCGATTAGATGAAATCGTCAGAAAAGGTTGCAAAACCGAAAACTTTGTAGTATAATGATGTAAGCACGGGGGGGTATAATACCGTGCTTACATTTTTAGAAAAAAAGGTGATTGGAAGATGGGATACGATCCGAACGAAGCGCTCAAGCTGAAAAACCAGCTCTGCTTCCCGCTATACGCCGCCGCAAGGCGCGTGACCGGCGTCTATACGCCCTATCTCAAACCGCTCGGACTGACCTATACGCAGTATATCGTGTTCATGGTTCTTTGGGAACAGGACGGCCTGCAGGTCAGTGAGATCGGTGAAAAACTGCTGCTGGATTCCGGCACGCTCACACCGCTGCTCAAAAAGATGGAGGCACAGGGCTATCTGACGCGCACGCGTTCAAAGCTCGACGAACGCAGTGTGATCGTTTCATTGACCGAAAAGGGAAAGGCGCTCAAGGAGGAAGTGGGCCAGATCCCGATGAAGGCCGCGCAGTGTGTGCGTTTGTCGCCCGAAGAGGCGCAGACGCTGTACAAACTGCTCTATAAGGTGCTGGAGAGCACCGGGGATCTCGAGGTGTAAGCGCCGGCAGATCCGCGGTTTATCTGATTTTTAAAGTGTACCATTCGCCAAAAGCGGATGGTACCTTGCTATAGCGGCATATTGCCGCGAAGGAGGTTCTATGCACAACAAAAAGTATCCGGCTCGCGCGGCCGTCTGTCTGTTTCTCTCGCTCCTGTTTTCCCTGCAGGCATTCGCGCTGCAGCCGTGGGAGATCAGCTGGCAGCTTGTCTGGTCGGTTGCCAATGTCAAGGTGAGCAGCCAGATGTGCTCGGCCATGGAGGGCATGGGCGCCGACGAAACATATGTCTATACGGCAAAGATTTCATCCGGCGGCTATTGCAATCTGACCCGCACCGAAATCGACACCGGCAAACAGACGCATCTCAAATACTATTCCGCTTTGACGGCGTCAGCGGCAGCGCCCTGCGATGTCTGCGGCCACGCCAACGATCTTGCGGTTGTCAAATCCGGCAGCAATACGGCGCTGTATGTGGCAACGGTCCAAAAAAAGACCGCGCTCACCCGTCTGCTTGTCCGGGGCGACGGCGCGTATTTTACGGGGTATTTTGAACTGCTGCGCGCCGACGGGAAAACAAGCTTTGCCGCGTCGTCTGTCCGGCTGGTCCGGCAGGAAAACGGCAAGCTGTATTTCCTTGTCAAAAACGGTCTGTATTATTACGGCTGCGTCATCGACGCGTCTTCGTCCGGCGGAACGGCGAACGCGCCGACCCCCGTTATTTGTCCGCGTCTGTTTGAAATCGATACGCGCTCGGCGCAGTTTTATAACGCCGACGGCAGCACCTACGGGATCGGCAATCTGGAAACGTGGATCAACCAGGGCTCCACGCTCGATCCGCAAAGCGGCGTGCTGTATGTGCCGCTGTATGACGGAACAAACGACAATGTGATCCTTTTGTACGACGTATCTGCCTTTTTGTCAACGGAAGCGCTGACCGCGGCGGCGGACAGCGACCGGGTGCTGTTTCCGCAAAACGCCTCGTTTCGCATCACGCGGCCGGAGCAGCGCGTATTTGAGATTGAATCCTGCGATTTCCGCTCTGCGGGCGGCGGGGGAGAGCTGCTGTTGTATTTCAACAACAACGCGTCGCTCGTCTCCGTGGAGGGCATCTATGCCACGAATTACACCCCGGGCAGCGTGGCGCTTTCGCCGCTGGTGACCGACAGCACCGTGGTCTATACCGTAAAATATAAGGCGAACGGCGGCGCGGAAAATACAGCGCTCGAAACCCGTCTGCGCATGAACGCCACGCGCCATGTGGAAAACATCACGACCAATTTGCGGCCGAACACCTTCCTTGCGCCAGACGCAGGGCAGCGCTTTGCCGGCTGGAACCTTTACCGCAGTTCCGACAAAACCTGGCTCTATCAGCTGCCCGACGGCACAACCGGCTGGTATAAAACGACCAAGGCGCCTGCTTCTGCCGCGCGGCTGCTGCTGGCGGACTGCGCGCCGGTGCTGAATCTGACGGCGAAAAACGGCGATACCTTTGCCGCCTGGGCACAGTGGGAACCGATTCCGTATACGCTTTCCTTCGATCCTTCCGGCGGCATCACACAGTTTGACACCAAGCAGATCCATACCGGCGACGTGTTCGGCGTTTTGCCCGACGCGTCCAAAGAGGGCTATGCGTTCGACGGCTGGTTTTTACAGGACGGCACCGCCGTTTCCGGGGACACGGTCTTTACCTTTGCGCAGGATCTGACACTGTATGCGCACTGGACCGAACTGCAGCCGCAGTCCGAAGACCCGCAGCCGGACCCGGCGCAGAAAGGGCCGTTTGCGTTCCTTGATTTCTTCCGCCGGATCTTCGCCTGGCTGCGCGGGCTTTTTGCCGGTCTGATTCCAGGTTGACGACTGCATTTTTTTTGTGAAAGATGTGCAGAATGCTCCAAAATCAATTGACATTTTTTTCTGTGAATGCTATAATTTTTTATCATATTCGTGTACAAAGTGTATACGGATAAAAAAAGGAAAGGATCTGACACACATGAAACAGTTCAAGAAACTCCTCGCACTCGTTCTGGTCGGCGTGCTTTGCCTTTGCTGCTTTGCGGCCTGCGGCAAAACCGAGACCACTCCGTCCGAAACCCCGTCCGACAACGCGTCCGAAGCCACTGCCGGCACACTGAAAATCGGCGTCATCGGCCCGCTCACCGGCGGCGCGGCGCTGTACGGCAACGCTGTCAAATACGGCGCAGAGCTTGCCGTGAAAGAGATCAACGCTGCTGGCGGCATCAACGGCATGCAGGTGGAAATCAACGTGCAGGACGATACCCACGACGCTGAAAAATCCGTCAACGCGTACAACACGCTGAAGGACTGGGGCATGGATCTGCTTGTCGGCACCGTGACCAGCGCACCGTGCATCGCTGTCCAGGCGGTTGCTGCCGAGGACAACATGTTCCTGCTCACGCCGTCCGCAACGGCTGTGGAATCCATCGCCAGCCCGACCGCGTTCCGCATCTGCTTCTCCGACCCCAACCAGGGTATCGCTTCCGCTGACTACATTGCAGCGAAAGAACTCGGCAGCAAGATCGGTGTGATCTACAACAGCCAGGATCCGTATTCCAGCGGCATCTATGCGAAGTTCGCTTCCGAAGCCGAAGCCAAGGGCCTTGAAATCGTGGCCGCCGAAGCCTTCACCGAAGACAGCAAGCAGGACTTCTCCGTCCAGCTGCAAAAGATGAAGAGCGCAGGCGCCGACCTCGTGTTCCTGCCGATCTACGCAACGGAAGCCGCGCTGATCCTCTCGCAGGCTGCCTCCGCGGGTCTGGAGACCAAGTTCTTCGGCTGCGACGGTCTGGACGGCGTGCTCAACGTGGAAAACTTTGACACCTCCCTTGCCGAAGGCGTCATGCTGCTGACCCCGTTTGCAAAGGACGCTTCCGACGAAGCGACCCAGAAGTTCGTGAAGGCCTATCTCGAAGAATACAACAACGACGAGACCTATCTCATCCAGTTTGCTGCCGACGCGTATGACTGCATCTATGCCGTGAAGGCCGCTGCGGAAAAGGCGAACATCAACGCCGACATGAGCTCCAGCGAGATCTGCGACGCACTTGTGGCTGTGATGACCGAAGTTTCCATCGACGGTGTGACCGGCGCAGGCATCACCTGGAGCGCCGACGGTGAACCGAACAAGGAGCCCAAGGGCGTCATCATCGAAGACGGCGCCTACAAGGCGATGGACTGAGTCAAACAAAACTGAATCCATACGGTTCGGGTATGCTGTGCGTATTCGCACGGCATACCCGTTTCTTTGATCGTATGGAACAGCTTTTCCTTTGAAGAATTGTTCCATGCGATCACAGGTTTTTTCAAACCTCAATGAAGGAGAGGACAACATGCAATTTTTATCGTTTCTGATATCCGGGCTGAGCCTCGGCAGTGTCTATGCGCTGATTGCGTTGGGCTATACGATGGTCTACGGCATTGCAAAAATGCTCAACTTCGCCCACGGCGACGTCATCATGGTCGGCGCGTATCTGATCTATGTGGTCTCCACAATGCAGGGTCTGCCCATCTGGGTCGGTTTTCTCGCGTCGGTGGTCGGCTGCACAGTGCTCGGCATGGTGATCGAACGCCTCGCGTATAAGCCCCTGCGCGGCGCGCAGTCGCTGGCGGTGCTGATCACGGCGATCGGTGTGAGCTACTTTTTGCAAAACGCGGCGCTGCTGATCTTCGGCTCGTCGCCCAAAAGCTTTACCTCCGTCATCAGCAAAAAGCCGCTGTCGCTCTTCGACGGCGCGCTGGTGATCTCGTGGGAAGCGATCCTCACCATGATCGTCTCCATCTTCATCATGATCGCGCTGACGGTTTTCATCAACAAATCGAAGCAGGGCAAGGCGATGCGTGCCGTTTCCGAAGACCGCGACGCGGCGCAGCTGATGGGCATCAACGTCAACCGCACCATCACGCTGACCTTCGCCATCGGCTCGGCGCTGGCCGCCGTGGCCGGTATTCTGCTTTGCTCGTCCTACCCGACGCTGACGCCGTATACGGGCGCCATGCCGGGTATCAAGGCGTTTACGGCGGCGGTGTTCGGCGGCATCGGCTCCATCCCGGGCGCCATGCTCGGCGGCGTGCTGATCGGCATCATCCAGATGCTCGCCAACGGCTACATCTCCACCCAATTGTCCGACGCGATCGTGTTTGCGGTGCTGATCATCGTGCTGCTTGTCAAGCCCACAGGTCTGCTCGGCAAGAAGATCAACGAGAAAGTGTGAGGTGGCTGTGATGAACGAAAAAGCAATCAAGCTGCTCGGCGGCAAACGGCCGAAGGACAAAAACAGCTGGATCACGGTCTCCATCGTTGTGGCGCTGTTCGCCGTGATCGAAATCATCAAAAGCACCGGCCATATCAGCAATCTGCTGTCCGGCTTGCTTGTGCCCATCTGTATGTATATCACCCTTGCCGTATCGCTCAACCTTGTGGTCGGCATCCTCGGCGAGCTTTCGCTCGGCCACGCCGGTTTTATGTGCGTCGGCGCCTATTCCAGCGCGCTGTTTTCGCTTGTGACCAAAGACGCGATCCCGATGACCTGGCTGCGGTTTACCATCGCGTTTCTGATCGGCGGTCTGGTCGCGGCGGTGTTCGGCCTTCTGATCGGTATCCCGGTGCTGCGCCTCAAGGGCGACTACCTCGCCATTGTGACGCTCGCGTTCGGCGAGATCATCAAAAACCTTGTCACGATCCTGCACCTCGGCGTTGATAAAAACGGCATCCATTTTTCAACGGAATCCATCGCGGCGCTCCATCTTGAGGAGGACGGCACGGTCCTGATCAAGGGCGCGCTGGGCATCACAGGCGTACCGAAAAGCTCCACGTTTGAGATCGGCTTCATCATCGTGATGATTACGCTGCTCGTGTCGCTCAATCTGGTCAATTCCGCCAAGGGACGCGCCATCATGGCCATCCGCGACAACCGCATCGCCGCGGAATCGGTCGGCATCAATATCACAACGTATAAGCTGTTCGTCTTTTCGCTGTCCGCGTTTTTTGCGGGGCTTGCCGGTGTGCTGTATTCCCACAACCTTGCAACGCTGACCGCCAACACGAACAACTTCGGCTACAATATGTCCATTTCGATTCTGTTGCTGGTCGTCCTCGGCGGCGTCGGTTCCATCCGCGGCTCCGTGATCGCGGCCATCATCCTCACAGCGCTGCCCGAACTGCTGCGCGGCCTGTCGGATTACCGCATGCTGATCTATTCGATCCTGTTGATCGTCATCATGCTGTTTAACGCGTCGCCAAAGCTCGTGGCGCTGCGCGAGCGGTTCTCGCTGAAAAAGATGCTCAAACGCAAAAAAGACAACAAAAAGGAGGTGCGCGCAGATGGCTAACGAAAAAAACGACGGCTCCCGTCTGGTTCCCTATCCGTCCGGTGCGCTGGTGCCGGAACGCGACGTTGACAAAACGCCGATTCTGGAAACGCGCCACCTCGGCATCGACTTCGGCGGTCTGACCGCGGTCGACGATTTCTCGCTGACCATCGGCCGCACGGAGATCGCCGGTCTGATCGGTCCCAACGGCGCCGGTAAGACCACGGTGTTCAACCTTCTGACCAACGTGTATCAGCCCACACGCGGCGACATTTTGCTCGACGGCTACAGCACCGCCGGCAAAACCACGGCGCAGGTCAACCGCATGGGCATTGCCCGTACCTTCCAGAATATCCGTCTGTTCGACAAAATGAGCGTCATCGACAACGTCAAGGTCGGCCTCAATTCCAGCACCAAAGAGAGCTTTTTCGCATGCATGACACACCTGTTCGGTTATCACAAGGCAGAAAAACTGGTGCACGAGGAAGCGCTCAAGCTCCTCGATTTCATGCACATGACCGACGTGGCCTATGACGAGGCGGGCTCGCTGCCCTACGGCGCCCAGCGCCGGCTCGAAATCATCCGCGCCCTCGCCACAAAGCCCGGCCTGCTTCTGCTGGACGAACCGGCGGCCGGTATGAACCCGTCGGAAACGGCGGAGCTGATGGAAAATATCCGCAAGATCCGCGACACATTCCAGATCGCAGTCATGCTGATCGAACACGATATGAACCTCGTCATGGGCATCTGCGAAGGCATCTGCGTACTGAACTACGGCAAAGTGATCGCCAAGGGCTCGCCCGACGAGATCAAGCAAAACCCGGTCGTTATCGAGGCGTACCTCGGTAAAAAGTCCGAATCTGCGCGCCATCGCAGTATAGCCTATCAACCCGATGAAGGAGGTGCGGACGATGCTGAAGGTTGACAATATCAACGTCTATTACGGCAATATCCACGCGATCAAAGACGTCTCGTTTGAAGTCCATGACGGCGAAATCGTGGCGCTCATCGGCGCCAACGGCGCGGGCAAATCCACGTCGCTGAAAACGGTCTCCGGTCTGCTTCCCTCGCGTACCGGCTCCATCTCCTTCCTCGGCAGCCCGATCGACCGCGTCCCGGCCCACAAGCGTGTGGCCATGGGGCTGTCGCAGGTGCCGGAGGGCCGCCGCATCTTTTTGCAGATGACCGTGCTCGAAAATTTGCAGATGGGCGCGTTCACCAGCAAGGCGGACACGAAAGCCGATCTGGAAAAGGTCTTTGAACAGTTTCCCCGGCTGCTGGAACGCAAAAACCAGATCGCCGGCACGCTGTCCGGCGGCGAACAGCAGATGCTGGCCATGGGCCGCGCGCTGATGAGCCGCCCGAAGCTGCTGATGCTCGACGAACCGTCGATGGGTCTGGCGCCGATCCTTGTGGAGCAGATCTTCGAGATCATCAAGTCTTTGCACAAGGCAGGCACCACCATCCTTCTGGTGGAGCAAAACGCGGAAATGGCGCTCAAAATCGCCGACCGCGCCTATGTGCTCGAATCCGGGCGCATCACCGTGTCGGGCACCGGCAAGGAATTGGCCGCTTCTGACCGAATCAAAAAAGCATATCTCGGCGGCTGATGCGCGGCGCCATCGTAGTCGACAGGCAACAGTCAACAGTTCACAGAAAAACGCACCCCTGCGGGGGTGCGTTTTTTGTCGGCAGCAGGCAGCGCTGCAGCGTCGGCCGATGGCCAACCCGGACGTATAATCTCAGTATCGGATGCTGCGACAAGGGGAACAAGGAAACCGGAACAAGAAAGCCGGCTGCTGACCGCCGACCAATAAAAAAGCCGCTCGGGTGAGCGGCTTTTGCTTACAGTGTTTTCAACAGGTCAATCAGCAGACGGAACCACGCGCCGATATGGGTGAAGAAGGTGCGCAGGTTGTCGAAGAAGGTCGGCGCAGTTCCGTTGACCGGGTAGGTTTCGTTGTTCATATTTTCTTCCGTCATCGGGATACAGGTTTCCGAACCGTCCGGGTTGCGCACTAGAAACTGCGGATAGCGTTCAAACGTATCGACCGTCGCGTTGCCGTCGTAGTCGAACACTGACAGCATGATCTCGTTTTCGTCGATCCACCAGTCGTCGTGTGCGAGACCTTTGAGGAACCAGGTGTTATCAGGGAAGCGGCAGGTGGAGGCGTCGATGATGTTGTCGGGCGAAATGTATTTGCCGTAGCCGACTGCCTTGCGTCCGGCAACGTAAGCGGGATCCAGCGTGGTGCCGATTTTGGCGGTGGTTGCACCAAGAGATGTGCGCTTTGTGGTGGCCCAGACGTCGCCCGTTTCGTCTGCGGATTTGAGAATCGGCGGCATCTGCAGCCCGTATTTGCTGACGATGGCGAGCTTGACGCCGTCTTTTGTTGCGCCCATGAGGACTTCGGGAATCCGCTGGCGCACGGTGGCGTCGTAGGCGTCCAGCTTCTCAATCAAAGCGGCATACTTTGTATAGCGCTCGCTGCCCGGCTTGCCGAAGATAAAGTCGCGGGTGGACTGGTAGTTTTCCGGCGTCACCATCGCCCAGTAGCCCGGCCAGGTGCCGTACATCGCAAGCACCAGCTCCGGCGTCAGCCCTTCATACAGCTTGGCATACAGGGTTTTCATAAAGAAGCTGGTCACACGCTTGAGTGCGCCGGTGGCCTGTGCAAGCGTGACGGTCTCCTGCAGGAAGGTATAGAGCAGTTCATTTTTTGTTTTGAGCTCTTTTTGCAAAAAGCGGTCGTTGACAAACCGCTCCACCTGATCGGGATCGATGTTCATGTTGCCGGAGAACATATCGTCCACCTCTTCGCCGCCGAACGCAACCGTGGAACCGAAACCGACGCCGTTGACCTTTTTCCAACCGTAAACAGCAAGGTAGGTGAGAATCAGATCGCCGCCGAGACATTTGCAAACGAGGTTGACCTTTTCTTTGCCGGTCACAGCCAGCACCGCGTCGATATAGGTGTTCACATCTTCCACCGTCTTGAGCGGATCGAGCCGCCAGTCGTTGCGGAAGCAATAGCACCACATATCGTAGCGGCCTTCGCCGTCCGCTTTGTCGTGCGTCATTTCATAGGCGTTGGCGTCCTTGTTGCCCTGCGAAATGCCGGTGCCGTAGCGCGGGTTGCCGCTTTCGTCAAGGCGGCAGCGATCGTAGATTTTGCTCATCTCTTCGCCGAAGGTGCGGTAGTAGACGTCAAAGTTGTCGGTCACAAGCCCCTTTAAAAACAGCGGCAAAACAGTCTTTGCCAGATCCTTGATCTGATCCATGTTCACGTCAAAGTCATAGACCTGCGTGCCGTTTTCGTCCACAATGGGCTCGGAGTTGCCGCGAAAATAGATGCACGGGAGAATCGTGTGGGGACCGCTTTCCGCGAAAGAGAAGAAGCTGCAAAGCGGCAACAGGACCAAAAGTGCCATTGCAAGGGAAATTGCCCGGGTTTTCAGCTTATGAAATCGTGCTTTTTTCATGTTTTGTACCTCGTTGATTGATTTCTTCTATCATATCAAATGTCGGCAGACATTTCAAGGGCGGAAGATTCTTTTTTAATAGTTTTCATTTTTACGCAAAACATGTGTTACAAGATGTTCCGCCTCCGAAAAAAGCCGCCCGGCGGGCGGCTTCACTGTTGGCGGATGACTGTGTCGACTGTCGGTTTAATCTTTATATACACGTTTGATTTTGAGCGTGGTGGTCTTCGGGAATTCCGTGTCGCGGGTCTTGACCTTGAGAATGCGCTTATAAACCGGCAGATTGCGGTTGAGCTCGGTCACATCCTGCTTGATGCGTTCCTTCGCGTCGGGGCAGGCTTCTTCGTCGAGATAGAACTCCGCAGTGATGAAGTTGTCTTCGTCGGAAACCACAACCTCCTTGACGTAGGGGATGGTGATCATGATCTTGTCTTCGATCTCCTCGGGCGAGACATTTTTGCCGTTGGACAGCACGATCAGGTTCTTCTTGCGGCCCACATAGAACAGATAGCCGTCCTTGTCGAAGCGGCCGAAGTCGCCGGTCTTATACCAGCCGTCCTGGAACACGGAAGCCGTGGCTTCCGGATCGTCGTAATAGCCGACCATCACGTTGTCGCCCTTGACCCAGATTTCGCCAACGCCTTCTTCGTCCGGATCGTGGATCTTGACCTCGCAGCAGCTCATCGGCTTGCCGCACGAGCCGAGCTTGTGGGCGAACATGGTGGACAGGGTAATGCCCGGCGAGCACTCCGTGGTGCCGTAGCCGTTGAGGATCTCGATGCCGAAATCGCTCATGCCTTTTTCGATTTTCGGATCGAGATAGGCGCCGCCGATCACAAGATATTCGAGCTCGCCGCCAAGACCGTCGATGATCTCCTTAAACAGCTTGCGGCGGATGTCGATGCCGAATTTGCGCAGGAAGTTGGAGATTTTGAGACCCTTGCGCAGCTTGTCGGCCGCGCCCTTCTTTTCGGCGGTGCGCCAGATGGTTTTGTAGATCGTTTCCACCAGCAGCGGCACACCCGCGATCTGATGCGGATGATAGGTCTTCATATCGTTCGGAATATCCTTCAGACTGCGGCAGATATAGCCCCAGCCGATCACGACGTTGGAGGAAAACAGTGCGCTCGCCCAGGCGAACGTGTGGTTCATCGGCAAAAAGCCGATGCCGTGGGTGCTTTGTAAAACGCGCAGCGAAGCGACAACCGAAGCGGTCACGTTGCGGTGGCTGAGCATAACGCCTTTGCTCTTGCCGGTGGTGCCGGAGGTATAGACGATGGCGGCCAGCGTGTCCGGCGTCGGGGGATGGTCCAGATAGCTGTCGTTGCCCGCGTCAAGGTCGGCGTGGCCTTCCGCAATCATGTCATAGAAGTCTTCAATCTTCATGTACAGCTGAATCTTGACGCCGTCGGCCTGCTTCATTTTTTCAATCGTGCCGGCGAAATCCTTGGAATAGTAGATCGCGTCGCAGCCGGAGCGGACCATGATATCGATGATATCGTCGTCCATCAGCTTTGCGTCGATGGGGATAGCGGTGTTGTTGCCGGTCAGAATCGAATAGAAGCAGATGATCCAGTAATAGCTGTTGTCGCTGAGGATGGCGACCTTCTTTTCGTTCATGCCGTGCTTATATAAAAACTGGCCCAGACCCGTGGAATCGTACCAGACCTCGTTAAAGCTCTTGGTGCGGGTGGTTTTCGCCGTTTCCATATAGATATACTGCTTGTTGTCGCCGCCCTTGAGATGGCCGTTTTCAATGAATTCACGCGCTGTTTTGAATTCGGGAATATCCATAAATACGCCCTTTGGATACTTTTTCGATGCCATAGGATGCTCTCCTTTTTTAAATAAAATGGTCTCTATAAGTATATACGAACCGCGAACCGAGGTCAAGTCTTTTCGCAAGAAAGATGTACGCGAAATGTTAAAAAATAGATCATAATTTGCCTTTTGTCGACGAACGTCGCATTTTGACGCCGTCAGGCGCGGGCAAACGGACGGCAAAGACAGCGCCGGACGCCGCCTTATAAAACTGCGGCTTTCTTGCATTGAATCGTTGACAAACGATGAAAAAAGATTTATAATCAAAAAGTCAGGCATTTGCGGACAAAAGCCGTCCGCACAGTTTATTTTCTATCAGCAGGAGGAAACCAGTATGTCATACGTTGACGAAGTGATCGCAAAAGCGATCAAAAACAACCCCGGTGAACCCGAATTCCACCAGACCGTCAAAGAGGTACTCGAATCTCTGCGCGTGGTCGTGGACAAAAACGAAGCAGTTTATCGCAAGGCTGCGCTGCTTGAGCGTCTGGTCGAGCCCGAACGCGTGATCGAATTCCGCGTGACATGGGTCGACGACAACGGCAATGTGCAGGTCAACAAAGGCTACCGCGTCCAGTTCAACGGCGCCATCGGTCCCTATAAGGGCGGTCTGCGCTTCCATCCGTCGGTCTATCTCGGCATCATGAAGTTCCTCGGTTTTGAGCAGATCTTCAAAAACGCACTCACCGGTCTGCCGATCGGCGGAGCCAAGGGCGGCTCCGATTTCGATCCGCGCGGCAAGAGCGACGCGGAGATCATGCGCTTCTGCCAGGCGTTCATGACCGAGCTCTATCGCCACATCGGCCCCGACGTGGACGTGCCGGCCGGCGATATCGGCGTGGGCGGCCGCGAAATCGGCTATCTCTACGGCCAGTACCGCCGCATCAAGGGCGCGTTTGAAAACGGCGTTTTGACCGGCAAGGGCCTGCCGTACGGCGGTTCGCTGATCCGTCCGGAAGCCACGGGCTTCGGCGCGATTTATTACACCGTGGAAATGCTCAAGCATTTCGGCGAAGAAGTCAAGGGCAAGACGTTTGCGGTCTCCGGCTTCGGCAATGTTGCCTGGGGCGCTGTGAAAAAGATTACCGAGCTGGGCGGCAAGGTGCTCACCATCTCCGGTCCGGACGGCTATGTCTATGATAAAGACGGCATCAGCACGGACGAAAAGATCGACTACATGCTGGAAATGCGCGCCTCCGGACGCGACAAGGTGCAGGATTACGCCGACAAGTTCGGCGCGGAATTCCATCCGGGCGAAAAGCCGTGGGGTGTGAAGGCCGACGTGGTGCTGCCGTGCGCCACCCAAAACGAAGTGGACGTCAAGGAAGCCGAGCAGATCATCGCCAACGGCGTGCCGTATTATGTCGAGGTCTCCAATATGCCGACCACCAACGAAGCGCTCGAACTGCTCAAAAAGCACTGCAAAGCCGTTGCGCCGTCCAAGGCGGTCAACGCCGGCGGTGTGGCCACGTCCGCGCTCGAAATGAGCCAGAACTCCATGCGCTATAGCTGGACGGCCGAAGAAGTGGACGCAAAGCTCCACCAGATCATGAAGAACATCCACGACAATTCCGCAAAGGCCGCCGAAGAAAACGGCCTGGGCTACGATCTTGTGGCCGGCGCGAACATCGCGGGCTTCAAAAAGGTTGCCGACGCCATGCTGGCGCAGGGCCTGATCTGAGTCAACAAAACAACAACAGCCCGGGGCTTTTGCCTGCGGGCTGTTTCTTTGTCTTCAATCGGTTGAAAGCTGCTCTATCACGTCGAAAATGTCGGCGTCGATGCAGATCGCACGCTCCGCGATCTCCGGCGGCACCGCGTCGTCGCCGAGATTGACGCAGGCGTATAGAAAGAGGATCTTCTGTCTGCTGTGGCTGCGCACAAAGGCGGTGTAGCGTTCTGCCGCGGCGTGCCAGCCCTCGTCTTCCACAAACGTGTCGTCCGCACGCAGGTTCATCCCCATCGGCTTGCCGCAAACCGGACAGCGCGGCACCAGATCGGTCGGCACGCGCATGTGCGACTGGGTCTCCATCATCTTGCGCACGGTTTCCTCATTGTCATAGGTCTTGTCGTGACACGGCACACTGCACTGCCACAGCCCGTAGTCGCCCTGGGTATAGAACAGCCGCTTTTTGTCGAACCCGGCGCGCTGAAAGCAGTGGTCGACGTTTGTGGTCAAAACGAAATAATCCTTGTCCCTTACCAGCCGCAAAAGCATCTCATACAGCGGCTTCGGCGGCGGAAGATAGCGGTTGATATAGATATTCCGGCTCCAATAGGCCCATTCCTCCTCCGGCGACGCAAAGCGCGTGAACCCGCCGGCATACATATTGTCGAAGCCGTACTTCTTTTGAAAATCGGAAAAATACTGCCGGAACCGTTCGCCGCCGTAGGTGTAGCCGGCCGCAGTGGACAGCCCCGCCCCGGCGCCGATCAGCACACAGTCGCAGGTGCGCAGCGCGTCTCGCAGACGGTCGATCCCGTCAGAGCAGTGCTTGATAGATGGCATAATCTTCCCCCTTGAACACGTTAAAGATCACCTTGATTCCGCTTTGATGTGTCTGCTTGTAATCCTTTACCGTGCGGATTGCAATCCGGGCGGCTTCTTCTTGCGGAAAGCCGAACACGCCGGTGGAGATGCAGCAAAACGCCACGCTTTGGCAGCCGTTTTCTGCGGCAAGCGTCAGACACGCACGGTAGCACGACGCGAGCAGCTCGCAGTGCTCTGCGGTCAGTGTTCCGCCGACGATCGGGCCGACGGTGTGCAGCACATATTTGCACGGCAGGTTGAACCCGGGTGTGATCTTTGCCTGTCCGGTCGGCTCCGGGTGGCCCTGCGACTGCATGATCTCGTTGCAGCAGTTGCGCAGATCGAGACCGGCATACGTGTGGATCGCGTTGTCAATGCAGTAGTGCAGCGGCTGAAAACAGCCGAGCAATGCGCTGTTGGCGGCGTTGACGATTGCGTCGACGGCCAGCCGTGTGATATCGCCCTGCCAAAGATACAGATCCTTGTCAACCGGCGTCAGATCGCAAAGCGACACAACACCTTTTTCGGCGGTCACTTCCCGAAGATAGGCGCGCTCCACGGCGCGGTATTCGTCGCTGATGGGCGCAGGCTCGCGCACATTCATCAGCGCACGCAGCAAATCGCGCTGTCCTTTGCCGTCGGCGGGGATCTCCATCGACCGGTACCGTGGCTGCTCCGCGAGCAAAGTGCGGATGAGAAACTGTCTTCGTTCTGCCTGATTCATGGCGCCTCCCTTGTCAGCTTGCAAGACCGTCCAAAACGGCGATCGCGTCGCGGTAGTCGCTGTCGCTGTGCCGCTGGACAAACCGGCGCAAAAACGAGTTGCGCCATTCCTTTTCGTAAGCGCCGTTCGGCTCTTTGTTGTTCATCTGTTCGTTCTGCTGCGCAAGCTGCTCTTTGCGCGCTGCATACGCCGCACGCAGCGATTGCAAAAAGGTTTTGTCGTTATATACCCGGATGCGTTCCACTTTAAGCACATTCGCCAGCTCCTCAAGCTGCTCCACGGTACGAAAACCATACTGCTTCACCAGCGCACGGAAGGCGTCGGGCTCGAAATAATAGATCTTGCCGAGCAAATAGGAAAACGCCTTCTTTGCGTCAAGATAACCGAGCTGCTTGCGCGTTTCGTTCATTTCGCTGCTGAAATCAAACGACGCGCCCAGCTCGTCGATGTCGTGCGGCCGGATATAAACGACCTCGCAGTTCTGGAAATCGAGGTTGTAATTGACGCCCTTGATCGTGGCAATATCGAGCACGATGATCCGGTTGTAGCCGCTGCGGCGCAGCATGCTGACCGGCGTGTTGTCATAGATGCCGCCATCCAAAAATTTTTCGTCCTGCGGGCCGATGTTGTTGGCCAGCGGGATATTGGACGACGCAAGCAGATAATCGAGCAGTTGCCCCTGGGGGATATCGTCCAGAAACAGCTCCAGTCCGGTGGGGCTGTTTTTGGAAAGCTGCACCGTCACAATGCCGAGCGGCACACCGGCGGCGCGGATTTTTTCTTCGTCGATATACGGCGCGAGCAGCGTTTTCACCGGCGACGCGTCAAAGCCGCGGTTTTTTAAAAATTCGCGGAACAGCACGCCCCAGTTTTTGCTGCTGAACAGATTGTCGGGGTCGGGGAGGGGTGCTTCTATGTTGATGCCTTTGTCGAGCGCAATCTCGTTCCAAAGGTGTTCGGCGGTCAGAAAGTCGTCCTGTACCACCAGCGCGCCGTTGATCGAGCCGATCGAAACGCCGGCCACCGCGCTGAACGTGACGCCGATCTCACGCATGGCTTTCCACGCGCCGAGCTGATAGGCGCCTTTTGCGCCGCCGCCTGCAAGGACAAGTCCGTAGGGTTTCATGGGTAGTGTTCGCCTCCGAAATGTTAGGGCCGAGGGCGCGGGTTGCCGGTGGCAACCTCTCAGCCATAGGCTGAGAAGCGCCGACCGAGGCGGCAGCCGAGACCCAAGGGGAAAAATGAAAAATGAAGAATGAAGAATGAAGAATGAAGAATGGAAAGTTCTGTTCGGAATATGTCGCACAGGGGCGACCCTGTGTGGTTGTCTGGATGGCCTTTTATAACGATTCCAGCAGCTTGCCGATCACGCTGTTCGACACCAGAAAGCCGTTCTTCGTCAGCGAGATCGTGTCATCGTCTGCCGTCAAAAGGCCGTGGCGTGCGAGTTCCTTTGCCGCGGTGAACATCTCTTTTGGCAAATGTTCGCCGAACCGCGCATAAAAAGCCGCGTCGCAAAGGCCCTGTGTCAGCCGCAGCCGCAGCATACAAAACTCTTCTTTGTCGCCGCCGATGCAGTCAAAGACCGGCGGGTCGCCGTTCAGAAAGGCTTGGAGATCGCGCGGATAGTAAAACCGTTTGCCGCCCAAAAACGAGTGCGCCGCCGGGCCGATACCGAGATAGGGCTCGCAGAGCCAGTAGTGCAGATTGTGGCGGCTTTCAAAGCCGGGTACGGCAAAGTTCGAAATCTCATACTGCCGCAGACCCGTCTGCTCGAGCGCGTTCGCCGCCTGCAAATACAGGTCGCACACCGCGTCCTCATCGGGCAGATCGAGTGTGGCGCTGCGTGCAAACAGCGGCGTGTGCGCCTCCAGTTTCAGCAGATACGCGCTCACATGCCGCACGCCGGTGCTTTCAAGAAACCGCAGACTTTCCCTGAGCGACTGCGGCGTCTGCCCGGGGATACCGAGCATCAGATCGAGCGACAGATCGTCGATCCCGGCGTTTCGCAGCAATGAAAGCGCCGTCTCCGCCTGCTTGACTGTCGACCGGCGGCCGAGCGCAGACCGTTCCGCAGCAACCGCGGACTGCAGCCCCAGCGACACGCGGTTGACGCCCGCATGGGCGAGCGCGCTTGCGAGTTCTTTCGTCACCGACGACGGGTTGCACTCCACGGTGATCTGCACGTCGTCTGTTAAACGAAACGACCGGCGCACCGTGTCGAGCGTTTCGGTCAGCCGCCCGGCGCCGAACACAGACGGGGTTCCGCCGCCGAAATAAACGGTGTCAAACGTGCCTGCGGTCTGGCTGCCCCAAAAGCGCAGTGCTTTTTTCAGCGCGGCAAGATAGGCGTCCATCGTGCCGCCGTCTGCCCGGAACGAATAAAAATCGCAGTAGTCGCACTTGGACAAACAGAAGGGGATGTGAATGTAAAGCCCGGCGCTCATGTGTTTTCGTCGAGCTTGAGCACAGCCATAAACGCCTCCTGCGGCACTTCCACCGTGCCGAACTGGCGCATGCGCTTTTTGCCTTCCTTCTGCTTTTCGAGCAGCTTCTTTTTCCGTGTGATATCGCCGCCGTAGCATTTGGCAAGCACATCCTTGCGCATGGCGCGGACAGTCTCGCGGGCGATCACCTTGGAGCCGATCGCAATCTGGATCGGAATCTCAAACATCTGTCTGGGGATCGTCTCCTTGAGCCGTTCGGCAATCCGCCGCGCGCGGGCCATCGCCTTGTCGTTGTGGATAATAAACGACAGCGCGTCGATCATGTCGCCGTTGAGCAGCACGTCGAGCTTTTGCAGGTTGCTGCGCTGATAGCCGGCCATCTCATAGTCAAACGACGCGTAGCCGCGCGTACGGC
>CADABX010000012.1:31307-71121 GCA_902786285.1 Oscillospiraceae bacterium | reverse complement strand
ACGTCAGCTGCAAGCTAGCTGCAAGTTAGCTGCAAGCTGGCAGCACCAACAAAGCCCACCGTTAGGGGCTTTTCGGCACTTTTGCAACTGACTTTTCTTGTTTTCCAAGTAAAAAGTCTGAAAAACAGAAAACAGGAAAAAACGGGAAATGTTGGGATACGCTGGTTACTTGTGTTTTGTTTACACTTGAAAGCAAAAACCCAGCGCCCGTAGCGTCGATCAGCGATCGACTGGGCGCGGACGTTAAACAAAACCCAGCGCCCGTAGCGTTGCGCTCCGCGCGACCGGGCGCGGAAGGCGTTGTTGTGCTTTGCCGCCAACGGTGCGCTGCGGTGGGGTTCAAACCTCACCCGTCATCGCGCCTGCGGCACGATGCCACCCTCTCCGCCTTCGGAGAGGGCAAGGGATAATCTGTAGCGGTCGCCGCGTCGGCGACTGATTTATAACCGTTCAGTTTCATAACGACACAGCACACCCCCACCTTCCGCGCCCAGTCGATCACTGATCGACGCTACGGGCGCTGTGTTCCTGCTGACTACTGACCGCTGTTGATTGTCGACTGTCGACTGCGCCGCTTTCAGCTGCGCTACACCCGCATCGCTTCGCACTTCTCCTTGTCGGGCGTCACGATCATCGTGTAATATTCGTGGTAGATCACCTTGCCCGGCTTTGCGCCGACGGGCTTTTTGAGCTGTTTCACGCGGGTGTAGTCCACCGGCACCAGCGAAGAGTCCTTCGCTTTGCTGTAATACGCCGCCAGCATCGCCGCCTCCTCCATCGCCTGATCGCTCGCTTCGCCGTCCACGGTTTCGAGTATCACATGGGAACCCGGCGACTGCTGGGTGTGGAACCACCAGTCGCGCTTGTTTGCGGTTTTGAGCGAAAGAAGATCGTTTTGGGCGTTGTTGCGGCCGACAAGGATCCGGTAGCCGTCGCCCGACCGGCATTCGATGGGCGGCAAGGGTTTTTGCCGCGGCTGCTTTTTGCCGCTCTTTTTGCGCAGATAGCCGCCCTCGCTCAGTTCCAGCCGGATCGCAAACAGCTCCTGTTCGGTGTCGGCGCGGCTGAGCGCGTCGAGCACGGTGTCGAAATATTGCAGCTCCGTTTCGCCCCGGGCAATCCGTTCGGTGAGCACCTCTTCGGCGGTCTTCGCCTTGCGGTATTCCTTGTAAAAGCGGTTGGCGTTTTGCAGCGGGTCGAGCGCCGGATCCACACGGATCGTCAGCGGCGCCATGTTATCATAGTAGTTTTCCACGGTATAGGTGCTGCTGCCTTTTTGCAACGTATGCAGATTCGCCGTGATCAGTTCGCCCCAAAGCTTATATTTGTCGCGGTCGGCGCTCTTTCGCAGCTCTTCCTTTTGCACGGTCAAACGGCGCGATGTGCGCTCCGTGAGGGTATGGAGCGTTTTAAACAGCTCGTGGCCGCGCTGGCTGAGCCGTGTGGCGCGGTCGCGCTCGCGATAGAAGTCGTCGAGCAGCGCCGACGCGCCGGCATAATCTTTGCCTTTGAACACACCGTCGTACTGATAGATATGCATCGACGCGATCTCCTTGGGCGCGCCGGTGTCGTCGAGCACCATATAGCACGCCGGATCGCGGTGCAGCGCCTGCTTCATCTGCTGCAAAACCGCCAGCAGATTGCCCCTTTGGGCGTCGGTCAGCGCCGCAACGGTTTCGTCCGACCCGGTACAGCGGTACGCGATTTCGCGCGCAATCAGCGGCGAAATGCCCTGCACGGTCTGCAGCGCCGCCGAACTCAGCAGCTTGTTGCCCTTTGCAAAAATCGCCTGTGCCACCGCGTCGGCCGTCTCGGTTTCCAGATTCAGCTTTCCCTGCTGCTGCGGCAGCTCATAGGGCAGCCCGGGCAAAATCTGCCGCACGCTCGACGCGGCAAAGTCGATCCGTTTGGCGGCGTCGATGATCTTGCCGTCCGCGGCGATCAGGATCAGATTCGAATACGTGCCCATCGTTTCGACGCAAAGCTGCAGCGTCGTTTTGTCGCCGATTTCGGTTGTGGCATCCAGATCGAAAAACAACAGCCGGTCGAGCCCGATTTGCCGCACGTCTGTGATCTTTGCGCCTGTGAGGTACTTGCGCAGCAGCATACAAAACATCGGCGGCTGGGTCGGATTTTGGGCGCTTTGGGCGGTGAAATGCACCCGCGGCGCGTCCGCCCGCACGCAGATCAGCAGCTTTTCGCTGCCGGTGCGGTGCCGCAAGGTCAAGAGTATTTCGTCCTTGGACGGCTGCTGGACTTTGTCGATCTTTGTGCCGACGGCGCGAATCAGCAGCTCGTCTTTGAGCTTTGATAAAAAGTATCCGTCAAGTGCCATGGATCATCCTTCTTCACTGATAAAACAAACCGGCGTCCGCTGCCGAAGCAGCACCGTTCTGAGCGCCGGAAATGCCGTTTGCACGCGGGTTTGCAGCGCCGCCATCGACAGCACTTCCGTTTCAAAATGGCCGCCAACGACCAGCGTTTTGCCGCAGTCCGCCGCCTGTAGAAGCTCGTGGTGCTTCGCTTCGCCGGTGAGATACGCGTCGGCACCCAGCGAGAGCGCGTCGAAAAAGAAGTCCATCCCGGCACCGCCGCAAACGGCGACGCGGCGAACCGTTTCGCGCCCTTCCACAAGCTGCACGGTCGTACCGAGGGCGCGGGCGCAGCGTTTTGCAAAATCCTGCGGCGTGCACGGTTCGATGTCGCCGATACGCGCCATCGGCACAGGCGTTTCGTCCGACGCGATACCCTGCACATTTGTCAACCGGAGCGCGTCACACAGCACATCGTTGACGCCGCCCTGCGCACAGTCCCACGGCGTGTGGACGCTGATTGCGGCAAGTCCGGCGCGGCAAAGCGCATAGACCGGGTCGCCGAAAAGCAGATTGCGCTTCGGGTTGAAGATCACCGGATGGTGCGTCACAAGCACATCCGCACCGCAGGCGATCGCCTGCTTTAAGGTGTCGTTTGTCAGATCCAGCGCGAACGCCGCGCATTGCACCTGACCTTCCGGGTCGCCGACCAGAAGGCCGGAATTGTCCCAGGGGCACTGGGTATCGTAGGGCGCGACTGTATTGAGAAAATCAGACAGCGCCTTGAGGGTCGTCATACTTGCATCCTCCGTTCAAAATCATCGATCACAGCGCAAAGCCGCGCCGTTTCGTCCGGGTCGCTTTGCGCGTTTTGGAGCGCGTCGCGGCGTTTTTTGAGCCGCTGCAGCTGCAGCGAAAGCAGCCGCTTTGCCGCCGGGTCGGACTTCCCGAACAATGTGCCGCCGTAGGGCATGGCGGGTGTAACGGCGGTGTTTTCGCCCGTGTAATGCGCCGCGAGCACGACATAGCCGTGGTGCCGGTCAAAGACGGCGGCTTCGTCGTCAATGGTAAAGCCGTTTTGAAACAGCCACAGCCGCACGTCCTCGGCGTGGCTCATCGGTTGGGCGATCACGCGCACGTCCGGGTTTTCCAGCCACGCGGCACGCGAGAGCAGTTCGGCAATCAAGATGCCGCCCATGCCGGCAAAGATCACGTCGTCGGCGCAGCCCGGCGGCAGCGCGTCCAGTCCGTCGGACAAAACGGTCTGTATTTTATCGGAAAGCCCGGCGGCCCGCACGGTCTGCGTTGCGTTTTGCAGCGGGCCTTCCCGGAGATCGCAGGCATACGCCCCGGGACAAATGCCGGCGGACACCAGCTGCACCGGCAGATAGGCGTGGTCGGTGCCGATATCGGCCACCACGCTGCCCGGCCGCACAAACGACGCAACCAGCCGCAGCCGCACGTCAAGTTGGTTGGACATAGGATTCTCCTTTGGAAGAAAACTGCCGCCTTAAAAAGGCGGCCGCGCTCTTATTTGGAAGCGAGATATTCGTTGATCGTCTGCACCAGCGTGTCGGGATCGACGCCGTGCACCATGCACGCTTCCTCCACCGTTTCACCACGCGACGCGGGACAGCCCAGGCAGTGCATACCCATTTCGAAGAAGAACATCGCGGTGCCTCTGTCCGCGTCCAGAATGTCGCCGATGAGCATATCTTTGGTGATTTCTTTCATAGTATCAAGTCCTTTCTATCTACGTTAAAACATGGATTTTTTGACAACCAGCAGAATGCCGATGATCAGATACAAGCACACGCCGGACATGGTGGCGTTGGCGACGGAGTGCTTTTTGCCGGTTTCGCCCTGCTTTGCGCGGATCATATAGATGATTGCGCCGATCAGCGGACAGATGAAGCAGATGAAACGGGTGAATTTACCTGCCTTCTGCACATCCTTCGGATCCACAGCGGCATAGTCTTCGGCCGCGGCGGGTTCGGATACCGGCAGCGTTTCGGCGCCCGCGGGTTCGGCCGGCAATGCGTCGGGTTTCGCCTGCGCTTCGGGAGCCGGCGCGTCGATCTTTTGTCCGCAGACAAAGCAAAATTGCGAATGGTCGTCGATCTCGTTGCCGCAGAATTTGCAAATCATAGCACATTCCTCACATTTCATCTCATTCTTTAGCATTATAACATCATCTTTCCGTTTTTACAATAGTAAATCAAAAACAATTTTTCTTTTTCACGCCCAAAGACTTGCAAGAAACCGCAAGATACGGTAGAATAGACGAAGCGCCGACCGACGATCGGCACGGTCGACAGCAGCGCCGCCGTTTCGGCGGCTATTGTACCACGCCGTTCGCGCCCAGTCGATCGCTGATCGACACTACGGGCGCTGGGTTTCGTTCGCCTTCCGCGCCCAGTCGATCGCTGATCGACACTACGGGCGCTGTGTGGTCGTTTAACGTTCGCACCCCGGGTCGGCGAAACGCCGACGCTACAAAGGCTTCCCCGCTTGCGGGGAAGCTGTCACGCGCCAACCAGCGCTGTGGTAAAGCCGAAGCATACAATGCGCGTGACTGAAGGGGTTTGAACGCGGAATTTACCGATACTTGGCGGCGAGGTTCAAACCTCACCCGTCTCGCCCTGCGGGCTGCCATTCTCGCCTGCCGGCTCGGTCGTTGCTTCTGCGCTTCGCGCAGAGGTCGCCACCGGCGACCCGCAACCTCTCCACCTTTGGAGAGGGCAAGGGTGTTTTGCTTTAAAAGAAAAGGAACTATAGAATTCGAAGTCCTCTTGGCTTCCCCGAAGGCGGGCCGCTATGAAACTGAATGATTATAAATCAGTCGGCCTCGGGCCGACCGCTACAGGCGCTGCGTTTTGACTTTCAAGAGTGAACGAAACATAAGTGAATGACATTTCCCAACTTTTTCCTGCTCCTTCTTTTATATACTTTTTTTATGCTAAAAACAGAAATCTCATTCACGAAAGCCCCGACAAAGCCCACCATTCGGGCATTTTTGGGAGTGAATGACGAGTGAATGACAAGTGAATGACGAGTGAATGACATTTCTCTTTCACTCTTTCCCCACAAAAAGAACCACTGCCGACCAATCAATTTTCAATTATCCATTCCCTCGGCCCTCGGAGTCTCGCCTGCCGGCTCGGTCGTTGCTTCTCAGCCTGCGGCTGAGAGGTCGCCACCGGCGACCCGCAACCCTAGGCCCTGCACCGGAGGTGCTCCATGTCTACCCTCACCGCAAGCAATCTGGCCGTTCAGTTCGGCGATACCACCATCTTTTCCGGCGCGTCGTTCGACGTGGGTCCCAAGGATAAGATCGGTCTGATCGGCGTCAACGGCGCCGGCAAAACCACGCTGTTCCGCCTGTTAACCAAGCAGGAAAGTCCGACGCAGGGCGCGCTGTTTTTTGACAAAGAAACCGTCGTCGGCTATATGGAGCAGCACGCCTGCGCCCAAAGCCGCAAAACGCTCTATGACGAAATGCTCACGGTCTACGCAGATGTGATGGCCGCGGAAAAAGAGCTGGAACAGATTGCGAAACAACTCGAAACGCCCGCCGCCGACCACGACGCACTGCTCGCCCGGCAGCAGACATTGCTCGATCTTTATGCCCGGCGCGACGGCACCACCTACCGCAGCCGCGCCCGGTCTGCGCTGTTGGGGCTCGGCTTTTTGGAAAGCGATTTTGCCCTCCCTTGCCCGCTGCTTTCGGGCGGCCAGCGGTCCAAGCTGAGCCTTGCAAAGCTTTTGCTGTCCGGCGCGAATCTCTTATTGCTCGACGAGCCGACCAATCACCTCGACATCGCGTCCATCGGCTGGCTCGAAGGGTTCATTGAAACGTTCCCGGGCGCGGTAATCGTGATCTCCCACGACCGCTACTTTCTGGACAAAGTCACCACGCGCACGTTTGAGTTGGAAAACGGCAAGCTCTATACCGCAAACGGCAACTACACGCGCTATATGGCGCTCAAGGCTGAGCGCAAAAAGGCGGAGGAGCGTGTTTACACCGCAAAGATGAAGGAGATCCATCGCATCGAAGGGATCATTGAACAGCAAAAGCGCTTCAACCGCGAGCGCAACTATAAGACGATTGCGTCCAAGCAAAAGAGCATCGACCGGCTGGAACAGGATCTGGTGGCGCCCGACAAGGAGCTGCAGTCCATCCGCTTTTCGTTCAAAACCGAGCTGCAAAGCGGCAACGACGTTTTGATGTGTACCGGGCTTTCCAAGTCCTTCGGCGAAAAGAAGCTGTTTGAGGGTGCCGATTTATTCTTACAGCGCGGCGAACGCGTGTTTCTCACCGGCGAAAACGGCTGCGGCAAATCGACGCTTTTAAAGATGATCCTCGGCAAGCTGCCGCGCGACAGCGGCAAAATCACCCTCGGCGTGGGCGTCAAGATCGGGTATTTCGACCAGACGCTGGCGGAGCTGAGCTCCGACAAAACGGTGCTCGACGAGGTGTGGGACAGCTACCGGCGGATGAACGAAGTGGACGTGCGGCGCGCGCTGGCGGCGTTTTTGTTCAAGGGCGAAGACGTGTTCAAGGATATGGCCGCCCTGTCCGGCGGCGAAAAGGCGCGCGTTGCGCTGCTCAAGCTGATGCTTTCGGGTGCGAATCTGCTGATCCTCGACGAGCCGACCAACCACCTCGATATCCACTCGCGCGAAGCGCTCGAACAGGCGTTTGACACCTTTGACGGCACGATGCTCGTTGTGTCGCACGACCGCTATTTCATCAACCGGCTGGCGACCAGGGTGCTGCATTTGGACGAAAACGGGCTCGAATCGTTCATCGGCAACTACGACGATTTTTACGAGCAGATGCAGCGGCGCAAAGAAAAAGAAAAGCCGCAAAAAAAGGAGCCGAAGCAAAACGACTATCAGCGCCGCAAGGAGCGAGAAAGCCGGCTCAGGCGTCTCAAGGGTCAGATCTCCCGGCTCGAAGCGGAGATCGACAAGCTTGACCAAACCGCCGAAACGCTGCAGCAAAAGCTCAGCGACCCGGCAACGAGCGCGGATTATGAAAGCATCCTCTCCCTCACGCAGCAGATGGAGGAAACCACGAAGCAGCAGGAAGATCTGATGGAGCAGTGGCAAAGTCTTTCAACGGAGCTGGAAACGCTGGAAGCGGAAACCGAATAGAAAAACGAACGCCCGCGGCTTTTCTGCGGGCGTTATGTATTGTTGTTTAAAGGGTAATCCAATAGCGCCGGATGACGCCGCTTTCCGTGAGGCTGACATCATCTTTGACTTCGTTTTCCAGCACGCCGCCGTTTTTCAGGATTGTCCGTTTGGAGGCGATGTTGTTTTTGTCGCAGCAAAGCAGCACCTTTTCTTCTCCGCAGGACCGGCAAATGTTCAGCATCAATCGCAGCATCTCCCCGGCATAGCCCTTTCGCCGCTGCGACGGCGCAACACTGTAGCCGATGCTCCCGCCGTATTGCAGCAAAAACGGTGACAGCGGATGGCGAAAATCGATGATTCCCACAACCTTGTCATCGCTGCGCCGCACAGCCAGAAACACTTCGGAGGGCACGTAGTTCTCCCTGTATTTTTGCTTTAAGCGGTTTTCAAAATCGACCCACGCGGCAAACGTATCGCACGTTTCCAGCCCGGCGCATCCGTCAAAGGCGTCGTGATTCCGAAGCAGTTCCGCCCGGAACGCCATCACCTGTTCGGCATAGGCGGCCGTCGGTCTTTGCAGTTCCAGTGTCATCGCTTTGTCCTCCGTCACACCGCTGTTGGCCGGGCAACGGCTTTTCCGTTTTGCCGCCGCAGCTCATATACCTCGGTAAAGCCTGCGGCGCGGATTGCCGCCAGCGCGGTGGCAAACGCAAAGTCCAGAGAATCGGTATTGTGGGAATCGCTCGTCACAATCACCTTTGCGCCTGCTTCCCGAAGATACCGCAGCAGCGGCGCCGCCGGATAGGGCTGCGCTTTGCCGCAGCGGTACATCGCGCCGGTGTTCACTTCAAACAAAACGTCCGGGCAGTGCGCCAGAATGCGGTCGATGTGCGCCTTTGCAACGGTCAGATAGCGCGGATCGAGAGAATCAAACAGCGCGCCGTGTTCGTTGAATTTTTCAATCAGGTCATAGTGTCCCACAACGGTCGGCTGCACGTCGATCACAAAGCGCGACAGCCGGTCGTAGTAGTCCGCCGCGAGGGCGCACCAGTCGCCGCCGTAAAACCGTTCGCAGCACGTCCGCAAGGTTTCGGCGGTGTCGTCCACGTCGAAGTGTTCGTCGCCTTTGGTGAGCTGATGGACGGAGGCGATCGTATAATCGAACGAATCGGGATCCACACCGCAATAGTCGCGGTCGAGTTCCACGCCGTGGAGAATTTCAATCCTGTCCGCATACACCTGCTGCAAACGGCGGATCTCCGCGGTGTAATCGCCGATTTTTTTCGGCCGGATCGTCCAGACGGCGTCGGGCGTCATCGGGCAATGGAACGAAAAGCCGAGGCAGGCAAAGCCCTTTTCCGCGGCGGCACGCACCATCTCCTCGGGCGTGTTTTTCCCGTCGCAAAACACGGTGTGGGTGTGGCAGTTGGAATGAACCATAAAAGATGCTCCTTCAAAAAAGGTACGGACTGGCCGTACCTCTCTTTTTTATGACTGGTTGAGCGGCTTGCGCGTCTTTTTCATCTGCTTGTTGTGGCGGCGTTTTTCCTTCGGGCTCATCGTGAAATCGAAGGGACGCTTTTCCATCGCGGGCAGCAGCGGCCGGTTCAGCGCCGCGTCGCGCTCGTCGGTGACAACGGTTGCCGCAAGCAGCATCAGACCGTTGTCTTCGGGCAGTGTGACCGTCGACGCGCCGCGGATATCGAGGGCATACATAAAGAAGTACAGCTCGTCGCCGCGGTTGTCCTTGTCGTTTTCGTGCGTATGGGTGCAGACCCACGCCACGCGGTCGCCCTTGATGAACGCCGTTTCGGCAAGATTGTAAAGATCCCAGCCGCCGACGCGCTCCTTGACCGATTGCACCTTGAGCTCCACCGGCTTGTCATCCACGCGGAAGGTGTAGGTTTTGTCGCCGTACAGGCTCGCGCCGATGAAGCAAAGCCGCGTGCCGCTGACGTCGAGCGTCTGACCGGCGGCAATCAGCGCGTTGTTGTCCGCCCACGCCATGCCGGTTTCAAAATGGACGCCGGCGCAGTCGATCGATTGCGGGAACAACTCGCCCGGCACCGAGACGTTCAGCGTCGGGATATAGGTGTCGCCGCGGTTTTTGTTGAACGTGATCATGTCGAGGTTATACGGCAGTCTGAGCGGCTGCTGGCTGCCGATGCCGGCGCGTTTGCACGGGGCCAGCGTCAGCGCAAAGGTCTTGACTTCGAACGGCTCGAGGTCAAACACCAGATTGCCGTCCACGACCTGCGCCGGGCCGACCGGGTCTTCGGTGGTGTTCACTTCGCGCGCCGCAAGGATGCCGGTGCCGAGGGTAAAGTAGGTGTTGCCCGCGTGCATGCCGGCGCCTTCGTTAAACCGCACGATCACTTCGTCGGAGTCTTCGGCCTTTTTCATCGCGCGCAAAATCACGCCGGGGTTGTTGAGCTGGGCAAAGCCAAACGCACTTTCCAGCGAACCCGGGTGGCGGCTGGTGACAAACGCCGTCAGCGGCTGGTGGAACGCCCGCGCATAGAACTGCGTGCCGTTGGTAAAATCGCCTTTGTGCGCATAGAGCGCGTAGCCGTAGCGGTTGAGACCCATGTCCATCATGCCCTGCACGGAGTCGGCGCGGTAGTAGTATTTCGGCGTGTGCAGCACGGTCAAAAGCAGCGAATGCTGATCTTTGAACACCCAGCCGTATTTGGAATCGGAGAAGATGCTGACGCCGAAATTGTTTCGCTGGTCGGTCAGATCCGCCCATTTTTGCGCCGGCACGGCATAGAGCTTTTTCGTTGCCGGACGGCGGCGGATGACGCCGAGGCCGAGGTCAAACGTGGCCTGCGGCGCTTTGGCGTTCAAGTGGAAGCCGTTTTGCAAAAGGCGGCGGAACGAGCGCCATTCCACCTCGTTTTGGACGCTGACCCACTGGCCGCCGGCAAACAGCGACACCCGGTAGGTAAACGTGGAATTGCCGGCTGTTTGCTTCACCCGCAGCGTCACACGCACGGGACCCTGTTCCTCCACTTCGACCTCGCCCTTTTCGGCGTATTCCCACGGGTAGCCCGTGGCTTCGTCTTTGGTCAGCTCCCACGCGGGGTAGGCCTTGTTGCCGTCGTATTTGTTGATTTCAAACCGGATCGGCTTTTCCAGCAGCTCGCGGCCGCCGAGCGTTTTGTCGATCACGGAGCAGATATCGCCCTTTTGATTGACCGAGACGATATACTTGTAGTTTTCGATGATATTGCCGCCGCAGCGCACGCCGGTGTTGAGCCGGCAGGGCTCAAAGGAATAGAGCACGTCGTAGACCTTGTAGCCCAGCGCGTCCACTGTGGCGCAAAAGCACAGCTTGATCACGGATTCGTCGGCGTAGTTGACCTGCGAGGGCACCTCTTTGCCCTGGTTGTCATAGACGCGCACACAGCGGTAGCCCTTGGCGGGGATTGTCAGATCCACCGGCTCCATGCGCGGCTGCTCGAGCGAGTTTGCAACGACCACGGCGATGCCCTTTGTCCACGAGGTGTCCATGTTTTTGGCGATCTCGGCGCCGGCGCCTTCAAACGCGCCGGCAAAGCGGTTGGCCGCGATCACAAGATCATTCCACGAACGCTTATACACACGCTCCACGCTGGTACCGGTGATGTCGTCGTGGAAGGTGTGGGCAATCGTCTTTTTCCACGCGTCGTCGAACGCCGCCTTCGGGTATTTTGCGCCGCACACAGCCGACGCGATCACGCCCGCCTTTTCGGCCATGTCGCCGAGCTCCTCGTTTTTGCGGTTCATCCGTTTGGAAAACGCACGCGAGGTGTAGGAGCCGACGCCGTGGTTGGTCATCAGCAGTTCGCTGTTCCAGCCGGGCAGCTTGTCCTGTTCTTCCTGCGGCAGCGCGGCAAGGTCGTCAAAGAATTCCGTGGGCGAGGAAGAGAGCACCTTGACGTCGCTTTCGCTGTTTTGCGCCATCTCGGCTTCCAGCGTTTTCACCGACTCCTCCTTCGGCGCGCCGCCAACGTCGCCCACGCCGTGGTAGCCCATCGTCCACGGCAGGTCGTATTTCTTTTCGTTCTTTTTCAGCTTCGGCAGCAGCTCTTTGCTGTCGCGGATCTTCCGGAAGGTGGTGCAATAGCTTTTCGGGTCGAGCGAGACAAAGATCTTTTTGCCGTCGGGGCCTTCCCAGCGGCCGATATCAAACGGGATCCCGTAGGCGCTGCCCCAGCTCAGCTTCTGGGTGGAAAAGCCCTTGAGGCCGGCATTCGCGGCAATGCTCGGCAGCGCCCAGCCGAAG
The DNA here is from genome assembly GCA_902786285.1 of Oscillospiraceae bacterium. Lineage (GTDB taxonomy): Bacteria > Bacillota > Clostridia > Oscillospirales > Acutalibacteraceae > UBA6857. The sequence goes on along the minus strand of CADABX010000012.1, from coordinate 59,400 downwards.
CCGAAGCAGTCGGGCAGATAGATGTCGTTGCTCTGTTTGCCGAATTCCTGCCGGAAATAGCGGTTGCCGTACAAAATGTTGCGGAACATCTGCTCCGGAGACGGCACATTGACGTCGCCGTTTTCCCACGCCGAGCCGGTCACGTTCCAGCGGCCGTCGGCGATATAGCCTTTCAGCGTTTCATACTCCTCGGGATAGTATTCGCGGAACAGCTCATACCGGTACGCGCCCTCGAAATTGAAGCGGTAGTCGGGGTACTGGCTGAACAGACGGAAGTTGTCGTGCAGCGTGTTGGGCAGACAGACGTTCAAAACATGCTCGAAATCCCAGTTCCATACCGTGTCGAGATGCGCCGTCGCGATGGTATATATGCGTTTTTCTTTTTCCATAACCTTGAACCCCTTTTTCGCTTAATCGCGCTGTGCCTTTTGCTCGCGCAAAAACAGCACGGCAAAGCACACCAGCACGGGAACATTGACAAGTGTGAGCACGGAAAAGCTCCATTGGATCCCTTCCGTCTGGACGGGCACAAAGCCGTATAGCAGCGCACGGATCAGCTTTGCCGTTGTTGCCGCGGCGCCGAACAGCAGCCCGAGCACCGACCAGCAAAGCGCCGGCATATAGAATACGCTGCCGCCGCAAAGGCCCTTTTTCTGTTGCAAAAGCGGCACCACAAAGCCGAAGACGAACAGCCCCAGCGCCGCAAGCGACAGCACTGCCGCCACGGCGGCACAGATATATTCGATCACGTTGCCCAACAGAAATCTGGTCGGAATCAGCCAGTGCAGCACCGCCGCAGCAACGCCGAAGCCGCAGCTGAGCAGTACAAAAAGCGTTTGGTTTTTGTTTGCGGGTTTCATAAAATAGCCTCCCTGCACGTGTTTATGGATTTATTGTAGCACACGGCCGGTTGTTTGACAAGCGGCACGGCCGCAAAAAGTGAAACTTTCATCAGAAGAACCGGCGCCAGAGCGAACGCAGCTTTTCGGCGCGGTAGGCAACGGCTTCGCCGCTGTAGGCCTCCTTGTCGATCTCGCGCGGCTGTGCTTTGTCATACAGCGTTGTCAAAAGCTCGGCGCGCTGCGCTTCCGTTTTGAATACAGCCGAAAGCAACAGCAGATCGGAGTGCACCGGCATCGTGAGCGTTTTTGCTTTGCCGAGCGGCACTTCGCAGCGGAAGAAGAAGGTCTGCTGCCCGATATTGTCGCCGTCTTTGCCGTGGGTATGGGTCAGCGAAAACGCCAGCGGATCGCGCTTGATCGCGGCGGATTCTTCAAGATCGGTCAGATCCCATTTGCCGATCGGCTCCAGCAGGTTTTGCACCTTGCAGGCGATTTCCGTCTCGTCGGCTTTGAAGGTATAGGTTTTGTCTGCGCCCAGCGCACAGCCGATGAAGCAAAACGCTTTGGCGCCCGCCGGTACGTCCAGCGTCTGGCCGTTGCAAAGCAGCGCGTTGGGTGTATTGCAGGCGTTGTTCAGTTCAAACCGCAAGCCGCCCGAAAGCACCTCGCCGGGCATCAGCTCCCCGGGAAGCGAAAAATCGAGCATCGGCAAAAACGCGTCGGATCGCTTGTCGTTCGTTGTGAGCACAAAGGTGTTGAGCGGCAAAACAGCCGGCTTGCTCTTGACCGGGTGTACCGGCTTTTCCGGGAAGGAAAGTGCAAACGAGCGCACGTCGAACGGGTCGAGATCAAACGTGATCGCGCCGTCCTCCACAGGGTACATGCCGATCGTCTCTTCGCTCGCATAGATTTCGCGCACGGAAACAACCGGCTGGAAGAACCGCAGCGTGACGCGTTCCTGCTGTTTGCCGGCAATCTCATTGACGCGCACGACGATCTCATCGGAGTCCTGCGCCTGTTTTACCGCGCGGACAACCACGCTGTCATTGGAGCAGGAAAGCAGACTGAACCGTGTGCCGAGCGCGCCCTTATGGCGTCCGAGAGAGAACGCGGCAAGCGGCGTGCAGAACTGGCGGGCGCGTTTGTCGAGCGAGGTATAGTTATCCTCCGCAAACGAGCAGATGGCAAAGCCGAACCGGTTGAGACCCTGGTCGAGCTGGTTTTGCATACTGTCGGGACGGAAGGAATATTTCGGGGTATGCAGCGCCGTCAGACGCAAGGTGAACGCGTCGGGCTTGTCCCAGCCACGCTTGCTGTCGGAAAGAATGCCGACGCCGAAGGCGCCCGAACGGTCGCGGATGGCGGCCCACTGCTGCGCCGGCACCTCAAAGAGCTGACGCGTGTTGGTGGCGCGGTCGATCGCGCCGAGGCCGAGGTCGTAGCGCGCCGTGTCGTTTTCCACGCCGAGCGGGAAACACACCTTGCACATGGTGCTGTGTTCGTGCCAGTCGATCTCGTTCTGGAACGAGACGACCTTGGTACCGCGCATGACGGTGACAATGGTATCAAAGGTCGATTGGCCGAAGCGCTTTTTGAGCCGCAGCGCGGCGATGCACGGGCCGCTGTATACCAGCGCGGCACTGACCTTTTGCGGACGGGCCATCACAGGCGCCATCACATCGTCGTAGGTCACTTCCCACGCGGGATAGCTGCGCACGCCGTCGTCGCGCAGCAGGTCGAACGTGACCGGCCGGCGCAACAGCTGCTGGCCCACGGTTTTGTCATAGATCGAGCACACGTCGCCGTTTTTGTCGAGCCGGACGATCACGCGCTCGTTTTCGAGCTTGTCGTCGGCGGCGAACATGACCGGTTCGTCGTCGCTGTAGGGCGTTTTGCCCGCGCGCACGTCGAACACGCGGCAGCCGCAGGGCGGCACTTTGGCATAAATGGCGGCGGTTTGTTCGCCGGTTTCGTTTATAAAGCTTTGCGACGGCACCTCCACGCCCTGATCGTCGAACACACGGATGCAGGCTTTGTCACACGGGAACGTGACCACGCGCTGGACGGCAAAGTCCTGACTGTTCCAAACGGCAACGGGCGTGCCTTTGCAAAACGAGGTGTCCATATTTTTGAGCACGGCTTCGGCCGAGGACGCAAACACGTCGGAAAACTGGTTCATCGACTGCACATAGTCGTTCCACGAACGGCGATATTCCGCCTGCAGCGCCGTGCCGGTCAGATCGTCGTGGAACTGGTGCGCGATCACGCGTTTCCACGCGGTGTCGAGCGTGTTTTGCGGATACGGCAGCGCGCCGAGCAGTCTTGCGCCGACGGCGGCACGCTCCGCCATATTGGCGAGCACTTCGTTTCTCGCGTTCCAGCGTTTTGAGATGGCGCGCGAGGTGTAGCAGCCGGCGCCGTGGTTGGTCATCAGCAGCTCGTTGTGCCACTGCGGCAGCTTGGCTGCGGTCTTTTTGTCCTGCTCCAAGTCGCGGTAGATCTCATCCGACGCCGCAGAGCGGACTTCGACCGGACTGACTTTGTTTTCGTCCATCTCTTTTTGCAGCGTTTTGACCGATAATTCGAGCGGTGCCCCGCCGCGGTCGCCCACGCCGTGATAGACGGCGGTCGCGGAAAGACCGAACGCCTCGTTGGCCTTCAGCTTCTTTTGCACAAAGTCGTAGCCGCGAATCTTGGAAAACACATGGACATAGTTGCCCATATTGAGACACGCATAGATCGGTTTGCCGTTGACGCCGTACCATTTGCCGATGTCGAACGGGATCCCGTAGGCGCTGCCCCAAGAGAGTTTCTGCGTGGTGAAGCCCAGCAGATTGCTGTGGGCGGCAATGGACGGCAGCGCATAGCCGAAGCCGAAGCAGTCGGGCAAAAAGACGTCCTTGCTCGTTTTGCCGAAGGTCTTTTGAAAATAGCCGTTGCCGTACAGGAAATTGCGAAACAGCGCTTCCGGCGACGGGATGTTGCAATCGCCGTTTTCCCACGCGGATCCGGTCACGTTCCAGCGGCCGTCGGCCACCGCCTGTTTGAGTGTCCGGAACTGTTCGGGATAGTATTCCTCCATCAACTGATAGCGGTAGGCGCCCTCAAAATTGAAGCGGTAGTCCGGGTATTTGCGGAACAGCTCAAAGTTTTTTTCCAGCGTTTTTGGCAGATAGTCCTGCACGGTCGTTTCAAAGCTCCAGTTCCAGATCGTGTCCAGATGGGCTGTTGCAACCGTATAGATCGTCTTTTCGCTCATCGTCCTTCTCCTTTGTATTGTTTATGATAACGGGATAAAGCTGCTGGCCGCCGTAAAGAGCAGCGCAGGCAGCAGATTCGCAACACGGATTTTGGTTTTCACCATCAGATTAAGACCCACACAGAAGATCAGCATGGAGCCTACAAAGCTGATATTCGTGACCGCAAGCTCGGTCAGAAGCGGCTCGATCCAATGCGCCAAAAGCGTCAGCGAGCCTTGCAGCGCCACCAGCGGCAGCGCGGAAAACACCACGCCCTTGCCCATTGCCGCCGCCATCACCAATATGATGACAAGGTCGAGCACCGCTTTGGTATACAGTGTGGACGGATCCTTTTGCAGCGCGTCGAGCAGCGGTCCCATCACCGCCATGGCGCCCACGCAGATCGTCAGCGAGGCGGAAACGAAGCCTTCTAAAAACTGCGGATCCTTTTCGCTTTTGACCTTGCGGCGCAAAAACGCGCCAAAGCGCTCGGTCAGATTTTGGATATTGATCGCTTCGCCCACAGCGGCGCCGAGCGCGAGCGAGAGCACCATCAAAAGAATATGCGTCGTTTCATGCGGCGTATTCCGCAGATCCTGAAATCTTGCCAGTGCGCCGGCCGCGCCGATAAACACCACCGCAAGTCCCATGGCCTGCGTCACGGTGTCGCAGATCCTCGTATTGAGTACGCGCCGCAGCAGCAGACCGAGAACGCCGCCGAGCACCACCGCGCCGCAGTTGACGACGGTGCCGATGCCGAGAAAATACATCTTATGCCACCGTGATCTTATGGAAGACTTTTTTGCCTTTTTTGATCACGGCATAGCCTTTTTCAAAATCGGCGGCGGACAAAACCAACATCGGGTCGGTCACCTTTTCGTCGTTGAGCGACACACCGCCCTGCTGCACCAGCCGGCGGCCTTCGCCCTTGGATTTGACAAGACCTGCCTGCACCATCACGTCCAGCAGCTGCACGCCGGCGTCAAAGTCGGCCTTTGCGAGCGTTGTGGCCGGCATATTGTCCGCGTCCGCGGCGCCCGTGAACAGCGCCTTGGCGGTGGCCTGGGCTTTTTCGGCTTCCGCCTCGCCGTGGACGAGCTTTGTCAGCTCGAAGGCGAGGATCTCTTTGGCGCGGTTGAGCTCGCTCCCCTGCCAGCTTTCCATTTTTTCGATCTCGTCGAGCGGCAGGAAGGTCAGCATGCGGATACACTTGAGCACGTCGGCGTCGTCCACATTGCGCCAGTACTGATAGAATTCATACGGGCTGGTCTTTTCCGGGTCGAGCCACACGGCGCCCTTCTGGGTTTTGCCCATCTTTTTGCCCTCGGAGTTGAGCAGCAGCGTAATCGTCATGGCATAGGCGTCCTTGCCCAGCTTTTTGCGGATCAGCTCCGTGCCGCCGAGCATGTTGCTCCACTGGTCGTCGCCGCCGAACTGCATGTTGCAGCCGTATTTCTGGAACAGGGAATAAAAGTCGTAGCTTTGCATGATCATGTAGTTGAATTCGAGGAACGACAAGCCCTTTTCCATCCGCTGCTTATAGCATTCCGCACGCAGCATGTTGTTGACTGAAAAGCAAGCGCCCACTTCGCGCAGCAGCTCCACATAGTTGAGATCGAGCAGCCAGTCGGCGTTGTTGACCATCAGCGCTTTGCCGTCTGAAAAATCGATAAAGCGGCTCATCTGCTTTTTAAAGCAGTCGCAGTTGTGCTGAATGGTCTCCTTGGTCATCATCTGGCGCATATCGGTGCGGCCCGAGGGGTCGCCGATCATGGCGGTTCCTCCTCCGATCAGGGCGATGGGCTTGTTGCCCGCCATCTGCAGACGCTTCATCAGGCACAGCGCCATAAAGTGACCCACATGCAGCGAATCCGCCGTGGGGTCAAAGCCGATGTAAAACACCGCCTTGCCGTTGTTGACAAGATCGCGGATCTCCTGTTCGTCCGTCACCTGCGCGATCAGGCCGCGCGCAACCAGTTCTTCATATATTTCCATGGGAATACATCCTTTCTTTTTTTGTGGTTCTATTGCAATTTGTTTTTTTATGGATTCATCCGTAATACGCCAGCAGCTCCCGCGCGGAAGCACGCGTGGCGTCTGTGATCAGATCGCCGCCGATCAGCCGGGCGATCTCCGTTTCGCGGCCGGCGTCGTCCAGCGGCGTCACCCGGGTATAGGTCGCGCCGGGGTCGAGCGATTTTTCCACCAGCAGATGGCTGTTTGCCGCCGCCGCGATCTGGGCAAGATGGGTGACGCAAAGCACCTGTCTGCCGCTTGCAACCTTGCGCAAGCGGTCGGCGATCCGGCTGGCGGCGCGGCCGCTGACGCCGGTGTCAATCTCGTCAAAGATCATCGTTTCGCCGTCGTGCTCCGAAAGCACACAGCGGATAGCGAGCATGATACGCGACAGTTCGCCGCCCGACGCGATTTTGCCGATGCCCTTCAAGGCTTGTCCGGGGTTGGCGCAAAAGCAAAACTCCACGTCGTCCATCCCGTTTTCGGTCGCGTTCTGTTCGCGGAATTCCACCTTGAACTGTGCCGCCGGCATGTCAAGGAAGGTCAGTTCCCGTGTCACCTTTTGTTCAAAGTCGCGGGCAGCCGCTTTGCGGCAGTCGGTCAAACGGTCGCCCAAGCGTAACAGCTCGTCGCTCATGGCGTCCTCCGCCTGTTCGAGTTCGGCGATTTTCTGTTCGGAAAAGGCAATATTGTCATATTCTTCTTTGGCTTTTTGCAGCGCCGCGAGCATTGCCTCTTCGCTGTGACCGTATTTTTGCCCCAGGCGGTAAAGCTGATCGAGCCGCTGTTCGATTGTGTCGATGTCGGTGTCGTCGGCTTCTTCCGCGTCCAGCGTCCGCCGGGCGGCCGCGGCGCAGTCCTCCAGGTCATAGCGCACGTTTGCGACCGTGTCTTCAAACGCGCGAAAGCTGTCGTCGCCGTCAGAAAGCTGTGCCAGCGCGCTCGAGAGCGTATAGAGGTTTTGCAGCAGTCCGCCGTTTTCGTCGCCGTCGATGGCGGCGCACACGGCCTGCAGCGACTGCAGCCGTTTTTCTTTGTTTTGCAGCCGTTTTTTCTGCTGCTGCAGCGCGTCGGTTTCGCCGATTGTGATATGCGCGTCCTCGAGCTCCCTGATCTGGAACGAAAGATAATCGAGCCTTGCGCCCTTGTCGGCGTCGGCTTTCCGAAGCCGGTGAAGCTGTTTTTTCACATCCCGCAGCGCGTGGTACTGCGCTTGGTACTGCGCTTTCAGTTCGCCGCTCTGGGCGAGCAGATCTATGTAATCGAGGTGTTTTTCTTTTTGCAAAAGATGCTGGCTGTCGTGCTGGCCGCAGATCGTTACAAGCTCATGGCCGAGCTGACGCAGCATGGACGCCGTCACGGTTTTGCCGCCGATTTTGCAGCTGCTTTTGCCGTCGGCGGAGATTGTCCGCGCAATCAGCAGCTCGTCGTCCGGGTCGAGATCGAAGCTTTCCAAAACGGCTTTTGCCGCCGGGGAAAGGTCGTCAAAATAGGCGGTGACCTTTGCGGTTGCTTCTCCGGAGCGGACCACGTCGCGGCCGGTACGTTCGCCCAGAACGGCATTGATCGCGTCGATCACGATCGATTTGCCGGCGCCGGTTTCGCCGGTCAGCACGTTGAAGCCTTCGTCAAAGCGCAGGGACGCGCGTTCGATGACGGCCACGTTTTCAATTGTCAGCTCGCGCAGCATCCGCTTCGCCTCCTTTGTTCGGTGTGTGGTTCGTTTAGTTGCTGCCGTGTTCGGCAAAGCTTTGCATCAGCCGGCTCACATCCTGCGCACCCTGGTTGTCGCGGCAAAGCACAAAGATCGTGTCGTCGCCGGCCAGCGTGCCGAGGATCTTGTCGGAATCCATGTGATCCACCGCGGCGCACGCGGCGTTTGCCATACCGGAATAGCACTTGATGGCGACCATGTTGCCGGCATAATCCGCGTGCAGGATCGACTGGGTCAGAATGGAATAATATTTGCCGGAGACGTCCTGCATCTCGCGGCGCACCGCGGCGTAGCGGTACTGACCGTCCGCCACGGGAGATTTGACTAATTTGAGCGCTTTGATATCGCGCGACACGGTCGCCTGGGTCACGGAATAGCCCAGCGCGCCGAGTTTTTGCATCAGCTCGTCCTGCGTGCCGATATTCTCCTGTTCGATAAGCTGAAGGATCGCTTCCTGTCTGCTGTTCTTCTTCATACTGTTCTCCTTCCCCTGCCGTCACACGCGGCGTTCCACCATTTTTCTGGATAGTATATCGGTAAAGCTCTCGGCTTTGATCCGGATGATCTTGCAATTGCGGCTGGCACGCCGGATCAAAAAGGTGCTGCCCTTTGAGATATGGACGCTCTCTTCGCCGTCGCACGACAGCAGCGGCAGACACAGCTCCGGGTTGCGGATCTCCACCGTCAGCGTTTTTTCCGGCCGGAACATCATCGAGCGCGCAAACAGCGAATGGGTGCAGATCGGTGTGAGCAAAAGCGTTTCGATCGCGGGATCCACCACAGGGCCGCCGGCGGACAGCGAATAGGCCGTCGAGCCGGTGGGCGTTGCAAAGATCAGGCCGTCGGCAAAATAGTCGTTGACCTTTTGCCCGTCGCAAAAAACGGTGATGTCGCACATGCGCAGCGACACGCCGCGCGCAAACACGGCGTCGTTGAGGCAATAGAACTTTTCCCGCAGCGTGTCGTTTTGGTAATGCTCCACGCACAGCATCATGCGTTTGTCGATCGTGTAGCTGCCGTCGATCAGATGGCTTAAAAGCGGCAGCTCCGTTTTTTCCAATCCGGCCAAAAAGCCGAGGTTGCCGGCGTTGATGCCGAGGATCTCCTTGTCATATCCGGACGCGACATGCGCCGTGTGGATAAACGTGCCGTCGCCGCCGACCGCGATAAACAGATCACACTGTGCCCACACCGTGTCGCCCGGCAAAAAGCGGACGGGAAAGGCGCCGAACACAGGCTGCATCTCTTTTTCCATCAGCACCGTCGCACCGAGGCGGTGGAGTTCTTCGATCACCTTGGCAGTCACGTCGAACGCGTGCGCACGGGTCAAATTGACCCGGACGGCGATTTTCATAGACATAGCGGCACCTTCTTTCAAAATCATTTCTTGCTGATCTGCGATCATTGTAAGTCAACAGTCGTCAGTCGTCAGTTTGAGCAGCGCCGATCAGGGATCGGCGATTCGTTAGCCGGTCACGCCGGATATATATTTATCTCAGAGAGTTACCGGAAACCGGAAACCAACGTTTTCCAACTTTTCCTGTTTTCTCTCTATTTCTATATTTCTGACTTTTTACTTGGAATATTGGTAACTTGGTAACTAATTACGAACAATTGCCCCAACGGTGGGCTTTTCCGTGGTTACCAAACAGTTACCAAACCGGTTACTAGGCTGTTACCAACACTCGTTTCGTTGCTTCTTTGCGTCCGTTTCTACTAACGACTAACGACTGTCGACTGTTGCCTGTTATTGATCGAGCGCCTCGTGCGACAAGGCAACGATCTCGGACGGCGTGACGGTCAAAAACGACTGTGCGTCGTCCGTCTTTTCCACAAGCACCAGATATTCAATATTGCCCTGCGGTCCCTTGACCGGGGAATAATCGAGCGAAAGGACCGAAAAGCCCGTGTCGAGCAAAAACTGTACAATGTCGGACACAACCTGCACATGGACGCTCTGGTCGCGCACCACGCCTTTTTTGCCCACGTTTTCGCGCCCGGCTTCAAACTGCGGTTTAATGAGGCACACGGCCCGTCCGCCGTCTTTGAGAAGCTCTCGCATCACCGGCACGATCAGCCGCAGCGAAATAAACGACACGTCCACCGACGCAAAGTCGATGGTCTCCGGGATCTGTTCATGGGTGACATAGCGGAAATTGGTACGCTCCATGTTGACCACGCGGTTGTCTTCGCGCAGCTTCCACGCGAGCTGGCCATAGCCGACGTCGATCGCATAGACCTTTTTTGCGCCGTGCTGCAGCATACAGTCGGAAAAGCCGCCCGTGGACGCGCCGATATCCATACAGATGCAGTTTTCGAGCGTTACGCCGAACACGTCCACCGCCTTTTGCAGCTTGAGACCGCCGCGTGAAACAAACGGCAGCTTGTCGCCGCGTACCTCAAGGCAGTCGCCTTCCTTTACGGTGTCGCCGCTTTTGAGCGCTTTTTGGTTGTTCACATAGACCTGTCCGGCCATAATCAGCGCCTTCGCCTTTTCGCGGCTTTCGGCAAACCCGCGTTCAAACAGCGCCACGTCGAGCCGTTTCTTTTCCGTCATGCCTGTGTCTCCGTGATGTCTGTCATCGTTTTTATCATACTGTCAGAGTCAAGTCCGTATTTTCGAAGCTGCTCTTTGACGCTCGCTTGCGCAACAAAGCAGTCGGGCACCGCCGTCAGGCGGAATGTGCCGCCATAGCCGCTTTCCAGCAGCCGCAGCGCGGTCTGTTCCCCGGCGCCGCCGGTCTGCAGCCCTTCTTCGAAAAAGCAGATGTTTCGTTTTTGTTTCAGAATCTCCAGCGCGCCGCCGGGCAGCGGATGGATCTGATTGAGCGCGACCACATGCGCCGGGACGCCTTTCTTTTCCAGCGCGTCGCAGGCCTTGACCGCCTCGGCGCTCAGCCGTCCGTAGGTACAAATCGCCGTGTCGGCGCTTTCGTCGCCGTAGGTTGCGTATTCCACGCAGTCAAACCGGAGCTTTTCGCTCTCTTGCGGTTCGCCGCCGCGCGGATAGCGCACCGCGACGGGGCCATGATCGGCGTGGATCGCCTGGTTGAGATCGGCCTGCAAGGTGCGGAACGAGCAGGGCGCGTAGATTTTAAAATTGGGAATCGACGACAAAAACGCCACGTCCATGAGGCCCTGATGGGTTTCGCCGTCTTCGCCGACAAAGCCGGCGCGGTCGATCGCAAAGATCACCTTCACGTTTTGCAGCGCCACGTCGTGCACCAGCTCGTCATAGCACCGCTGCAAAAAGGTGGAATAGACCGCGAACACCGGCAGCATCCCGTCTTTGGCAAGGCCCGCCGCAAAGGTCACGGCGTGTTCCTCCGCGATTCCGACGTCGAAAAAGCGGTCGGGGAAGGCGTCTTTGAACGGTTCGAGTCCCGTTGAAAAGCCCATGGCCGCCGTGATGGCGCAGATTTCCGGCTGCTTTTCGGCCTGCGCTTTGAGCAGACTGCCGAACCGGGACGAAAAGCTTTCGCCCGCCTTTGGCTGCTCGCCGGTCAGCGGATCGAATCCGGCAACGCCGTGGAACGCGCGCGGGTTTTCTTCGGCAAAGCGGTAGCCTTTGCCCTTTTGCGTGTTCACATGCAGCAGCACCGGGCCGTTCACGCGTTTGGCGGCCTCCAGCGCGTCGATCAGCACAGAGATATTGTGGCCGTCCACGGGACCCATATAGCGGTAGCCGAGGTCTTCGAAAAACGTGCTTTCGGCATACAGCCGGTTTTTGACCGCCGTTTTGAGGTCATACAGCTTTTGCACCAGCGGTTTGCCGATGGACGGGATCTTCGACAGCGTGCGCTCCGTGGACGCCTTGAACGTGTAATACTGCGGCGTGGAGCGGATGACGGCAAGATATTTTGCCAGCGAGCCGACGTTTTCCGAAATGGACATATTGTTGTCGTTGAGCACCAGGATATGCCGGGTGCCGCTGCGTCCGCCGTTGTTGAGCGCTTCATACACAAGCCCGCCCGTAAACGAGCCGTCGCCGATCACGGAGACGACAAAATGCGGATCGTTTTGCAGCTTTTTGGCCGTTGCAAGGCCGAGGCCGGCCGACACCGACGTGCCGCTGTGGCCGGAATAGAAGATATCGTGTTCGCTTTCGCTCGGGCGGCAAAAGCCCGAAAGGCCGCCTTCGGTGCGCAGCGAACCGAACCGGTCGTAACGTCCGGTGAGCAGCTTATGGGTATAGCACTGATGGCCGACGTCAAAGACGATCTGATCGTCCGGCGACTGAAACACATAGTGCAGCGCCACGGTCAGCTCCACCGCGCCGAGATTCGACGCGAGGTGGCCGCCGTTTTTCGCCGTAACCGCAATCAGCGTCTGCCGCACTTCGCCGCACAGCGTTTGCAGTTCGTCTTCATTCAGCGCTTTGACGTCCTGCGGCGTGCGGATGCGCGGTAATATTGGATTGTTCATGTAGCATCCATCCGATTTATGTAGTTCTTGTCAGCAGCCGTTCGGCAATCTGGCGCAAAAAGGCCGCGTCATCGCCAAAAACCGCCAGCGCCCAAAGCGCCTGCGCGGTGCATTCGGTCGCTTTTTCTTTTGCTGCCTCGAGCCCGAGCAGCGACACATAGGTCGATTTGTTCTGTTCGGCGTCGGAGCCCACGGGCTTGCCCAGCGTTTCGCTGTCGCTCGTCACATCTAAAATGTCGTCCGTGATCTGAAACGCCTGACCGAGATTGTCGGCATAGCGTTCGAGCGCGTCTAGTTGCGCCTTGGTTGCGCCGGCCAGAACGGCGCCGACTTTGCACGCGGCCTTCATCAGCGCGCCGGTTTTCAGCTTGTCCATCAGCCGCAGCCGCGACAGAGAGATTGTTTTGTCTTCGCTTTGCAGATCGATCGCCTGTCCGCCGACCATGCCGTTTGCTCCCGCCAGCGACGCCAGAAGCGCGATCGCTTCCACTGCACGGTCGGGGTGCTTTTTTGCGAACGCAGACGCCGCCGCCGCGTGAAACGCCTCGGTCAAAAGCGCGTCACCGGCAAGCACCGCCGTCGCCTCTCCAAACGCGATATGGCACGCCGGTTTGCCCCGGCGCATGTCGTCGTCGTCCATACACGGCAGATCGTCGTGGATAAGAGAATAGGTGTGGATCATTTCGAGCGCACAGGCAAAATCGAGCGCGTCCGCCGGATCGCCGCCGCACAGCCGGCAGCTTTCCAGCATCAGCACCGGACGGATCCGTTTGCCGCCGCCCTCTACGCTGTAGCGCATCGCGTCGCACACCTGCGGCGCATCGTAATCGCACACGGGCAAAAGCGCCGCCAGCCGGGCGTTGATCTGACTGAGATAGGCGTCAAAACGTGTCATGGCCTTCATCTCCGGCGCCGAGCTCGCCCAGCTCGATGATGCGCTGCTTGCAATCATTCAGCGCCTTGCTGCAAAACGAAACGAGGTGCACGCCCTCCTCATACAGCTTCATCGACATTTCGAGGTCGCACTCGTTTTTTTCCAGCGTTTCGGTAATCTCCTGCAGCCGCAGCATGGCGGTGTCAAGGGTATATTGTTCCATGATGTTATGCATCCTTTCCTTCAGGGAGTGTCACTTCTTCGGCGCGGCAAAGCACGCTGCCGTCGGCAAAACGCAAAGCCAGCGTCTGCCCTTTCTGCACCTTGGCGGCATTGCGCACCAACAGGCCGTTTTCGTCCTGCGCCAACACATAGCCGCGTGCAAGCGTGCGCAGCGGGCTTGTCATTTCCAGCTTTTGCGCCAGCGTGCCCAGCGCGTCCGCATAGGGGCGCAGCATGGCTTGTCCGCCGGAGATCAGCTTTTCCGTTTGCTGCTGCAGCTTTGTTTCCAACAACTGCAGCCGTCTTTCGGGGCTTTGCTGCTGCAGCCGGTGAAGCATCGCTTCGAGCCGCAGGGCTTTGTTTTGGTGTTTATCGAGCACGCGTTCCGTCAGCCGGTCGAGCATCGTGTCAAGCTGAAACAGCAGCTCGCGCGTGTCGGGCGACGCCAGCTCCGCCGCGGCCGAGGGCGTCGGCGCGCGCAGGTCCGCCACAAAGTCGGCGATGGTAAAATCGGTTTCGTGTCCCACCGCGGAGATCACGGGGATATGGCTGTTATAGATGGCGTGGGCGACGATCTCTTCGTTGAACGCCCAAAGGTCTTCGATCGAGCCGCCGCCGCGGCCGACGATCAGCACGTCCGCCGCCTGCAGCTCGTTGAACCGCGCGATCGCTTCGGCGATCTGGGGCGCCGCCGATTCTCCCTGCACCTGCACGCCGCAAAAGACGATTGCCGCAAACGGAAATCGCCGCTCGAGCACATTGAGAATGTCGTGCACCGCAGCGCCCGTGGGCGACGTGATCACGCCGATGCGCGACGGCAAAGACGGAATCGGCTTTTTGTGGAGCGGGTCGAACAGTCCCATTTCTTCAAGCTTTTTCTTGCGCTGCTCAAACGCCACGCTCAGATCGCCCGCGCCGTCGGGCTGCATATCGTCGCAATAAAGCTGATACACGCCGTCGCGTTCAAACAGGGAAACGGAGCCGCGGATGATGACGCGCATCCCGTTTTCGGGCAAAAAGCGCAGCCGCTGCGCCGCGGAGCGGAACATGACCGCCTTGATGGCGGCTTTTTCGTCCTTGAGCGTAAAATAGAAATGTCCGGTGCGGTAGTGATTTGTGAAGTTGGAAATCTCGCCGCACACGAAAATATGCTGTAAATTGTCATCGCCGTCCAGCACGGCTTTTAAGTAGGTGTTGATCTGGGAAACGGTCAAAACTGACGACATGGGTTCACTCCCGTTCGTGTTTTAAAAATCCGATGATCGCCGTGCCCGCGGCGTTGTCACTCGACAGCGCGGGCGGCGCAAAGAGGGCGCCGAAACGCTCGGTAAAGCGTTCGCGGATCATGGTATTGGACATCACGCCGCCGGCATAAAGCAGCGGCAGTTTTTTATTTTCAAGCAGCGCTTCGGTCATTTTTTCGAGCGAAATCGCCACGGATTCGAGGCAGAACTTTGCAATATCTTCGGGCGGCTCACCCTGATCGAGCATTTTTTTGCACCGGTTTTCGATCCCGGAAAGGCTCGGGCTGCCGTCTTTGAGCGTGGGACGGATACGGAAGGTGCGCTCGCTCTTTGCCGCCAGCTGTTCCAGCCGTGCGCCGCAGGGAAACTGCAGGCCGAGCATCACGCCCGTGCGGTCGATCGCCTGCCCCGCTTTGAGGTCGAGCGATTGCGCCACCAGCGTGCAGGAAAAGATCTCATCCCTGTCCGGCTGCACCAAAACAGCTTCCGTGGTACCGCCGGAGACGTGGAACGCATAGAACGGTGCGCCCAGCAGATCGAGCTTTCCCGCGCCGAACGCCGCCGCGGCGATGTGGCCGTGCTGGTGCGACGTGCGGTAAAACGGCACGCCGAGCGCTTTGGCAGTGATCTGCCCTGTTCCCGCGCCGACCAGAAAGCACGGCATATAGGAGCCCTCCTGCATGCGCGGCCGGTCGGACGCACAAACGGCTGCGATCGCCGTCTTGTTGCAAAGCAGCGTATCCGCAAGCGGCGGCAGCTGCACCGTGTGGTGAAACACACATTCGCTTTGCCGCATACCCCGAGCGCCCGCCGGGACGGGCAGCAGCTTTTTTTGCTGCCGGACTGTCATCGTGTCCGGATCAAACAGCGCCGCCGATGTCGTGTAGTTGCTGGTGTCAAAACCGAGGAACATGCTCATGCTTCCTTGGCACGCGCCACGGAGCCGAGCACGCCGTTGATATAGGACGCTTCCTTTTGCTCGGAATACTTCTTGGTGATTTCCACCGCCTCGTTGATCGCCACGCCGTCGGGCACATCGGAATAAAGGATCTCATACACGCCCAGCCGCAAGATCGCCCGCGCCACACGCGAAATGCGCGCGTGGGACCAGCCGACGAGATATTGTTCGATCGTCTCGTCGATCTTCGGCAGATTGTCAAACACGTCCCGGACGGTACGTGTCACAAAACGGTTGACCTCAAAAAACTCGGATTCCGCCGCGCTGTCAATGATTTCGTCGAGCGGCGTTTCGTCCTGAAAGCTCTTTTCAAAGATGATGATGAAGGCGACCTCTCTCGCTTCGTGTCGTTTCATACGATCCTGCCCTTTCCTTCGCGTTGCATTTTTTTACATAAGCTTTAGTATTATAACACATTTTTTGCATAATAACAACTCTTTTTGCTTTTATTTTTCATCTTTGCGCGTTACTTTCTTTCGCCTCGATGATCGTCAGATTGTCCGCCGTAATCTTTGCGGCTTTGGCAACGATCTCCGCAATCTGCAGCGACGTGTTTTCGTTGACCGCGCCAGGCTCCACCACGACCTGCGCCGTACCCTCGCTGATGACAACCACACATTCGCCGCCGAGCTTCGCCTTGATCAGCGCTTCGCAGTCGGTCTGCTGCTTCTGGCGTGTGTCGAAATCGGAGAGCATGGACAACAGCTTCTGCTTGCCCGCGTCGTCCATCTTGTCGCTTTCCATCAGCGCTTCGATCTCGTCCTTCACTTCGTCGCGATATTGCGACTGGCGCAGCTTGGCGTCGGAAAAATACTGCTTCGCCTTTGCCGCCGTCTCAATGGCGTCCGCGTTTTCCGTTTCCCCGTCGGTGGTGCCGGCAACGAGCATGGAATCGCCCAGATCGCCCTGCACCTCAAGCTGACTTTCGCCGTCGGGTGTGCCCGCGTCGGGCTTTGCTTTGGTGTAATACCAGTTGACCGCCACCGCCATCGCCAGCGCAACGGCCAGCGACGCCGCCAGAATCTGTCGTTTTTTGTGTGCCATAATAAGTCCTCCTTCGTCGCCGCTACATCGGCATGACGCTGATATGATTGGATTTGATGCCCAGCAGTGCGCTGAGCGTTTCAACAACAAAGGCGCGTACCACCGGGTCGCCGCCGCCCTCGCAGACAACGGCCGCGCCGGATACCTTCGGCGTTTTTCGGCGCAAAACAAGGCCGGTTTCATTCTGGCCGTTTTTCACAATCACCACGCTGCTTTTTTCCTTCCGGCTGTCGGAATCGTCCTGCGCGCTGTCGGTGTTGCGGGCATAGACCGTTTCACCGTCGCTTTCAAAGGAAAGCATGAGCCGGACCTGCCCGACGCCGCGGATCGCGCCCAGCAGCGCACACAGCTCCTGCTGCTTGAGCAGCAGATCCGTCTGCACTTCATCCGTCTGCGGCGGCTGTTTGGCCGCCTTTTCGCCGCTTGTCAGCAGCAGCGCGCCCAGCAGCGCCGCCGCGCCCAGCAGCAGCGCCAGCTTCTTTTTGTCCTGCAGCAGCGCAGCTTTGATCTGCAGGGCAGTTTGTTTCCACCGTTCCTTTCCCATCTCAGTCCTCCGTCAAAAGCAACAAGGAAGTGTGCGCAGTCAGATAGGGCCGCAAAAGTGCCCGCAGGGTGTCCGCTTGGATTGTGCCGCGCACAGTGATGCGCTGCGGCGCGATTTTGTCGTCAATCAACGCGCAGTCCACCCGGACCGAAACGTCCGGGTATCCCGCGTCGCGCAGCACCTGCGTGATCGCGGTTTCAATCGTCCGGTTGGCGGCGAGCAGCTTCGCGTCGGCGGCCTTGTCCGCCAGCGCCTGTTCGTCCGGCAGCGAAACCGTCAGCGCGCTGCCCGGCCATGCGTCCGCGTTTCGTATGTGCTGCAGCGGCTGCACCAGCGCAAATAAAAGCACGATCGCCGTTAAAACGCGGAATGCGCCCTTATTTTCCTCCTCCGGCAGCAGCGCGCCCAGCAGCGCCGACGCAATCGCCGTGCCGCAAAGCAGCAGCACCCAGGTACGCAGTGTATCCATATCGCCGCCTACCTTTGCAGCCGAAGCGTCAGCCCGGTTGTAATCAGCAGCAAAAAGCATTCGAAAAACACCAAGAGCAGCAGCAGCCGCACCCCGCAGGCAAACACCGAATAGAGCACCGAAAGCCGGTTTTCGCCGAGCATGGAAGCCAGCGACGAGAGCACCCCGCAGCCGATCCGCCCGATCAAAAGCTGCAGCAAAACCGGCAGATGCAGCACCAGCAGCACCAGAAACGCAAACACAATCGCCGAACCCCTGATAAGATCTATACTCCCCAAAACCGCCGAATATGCGTCGCCGACCGCCGAACCGACCACCGGCACAAGCGACCCGAGCAAAAAGCGCACGCTTTTGCCCGCCGCGGAATCTGCCGCCCCGGCGAGCACCTGGCGAAACGAAAGCACGCCCGAAAACCCACCGGACACAAGCCCCAGCACCACGCCGCTCAACTTGTTGACGCCGGCCAGAAAAGCCGGTGTGTTGACCGTTTCGTTCAGCGAAAACGAGATGCCGAGGCCGAAAAACAGTCCGAGCAGCGGCACGCACCAGCCGGATGCAAAGAGCGAGATCCCCTGCGCCAATGCAAAGCACAGCGTCTGATAGCTCAGCGCCGCGCCCGGCCGGCCGGAAAACGCCAGCAGCGCCGCATAGACCGGGATAAAGCCCTGCATAAACACCGCCGCCGTTTTGAGCACCGCCGCCGCCGCTGACACAAAGGTGTGCAGCGACGAAGCCGTCAAAGCCGTGACCGCGCACAGCGAGAGCAAATCGAACGCGCCGGCGCCGCCGGGTTTCGGGATCAGCGTTTTTAAACAGACGAGCACCAGCAGCACCGCCAGCGACAGCGCAAAGCCGCGGCTTTGCTTTTGCAGCGATTGGCGCAGCGTGTCGGCAAAGAACGCACGGATGCTGTTCCACGAAACGTCGAACACCCTGATGGCGGAAAAGTCCGTCAGCCCGAAATCTTCGAGCGTTTGTTTTGTTTCGTCGTCCACAAGCGAAAACAGGCTTTCGCCCGTCTGCGCCGCCGCGTCCTGCAGCGCGTCCGACGCCGCAAAAACGGGCATCGCGAACAATAAAAGCAGCAGCGGCAGCACGAAAAGCAATCCGATCTTTTTCATGCCGCAAACCCCGCAACGATCCCGATCACCTGCGTCAGCAGCGGCAGCGCCGGCAGCAGCGCACAGACCCTTCCGCCGAACAAAACCGCCGACGCCAGCGATTCGTTGCCGCTGTCCTTGCAAACCGACGCGCAAAACCTCGTTGCCGCGCAGATTGCCGCGCCCTTAAGCAGCACCGAGAGCAGCAAAGCCGGCATCTCGAATCCGGCAAACGCTTGCTGCAGCTGTCCCACAGCATCCTTGACCGCCGGCAGTACGGCGGAAAGCACCAGCGCCGCCGCGCCGAGCTGCAGCGGCAGCACCAGCTCCGGCCGGTGGCTTTTTAATAGCACCGACGCGATCGCCGCCGTAACCGCCAGCGCGCCGAGCTTTGCCGCGGCGCTCAAAACGCCACCAGATCTTTCACCGCGTCAAACAGCGCGGAGATCTGCGGCAGCACCATCAGCAAAACCAGAATCACGCCCATCAGCGTGGTCAGCGTGGTATACTCACCCTTGTCGGCCCGCTGCAAAATCTGGTTGAGCACCGACACGAGCACGCCGACCGCCGCAATTTTCAAAATCAGTTCAATTTCCATGGATAAACTCCGTCAAAGGATCATAATAAACAAGACGCACCCGACGCACAACCCGCATATGCGGCACAGCGTGACGCCGGATTTACTCTGGCTGCGGAACCGTTCGAGCGCCGGACGCAAAACCGCCAGCGTTTCCTCCATCGCCTTTTTTTGTCCGTCAAGACCGGTGGTGCCGAGCACGCTGCCGAGCTGCAGCAAATGGGTTTGCTCCCACGGCTGCAGCAGATCCTGCACCGTTTCTGCCGCCGCTTTCCACGCGCTTTGCAGGCTGCCGCCGGCTGTCATCGCACGGACGAGCGCCGCAAGAAACCCAAACGACCGAAACGGCGGCTCCTCCAGCAGCGCCGACAGCATGTCCGGCAGCGGCACGCGAGAAAAGGCGATTTCCAGCTCCATCCGCTGCAAAAGCAAAACCAAAAGAAACAGCGTGCGCCCGCGCCGGCGCCGTTTTTCCGCTTCAAAGAAGCCCGCCGCCGCGCTGACTGCAAACGCCGCCGTTGCCGCCGTCCAGTTCACAAAGCAGCTCCTTTCGCGAAAATACGCCGGCAATTTCGCCCGGCACTTCGGCGCCGCGCAGCAGCACCACCGTTTCAAAGCCGCATTGTTCCAGCAAAAACCGGAACAGCGGACGGTCCAGCAGCTCTTTTTTGCTGCCGGCGTGGATACTCGCCAAAAACCGCACGCCCGTGTTGACCCCGGTTTCAATCGCCGCCGCCTCCTCTTTTGTTGCCACCTCGTCGCAGACGACCAGCTGCGGCGAAAACGTGCGCACCGCCATCGGCACGGCCAGCCGGTTCGGATAGGCGCTGAACACATCGCAATTGACGCCCGGACGGCTGTTTTTGGGAAACAGCTCGCACCGCGGATCGAGCACCACGGTTTTATAGCTGCAGCCGGACCCAAACGACGAAAGCGATCTTGCAAGATCGCGCAAAAGCGTTGTTTTGCCCGACGAGGGCGCGCCGGCGATCAGCACACTTTGCGGCGGCTGATCCGGTCGGAACAGCTTTCTCAGACCGTCCGCGCAGCCCTTGATGTCGCGCGCCACGCGCACGTTCAGCGATGTGATATCGCGCACCGAAACGATGTTGCCGGTTTCATCGCAGACCGCCGTGCCGGCAACGCCGACCCGGTCGCCGCCCGCGGTGGAAACAAAGCCCTGCGTCATGGCGCGGATATGGGTGTGGACCGAATAGTTGCACAGGCGGTGAAATGTGTCGGAAAGCTGCTCCGCGGAGCAGTACAGCGCTGTGTCGATCCGGTCCTTCGACAGTGTGCCGTCGCACTGCAGCAGCGCGCTGCCCGCTTTGCCGAACAGCACCACCGGCTGCTCGGCGCGCAGCCGGATTTCATACGTCTCCCCTTGTACCGGCTCGTCCAGCTGCAGCAGCACGCTGCGGATGCCCGGCGACAGGAAAGAGACCGCCTTTTCAAAGCAAGCGTCCATACGCATCCTCCTTTCGCTATACCCTATGCGCCGGCGCCGGCGGTTAGAACGCAGGGCACAAATTGAAATTTCTGTTTCAAAACTGTGAAAACGCTTGAATCATCGCCGCAAATCATGTATGATAAATAGAGTATCTATAGATTAGAATATCACCTCTTTCGGAAAGAAGGGCTTTTATGAATCAAAAACGCTCGGGTCTGCTGCGGCAAAACCGCTTCGTCCTGCTCGCCGCCGCCATGGCCGGTGCCGCCATGCTGATCGTTTATTTTTGCACCCGGATGTTCCCGGTCGGCGACAACACCATTTTGCGCATGGACCTGTATCACCAGTACGGACCGCTGTTCGGCGAATTGTATGACCGGATCTTTTCCCACGGCTCCATGACCTATTCGTGGACGAGCGGCCTCGGCAGCTGTTTTTTGGGCAACTACTTCAACTATATGTCCAGCCCCATCGGCGCGATCGTCGTCTTTTTCGGCCACAAGCACGTCCCCGAAGCGATCGCCGCGATGATCCTCATCAAAGCCGCGCTGTCCGCCGGTACCTTCACTTGGTATCTCAAGCGCGCGCTGCACTCCCACTCGATGCTGTCCGCCGCGTTCGGGCTGCTGTATGCGTTTTGCGCCTATATGCTCGCCTACTACTGGAACGTGATGTGGCTCGACGCGATGGTGCTGCTGCCCGTGATCCTTTTCGGGATCGAGCGGATCATCAACGAGGGCAGGGGCGCACTTTATTTCGGTGCGCTGGCGCTGTCGATGTTTTCGAACTATTATATGAGCTTCATGCTCTGCATCTTTTCGGTGCTCTATTTCCTGTATTACTTTTTCGCGCACTACCCTGTCACATCGAGTGTCAGCCGCCGCTACGGGAGGGCGCACGCCTCGTTTTTTGCCAAATGCAAAAACAACCGCTTTCTGCGCGCGGGCGTGCTGTTTGCGCTGTGGTCGGTGGCCGCCGCGGGACTGATGGCGGTCGTGCTCGTGCCGACCTACCGGATTTTGCAAAACTGCTCCGCCACCAACGGCTCGTTTCCGCAGGAGGTCAAAAGCTACTTTACGATCTTTGACTTTTTCGCCAACCATTTTACGGCGCTGACCACCACGATCCGCAGCAGCGGCGACGATGTGCTGCCCAACGTCTATTGCGGCGTGCTCACGCTGCTCCTTTTGCCGCTGTATTTCTTTACGCACTCCATCTCCAAAAAAGAAAAGGCCGCCACGCTGATTTTGCTGGCGGTGCTGTATGCGTCGTTTAACCTCAATTTCCTCAACTATATCTGGCACGGGCTGCATTTCCCGAACGATCTGCCCTACCGCTTTTCGTTCATGTATTCGTTCATTCTGCTCGTTATGGCGTATAAAACGCTGCTGCGCCTCAGCGAGTTTTCTGCGCGGCAGATCGGGCTTTGCGCACTTTTGATCGGCGCGTTCGTTGTGATCGTGCAGAACGTCAAATCGAAAAACGTCACCGACACGTCGGTCTATTTCACGCTGGCGCTGCTGGTCGTGTTCACGCTGCTTTTAACGCTGTTCAAGGACAGACGCTTTCAATCGGCGTCGGTGGCGCTGCTGATGGTGGTCGCCATCTGCTGCGAAGTGATCGCCTGCGACACCCAGGCGTTTCCCAACACCGTGACGCGTGCGTCCTATGAAGACGACTACGACGATTTCCGGCTGCTCAAGGAGGAGCTGGACGACAAAGAGGAAAACGATCCGTTCTGGCGCATGGAGCTGACCTATCTGCGCACGCGCATGGACAACAGCTGGTTCGGCTACAACGGCGTGTCCATGTTTTCGTCCATGGCGTATGAGAATCTGGCAAAGCTCGAAAGCCGGCTCGGCATGATGAGCAACAAGATCAATTCCTACACCTACAATCCGCAGACGCCCGTATATAACATGATGCACGCGCTGAAATATGTGGTGAACAACACCGAGCCGAACGTGCTGGGCGCGCCGAACTACGCCGCTGTGACCACGATCGGGAAATACGAGGCGTTTTCCAACAACTACTATCTGCCGCTCGGCTTTGTTGTGGACAAAAGCACGGAGTACTGGAACACGGACGACACCGATCCGTTTACCGTGCAGGAGGACTTTTTCCTGCGCGCCACGGGTCTCGAGGGCACTTTGTTCCGGCAGGTGCCGGTCGCGTTCGTCAACTACGCCAACGTCGATCCGTTTACCGAAGATCTTTCCGGCAACCGCTTCTATTTCCACAAGAGCGATCGCAAGGCCGATTCCGACGCCAGCGCCACGTTTACGCTGACGGCAACGGAAAACGCGAACCTGTATCTCTATTTCCAGGTCGACGGCGGCAGTAGTAAGAATATCACCATGTCAAGCTATCTCGGCACCCACGAGCACAGCACGTCGCACCCGTGCATTCTCGACCTCGGCTACCACGAAAAGGGCGAAACGGTCAATGTGACGATTCCGTTCGAGCAGGAAAGCGGCTTTGTGACGTTTGAGGTTTGCACAATGGATCACGATTTGTTCGAACGCGGCTACAGCAAACTGCAGTCCGGCGCCATGACGCTGGAAAGCTTTGAAGAAAGCCGGCTGTCCGGCACGTTTACCGCAAAGAAAAACAGCATACTCTATACCAGCATCCCCGCGGACAGCGGCTGGATCATCACACTCGACGGCAAAAAGCTCAAGGACAGCGACCGGCTCTCGCTCGGCGACGCGCTTTTGGCAATCCGCGTTTCCAAGGGTGAGCACACCATCGAGATGCACTACGAAGTGCCCGGCGGGATCGGCAGTTTGATCATTTCGCTGTTTACGCTGTTTGTGCTGCTGGTGCTGGCGCTGTTTTTCCTGCTTCGAAAACGCAAGGGCAAGCATCCGCTTCTGCCCGCGTTCGTTTGCCGCAACCGCAGGGTGTTTGAAGGTCTGCTGTACCCGGCGCCGCAGCCGAAACAGCCGCAGCCGCCGAAGCTCACGCGCGAAGTGTTTGCGCCGCCTGCAGCCACGCAGCCGGAGATCGTTGTGGAAAATGAATGAAATCTTGAAATATTTATAATAAATTTTTATAAATTTGTCAAAATTACTTGTCTCGGTTTTGTATTTTTGCTATAATGAACAGGAACGGGCGTGCCCACAGCGGCGCGCCGCAGCAAAACATAATCAGGAGGTTGGTTTTATGGCAAATGTAAGCGCAATTTCACGCAATGAATGGATGCTGCGCGGTCCGCTGCGCAAAAAGGGCTACGACTGGTGGTGGCATTCACTGACCGCAGAAAACGCAGCGACCGGCGAAAAGAAGCCGTTCTATGTGGAATTTTTCACCTGCAATCCCGACTACGCCGAGGACGAGCCCGTCATCGTCTGGAACGATCCGCTCGCCCGCAACGCCGGCAAACGCCCGTCGTATCTGATGGTCAACGTCGGCTATTGGGGCAAGGATCACGGTCAGCTGCACCGCTTTTTCTCGCTGCGCCATGTGGATATCCACGCCGACCCGCCGTTTTCCGTGAAAGCGGACGACTGCTATTGCGACGAGACGCGCACCTATGGCAGCGTGTCTATTTCAGAAGAAGACGCGAAAGCGCACCCGGAGTGGATGTGCGACGCCGGCACAATGACGTGGGATCTCAAAATCGACAAAAAGATCGCGTTCAACGTCGGCTACGGCGCATCGAAGTTTTTCCGCCGCATCAACGCGTTCGAAATGTTCTGGCATGCCGAGGGCATCAAGACCGCATTTACGGGCGAGATTGTGCTCAACGGCGAAAAATATATCGTCCGGCCCGAGACCTGCAACGGATATGCCGACAAGAACTGGGGCGGCGATTTCACAAGCCCGTGGGTCTGGCTTTCAAGCAACAACTTAACGTCGCTCAAAACCGGCAAAAAGCTTGAAAACAGCGTGTTCGAAATCGGCGGCGGCCGCCCGAAAATCTATTTCTATGCGCTCGAGCGCAAGCTGCTGGGCACGTTCTATTACGAGGGCAAGGACTACGAATTCAATTTTTCCAAATTCTGGACCGGCTCCCGCACAAAGTTCGACTGCGAGGAAACGGAGGACGAAATCCATTGGCATGTGGTACAGACCACGTTCAAAGCCAAGATGGACACTGTGATCACCTGCAAAAAAGAGGAGATGCTCAATATCAACTACGAGGCGCCCAACGGTACCAAGCGCCACAACCGCCTTTGGAACGGCGGCACGGGCACGGGTATCATCAAGCTCTATCAACGCACCGGCACAAGCTGGACGCTCGTGGATGAGGTGAAAGCGGAAGGCATCGGCTGCGAATTCGGCGAGTATGACAGATAAAGCGATAACGCAGAAATGAAAGAAAGGGTGTATCCATATGATCAACAACAAAACCATCGTTCTGACCGGCGCGTCCAGCGGCATCGGCTTTGAGGTGCTGCGTCTGCTTGTCAAGGGCAGCGGCAACAAGATCCTTGCCGTGTCGCGCCACGCGGAGCAGCTGCTTTCCACCTTTGCGGAAAACGTGATCCCGTTCAATATGGACATCAGCACCAAGGAGGGTGTGGACGCTGTGTTTGAAAAGGCGAACGAAGTCTTTGAAGGGCGGAAGATCGACATCTTCTACGCCAACGCCGGCTTTCCGTATTACGAGGAATTCAACTATGAAGACTGGGATCGCGTCAAGGTGATGTTTGACACCAATACCCTCTCCCCCATTTATACATACGCGAAATATCTCCACCATCTCGACGGCCGCGACGGCATCCTTGCCATCACGGTGAGCGCCATCGGCCAGATGGCGATGCCGGGCTACGCGATCTACAGCGCGTCGAAGTTCGGTCTGCAGGGCTTCCAGCAGGCGATCCGGCTCGAAGCGCCGAAAAATATGCAGATCACCTGTCTGTACCCCGTTGCCACCGACACCAACTTCTTCCGTGTGGCAAACCCCGTACCGTTTGAAAAGCCATTCCCGGTTCAGCAGCCCGACGTGGTGGCGCGCAAGATGGTTGCCGGGATCGAAAGCGGCAAAAAGTTCGTCTCGCCCAACCCGCTGTTTGCCGTGTCCAAGGTGCTGATGGGCGTCTGCCCGCCGGTGCGCACGGTGTATTGGGGACTTGAAACCGCAAAGCTCAACCGGTTCAAAGAGAAGCTGAAAACGCTCGGTGCCGACGCGGCCGCAGCCACAGCCGACAAGGGCGCGGATCTGATTAAAAAAGGCAAGGACGCCGTGCAGGCGGTTTTGAACAAGTGAGGGCAACGAGATGTTTGATATGATGTTTTCTCCAATGAACATCGGCACCATGACGGTGAAAAACCGCGTGGTGATGAACGCCGCGGAATTCTCTCTCGGCCAGACCGACGGCACCCCGACGGAAAAGATGATCTGCTACTATGAAGCGCGCGCCAAAGGCGGCGTGGGACTCATCATCCCCGGCATCTGCCGTGTCAACGATATGGCGGCAACGTCGACGTTTACCCAGCTTTCCATGGCGAACGACTGGCAGATCGAGCCGATGAAAAAAATGGTACAGCGCATCCACGACGCGGGCGCAAAGCTTTGCATTCAGCTGCACCACCCGGGTCGCCAGGGCTACGCCAGCGCGATCAATTCGCTGCCTCTGGTCATTCCCGTGCAGCGCAAATTCCCGGGCGTGATGGACCTGATGTTCAAGGCGACGCCGCTTCTGATGGGCCTTGAGCAAAAGAAAATCTGTATGTCGCAGGAGGCGCCCTCCGATTGTGAACTGAGCGCCCACGGCGCCACGCGCATCCACGCCATGAGCCACCGCAGCGTCCAAAAGCTGCGCGACGATTTCATCGCCGCCGCCGTGCGCTGCAAAAAGGCCGGTGTGGACGCGGTGGAGCTGCACGCGACCCACGGCTATATCATCCAACAGTTCCTCAGCCCCAACACCAACATGCGCACCGACGAATACGGCGGCTCGTTTGAAAACCGGCTGCGCTTTCTCGCCGAAATCGTCGAAGGCATCAAAACGCAGTGCGGCAAGGACTATCCGCTGATCGTGCGCCTTTGCGCCGATGAGATGTATGACCGGATCGGCCAGCCCGGCAAGGGCTACGGACTCGAGACCGGCAAAAAGATCGCCAAACGGCTGGAGGAGCTCGGCGTGGACGCGATCGACGTCAGCTCTGCCTGCTACGACACCTACAACTACTGGCTGGAGCCGACCTCGTTTGAGCCCGGCTGGCGCGCCTATCTTGCTAAAGCGATCAAAGAGACCGTCAGCATCCCCGTCATCGCCGCCAACTTTATCCGCTCGCCCGAACCGGCGGAGCGCCAGATCGAAGAGGGCTATCAGGATTTCGTCGGCTCCGCGCGCAACTTTATCTGCGACCCCGACTGGGCAAAGAAAGCGCAGGAGGGACACCCCGAACAGATTCGCCGCTGCATCGGCTGCCTGCACTGCATCAAGTCGTTTATTGAAAATGCCACCGTCGGCAAAACCGGCGAATGCGCGCTGAACGTGGCGGTCGGCATCGAAAAGGAATATGCCGCCCTGCCAAAGGACGGCGAAGGCAAAACGGCTGCCGTGATCGGCGCAGGCCCGGCGGGACTGTCCGCCGCCATCACGCTTGCAAGACGCGGCTTCAAGGTCGTTGTCATCGAAAAAGCTGACGTGCCCGGCGGCCAGGTCAACATTGCCGCCGCAGGCCCGCACAAGGCGAAACTCCACTGGTGCGTGGAGGATCTGACGCGCGAAGCGCAATCGCTCGGCGTCATCTTCGAATACGGCATCGACGCAACGGCAGACGGCATCGCTTCGCACAAACCGGACGTTGTCATCGTTGCCGCCGGCGGCACACCGGTACGCCCGCGCAGCATCCCCGGCATCGCGTTGGAAAACGTCTACACCGCGCCGCAGATTCTGAAGGGCGAAGTGAAACTCGAAAACAAAACCGTCGCCGTCATCGGCAGCGGTCTGACAGGATTGGAAACCACCGAAGCGCTCAACGAAAGCGGCAACGACGTGACCGTTGTTGAGATGGCAAAGACCGTTGCGCCCGGCGCGTGGTTCCAGTTTGTCGACGACTCCATGGCACGCATCAAGCCCTATGGCACGCGGTTTTTGCTGAACACCGCGCTTTGCGCGATCGCGGAAGATCATATCACCGTGCAGGATCAAAAGACGAAACGCCGCGCCTTTTTGCCGGCGGACGCCGTTGTGCTCGCCATGGGCGTGCGCCCGTGCAACAATCTCGTTGCCGAACTGAAAGAAAAAGGCATCGAAGCGGTCGCCGTGGGCGACGCCGACAAAGGCGGCACGATCGGCCACGCCGTCCACGACGCGTTCAACAAAGCGCTGAAAATCTGAATGAACATACAAAAAGGCCTGTGCAAGCGTTTGCACAGGTCTTTTCTTGTTTCTTGCTATCTTGCTATCTTGCTATC
>CADABX010000012.1:0-31300 GCA_902786285.1 Oscillospiraceae bacterium | reverse complement strand
CTATCTTGCTATCTTGCTATCTTGCTGTCTTTATTCCATATCCTTCAGCGCGTCCAGTTCCTTTTTATCCACATGCACCTTGCCGTCGCGCATGGTCTTGACCTGTTTGCGCGACACCACAAGCGGCGCGGCGTCCGGACGTTTGTCGAGCCGGACCTTGAGCATACCCGTGAGCAGATTGGAATCGACCACAGTACCGCGGCCCTCCGGCGTTTCCACCACAGCGCCGTTTTTCGGCGTCACACGCAGCAGATGGTCGTAGGCCTCCTGCTCATATTTGAGGCAGCACATCAGCCGGCCGCAGGTGCCGCTGATCTTCGTTGGCGACAGCGACAGGTTTTGCTCCTTGGCCATCTTGACCGACACGGGCTGGAAATCGCCCAGAAACGTTTTGCAGCAAAACGGCCGGCCGCACACACCGAGACCGCCGACGATCTTGCTTTCGTCGCGCACGCCGATCTGCCTTAGCTCGATCCTGGTGCGGAACACCGACGCCAGATCCTTGACAAGATCGCGGAAATCCACCCGGCCGTCCGCCGTGAAGTAGAACAGAATCTTGCTGCGGTCAAACGTATATTCCACCGACACGAGCTTCATGTCGAGCTTGTGTTCCTTGATTTTTTTCAGGCCGACTTCATACGCCGCCTTCTCTTTTTCTCGGTTTTCCTCCACGATCTTTTTGTCGTGGTCGTTGGCGCGGCGAAGCACCTTTTTGAGCGGAGAAGCAATCTCTTCGTCCGACACTTCCCGTGCGCCGAACGCCACTTCGCCGCACTCCGTGCCGCGGGCGGTTTCCACGATCACGGGTTCATGCGCCTGCAAGTCCAGGCCGTTCGGATCGAAATAATAGATTTTGCCGACCTCTTTAAACCGTACACCGACGATCGTTGCCATCTATATCATCCCTTTCGTAACAGGTAAAAATCAGGAGCGTCTGATCCCGCTTGCGCCGGAGCAAAAGCAGGTCAGGATCAGATTCAAATTTGCGTTGCGCGAGAGCGCATCGAGTTCGCTCTGTGTTTCATCCATGAGCGCGAGCAATTGCTTTTGCGTCAGCCGCCGGCGCAGCGAAAACACGGTTTTGTCCGTATCGCGCAAGGGCTTTCCCGCTGCCGTTTCCACCAGCGCGTCGCGCAAAATCAGCCGGCACGCCGACAGCACCGTGGAAAACAGCACACGGTCTTTTTGCAGCGGCGAAAGCGCAAGCAGCAAATCGAGTTCGCTCCCGTCGGCGAGCGTTTGCAAAAGCGTTTTTGCCGTCTCCTTCGCTTCCTCGTTTGGCAGTTCGGAAGCCGTCTCGTTTTGCAGCGCAAACCCCGTGGCACGCGAAAGGATCGTTTCCAGCAGCGCCGCCTTGGACGGACAGGAAAGGATAATACTCACATGCGCGGCGGGTTCCTCCAAAATTTTGAGCAGCGCGTTTTGCGCCTGGACATTCATCATCTGCGCTTCGCGGATGTGGAACACACTGCGTTCGCCGTCGTTCGGGCGCAGCATGGATTGCGCTTTGAGCGTGCGGATGGCGTCCACCTTGATAAACGCGCCCGCCTTTTCCGGTTCGATCAGATACAGATCCGGGTGGCTGTCCGCTTTTGCTTTTCTGCATTTTGCACACACGCCGCAGGGCTTGTGGCCGCCGGATGCACACACCAGCGCGCAGGCGATCTCTTTGGCGGCGGCAAGACGTGTTTGTTCGTCGCTGCCTTCCAGAATCAGCGCATGCGGCAGCCGGTTTTCCTGCACGGCAAGATCGATCGCCGCAGCGGTTTTGGGATCGACCGCAAGAGACTCAAACATCGCAAACCTCTCGTTTTCTCATGAATTCATTTTATTATACGCCTTTTTTTCAAAAAACGCAACAGTAATTTTTTTGCTTACTGCGCCGCCGTGTCCACGGAAAACGCGGTGAGCACCGTGTTCGCCGCCTGCCGCAGATCGGGCTGCGCCGGCACGTCGCTGTATGCGTTCGTTTGCCACGTCCAGCGGTTTTCCATCCGGAACCAGTCGGGGTCGGCGGGCTTTTTGCCTTCCAACTCGTCGGTGCGGTCCTTAAGCCAGCGCGTCCAGCGTGCGGCGTACAAGTCTTTGGTCAGCCCCGCCCACTGCTTGTTGGAATAATCGCGCAGTCCGCCGTCGTCCGCCGCCTGGCGCGAACCGGCCCATGTGGTAATCAGGGCGCGGGCGTTGAATTCAAACAGCATCTTTGAAAAATCGTCGTACTGCGCGGCGCGGGCTTTGGCCTTATTCACCCAGTTGCCGAGCGTAAAGGTCTTTTCCGCCGCCAGGAGTGTATCGGTATAGGCCGCGATGGCGCGGAACTTGTCGGCCCATTTGCGAAACGCGATCACATCCTTTGCTTCATAGGCCGCGGCAAGGTTGTGATGGTATTCCTGCGCCGTGTTGGCGAGCACCTGCTTTAAAAGGTCGAGCAGATCGAAGCGGTAGCCCTCATAGGAAAGG
The DNA here is from genome assembly GCA_902786285.1 of Oscillospiraceae bacterium. GTDB lineage: Bacteria > Bacillota > Clostridia > Oscillospirales > Acutalibacteraceae > UBA6857. The sequence continues at coordinate 28,840 of CADABX010000012.1, read as the reverse complement.
TACTGTTCCATATCCTTTGCAAACAGCTCCACCGCACGCTCGAATTTCTTTTTGTCATAGGCGATGATCGAGTTGCCCCAGCTTGAGGCGGATTGGATCTGCATCGCCGGCCGGGTGTTAATCACGGATTCCGGCGCGCCCTCGCCCTTTTCGTTGAGGTCGGGGTTATAGACCGTGTCGTTGAGCAACAGCATCGCTTCATACAGCGTGTCGCTGCAGGAGCCGTAGCGCCGTTCGGCATAGCGGCGCAGCCACGGTTTCAGATCGACCGGCTCCACCTTGCCGGTGGTCGTCCAGATCGTTTCAAAAAACAGATCGAAGATGATCGGGTTCGAAAGCGTCGCCTCCGGCGTCACGCCGATGCCGCGCATACAGCGGGCAACCCCCGACGCGCGGGCAATCTCGGTTGCGATCGTGCGCAAATGGCCGTGCAGGCCCATGCGGCCGCCGAAGTTGTTGAGCATGCAGTAGAGCCACGGCGTTGCGAGAAATTCGCGGCCGAGAAAGCTTTCCCAGTGCGGACGCTTTTCGGCATACAAGTCGAGAATCAGCACATGTTCTTTCCACGGTGCGATGCCCTCCACCAGCGCGCGCGACGGATTTTCGCCCCACGACTGCAAAATCCAGACCGCGTCCGGATAGCTGTCGAGCAGCGTTTCCATAATCGTTTTGCCGACGGTGGAAAGATTCATCGCGCCGGCCTTGCCGCCCTCATGGAACGGATCGGTGGCAAAATAGACGGTCGGATCACCGAAGACTTCCTTCTGGCTGTCGTAAAACAGCTTGGCCAGCCGCCGGTAGCAGTCCGTGTTGGTGCGCAGCATCGCCGGGCGATCCATCCCGTTCCAAAGGCCCTGCAAAATGATCGATGCGTCGGGCACATAATCCTTGACGTCGGTCGGCACCATACCGGAATAGCCCTGCAAAACGGGCTGCATCCCCATCTTGCGCATAAAGAGATGGTTGCGCCGCGCCAAATTCGTTCGGTCGATAAAATACTGCATCGGCACCGGGCCGCCCGTGCCGTAGATGTTTGCCATATTGAACCACGCGTAATACGCGGGGCCGGTGATAAACGCACGCGCCTCGTCGTTGGTGTAGCCGAGTTGACAGAGAAACCGCCGCCAAACCTCTTCGAGCGCGGTGATGTCCAAAATCACGTTGACGCCCTGCAGCGCCAAAAGATCGAGTTCCTTTTGCCATTCGTCCTCACCCCAGAACGCCATGGTGTACGACAGGGCGCAGTAGTTGTAGGAATATCTTGTGCGGTACGGCGTTGTGACGTGCAGAGGTTTTCCGATTTTCGGCAGTGTTTCCGGCATCTTCGTGTTGCAGCCGACCTGTGAAACGTGGACGCTGCAATAGTTTTTGAGATAATAGCCGAGGCCGCAGGCGCAGTTGACGCCGCTGTTTGCCGCAATATGCACTTTTTCTCCGTTGTCGGACAGCGTGAAGGATTCCTCCGCGTCTTCGATTAGTTCGAACGAGAAGCGGTCTTTTTGGTCGGCGCCGAGCACGCGGCCCACCAGCGCGTGCAGCTCGTCGATGGTATCCTTTGCCGTCACCGGGCGGTTGTATTCGCTTTCGTCAAAACGGCAGACCACGCGTTCCGCCGGCTGCGGCGCAGCGGCAGCGGTCGGTTCGCCAAACAGCCGCAGATTGCGGATGCGTGCCCGCGGCGACACGGAATCGTACTGTACGTACACGCGCACCTTGCAGCACAGCGCGTCGCACGAAAGGCTGTAGACGCCGGTCTTGTTCTGTTCGTCGGTCTGTTTGCAGCAAAGCGAAAAGTTTTCGCCGTCTGCGCTCGTATAGACCGAAAAGATACAGTAGCTGTTCTTTTGCGTTTCCAGCTCCACCTGTTGCAGATGCACCATCGTGTCGAAATTGATATCCATAAATTCCGGCGTCAGACCGCCCACCCATTTCGTGCGTGCGGAGCCGTCGAGAATTTTATAGGCGTCCTTGCGGTTTTCCTGCGCAAACAGCATGCTGCGCTTCAGACTCAGTTGTTCCATCGTTTTTCCTCTCCCCTCGGCAAAAGCCGAACATGTTCGTACATCATTCTAAACAAAAAAACACCATCCGTCAAGCGTTCCGCACATTTTTCCTCCCGCCGTTTTCCAAAAGCGACAAAACGCTTCAAAGTAAGCATATGCTAATTTTTCTTTTCTTCAAAAAAAACACTTGATTTTCCGTCGTTTTATGCTACAATGTGGGTGAATAATAACAAGGAGGTGCTCTTACATGGCATATTCCATCAACGGTGACTGCATTTCTTGCGGCGCATGCGCGGACACCTGTCCGGTCGGCGCGATCAGCGAAGGCGACGCCCAATATGTGATCGATGCAGATGCTTGCATCAGCTGCGGTTCCTGCGCAGACGGCTGCCCGGTGGGCGCAATCAGCGAAGGCTAAACAATCTAAAGAAAGCGCTGTGCTTTGGCACGGCGCTTTTTTCGCGGCATAGCAGAAATACGGAGGTTGAATTATGAAATATACCCGGCAGAACGCCGCGCATTTTGAACAATGGAAACAAAAATACGGCCTGCGGTGGATGGAACCGATCAGTCACGCAGATTTTAAAAACGCACAAAGCGGCCATTGGAAGATCACGCTGACGCCCGTGCGTCCTGTGCCGCAATCGTGGATCGGCGACGTTAAAGGCAAAAAGATTCTCGGCCTTGCCGCCGGCGGCGGACAGCAGATGCCGGTTTTAACGGCACGCGGCGCGGTGTGTACGGTGTTCGATATTTCCAAATCGCAGCTTGACAGCGAACGCATGGTTGCCGAACGCGAAACCCGGTTTCCAACCAGTATATCGAAAAAGTCGAGCCTGTTTTCCGGGAATGCTTCCGCGTGCTCAAGCCCGGCGGCTGTTTGCTTTGCGGTCTTGACACCGGCATCTACTGGATCTTTGACGACGCCGAGGAACGTGTGGTGCATGCGCTGCCGTTTAACCCGCTCAAGGACAAAGAAATCTATAACGAACTGATGGAAAACGACATGGGACTGCAGTTTTCCCACACGCTCGAAGAACAGATCGGCGGTCAGCTCAAAGCCGGTTTTCATTTGCTGGATTTGTATGAAGACACCAACGGTGCTGGGCCGCTGCACGAAAAAAACGTGCCGACATTCATCGCCACGCGCAGTCGGAAAGAGTAACCATAAAAATACAAGGCGACTGTTTTGCAGCCGCCTTTTTCTTATGTTCTGTGATTGAGCTCGCTTTCGTCGCGCAGCACCGCGTGGGCGCATTTGATGCCGTCCACCGCCGCGGAAACAATCCCGCCGGCGTAGCCTGCGCCCTCCCCGCACGGATACAGGCCGCGCATGTTCGATTGCATGATATCGTCGCGCACGATGCGCACCGGCGACGACGAGCGGCTTTCCGGCGCGGTCAGCAGCGCGTCAGGCAGCGCGAAGCCTTTGAGCTTTTTGTCCATCAAAACGATCGCCTGCGCCATCGTGTCCGTCACTTTTTTCGGCAGACACTTTCGGATATCGGACGGTACCACGCCGGTCGTAAAGCTCGGGCGGACGCTGCCCAGTTTTTTGGATGGCTGATCCTTCAGAAAATCGCCGACCGTCTGACACGGCGCCGTGTAGTCGCCGCCGCCGAGGCGGAACGCCGTGCGTTCGATCTGCCGCTGCAGCTCGATGCCTGCCAGCGGGTCAGCGGACGGAAAATCTGCGGGATAGACATTGACGAGGATGGCGCTGTTGGAGTTTTCTTTGTCGCGCGCAAATTCGCTCATCCCGTTGGTGACCACGCCGCCGGTTTCACTCGCCGCCGAAATCACCGTGCCGCCCGGGCACATGCAAAACGTATAGGCACCGCGCTCGTGTGCGCCGTGACACGCGAGCTTATAGACCGCCGCCGGCAGCGCCGGGTGGCCGGCAAAATCGCCGTATTGGGCACGGTCGATCACTTCCCGCGGATGCTCGATCCGCGCGCCGACGGAAAACGGCTTTTGCAGCATCGTGATGCCGCGTTTTTTGAGCATCTCCACCGTGTCGCGGGCGGAGTGGCCGATGGCGAGGATCACGGTGTCGGTTTCAAAATCAAACACGCTGCCGTTTTGCTCGTAGCGCACACCCTGGACGGATTCATTATAGAGGATCAGGTCGGTGAGCTTTGCGCCAAACAGCACTTCGCCGCCGTTTTGGAGGATCTCCTGCCGCATATTGCGGATCACTGTCGTGAGCTTGTCCGTGCCGATATGCGGCGTGCCGGAATACAGGATCTCCTCGGGTGCGCCGTGGGCATAAAATTCCAGAAACACCTTGCGGCAAAAGTCGCTTTTGATCCCGGTGGTCAGCTTGCCGTCGGAAAACGTGCCTGCCCCGCCTTCGCCGAACTGGACGTTGGATTCCGTGTTGAGCACTCTTGTGCTGAAAAAGCGCTGGACGTCCGAAGTGCGCGTGTCCACATCCTGCCCGCGTTCGAGCACCAGCGGACGCAGCCCGGCGCGCGAGAGGATCAGCGCGGCAAAGATGCCCGCCGGGCCGAACCCGACGATGACCGGCCGCAGATTGGACACGCGGCGATTTTCCGGCTCCTCATAGCTGTAAACCGGCGAAATGCTCACACGGCTGCTGTGCGCTTTTTTGACCAGCGCTTCTTCGTTGCCGTTCACCGCAACGTCCACGGTAAAGACAAAATGGACGTCGTCTTTTTTGCGCGAATCGATCGACCGGCGCACGAGGTCCATTGATTCGATGCGGGCTTGGTCAATTTTTAAAAGCGCCGCACAGCTTTTTCGGAGATCGTCCCGGGTGCCGGAAAGCGGCTGTTTGATTTCACTGATTCTTATCATACAAGTTTCTCCGCGATCGACGAAGCGCACAGACGCGCGGACGCAAACGCCCATTGCAGGTTGAACCCGCCGCAGGGACCGTCCACATCGAGCAGCTCGCCGCAAAGATAGAGGTTTTGATATTGCTTGCTTTCGAGCGTTGAGGCGTTCACAGCAGTTCTTGCCGCGCCGCCGACCGTCACCTGCGCGTCCGCGAAGGAACCGGCGCCGGTGACCGGAAAGCGATAGGCCTTGCAAAGCGCACACAGCGTTTCAAGCTGTGCGCCCGACAGCCCCGCCGTCGGCGCGTCGGCGCGCAGGCCCGCCGCTTTCAGAAGCGCCATGCCGAGCCGTTTGGGCACAAAGCCCGACAGCAGGTCTTCACACAGCTGCCGCTGCCCGGTTTTTGCAATCGCCGATAGTGCCCGGCGCAGCGCGTCTTTTGTCATCGACGGCACAAAGTCCGCTTCGATCTGCGCTTCTGTTTTCTTTTGCAGCATCTGCCGCGCATAGCAGGACGACAGATTCATCACCGCGATGCCGGAGAGCGCGCCGTCGGTGAACTGCAGTTCGCCCGTTTCTTTCATCGCCTCCCTGCCGTCGAGGATCAGCCGCAGCGACGCCGCCGCGCGGATGCCCTTGAGACTTTTGACGAGCGGGTCGGCGGTCGTGAGCTTGACAAGCCCCGGCGCGGTTTTGCCGCACGGGATCGAAAGCTGAGAAAGTAGATCGTAGCCCTGAAAGCCCTTGACCGCCGCTTTGCCGCCGAGGGCGAGCACCACGAAATCGAACGGTTCGCCGCCCACGAAAAAGCGGCCGTTTTTCGGGCGGATGCCGCTCACCGCCGTGTCGCAGCGCACATCTGCGCCCAAACGCGTACATTCGAGCCGCAGCGCGTCGAGCACACCCGCCGCCTGATTCGACAACGGATAGACGCGGCCTTCGCCGTCGGCGTGGGTAAAAAGCGAGAGCGACGCGAAAAAGTCGAGGATCTTTTCCGGGGAAAAGCGCGTGAGCGCCGGGGTGACGAACGCACGCTGGGCCGGCGGATAGGACACGGGAGACGCGCCGAGATTGGTCAGGTTGCACCGGCCGTTGCCGGTGGCAAGCAGCTTTTTGCCGACGCGGCTGTTTTGTTCAAAGATCGTGACAGACGCCCTGCCTGCCGTTTGCCGCAGCAGATCGACCGCACAGCAAAGGCCGGCAGCCCCGCCGCCGAGAATGGCGATTCGCTTCATCACGCACCTCCCGTTTTTCTGATTGCCTTATTGTATCACACGAAAAAACAGAAAACAACCGTTTTTTGAAAATTGTATCGCTTGACTAGACTACAGGAATTATAGTATAATAAAAAGAAGAAAGGATGCGATTGAATGCTTGTCACACCCACCGCCATCCCCGACGTCAAGCTCGTCACCCCGCAGGTGTTCGGCGACGACCGCGGCTGGTTTTATGAATCCTACAGCTTTGAAAAGCTCAAGCAATGCGGCATCGACACCGTGTTTGTGCAGGACAACCGCTCGTTTTCCGCCGTCAAGGGCACGCTGCGCGGCCTGCACTGCCAGAAGGCGCCGTTTGCGCAGACCAAGCTTTTATGCTGCACCCGCGGCGAAATCATGGACGTCGCCGTCGATCTGCGCGAAGGCTCGCCCACCTATCTCAAATGGGTCAGCGTGATTCTCAGCGCCGAAAACAAGCAGATGCTCTATATCCCGAAGGGCTTTTTACACGGCTTTGTGACCCGCACCGACGATGTGGAGGTGCTGTATAAAGTGGACGCCTATTACAATGCCGGGAGCGACCGCAGCATCCGCTTTGACGATCCGGCCATCGGCGTCAAATGGGACGCCAAGCATCCGATCCTTTCCAAAAAAGACCAAAACGCGCCGCTGCTTTGCGACAGCGACGTGCATTTCACCTATGGAGGATAACCCATGATTTTAGTCACCGGCGCGGGCGGTCAGCTCGGCTCTGACGTCTGCGCGGCTTTAAAGGCGCAAAACCGGCCGTATCTCGGCGTCGACGTTGACACGCTCGATCTGACCGACGAACGCGCTGTACAGGCATTTTTCGCCGGCCACAACGATATCACCGCCGTGATCCACTGCGCCGCCTATACCGCGGTGGACAAGGCGCAGGATGATTTTGAAACCTGTACCAAAGTCAATGTCCTCGGCACGACCTATCTCGCGTCGTGCTGCAGCGACCTTCCGTTTTTGTATATCAGCTCCGACTATATCTTCGGTTCCGACGGCGATCTGCCGCTGGAGACCACCGATCGCGCCGCGCCGCAGGGCGTCTATGCCAAATCGAAATACGCCGGTGAGTTGGCGGTGGAAACGCTGTGCCGCAGGTTTTACATCGTGCGCACGTCGTGGGTGTTCGGCGAAAAGGACACCAACTTTATCGCCACGATCCTGCGCCTTGCCGACACGCACGACACGCTGCGCGTGGTCTGCGACCAGGTCGGCGCGCCGACCTACAGCCGCCATTTGGCCGCGCTGTTGTGCGAGATGATCGAAAGCGGCAAATACGGCGTCTATCACGCGACGAACGAGGGTGCATGCTCGTGGTTCGAGCTGGCGCAGTATATCCTCAAAGCGGAAGGTAAATCCACCACCGTTTTGCCTGTTACAACGGAAAGCTACGGCGCCAAAGCGCCGCGGCCGCACAATTCCCGGCTGTCGAAAAAAAGTCTGGACGAAAACGGCTTTTCGCGTCTGCCGCCGTGGCAGGACGCGGTGAACGAATATCTGGAGCGCAGAAACCAAGTCTCTGCATAACAAACGAATCCAACTCCCAAGGAGGCAACTGCTATGATCTATAAACCCTTTCAGGACCTGAAGCTGTCCGCCCTCGGTCTGGGCTGCATGCGTCTGCCGTGGCACGGCGAGACCGACGCCGAGATCGACGTGGCGCAAACCAAAGAGATGCTCGCCTGGGCTATGGCACACGGCGTCAACTATTACGACACCGCCTGGGGTTACCACTACGGCAACAGCGAGACCGTTTTGGGCGAGCTGCTCAAGGACTATCCGCGCGACAGCTTCTATCTTGCCACAAAGTTTCCGGGCTACGATTTGTCCAACATGGACAAGGTGGAGGAAATTTTTGAAAAACAGCTTGAAAAGCTGCAGGTCGACTATTTCGACTTTTACCTGTTCCACAATGTGTGCGAACTGAACATCGAGCAGTATCTCGACCCCAAATACGGCATTCTCGACTATCTGCTGAAGCAAAAGCAAAACGGCCGCATCCGTCATCTGGGCTTTTCCGTCCACGGCAGCAACGACACGCTGCGCCGCTTTCTCGACGCCTACGGCGAACACATGGAGTTTTGCCAGATTCAGCTCAACTATGTGGACTGGTCGTTCCAGGCGGCAGAAGAAAAAGTGCAGATTTTGCGCGATCACGGCATCCCCGTGTGGGTCATGGAGCCGCTGCGCGGCGGCAAACTGGCGGCGCTGCCGGAAAAGCAGACCGAAACGCTGCGCGCGCTGCGTCCGGACGAAACCACGCCGGGCTGGGCGTTCCGGTTTTTGCAAAGTATTCCCGATGTGACGGTCGTGCTGTCCGGCATGTCGGATATGACGCAGCTCAAGCAAAACATTGCGACCTTTGAAACCGACGCGCCGCTGAACGACACGGAAAAAGCCGCGCTCTTTGCCATCGCGGACGAACTGACAAGCAGCAAGAGCGTGCCCTGCACGGCCTGCCGCTACTACAAGCGTCCGGGCGCGTGCATCGGCTGCCGCTCGTGCGAAGCGGTCTGCCCGCAGCAGATCAAGATTTCCGAAGTATTCGCTGATTTCAGCGCGAACGTAAAACCATTCTAAGGAGGCTTTCTCATGTCTGCCATTCTTTCGATCATGGACAAATTCTGGGGCGTCACGGAGATGATGGACCAAAAGCGGCTGGCCACGCTCAAGGAGCCGGACGCCGTCACGCGGATCACCGACCTCCCCTATCTCGACGACGGCGACCCGATGCATCAGCTCGACGTCTATTACCCCGACGGCACAACGGATCCCCTGCCGGTGATCATCGACGTGCACGGCGGCGGCTGGATGTACGGCGACAAGGAGCTCAACCGCCTGTATTGCCTCACGCTCGCGTCGCGCGGCTACACGGTGTTCAACATGAGCTACCGGCTGGTGCCGACTGTCACGGTCAACGAGCAGCTGCAGGACGTCATGTGCGCGCTAAAGTGGATCGAAGCGCACCTTTCCGACTACCCCTGCCAGCCCGACCGGATTTTGCTCACGGGCGACTCCGCCGGCGGGATGCTGGCCGGTTTTGCGGCGGCGCTGCTGTCGAGCCGGGCGCTGCGCAGCGTGTTTGACACGGTGGACTGCTCGTTGAAGCTCTCCATGCTCGCGCTCACCTCGCCCGTCGCCTACATGGACGAAAAGGGCGTCATGGGCGTCTATACACGCAAGATGTGGGGCGACGACTACCGCCGCAAGCCGACCGCGCCGTATATGAATATCAGCGCCCTTTTGCGTGCGGGCAAGTTGCCGCCGACGTTCCTTGTGACGAGCAGCGGCGATTTCATGGCGCTGCAGCAAACGCGACGGCTGGCGCACGAGCTCAAAGGCAAGGGAGTCAAGGTCGATTTCATGGAGTTCCCGACGTTTGAAGGACAGGATCTGCCGCACGTGTTCTCCGTCATCCACCCGGAAAGCAAGGCCGCAAAGTTGGTGTTTGACCGGATGCTCAATATGTTTTCACGCGTGAGCGCGTGAAGTGAGTGCACAGTGACGCGGGGAAGACTGCTGCAGAGGCAAACCATGTGCCCGCGAAACAAGATTATTCCATATAGAAAAATACCCGTTCTCCGGTGAGAGCGGGTATCTTTTATTTGCGGTGTTATTCTGCTGCGATCAACTGATTCTGCGCTGTGATATACCAGATGCTGCTGGCGGGAACTTTGACGGTGTAAACGCTTCCGTCCGCCGTCATCTCCGGCGCGGTCAGGTCTTTGCGCACTTCGATGTTATAGGTTCTGCCGCAGAAGTCGTAGTCCTTCACGCCCGCGAAGGTCATATCCGACGGCAGGTTCGCTTTGATCTGCAGCCCCTTCACCTGCGGCGTGACGCCGACGACGTTGGTGACGAAGGTCAGCGGCACAAGGCCCGATTCGGGGAATTCGCCGTTGATGCTGACAAGATACGGTCCCCACTTTGTCCGCGGGTCGCGGCGCAAGGAGTCCTTGTGGAACTCGTCCATGATCACGTTGAACCGTCCATTGGCATTGTCGGCGGAGAGGAACGAGCGCCCGGTCAGATCGTAATAGGAGATATAGAAAATCGTCCCGCCGTTCTGCATCTGCTGGCCGTACAGGCCCCAATGGCCGGGCAGCACGTCGTTGAAATCGTGCCCGTTGTACCACCAGTAGTGCAGGCCGTCCTCCTCCACGGTTTCGACCGCGACGGTGTTCGTCCGCGCCGAGACCTTGAAGTTGTAGATATCTTCGCCGGTGGAGGTGTCGCCTTCGATGATCCGCTTGCCGTCCACCCAGTCGTAGATACTCGCGGCCTGTTCCGCGCCGGCAAGGCCCGCGGCGACCGCCATGAAGTTTGCGACCGTGATGCCGAAATCCAGCCGATCTCCCTTGATGTTGATCGAGGTGATATAGCGTCCCTTTTCGGCGTCCCAGAACGTCTCATTGAACACGCGTCTGATCTTTTCCGCAAGCTGCGTGTACCGTTCGGCTTCGGCTGTGTTGCCGAGAAAGCTTTCGATATCCGCCATCGCCAGCACCGCCTGATAGAAGAACACGTTCTCATAGGCGGACTGATAGCCGAAGAAATTGAGGCTGTCCCAGTAGTTGGAGGAAACGCCGTGCACCGTGCCGTCGTTGCGCGGGTCGTAGATCGTCATCAGGCCGGATTTGCCGTTCAGGGTCTCGAGCATATAGTCCATCGCCCTGCGCAGCTTGTCAAGCATGACCTGCCCGCGCTGGTTGACCATCGAAAGGAAACCGTCCGGGTCGTCGGTGGAAAGCAGGTAGTCCCGCGCGGCGATGATCAAAGAGGAATTGTTGGTGTAATGCGTCTGCTGATCGAGGTGCTTCGGCGCGCTTTCGGTCGCCCAGATAAAACCGTCGTTGCGCGGATTATTCGCGTATTCCGATTCGTCCACGACGTACTGGCCGGTCGCTTCGTCATAGTACCAGCCGTCGCCGCCGTACACCGCCCAGTTCAGCGAGCGCAGATGGATGTCCTTCGCCGCGTCATAGCCGGACCAGTTGAGCTTCCACCCGTTCCACGCCAGCCATTCGATCGAAGCGATCATGGTCATACCGGAGCGGAAGGGTTCAACATTCGAGCGCGCGCCCTGCAGGGAATTATACATCCGCGGCTCTGTTTTCGCCGTGCCGAAGATCGTCCACATGTTGCTGAGATCGGCGTTGTAGTATCCGTCATAGGAGGAATAGAGGCGGCAGCCCTTTTCGCCGTAAACGCGCAGTTCCGAAACGCCGAAAGATTTGAGCTTTGCCGAGCTCAGGTAGTCGATCCCGCGCAGGCGGATGCCGTTTGCCGCAATTCCGTCCAGCGGCAGTGACAGCGTTTTGCCTTTGGGATTGGGAAAATTCATCACGCAGGCATACAGCCCTTCGGAATTCGGCAAAACATAGTAGTAATGCGGCAGCATATACCAGGTCTTGCCGCCGTCGGTGGTGTATTCTATCGTAACGTTTGAGGGGAACGTCGTCAGATCCTTCGGAAAGTCGATTTCCAGCAATTCCAGCGTGTAAACATCGTCAAACAAATAGCCGATATAGTCGGACGTATCTGCCGATTTTGCCGCCGCGCTCTGCCAGCGGGTACACGCTTTGCCGTCGGCAATGTTCCCGGCTGCAAACAGCCGGCCGCCGCTTGACGAACAGATCGGTGATCCGTCGGCGATCGGGTGCGACGGCTGCACATCGCCGCCCACATCCAGCGTCTGCGGTTCAGTCCAGCCGTAAAACGTACCTGCCGCCAGATTGACGCCGCAGGCTTTGACCTGATAAGAGCCCGCCTGCTTGTAAGTGTGGTACACTTCGCCCTTGGCGGGCCAGTCGGCGGCATAGACATAGGGGCCGTTATAGCTCCATGTGCCGTCGCCCCAGTCCACGACATAATAGTTATAATTGTCGGCGGGCGTGCCCATACTGACAAAGGCGGTCACCTGTTTTCCGGTTTCGGCGGCAGACGGCAGTTCCAGCGTTACGGTGGAGACGGTTGTCTCCTTTTGAAACAGCCCGGCGAACCAGTCGCGCACCGCGCGGAACCAGTCGACGATCCGCTTGAACAAATCGAAGACGCCGCTGCAGGAATCCGCCGTTTCGATGGCGGCAGCCTTCGGCTGAAAAGCGCCGGACACCGCGAACGCGGGCGCAGCTGTCGTAAACAGGAGCATGTATACAAGGATGATGCTGAGTATTCTTCTTTTCATTTGACGTCACCTTCCGGTTCAAGTTCCATTGATCGGTTCTTCCTTTTCTTGATGCAAACTAAAACACCATGCGCCCCTTTACCATCACGTGGCGCAGGTTGAGGTTATCGTCCACGAAGATCAGGTCGGCCAATTTGCCCGTTTCGATGCTGCCGGTGTCGGCGTCCGCGCCGATCACACGCGCCGGGTTGATCGTACACGCCGCCAACGCGTCGGCGAACGGGATGCCGAACGAAAGCAGGTTTTTGAATTCATCAAAGAGGTTCGTCGTGCTGCCGGCGATCGTGCCGTCGCGCAGGAACGCGCGGCCGTTTTTGACAATCACCTGTTGGCGGCCGAGGCTGTAATCGTCTCCGTCCGGGCAGCCGGCACACGGCAAGGAGTCGCTGATCGCCACGCACCGGTTGGCGCCGAGCACTTTGAACGCCAGCCGCACTGTGGCGGGCGAAAGATGGAACCCGTCGCAGATCAGCTCCGCCGTGGCTTTGCTGTCCTCCAGGATCGCGCCGACGGCGCCGGGCGCCCGGTGGGTAAACGGCGACATCGCGTTGAACAGGTGCGTCGCGTGGGAAAAGCCGCCCGCGAGCGCCGCTTTGGTCTGTTCATAGGTCGCGTTTGTATGCGCCACAGAGCAGACGATCTCTCCCTGCAGCGCCTTTGCCAGCGGCAGTGCGCCGTCAACTTCGGGCGCCATGTCGAGCAGCTTGATCCGGGAGATCGCGTGAAGCTCCCGCACCTCCTGTTCGTCCGCCGGACGCAGAAACGCCGGGTTTTGCGCACCGCATTTTTCGCGCGACACATACGGCCCTTCCATGTTGATGTCCTGGATATACGCGCCGGATTCTTTCCCCTTCACGCGTTCGATCGCGGCGAATACGGCCTGAAGATCGTCCTGCGGCAGCGTCATTGTGGTCGGGCACCACGACGTGACGCCATGCTTTGCGTAGTACATCGACAGCGTCTGCAATGCGTCCTCCGTTTTGTCGCACGCATCCGCGCCCGCGCCGCCATGCGTATGGATATCGATGAAGCCCGGCAAACAGAGCAGGTCTTCCTCCACCCCTGCGTTTGGCGCCTGCGCCGTAAGGGCGGCGATCCGTTCGCCTTCGGTGACCATTGTCCCGCGCACCGTCTCAAACGCCGCATTGATGTAGCGCACATGCCGGATCATGGCAGTCGCCTCCTTTAAAAAAATTGTTTTTTTTAGCAAAAAAGTATTGACTTTTTCGGGGAAATGAGATAAGATATTCAAGCTGTATGTGATCCATTAGCTCAGCCGGCAGAGCACTTGACTTTTAATCAAGGTGTCCGGAGTTCGAATCTCCGATGGATCACCATACGCCGGGACATGGGTTCGCCTGTGTCCCGCGTTTTCTCAAGTATAGCACAAAGCGGACGATTTTTCCATTGTTTCAAAAAGTTTTTTTAAATAACTCTTGACGAATTCCAAGTTTTGTGCTAAGATACTTCTTGCATGCGGATGTGGCGGAATTGGCAGACGCGCTAGATTCAGGTTCTAGTGGTAGCAATACTGTGTGGGTTCAAGTCCCGTCATCCGCACCAGTTGAGTGTTTGCAGTCTTTGGCTGTGGACACTCTTCTTTTTTCACAGTTTTCTGTAAATGGACTTGAAGGAGCCGCGAGTCAAGATCTCGGCTCCCGCCTCGGTCGTTGCTTCGCTTCGCGAGGTGTCCACTGGACACCCGCAACCCGTCATCCGCACCAAGGTGCTCACAGCTTTGACTGTGAGCATTCTTTTTTTGCCCGCCCTGCCCCACTTGATTCTTTTGCGCATTTCCTGTATCATAGTAAAAAAAGATATGTGGAGGTGCAAGCATGGAGCAACGAACGCTGCGTGCGGTATCATCAAAACAGGCGCGCGCATTTGCCAAAGTGGTGCTGGAACGCGAATGGGCCTGTCAGGTCAAGGACATCCGCTTTCTCGGCGGCGGCTCGTTCGGGTTTGTGTATGCCGCGGTGATTGACAGGGCGCCCGGGACGGTTGTGATGAAAGGATTTCGCTGCGCCGGGCTTTGTGCGCGGGAGGCAAGCGAGCTGCGGCTGCTGGGGCAAACCAGCGTCGTCAAGGTGCCAAGCGTCTATTTTACCGCAGACGAAACGCCGGATATCCCAATGGACTTTCTGTGCATGGAAATGGTGGACGGTACCAACTGCTTTACGGACGTTTCCAAGCTGCTTTGTTCGCGCCGCGAAAAGCAGCGGTTTGCCGACGACGTCACAACCGCGCTGCGCCGCTGGCACACACAGACCAACGATAAATTCGGGCTGATCGGCAACGCGGTGTATGATTCCTGGCTCGATTTTTACCGTCCCTTTTCCGCCGACATTCTGGATGAGGCGCGGCGTATGCATGAATCTGGACGGCTCGAAAGCCGGGCAATGCGGGCCATGGAGCGCGGCTGGGCTGCGTTTGACAAAATCTTTGCCGAACCGGTGCCACAGGCCTGTCTGATTCACGGCGATCTGAACGTGATGAACATTATGACCGACAAAAAGCTGCATCTGACCGCCATCATCGACCCGCTGGAAAGCAAGTGGGCAGATCCGGAATACGAGCTGTTTCAGCTTCGCAATCTGACCGGCAACTGCTTCAAGCTGTATGAAACCTATAAACAAAAATACCCGGTTTCCGAAAACTGCGACGTCAAAACGGCGTTCTATGCGCTGTATCATGAAGTCTACACCTATATTCTCACCGGCAGCCGGATCCACTGGTATTTGCCGCAGATGGTCCGCCGGTTCGAAAAAGATCTGCGCCGGGCCGGTTTATGAAAACAGAATCAAACCTATTTACTCTTGATTCTTTGGCACTGTTATTGTATAATACTGTCAAAACCCGGATGGAGGAGAACCCTATGAAACGAATGACCGCTCTGCTGCTGAGCTGCCTGCTGCTGTTTTTGCTGGCGGGCTGCGGCGGCGTTTCCCAGGCCGAGCTCAAAGAGATGGAGACCAATCCCTTTGTGCCGATCGAAACCGACACCACGCAGGTGGAAACCACCGAACCGCCGCCGATCAAGGCGCACCTAATGGTGGGCGGCGACATTATGAGCCATATTCCGCAGATGAAGGACGCCTATGTCGCGTCGACCGGCGAATACGATTATAACCATATGTTTGCAGACGCGGCAAAGCAGCTCAAAAAAGCGGACTACGCCGTGGGCAATCTGGAGACCGTGCTGGCCGGCGGGCCGAACTACTCGGGCTTCCCGACGTTCAACTCCCCCGACGCGCTGGCTGAAGCGGCGAAAAACGCCGGCTTCGATCTGTTGGGCACCGCCAACAACCACACGCGCGACCAGGGCATCGACGGGATCAACCGCACGCTGGACGTGCTGGATTCTTTGGGTCTGGCGCACGTCGGCACCTATCGCAGCCAGGAGGAGCGCGACCGCAACAACGGTATCTATGTGGCAAATATCGGCGGCATCTCGGCCGCGTTTTTGTGCTACACCTACGGTCTCAACGGTTTTCAGCTCAAGGACGACCAGCGCTACGCGGTCAATATCTTTAACAAGGACTACTATACCACGCTCAGTGACTTCGACTATGACACGGTCGACGCCGACATGGCCGCGGCGCGTGCGCTCGGCACCGACGTGATCGCGGTGCTCATCCACTGGGGCGTGGAATATCAAAACACGCCGAACGAGTATCAGCGCACGATCGCCGACCATCTGTTCAAGGAAGGCGCGGACATCATCCTCGGCGGCCACCCGCATGTTTTGCAGCCGTATGAAACGGTCAAGGTGACCGACAACCAGGGCAAGGA
Organism: Oscillospiraceae bacterium; assembly: GCA_902786285.1. Classification (GTDB taxonomy): domain Bacteria; phylum Bacillota; class Clostridia; order Oscillospirales; family Acutalibacteraceae; genus UBA6857. The sequence continues at coordinate 12,803 of CADABX010000012.1, read as the reverse complement.
AAAGACCGGCTTTGTCATCTATTCGTTCGGCAACTTCATTTCCAACCAGCAGGACGAGCCGTCCACCAAAACGACGATCATCCTCGATCTGGAGCTGACCAAGAATCAGAAGACCGGCAAAACAAAGATCTCCGATATCCGCTACACGCCGTACTATATGCTGCACCGCGACGATCTGCCGGCAGGCTCCCGCCGGATGCTGGTCAACATGCACACCGCTATGTCGGAATATGAAGGCGGCACGTCGAAGTATGTGGGCGCGAATTCCTATCAGCGGATCAAAAACGCCCTCGCCTACTGCCACAAGATTATGGGTGAGGACGGAGACAAGGCGAGCAAGTAAATTGAGAATGTAAAATGAAAAATGAAGAATTAAGAATGACGGTCGCGGGAAAGCTCGCGGCCGTCTTTTTTGTTTTTGCCGCGAACGCAGCGTAAGGAGCCGCGGCAAGGCGGTAAATTGGATGCGGATACAATCGACAGGACTTCTGCCTCCTGCTTTCCGGCCGCGGCAAAGCTGAAAAAAGCGGCCGCAGGCTGTCCCGCGACCGCAATTTTTCATTCTTAGTTTTCTGCCACCGTTTGCACAATCACCTGCACCGTTTGTTTCCGCTGGGCGGCGGCGCTGATCGTTGCCGTGCCGTCGCCGCGCTGCGGGCCGTAGACGCCAAACTGCGCGTGGTTGCCGCCGTTAAGTTCCACAACCTCCAGAGTGTCCGGCGACAGGGTGAAGCTTTTTTCGAGCCGCTTGCGGTTTAAAACGCCGTCTTCGCTGCCGTAGATACAGACCACCGGAAACGCGGCTTTTGTCAGATCCTTCGCCGTATAGGCGCCGAGCAGAAACAGCCCTGCCGGCGTGTCGGGGTGTTTTGCCGCAAACTGCGCCGCCATGGCGCCGCCGAGGGAATGCCCGGCGAAAAACCAGCGGTCATAGACATAGCTTTGCATCACGCGTTTCGCTTTGCCCGGACTGAGCACGGCGAGATCCAGCGGCATTTTTATCAAAAAGCAATCCATGCCTTTTGCCGCAAGTTCCCGCAGCAGCGGCGCATAGGCTGCCGGCTCCACCAGCGCGCCGGGATAAAAGATCAGCGCGTCGTCCTCCCCTGCGCCGTCAAACAGCCAGCCTGTTTGGATCTCGCTGACCGCCACCGTATCGTCCGACGCGAGCAGCGATTCCGGTGTCTGCGCCTTGTAGCCGAACAGCAGCGTCAAACACGCGGTTACCGCCAGCACCAGCGCCAGCGGCCGTTTTATTATGTTCAAAATGAAAAACCTTCTTTAAATAGAATACTCACAGCAGATCGCCGGTTCTCAGCTTGCGCAGCCAGTCGAGGATCGTGGTATAGATCGCGCGCAGCTTGTCTGTCAGCAGTGCGAACCGCTGCTGCACGGTGCCCAGCGTTTCCACCGCACCGAACGAATACAGCGACGCTTTGTCCACTTCGCCGCCGACAAAATTGCCGACATAGTCCGCAAACGCCGTGCGCGTAAACGCGCCGCCGTCGGTACGCAGCACTGCGCCGAATTTTTCACACAGCGTCTCGTAGCTGTCGTTTTCAAAGTCGACCTTTTCGATCGATGAGGAACCGTACAGGAACCACGGCGACTGGTCGGCGCGGTCGCCGGCGCCTTTGTAGGTCCATGTGGTCCAGCTCAGACCCCGGTCGTTGAAGATGGAGAACAGATAGCTGAAGGAAGTCAGACCGCGTGGATAGAATTCGCCCATCAGAAACGGCACGTGATACCCGGCTTTGTCGATCTCGTTCGTTTTGCGCAAAATCGTCATGTTCGTCACATCGTAAAGATGCTCCTGATACACCACGTTTTCCCATCCGTAGACCGTCGGCGCCGGCAGCGCGTCGGGCGACCAGATGGCCTCCATCGTGATGATGTGGCGGCTGTCCACGGCGCGGATGGCGCGGTACAGCGCGTCGGAAAAGTCATAGAACGTCTGACGCAGCTTTTTGTCGCTCGTGATATTTGTCCCGAGCGGCTCGTTCATCAGATCGTACATCGCGACTGCCGGTTCGTCCTTGTAGCGGTTTGCCAGTGTCACCCAGAATTCCTTGACCACCTCGCGGTAACGCGCGGCTTTTTCCGTATCGTCAAACAGGCTCATCGATTTGGAGCGGCCGCAATGGTCATAGTCGTTCTGATAGCCCGGCAGACCGTGCAGATCGATGATGAGATACAGCCCATACTTTTTGCACAAGGCGACCATGTTGTCCAGCTCATGCCAGTCGATGTTGCCGTTTGCGTCGCGATACCAGGTGCCGTTGTCGTCGCGCTGGAAATTGCGGTACCAGATCGGCAGCCGGATCACGTTCATGCCGAGCTCCGAAACGTTTTTGAAATCCTGCTCGGTGATCCAGTTTTCGCGGTAGCGCTGCATCAGCGCGTGGGTTTTGTCAAGGCCGAAGCGCTCCACAAGCGCGTCAAACATGATCTCTTCACCGGCCGGCGAGGTGTACGGACAAAACCAGTCCTCCATGATGCCCCAGCCGCCGAAATTGGTGCCGCGCAAAAAGATCTGTTCGTTGTTCTCGTTGCGGATGCTTTCGCCCTCGGTATGCAAAAACTGCATTTCCGCCGGCGTTTCCTTTGCAGCGCCGACGAGCGACACATAGCAGAGCGCGCAGATTAGGGCGAGCAGCACGCAAAGCGCTTTTTTCATTGTATGTTTCATCGGATTGCCTCCTTCGGTTTGGTTCCTCTTCATTATAATCCGCATCGCCGCCGTTGTCCAGTCTCACCGCAAAAAAAGTCGACGTCCGCCAAACACAATTCACGGTTTTCGCATTGCAATCCGGCAAGAAATATGCTATAGTTTTTTAAAGAATAGGAAGGCGGTGCCCTTATGCTGTATAAACAAAACCAATCACCCACCCTGTCGGACGAACTGTTTCAAAACCCGACCGCCGAATACCGCGGCACGCCGTTTTGGGCGTGGAACGATCTGCTGACCAAAAACGAACTCGAACGGCAGATCGATGTGTTCCGCGAAATGGGCCTCGGCGGGTTCCATATGCATGTGCGCACGGGACTCAAAAACCAGTATCTCAGCGACGACTACATGGCGCTTGTGAAGGACTGTGTGGAAAAGGCAAAACAAAACGAGATGCTCGCGTGGCTGTATGACGAGGATCGCTGGCCCTCCGGCGCCGCCGGCGGCATGGTGACCAAAGATCCGCGCTACCGTGCCCGCGCGCTGTATTTTACCAACGACGAGTCGGACGCATCCAACCTTGCGGACGGCGACAAACTGCTCGCGTGCTATGACGTGTCGCTCGGTGCGGACGGCACGCTGCAAAGCTACCGCCGGATCGAACCGGACGAAAAAGCCGACGGCAAAAAGTGGTTTGCCCTGCTGAAAATCAGCACGCCGTCGTCGTGGTACAACGGCCAGACCTATGCCGACACGCTCAATAAAGAGGCGATCGAGCAGTTTATCAAGGTCACGCACGAGCGATATAAAGAGACGGTCGGCGACGCGTTTGGCGACACAGTGCCCGCGATCTTTACCGACGAGCCGCAGTTTACGCGCAAAACAACGCTGGACCACAGCGACCCGCAGGGGGCTGCCTGGGTGCGTTTGCCGTGGACGGACAAGGTGCCCGAACTTTACAAAGACGCCTACGGCGAAGATCTGCTCGCGGCGCTCCCGGAGCTGTTTTGGGAACTGCCTGACGGCAAAATCTCCGTCGTGCGCTACCACTATCACGACTTCATCGCCGAGCTGTTTGCCCAATCCTTTGCCGACACGGTCGGCGGCTGGTGCAAACAAAACGGCATCGCTCTCACCGGCCACATGATGGAGGAGCCCACGCTGACCAGCCAAAGCGCCGCCTTGGGCGAAGCGATGCGCTCCTACCGCTCGTTCGGGCTGCCCGGCATCGACATGCTGTGCAACTTCCATGAATTCACCACCGCCAAGCAGGCGCAGTCCGCCGCCCATCAGTTCGGCTATGAGGGCGTGCTGTCGGAGCTTTACGGCGTGACAAGCTGGGACGCGGATTTCCGGCTGTATAAGCATCAGGGCGACTGGCAGGCCGCGCTGGGCGTCACCGTGCGTGTGCCGCATTTGTCGTGGTATTCTATGCAGGGCGAAGCCAAACGCGACTACCCGGCCTCGATCAGCTATCAGTCGCCGTGGTACAAACAGTGGCATTTACTCGAAGACCACTTTGCCCGGGTCAACACCGCCATGACGCGCGGCAAACCCAAGGTAAACCTCGCCGTGATCCATCCCGTGGAATCCTTCTGGCTGCACTGGGGCCCCAACGACAAGACCGCCGTCATCCGCGACGACATGAACGAACGCTTTTTGAACCTCACGCAGTGGCTGCTCGAGGGCACGATCGACTTCGATTTTGTCAGCGAATCGCTGTTGCCGCAGCTTTGCAAAGCATGCACGGCTCCGCTTACGGTCGGCGAAATGCAGTATGACACGGTGCTTGTCCCGGCGTGCGAAACGCTGCGGTCTTCCACGCTCGAACGGCTCGAAGCGTTCCGAAAAGCGGGCGGCCGCCTAATCTTCCTCGGCGGTGCGCCGACGCTTGAAAACGCGGTGCCCTCCGGTCGCGGCAAAGCGCTCTACGATCAAAGCGAGCAGGTGCCGTTTGCCCGCGCCGCGGTGCTCGATGCGCTCGACGATACGCGCTTTGTTTCGATGCGAAATCGCAACGGCGAGCTGACGAACGAGTTTCTCTATCAGCTGCGCGCCGACACCGACGGCGACTGGCTGTTCGTCGCCCACACCAGGGAGCCGGACAACAAGGACCTCGGCTCACGCAAAGACGTGATTCTGACGCTCAAGGGCGACTATGCGCCCACGGTCTATGACACGGCGACCGGCGGGACCTACCCCATCGGCGCCAATTATCAAAACGGCAAAACGATCGTCAAAACAACGCTGCACGGCTACGACTCGTTGCTGCTCAAGCTGACGCCGGGCAAGGCGCAATCCCCTGCCGCGTTTGACGAAACGACCTACCAAATCGCGCAGGTCATTCCCGCGCCGCAATCGTTCCGGCGCACCGAGCCCAACGTGCTGCTGCTTGACATCGCGGAATATGCCGTTGACGGCGGCGACTTCCAACAGGCGGAGGAGATTTTGCGGCTCGACAACAAGGTGCGGCGCGCCCTTCACATGCCCGAACGCGGCGGACAGGTTGTGCAGCCCTATATCATCGAAAACAAACCGCCGGTGCACACCGTGACGCTGCGGTTCGAAATCGACAGCGAAATCGACGTGACGGGCGCATATCTTGCGTTGGAGGACGCCGACGTTTCGGTTATCACGCTCAACGGCACACCGGTCAAAGACGCCGCAGACGGCAATTTTGTTGACATCGCGATCCAAAAAGTGCCGCTGCCCGCAATCAAAAAGGGCAAGAACATTCTCACTGTCACGCAGCCGTTCGGCGAGCGGACGAACACCGAGGCGATGTATCTGCTCGGTGATTTTGGTGTGCGCGTGGTCGGCACAAAAAAGACGATCATCCCCGAGCCGGCGGCGCTGCAGTTCGGCGATCTCGCCGCGCAGGGCTATCCGTTCTACGGCGGCGCGATGGAATACACGTTTGACGCTGTGGCGCAAAACGGCAGCCTGCGTCTGCGCGCGTCGCTCTATCGCGGCGGTCTTTTGAAGGTCAGCGTCGACGGCAAAGACGCCGGCGCGATCATCTATCCGCCCTACACGCTGCAGATCGACGGCCTCAAAGACGGCCCGCACACGATCACGCTGACCGCGTATCTCCACCGCTACAACACGTTCGGCCCGGTGCACATCGTCAACGAGCAGTGCCCGTGGTACGGCCCGGACTCCTGGCGCACCCGCGAAGAGGACTGGACCTATCAGTATCACCTGCGCCAGACCGGCGTGCTCAAGTCGCCGGAAGTGCTGGAAGCAGAGAAATAAGACAGCAAGATGGCAAGATAGCAAGAGGACAAGATAACAATGCAATGCAAAACACCCGCCGTGTGGCGGGTGTTACTCTTTGCTGCCCCCTTTGGGGGAAGTGGCGCGCAGCGCCGAAAGGGGTATTATCGTTTGAAGATGGCGAGGATGCTGTGGAAGATCTTCGTCAGCCAGCCGAACGCGCCGCCGTGGATCTTGCCGCAGTATTTGCAGTGTTTGCCGCCGGTCATCTTTTCGCCGCAGGTGTCACACTTGCCGTCGTTGTTGGTGTCGGCGTGGCCGAGAGCTAAATCATACACTGGATATGAGAAGCCGCAATTTTTACACACATATAGCGTCTCGCCTGTTTTATCACAGGTTGCATCCTTTTTAGCAACAGCTTCATACTCATGATAATAACACACTTTTTTAGGAATTATTTTTGTAACTCGATTAGTTTCAAGGCTACAAACTGAGCATCTTGATACTTCTTCATAACTACCCATTTCATCGTATGTAGCCGGTATTTCATTCTCTCTATATAGCGCAAAGTGATGTCCAGAAGTTTTTATCACTATCGTTTCTCTTAACATCTCTTCCCCACACAGGCTACAATATCTAACTCTATCATAAGATCCATCTTCATAACATGTTGCTTCAATCATATTTTCTTGGACATAATCACCGTATTGATGAAGAAGAGGAGCTATTCGCTCAACAGTTCTGTATAATACTTCCCCACAAACTGAACAAACAAAAAGTATTTCCTTGCTTCCTTCTTCATCGCAAGTAGGTTGGACAAGTATCGTGTCCCGTCGTTCACGCTTATGTCCACCAATTATAACCCCATGAGTTCGACTTAATACCCGTCCGCAAAGTTCGCAGTATACTACATCATCATAGCTGCCGTTTTGAGTACAAGTGGCCTCAATGACATTTTCTTTTATCGGTTCTCCACTGATATGTTGTAGTTTTTCTGTGTTTATATGAATACTGCTTATTATTTCATTGCACGCAGTGCATCTAATCACTTCATCATAATAGCCTGCATGATCACAGGTTGCCTTTATTTCATTCTCAATAATTGGATTACCCGCGGAATGGTTAGTAATGGTTTCCCTGCTAAGTTCCTCATTACATTTTGTGCAATAAACAACATTATCATAGCTATTAGAACAAGAAGAACTTGTAGCGGCTTCAACGACTTTTCTTCCGGGCTTATGACCAGTAGGTGCAGATATACTCTTTCGATTATAACTGCAATATGAACAGCTAAAAGATTGGATTCCATTTTCTGTACAACTTGCTGTATTGCTGACTTCTTTCATGTTGTGTTCATGATTATAGGTAAAATGAACAATGTCTAACCTACTGTTTGCATCCCCAATGTTAATGCTTTCCCAATCTTCTTGCGAGCCAGTATATATTATGGATTCCAAAACCGTACAACCATTAAACGCATAACCACCTATAGATTCTAAGGTTTTAGGTATTACCAGTCTCCTAATAGAGTTGTAAGCAAAAGAGCCAGCTCCAATTGAAGTCGTACAACTACTAAGTGAAACGCCACTTAATTCTTTGCAATCCGCAAAGCAATAGCTCTGAATGCGAGTAACACTCTCTGGAATATAAACAGAATACAAATTACAATCGTAAAAAGCATATGAACCAATAGAAGTCAAGCTTTCGGCCAAAGACACAGAAAACAAATGTCTACAGCCACGGAAAGCTCCAACAGAAACGCTTGTAACGCCTTCTTCAATTTTTACAGAATACAATTTTTTCCAAAAATGATACCATGGTGCTTGTGTAATAGTAAAAGGTTTTAATTCTTCATCTAATGCTGTATTATTGCTTCCATAGGACTCATACATAGGCCCTTTGCCACTAATTGTTATAGTTCCTTCTTTCTCATTATACGTCCAAAATACACTGTTACCACATTGCCCACTTGTAGGATAGTCTACTGCCGAAACAGCAAAGGCAAACATAGCCAGCAGCAACGCCGTCATCAAAACGAACATCAAGTACTTTTTGTTTTTCATCGTAATTCCTCCTAAAACTAAAAATGCGCCCCGAAACCGAGACGCCAAAAAAATGCAATCCCGTTTCGTTGTCACACAAAAACTACTTGAACATATTCACATAAGACAAGTAAAGAGAATGCACTTTTTTCAAGTGTTCTCTTGCCTTAAAAGAATATGTATGCGAAAATGAATCCGCTGTTTTTGTGTGACAAGATTAATTTACCATATCTGCCCCGAAAATGCAAGAGGTTGCGGAAAAATAGGTTGCACCACCTCATCCGTCATCGCGCTCACTAACTCTTTACAATGTATAACGGCTAGTGCGCGATGCCACCTTCCCCGCCAGCGGGGAAGGCAAGGATGTTTTGCTTTTTGTGAAAACGTAAAATGAAAACCGAAGCTCCCTTGGCTTCCCCGAAGGCGGGGCGCGGGTTGCCAGTGGCAACCTCTGCCGCAGGCAGAAGCGCCGACCGAACCGGCAGGTGAGACAGCTGTCACGCGCCCACACAATTTACGGTAAAGCAACAGCATAAAATGCGCGTGACTGATGAGGTTTGAACCTCGCCGCAGCAACCTGTTCCCCTTCGCGGGTTGCCGCTCTCCCTTTTCATCCACGCTCGGCGTGTCCCTTGGCCTTTGCCCTTGGCCCTTGGCCCTAAAAAAAGAAGCCCCTAACGGAGCTTCTTTCTGTTTCAACTGAAATTATTCGTTGATCGCGGTAACAACGCCGGAACCGACGGTACGGCCGCCTTCACGGATAGCGAAACGAAGACCTTCTTCGATCGCGATCTCGGTGATCAGTTCAACGTTCATTTCCACGTTATCACCAGGCATGCACATTTCGGTGCCTTCCGGCAGGGTGATGACGCCGGTCACGTCGGTGGTGCGGAAATAGAACTGCGGACGATAGTTATTGAAGAACGGAGTATGACGGCCGCCTTCATCCTTGGTCAGAACGTACACCTGGCCCTTGAACTTGGTGTGCGGATGGATCGAACCGGGCTTCGCAAGCACCTGGCCGCGTTCGATTTCGTTTCTCTGAACGCCGCGCAGCAGGCAGCCGATGTTGTCGCCGGCCTCGGCATAGTCGAGGATCTTGCGGAACATTTCGATACCGGTGCAGACGGTCTTTCTCTTTTCGTCGGTCAGACCAACGATTTCAACTTCTTCGCCGGTCTTCAGCTGACCTCTTTCCACTCTGCCGGTAGCGACGGTGCCGCGGCCGGTGATGGTGAAGACGTCTTCGACGGGCATCAGGAACGGAAGGTCAGCCTTACGATCCGGAGTCGGGATATAGGTGTCAACAGCATCCATGAGTTCCCAGATGCAAGCGAGCTCGGGCGCGTTCACGTCGTTGCCGTCATATTCCAGAGCCTTCAGAGCGGAACCCTTGATGATCGGGGTGTCGTCGCCGGGGAATTCGTACTCGTCAAGCGTCTCACGGATTTCCATTTCGACCAGCTCAAGGAGTTCGTCGTCATCGACCTGGTCAACTTTGTTCATGAACACGATGATGTAGGGCACGCCAACCTGACGGGCAAGCAGAAGGTGCTCTTTGGTCTGCGCCATCGGGCCGTCGGTCGCAGCGATAACAAGGATCGCGCCGTCCATCTGCGCAGCGCCGGTGATCATGTTCTTGATATAGTCAGCATGGCCCGGGCAGTCCACGTGCGCATAGTGACGGGTAGCGGTTTCATATTCCACGTGTGCGGTGTTGATGGTGATGCCGCGTTCTCTTTCTTCGGGCGCCTTGTCGATGTTGGCATAATCAACGAAAGCAGCGCCGCCCTTCATGGCAAGGGTCTTGGTGATCGCAGCAGTCAGCGTGGTCTTACCATGGTCAACGTGGCCGATGGTGCCGATGTTTACGTGGGGTTTGGTTCTTTCAAACTTTTGTTTTGCCATTGGGAATTTCCTCCTTATAATTGACAATAAAAATTTTTTCGTTTGCAGCAGCAGCCTGCATTACTTCTATTCTACCAATAAACGAACAGAATTGCAAGCCTATTTTGAGAAAAATTAGTCTCTCTTCGATCTTTCGGATACGATGCCTTCCGCAATGTTCTTCGGAACTTCCACATAGTGGCTGGGTTCCATCGAATACTGGGCGCGGCCCTGCGTTTTGGAGCGCAGGTCGGTCGCGTAGCCGAACATGTTCGCCAGCGGGATGAACGCGTTGATCTGGGTGGCGCCCAGGCGCGATTCCATACCCTGCATGACGCCGCGGCGGGAGTTGATGTCGCCGATCACGTCGCCCATGTAATCGTCGGGCGTGATCACGGCAACCTTCATCATCGGTTCCATCAGAACCGGCGCCGCCTTGCGCATTGCGTTTTTGAACGCCATGGAGCCGGCGATCTTGAACGCCATTTCGGACGAGTCGACCTCGTGGTAGGAGCCGTCATACAGCGTGACCTTCACATCGACCACGTTGTAGCCTGCCAATGTACCGGAGAGCATGGCGCCCTTGATACCGGCTTCGACCGCCGGGATGTATTCCTTCGGAATGGCGCCGCCGACGATGGCGTTGACGAACTCGTAGCCCTTTCCCGGGTTCGGCTCGATCTTGATCTTACAATGACCGTACTGGCCGCGGCCGCCGGACTGACGCGAATATTTGCAGTCCTCGTCCGCCGGACGGGTGATGGTTTCGCGGTAGGCAACCTGCGGTTTACCGACGTTGGCTTCCACCTTGAACTCACGCAGCATACGGTCGACGATGATTTCCAGATGCAATTCGCCCATACCGGCGATGATGGTCTGGCCCGTTTCCTCGTCGGTGTAGCATTTGAACGTCGGATCCTCTTCGGCCAGCTTCTGCAGGGCAATGCCCATCTTTTCCTGACCGGCTTTGGTCTTGGGTTCGATTGCAACACGGATAACGGGTTCGGGGAATTCCATCGATTCCAGAATGATCGGGTGCTTCGCATCGCACAGCGTGTCGCCGGTGGTGGTGTTCTTAAGACCGACAGCGGCGGCAATGTCGCCGGCATAGACGGTTTCAATATCCTGGCGGTGGTTCGCGTGCATCTGCAGAATACGGCCGAAGCGCTCGTTGTTCTGCTTGACGGAGTTGTAGACCGTGGAGCCCGCGTTCACCGTGCCGGAATAGACACGGAAAAAGCAAAGCTTACCGACATACGGGTCGGTCGCGATCTTGAACGCCAGCGCGGAAAACGGTTCGCTGTCGGAAGAAGGACGGGTCTCCTCCTTGTCCGTTTTGGGGTTCACGCCTTCGATGGCGGGAACGTCGACCGGCGACGGCATAAAGTCGATCACCGCGTCGAGCAGCAGCTGCACACCCTTGTTGCGGTAGGATGTACCGCAGGTGACGGGCACCATCTGGTTTGCGATCGTCGCTTTGCGGATGCAGGTCTTGATCTCGTCGATGGTCAGCTCTTCCCCTTCGAAGAATTTTTCCATCAGCGCTTCGTCCTGCTCGGCAACGTGCTCGATCAGCTCGTCGTGATATTTCTGTGCCAGCTCCATCATGTCGGCCGGAATCTCCTCGTCGCGGACGTCCAGACCCATGTCGTCATAATAGACTTCGGCGCGCATGCGCACCAGGTCGATGATGCCCTTGAAATCGGATTCCTTGCCGATGGGGAGCTGAATGGGAACGGCGTTGCATTTCAGGCGGTCCTTCATCATCGCAAGCACGTTGTAGAAATCCGCGCCCATGATGTCCATCTTGTTGACATAAACCATACGGGGAACACGGTATTTATCAGCCTGTCTCCAAACGGTTTCGCTCTGGGGTTCCACGCCGCCCTTGGCGCAAAGGACGGTGACTGAACCGTCCAGCACGCGCAGGGAACGCTCAACTTCAACCGTGAAGTCCACGTGGCCCGGGGTGTCAATGATGTTGATGCGGTGATCCTTCCAGAAGCAGGTCGTCGCGGCAGAGGTGATGGTGATACCGCGCTCCTGTTCCTGCGCCATCCAGTCCATGGTGGCTGCACCGTCATGCGTTTCGCCGATTTTGTGCGTCTTGCCTGTATAGAACAGGATACGCTCGGTTGTTGTTGTTTTACCGGCATCGATGTGCGCCATGATACCGATATTTCTCGTCATTTCAAGAGATACCTGTCTTGGCATGTTTGACCTCCAGATGATTGATATGCTTCGACATTTCCTTCGGCACAGCCGAAGTCTCTTTGTTCAAGCAAAAATTACACACACACTTTTAAAGCGGAACTTACCATCTGAAGTGGGCAAACGCCTTGTTGGCTTCTGCCATCTTATGGGTATCTTCACGCTTCTTGAACGCGGAACCGGTTTCGTTCACGGCGTCCATGATTTCGTTTGCAAGACGTTCCTTCATCGTGCGCTCGGAACGAGCACGCGCATAAAGGGTGATCCAGCGAAGGCCCAGGGTCTGTCTTCTTTCGGGACGGACTTCGATGGGCACCTGGTAAGTCGAACCGCCGACGCGGCGCGCCTTGACCTCCAGCACAGGCATGACGTTTTCCATCGCGTTCTGGAACACCTCGAGGGGTTCCTTGCCTGTCTTTTCTTTGATGATATCGAATGCGTCGTAGACGATTTTCTGTGCGACGCCCTTCTTACCATCATACATAACACTGTTGATGAGCCGTGTTACAAGCTTTGAATTGTAAAGCGGATCGGGCAAAACATCTCGTTTTGCAATCTGGCCTCTTCTTGGCACTGCGCTTCCCTCCTTCATAGTAATGATATCATAGGTACTCGAGTGACAAATTCCCGTCGGCACCAATGCGAGGCATATATCTTCATATATACACTCTCACATCTGACGCATTGCGTCGCCTGCAAGAAGATTTGTCAGTTCATTTCGTTCCGTTGCGGAACAGCATAATTTCGTTTTACGAAATTATTTCTTTGCGGCTTTGGGA
>CADABX010000011.1 GCA_902786285.1 Oscillospiraceae bacterium | reverse complement strand
GGTTATGCCGCCGCGGCCCTCTACAAGCCCGCAGCCACGAGCGCCCCTCAATGTCTGGAGCTCGAATACGTCAACTCCAACGACATCGAGGGCAGGCTGCGCGTGATATGGTAATCACGAAGCCACAGAACGCCGTATGAGACCCCGTTAGACCTTCGCACGATAACTTATTCATGCGCTAGAAATCGGGGTCTTAAATCGGCTTAGAATCGCCCGACCCATGTGACCGTTACGTGACCAGAATAGCCGTCTCGGTCACATGGAAAATCGGCGAAAGCGCAGGTGAATGCGCGTTTTTGATGGTGGAGGCGCGGAGAATCGAAGGTCAGTCCTTAAGCCTGTGACCTGCGGTTATTCGTCCTCATGTGACCAAGGAATCTTTCGGAACGCGACCCGCATGTCCTCCAAGTCGGGCTTCACGTAGCGCCTGAACGTCGTGTTGATGTCGGAGTGACCGAGCATCTTGGACACGTCCTCCACGTTCATCCCTGCATGGAGGCACGCCGTCGCGAACGAGTGCCTCATGTTCTCGAGCGTCACCTGCGGCAGCTCTGGGTGCGACCTCATATACCTGCCGTACATGTGCCTCCCCGTGGACGGCGACATCCTGCGCCTGAATCACGAAACCGGCCTTTCCTACACGATGACCCGCGTCGTCGAATCCGACACCGCCCCCGCGACCGACAACGCGAGCGAACCGGTGTCCGAATAATCCGCCTCGCTGCCTACGGCAGCCGGTATGCAAAAGCAAGGAGGCTTTTTCCAAATGAAGAAAAGCACAAAGATCCTCATCGGCGCGGTCGCGGCCACTCTCGTTGTGTGCATTCTGATCGTTGTCATCGCGTCCCGCAACAAAAAGCCGTCGGAACCGGAACCAACGCTTTCCGATCCGACGAACACGACCTATTTTGACCTCGACACCACGGCCACGCAGCCGACGATCACCAACCCCGCGGTGTCCGATTCCGCCACCGTCCCCGCCGATCTCGGCCTTGCCATCCTCGGCAAATGGATGGACTCCGCCAATATGAGCGGCTATGAGTTTTTCAACGACGGCACCTGCGCGGTCACCTATGTCAATCTGACGATCCCGTTTATCAATCTGCCGATCAACGGCACCGCAACCGGCACCTACAGCCTCAACGGGAACGAACTGACAACGAAATATTCCATCTACACGAAAACGATCACCAAGCGCTTTTTCGCGTCCGTCAGCGGCAGTGAGCTGAGCCTCAAGGATCTCGAGGACGGCGAAGTGAGCACCTATCGCCACGCCGCCGCCAACGCCGAGTTTTCCACCGTTCCGGCCAAGGCCGACGACGATCTGACCGGCACCTGGGTCAACGGCGACGCGAGCGTGCGCTATATCTTCAACGAAGACGCCACGGTGAATATCACCTTCGTCGGCTACAAGGACAAGAGCATCTCCCGCAAGGAGCTCAGCGGCTCGTATACCGGCCTGTATATGACGCAGGGCAACTTCGTCACGATCCAGTTTATGCTCGACGGAGACAAAGTCACGCTGGAATACACGTTCTCCGTCTCGCGCAATTCGCTGTCGCTGACCGACAAAAACAACGAGACCACCCTGTTTGTGCGTGCCGGCACCGGCAGCCAGTCCTACGCCACGGCCGACGATCTGCTGGGCAAATGGCAGGATTCCACCGGTACCAACGGCTTTACGTTTAAAGAGGGCGGTATTGTCGATCTGACGCTCGTGAACTTCACCGTGCCCGTGATCAATATGCCCATCAACGGCACCTACTCCGGCACATACAGTGTGGACGGCGACAGGCTGACCATCCGCTACTCCGTGTTCGGCAAAGCCGTGACGGACGTGTATACGTTTTCGGTGGAGGACAATTCGCTTGTTCTGACCAACGTGGAGAACGGCAAGATTTCGACGTATATGCGGTGAGCGCGCGCCGCGCGGCGCGCAGTGCATAGTGCACAGTGCATAGTGGATAGTGATCTTTTATTGTAGCGGTCGGCCCGTGGCCGACTGGGTGCCAAGGTGAAGTTCCATAGCAGCCCGCGGGGCTGCCGCTACAATTATCAATTCTTAATTCATAATTCTTAATTCCTTAGCCCCTAGTCCCTTAATCCCTGAACGAAGGTGATTCCCATGGATAACAGACAAAAAGTCCTCGACACGCTCGACCGCCTCGGCATCGTATACAGCGTTATCGATCATCCCCCGGTGCACACCATCGAGGACATGGACGCGCTCGGCGTGTTCACCGCAGGTGAAGTTTGCAAAAACCTCTTTTTACGCAACGCCAACGGCAAAACGCACTACGTGGTGTCGATGATGAAAAACAAGCACCCCGACATCCAAAACGGTATCCGCGCCCAGCTCGGCTGCAGCCGGCTATCCTTCGGTTCGGACGAACGGCTGCAAAAGCAGCTCGGTCTGCTGCCCGGCGCGGTATCTCCGTTTGGCGTTGTCAATGACGATGACCACGACGTTGTGGTCGTGCTGGACAAGGATTTCAAAACGCATAAAGGCCTGCTCGGTTTTCACCCGAATGTGAACACCTCGTTCGTCTGGCTGGAGTTCGACGGTCTGATGCGGTTTCTCAAGGCGATGGGAAACGACGTGTATTTTATTGAGATGTAAGGAACGAGGGACAAGCGACAAGCGACCAGCGACCAGCGATCAGGCATCAGTGGTTCGATTCAATCCTTGACTAGTCCCTAGTCCCTAGTCGCTAGTCCCTTGTCCCTATTGAAAGGAGAAAATACCAATGATCAAACACATCGTCATGTGGCAATTCAAGGAATATGCCCAGGGAAAAACCAAGCAGGAAAACATGGAATGGGCCAAGGCACAGCTGGAAGCGCTGCCCAAGGTGATCCCCTGCCTCAAAAAGATGGAGGTGCACCTCAATTGCAACGACAAGCCCGGCATGTATGACGCCGTGCTTGAAAGCGAGTTCAATTCGCTCGACGATCTGTTCACCTATCGCAAGCACCCGGATCACAAGATGATCTCCGAGTATATTGCGCTGTGCCGCTGCGGACGGGCAAGCGTGGACTATGAAATCTGATTTTCCGGGAAATCAGATTTCATAATTCGGAATTTGGAATTCGGAATTCGGAATGGAAGGGCGCCGCCTTCGGCGATGCGCCAAAATGTACCTGCAAGGTGATTCCTGTGCCACAAGAGATCGTCAATCAATTATTTGCGCGGTTTCAACAGCACATTGTTTCTGCCGCGGCACAAGGTGTCAGATTTCTGCACCGTTTCCCCGCGACCGCAATTCCGAATTCCGAATTCCGAATTCCGCATTGAAACCATCCACGCAAGTCTATCACTCACGTTAATCTTACCCCGAAGGGAGTTTTTATTTTGAAAGCTGAAGAAAGCGTCAAAAACTATCCGTCCACGCTGCGTATGTATACGAACTATACCACGCGTGAAATCAAGAAGGTCTGCAAGACCATCGGCCCGCGCGGTTCCGGCAGTGAGGCCGAGCGCGCCGCGCAGGAGCATTTTGTGGAAGAAATGAAGACCGGCGCCGACGACGTCAAGCTCGAAGAGTTCAAAGTGTCGCCCGTGGCATTTATGGCGTGGGTCGTGGTCGACGGCATTGCGCTGCTGCTGGCCGTGTTGTTCTCGTTTCTCAATCTGCCGATCGTCTCGCTGTGCCTGACGCTGGTTGCGTTTTTATGCTTGTTCACGGAGTTTCTGATGTATTGGAAATTCCTCGACCCGTTCTTCCCCAAAAAGACGAGCGCCAACGTAATCGGTACGCGCAAGCCCACCGGCGAAGTGAAGCAGCGCATCATCTTCTCGGGCCATGTGGACTCCGCGTTTGAATGGCGGTTTATGCATCTGGGCGGAAAGGCGCTGTTCTTCGGCGGCAGCGGCTACGCAATCGTCGGTCTGCTTTACATGTTTGTGATCTCCATTGTCCAGACGGCGCTCTACGGCCCGGCCGGCGGCGAGGTCGGCGCGGTGTTTTCCGGTTTCCGCTGGGCGGAGCTGGCGTTTGTGCCCGCGTTTATCCTCATCATGTTCTTCTCCGATTTCAAGCATCCCGTGCCCGGCGCCAACGACAATCTGACCGGCTCCGTGACGTCGATCGCGATTCTCAAATATCTCGAGGACAACAACATCCGGTTTGAAAATACCGAAGTCGTGGCCGCAACGGTCGGCTGCGAGGAGTGCGGTCTGCGCGGCGCCGAAGCGTATATCAAAGCCCACAAGGCTGAGCTTGACGCGGTGCCAACGGTGTTCTTTTGCATGGACACGCTGCGCGACTATGACGATATGGCGATCTATGCGCGCGACATGACCGGCACGGTCAAAAACGATCCGCGTGTGTGCGCGCTGATGAAAAAAGCCGGCGCCGACTGCGGTGTGGATCTCCCCTATCACTCGGTCTATCTCGGTGCGTCCGACGCAGCCGCGGTGACCAAGCTCGGCGTACCTGCCGCGTGTTTGGCCGCGATGGATCCCACCGGCCCGCGTTACTATCACACGCGCCGCGACACCGAAGAAATCCTGGTGCCGAAAACGATCGAAAAGTCGCTGGACATCTGTTTGCACGCGCTGTTTATGTTTGACGAGCAGGGTCTCAAGGAAAACTACGATTAAGCATATCCCCCATTGAAGGAGCATTCCCTTATGAAAAAGAAACATCAATATCTGCCAGTCGTGATCGTGATTGCGATTGCCGTTGTCATCTCCCTTGCCGTTGTGATCGCGCTGCGTCCGAAAACGCCGGCGCCCATGAACGATTCCTCGGCGCCGGGCACAACGATTGCGCCGTCCGCGTCGATTGACGACACGACTGAGCAGCCGCTGACGATTGACAACAGCATCACCACGGAAAGCGTGCCCGAAAGCGACACGTCCGAAAGCGACAAGACCGCCACCACCGGCGAAACCAAACCGCTTACAACGTCCGTCAACCCCGACACCGGGCGGATCATCGTGGACACGAACCGCGCCGACTGGAATCTGATCGTCGTCAACGCCGGACGCGAGCTGCCCGAAGGGTATGTGCCCGAGCTCAAGGAGATTCTCGGCTGCGGCAAATATCTCGACTACCGCGTCGCCCCGCATTACGAGGAGATGTACTACGCGGCAAAGCAGGACGGCATCACACTCACGCCCTACTCCGCCTACCGCTCCTATGAACGGCAGAAGAACAACTATAACCATCTGACCGAAACGTATATGCACGATTATAATCTGAGCGAAGCCGATGCACGCAAAAAGGCCGCAACGGTGATCTTGCCGCCCGGCACCAGCGAACACAACCTCGGCTACGCGATGGACATCTGCGGCACGGAATCGAGCTTCAAGGACACGAAGGAATACGCCTGGCTGCAGCAGCACGCCCACGAATACGGCTTTATTTTGCGCTATACGGCCGAAAAACAGCCGATCACGGGCATCATCCCCGAGCCGTGGCACTGGCGGTATGTGGGTGTGGAATACGCCGAAAAGATCAAAAATTCGGGTCTTTGCCTCGAAGAATACCTTGATTCCATCGGCGTCGCCTATTAAGCCGCGCTTGACAAGAGAGCGCGCGTGTGCTATCATAAATAGGAAATAAGGCCGTTTCGGCCGGGAGAAAGGAAGGAATCCCCATGGGCAAATTTATCGTAAAACAGACGAACACAGGCATCAAGTTCGACCTCAAGGCCGGCAACGGCGAAGTGATTGCAACGAGCGAAGTGTATGCGAGCAAAGCGAGCTGCCTGAACGGCATCGCATCTGTCAAAGCCTGCTGCGCCGGCGCGATCGAAGACCAAACCGTGGAAGGCTTCGCAACCGAAAAGCACCCGAAGTTTGAAGTGTATCTCGACAAAGCCGGTGAATACCGTTTCCGTCTGAAAGCGAGAAACGGCGAAGTGATTGCCACCAGCGAAGGTTACAAAGCCAAGGCCTCCTGCCTGAACGGGATCGAATCCGTTAAGAAAAACGCACCCGACGCCCCGACCGAGGAAATCGAATAAAGCACCATGCAACCGGAGGTTTCGGCTTCCGGTTTTTTATTATAAAATCAAAGGAAGCATCAGCACCCATGCACTATTTTATCGACTTTGAAGCGACGCAGTATTCCATGGAGATCATCTCCGTCGGCTGCGTGGACGAAAACGGACGCACCTTTTCCACTCTGATCCGTCCGCACAATATGAACAAAATGAGCGATTTCATCACGGAGCTGACCGGTATCACGCGCGAACAGCTGGAGGAAGCACCCACGGCGGACGAAGCGTTTTCGGCGTTTTACGACTGGATCGACCCCAACCACACCGCGCATTTCTTTTGCTACGGCGACTGCGACCGGCTGTTTGTCTATCGCACCATGCGCTATATCCGCTCGTTCCGTGCCCAGTGCGCGCTGGGTCTGATTCTCTCGAAGCTCACCGACGCGTCGATGATTGCCCGCAAATATTTTCGCATTGACAACACCCTGTCGCTCAAGCACGCCGTGGAATACTTTGCCGGAGAGCTGCCCGAGGTGTCGCACGAAGCGCTGGCCGACGCCGAAAGTCTTCGGTTCGTTTATGAACACGTGAAAACCGGTACAGTGGACGTTTGTCCGTTCCCGGAATATGTGACAGTGAAAAAGGTCAAGCCCAAA
The DNA here is from genome assembly GCA_902786285.1 of Oscillospiraceae bacterium. Lineage (GTDB taxonomy): Bacteria > Bacillota > Clostridia > Oscillospirales > Acutalibacteraceae > UBA6857. Next base: position 45,226 of record CADABX010000011.1, on the reverse strand, counting down.
GCCGCTCCGCCCAAGGTGGACGCGTCGCGGCAGATCGTGGCCCGCAGCGGCGAAAAACAGATGGAGTTCACCTCCTACAGCCAGGCCGCCGATTGGGTGATGCGCACCTATCTCAAGCACTCCCCGTCCTCCAACGAGATGACAAAATTCAAGGTGGAGCGCCGGATCAGAAAGGCCGCCACGCAGAAAAAGAACTATCAAGGGTGCAAGTGGAGCTGCAAATAAAAAAGGCGCAGATGCGCCTTTTTTAATTCGGAATTCGGAATGCGGAATTCGGAATGCGGAATTGCGGTCGCGGGACAGCAGCGCCCGGCCGCAATCGATTCACCGCGTCATTGCAGATAGGCTACACAGAACGCTTTGATTCTATCCGCTCGTCAATGTCACAAATCGAACCTCTCACCCGCTGTTGAAAGAATTCGGACAGAAACAACAAAAGCCGCCAAACGGCGGCTTTTATTTTTACACAGTACCTACCGGCGAGTGGTTCACGCCGCGGTTTGACATGTGCGGTTTACAATCGGTAAAAGCGCGACCATCATTCCGAATTCCGCATTCCGAATTCCGAATTAAAAGATCCTGCTTACCGGTTTATTTCGCCATAAAATCCCCAAACGCCTGCTTCACCTTCGCGTTGTCTTCGCTCACGATCAAAACGGCATACAGACCGTCGGAAAACGTGATGCCATTGCCGACCTTCTGACTTTGCGTCGGATCATAGGTGGCATACAGGCTTTGGCGCGTCTGCAGGTGCTTTTGCAGCGATGCGAGCGCTTCACCGGTGTCGGCGGCGTCCTTGACGCGGATCACGACCACTTCGTCGGAGTTGCCCTTGCCGTCCTTGGCATAGCAGATCGAGAACGCGTCCACCTTGTCAAACGCGATATCCGACACGGCGGACAGATAGGTTTCGGCGTCGGCGTCGTTGGAGCTGACATACGCCATATCGCCGAACGGCGCGGCGGAAAGCATCGCTTCCTTGAGATCGAACAGACTCACGTCGGATTTTGCCGGCGTGTTGTTTTCCCCGCCGCCGCAGGCGCAAAACAGTGTTACGACGCTCAGCGCACACATCAGGATTGCAATTGCTTTTTTCATGATACGCTCTCCTTATCCGGCGATGTCGTTTTCGGCACTCATCATTTTGTTGTTGCCCTCTTCATAGCCGCCCATGTCGCTGTCGTCGTGATAAAACTCGGCGTCGGCAAAGGACGCGGTGATCGCTTGTTCAATCTTTGCCATCACGTCGTCGTCAACCTGCGGCTTGTCTTCGTTATAGTTGATGATATTGAATGTGAGTACAAAGTCGCCGTCGGTGTTTTTGCTCCATTGATGTTCGAAATAGCATTTTTCACTGTACTGTTCCATCGAACCGAGCGATTCTTCCAGCGTGTCGACCATCACGGCGGCAACATTTTCGGTGTCGGGGGTGATCTTCTCTTTGAAGGTGCAAGCGCCGATCGGAGCCTTTTCCTTCAACAGACCCTTGACCCACTTCGGGATAGCGTAGATGTTTTTGATCTCCACGGCGTGCTGCGACGCATAGGAATACTTGGTGCCTGTGGCCGCCGGGAAGAATTCGTTGTTCCAGTCGTGGTTTTCTTCAGCCTGTTCGTCGTTCAGGTTGAAGTTGCGGTACAGCGTGCCGTCCGCGTCGGAGTAGCAGTCCACATGGTACCATTCGTCGTCCAGTTTGACCAGATTCCACGAATGAACCAGATCGCTCGAGTGGATGACCTTGCATTCGATGCCCATCATCTGCAGCAGCAGACGCATGGTTGTCGCGTAGCCCACGCAGACCGCGTTGTGGTTTTTGAGCACGCCGTAGGGGTTGTCAACGTCGGCGTTGCTTTCGTGGATCACCGTGAGCATGCTCGTGTCGTTTTTCATCGACTTTGTCAGCCACAGATAGACGGCCTCTTCTTTTTCATAATCGCTCATGTCGTCCTTGATAATCTTGTCAAGCACGTCTTTCGCCATCGACAGCGTTTCCTTGTCGCGGTCGTTGAGCGTGTCCTCGGTGCCGTTTAAATAGGCGTCGGAGATGTGCTTCGTGGAACGGATGACGTATTCGTCAAAGATCGTCACGTCGTCCTCTTCGCCGGTGTCAACCTGCTTGCCGACCGCGTCCTTGAGTTCGACCACAGACTTTTTGACCTGCAGGCCGCTGATCATCGTGACGCATGAGAGCAGAATGCTGCAGACCAGCAGCACGCACAGGATTGCGGACATTGGGGATTTCTTTTGGGTGGATGTTTCGTTCATTTGAATCGCCTCTTTCGGTTTTTTGTGAATGCATGATAGCACTTTCAATTGCGGTTTGCAAGGGGTTACCGTTCAAATTCAGAATAAATTAATAATTCTTGCGAAGTTCCTTAATAATTTGATTTCAGAAATAAAAAAGAGCAGTATCAACTGCTCAATCATGTCTGGTATCGTCTTCAAAACATTCGCAAAACCGCGCCTGAAACGACGCCGGTTCTCCCCTGGCATACAGATGGCCGATATCGGAAAAGCCGCACATACGGAAGATGGCAATCCCCTTTTGCCGCTCCTCTGTAATCAGCGTGGTGACAGAGCTTGTCAGCGCAACGGTGTTGTGCCAGAGCACCATCGGCGAGATGCCGAACAGGTGCGACAAAATCACGGATTCCACCCCGAAATGGCAAAACAGCGCAATCGTGTCGTGGTTGCCCTGCACCACGCGGAAGTGCCTCCCTTCGTGGACGTAGCCGTGCTTTTTGAGCAGATCGTCCAGCCCGCTGCAGACCTTGTCGTATTCCGCTTTGACATTGGTGCCGCGAAACAGATCCCCGGCGTGCCAGCGGTTCGTATAATAGATATCGTCTTCGCAAAACGTCGACGGCAGCCGGTCCCAGCAGCAGGTCATACTGCCGTCCGCGCGCGGCACAGCGCCGCGGAATTCCTGCAGCCAGTCGAGCGTTTCGCCGGTGCGTTTTTGGCGTTTGAGCGTATAGGCGGCGGTCTTTTGCGCCCGGCCGAGCGGCGACAAGTAAAACGCCTTTACATTGTAATTATCCATCTTCTGCGCGAGGAGCTTTGCTTCCTTGCAGCCTTTTTTGGTCAGAGAGTCGTGCTTATAATCCGGTTCGCCGTGGCGGATGATCAAAATTTTCATCGGTTACTTCCTTTCGCAGGTGAAGCACACCCAGCCGTTTTTCGTGTGGCGGGCGGTCACCGTAAAGCCGTATTGCCGGAACGCGTCCAGCACATCCTGTTCGCGGGTGTCGATGATGCCGGACGTGATAAACACACCGCCGTCGTTGAGAAATCTGCCGACGTCTTTGCAAAACAGGATGATGACGTCGGCCACGATATTTGCCACCACAACGTCAAATTTGCCCTTCACGTCCGTTGCGAGATTGCCGCACAAAACTTCATACTGCGGCGCGGAAAAGCCGTTTTCCAGCCCGTTTTCGCGCGCGGTTTTGACCGCCAGCGGGTCGATGTCCACGCCTGTGGCGCGCTTAGCGCCCAGCAGCAGCGCGGCGATGGAAAGGATGCCGCTGCCGCAGCCGATGTCGAGGACGGTGGTGTCCGGCGTGATAAACGGTTCGAGCGTCTCGAGGCACAGTCTGGTCGTTTCATGGGTGCCCGAACCGAACGCGAGCCCCGGCTCGATCGAAAGCACCTTGCGGCCGCCCTGGTTGTCGTAATCCTCCCACTTCGGTTTGATCACCAGCCGGTCGCCGATCTCCATCGTGTGGAAATACTGCTTCCAGTTGTTTTCCCATTCTTCCTTATAGCAGGCGTTCTGGTCGATCTCATAACCGATGCCTGCAGCCTGCAACCGTTCGCCGAGGTATGCCACCGCTTCCAGCGGGTTTTCCTCGGGCGAAATATAAACGTGCACAAAGGCTTTGGTGCGGTCTTTTTTGAGCAGGTCTTCATCGATCAGGTCAATATGCGCGATCTCCTTCGCCTGCTGCTCGAGGTCGCGGTAGTCTTCGATATAGATCCCGTAGGGCACCACCATCATGGCGATATCCGCCGCGGTGTCCACGTCGGCGGCGTTGACAGCAATTTTTACTTCGGTCCAGGCGTCCATGTTATTTCTCCTTTTTGAGAATCACCGCGTCCAGCGCGCCGAGCGACACGCAGTCGGTAACGTTGGTTTCGCCGAAAACGCTTGTCTTGAATTGCCAGCGTTCCGGCAGATGATAGGTGATTGGGTGTTCGTTGCGGTTGATGATGACAAGGATCGCGTCGGTGGCGTTTTCACGTTCAAACGCGAGGCACGAGAGCATTTCGCTCACAGTGAAAAACGAGCCGTCTTTGAGGCAGTCGCAGCGTTTACGTACCTGCCCGAGCGCGCGGTAAAACGCGAGCAGGTCGGCGTTTTCCCTGCCCCACGGGTAGCAGCCGCGGTTAAACGGATCCTTGTAGCCTTCCATCCCGGCTTCGTCGCCGTAATACAGCGACGGCACCCCGGGCAGCGTGTATTGCAGCACGGCTGCAAGTTTTAAAAGCAGCACGCCTTTTTTGTAGTCCACTTTGCTCAGATGATGCTTGCTTTGCCACGGGCGGTCGCGGCCTTCGCAGCTCTCCCCTGCCAGCGCGGTGATGGCACGCATGGTGTCGTGGGTGCCGATATGGTTCATCAGAATATCCGTCACGCACTTCGGGTAGTTTTCGAGGATCATCAGGATACTATCGGCAAAGCCTTCGGCTTTGCCGGTGCGGATAAACGACAATATCGCGTCCGCAAACGGATAGTTCATCACGGAATCGAGCTGTCTGCCCTGCAGATAGCGCCGCCGGTGGCCGTAGCTCGATTTGTTGGAGGCATCCTCCCACACTTCACCGAGGATCAGCGCTTCGGGGTTTTCGGCTTTCACACGCTTGCGGAATGCATCTAAAAACGCGTCGGGCAGCTCGTCCGCCACGTCCAGACGCCAGCCGGAGATGCCGCAGCGCAGCCATTTTGCAGCCACGCCGTTTTCGCCGGCAATGTAGTCGATGAACGACGGCGTTTCCTCCCGCACCTCCGGGAGGATGTCGATGCCCCACCAGGCGGTGTATTTCTTCGGCCAGGACTGGAATTTGTACCACGGGTAGTACGGACTCTGTTTTGATTGAAACGCGCCGAGCGAATCATAGCGGCCGTATTTGTTAAAATAGCGGCTGTCGTCGCCCGTATGGCTGAACACACCGTCGAGGATCACGCGGATGCCGTGTTCCTTTGCGTCGGCGCAAAGGTGTTTCAGATCGTCCTCGGTGCCGAGAACCGGGTCGATTTTTTCATAGTCGCCGGTGTCATAGCGGTGGTTGGACTGCGCTTCAAAGATCGGGTTGAGATACAAACAAGTCACGCCCAGCGACGAAAGATAGTCGAGCTTTTGCCGGATGCCCTCAAGGTCGCCGCCGAAATAATCGTTGTTGAGCACGCGGCCCTCTTTGGTCGGTTTCCAATCGGGCTCGCCGCCCCAGTCATCGCGCAGCACACGGTCGGCGGGGACGTTTTGTTTTTTGTTGCCGGAATTGTAAAACCGATCCGGAAAGATCTGATAAATGAGGCCGCCCTTAAGCCAGTCCACGGCTTTGAAATCGCGGTCATAGACTGTGAGCTGCCAGTCGTGCACCCCGCCGGAAAGCACGCCGCAGGTGTCGCCGTTGTGGCGGATGGACAGCACGCCGAACGGTGTTGTGTAATCAAAGTGATAATAATATAGGCCGCTGTCCTGCGGGATATAATCGATGCACCACCACTCCTCGTTGGTACCCTCCATCCGCAGCCAGAACAGGTCAAATTTCTGTTCGTCGCAGTTGTCGCGGTGCAAACAAAGCTGCACCCCGCTGCACTGAATCGCACGCGGCAGCACCACTTTAAACGTGATCTTTTCGCCGGCCTTGACCGCGGAAAACGGATATTTAAACAGCTCGCTTCGTGAGCGGTAGGCAATGTGTTCCATGGAAAATGCTTCCTCTCCCAGCCGTTCTGTTTTGAAAACGGCGTGCATAGAATGAATTGCAGAAATGATGAAAGGCGGATGGTGATGTTTGTTTTTTCCGTAACAGCAAAAAAGCTGAAATATATCGGCGCAGCGGCAGCGGTATTTCTGCTTGCCGTACTGGGCGGCGTCTATCTGGTATCGACGACCGAGACCGCGCAGGTGCTCGGCTCCACAGGGTTTGATCTGCGCGCCGGCACAGAGGAGCAGCGGCTCAGTTTCTTTTCCCAGTTTGGCTGGTCTGTGGACCCCGACAGCAAAGCGGTCAAGGAGGTCATTTTGCCCGAGGAGCCGGATGATGTTTATAAAAGCTACAACGAGCTGCAGCTCTCGCAGGGATTTGATCTGATGCCGTATTACGGCAAACGAGTGAAATGCTACAGCTATGATGTGCTGAACCACCCGTCAAAGAGCGAAACCGTGCGCGGCACGATTCTTGTCTATCGCGGCAAAGTGATTGCCGGTGACGTCGCTTCGGCGGCGCTCGACGGGTTTATGGAAACGCTCGGCGATCCGGTCAATCGGGAATGATCCACTGCTGCATCGGATCGAGCAATCGCCCTTCGGCGCGCACATGCATATAGAGCCCTTCGGGGCGGTATTCTTCTTCGAGTACCACGCCGTCTTCGCGCAGTCGAGCCGCGTCGCCGCCGTTTTGAAACGGGATCAGCAGCTTCACTTCGCGTACCGTCTGCGGCAATGCGTCGCAAATCGCCTGCAGCAGATTGTCAAGTCCCTTTTGCTCGAGCGCGGAGATCATCACTGTGCCGCGGAAGGTCGGCATAGCGTATAAATCGCCCACCTTGTCGCATTTGTTCATCACGGAGATGATGGGCTTGCCTTCGCAGCCGAGCTCTTCCAAAAGCTTTTTTGTGACCTCCAGATGCTCGCTTGCGTGTTCGTCCGAAGCGTCGCAGACGTTGAGGATCACGGTAGCTGTGGCGGCTTCCTCAAGCGTGGATTTAAACGCCTCCACCAGTTTATGCGGCAGCCTGCGGATCAGTCCCACGGTGTCGACCAGCATCACCTGCCGGCCGTCGGGCAAAATCAGCGCCCGCGACGTGGGGTCGAGTGTTGCAAACAGCTTGTTTTCCGTTAAAACGCCCGCGTCGGTCAGTGCGTTCATCAGCGTAGATTTACCGGCGTTGGTATAGCCAACGATTGCCACGGAAATCACACCGTCCTTTTCCCGGCGATTGCGCAGCATGGCACGGCGTTTTTCCAACTGGCGCAGCTCCTCTTCGAGCTTCTGGATCCGCCGGCGGATGTGGCGGCGGTCGCTTTCCAGCTTCGTTTCGCCCGGGCCGCGGGTACCGATGCCGCCGCCGAGCCGCGAAAGCTGCTGTCCCTGCCCCATCAGGCGCGGCAGCGAATATTTGAGCTGCGCCAGCTCCACCTGGAGCTTGCCTTCACTCGTGCGGGCACGCGCGGCAAAAATGTCGAGGATCAGCATGGTGCGGTCAATGACGCGCACGTTGGTCAGCTTTTCCAGATTGCGCTGCTGCGAGGGCGTCAGTTCACTGTCAAAGATCAGAAGATCCACGTCGTTGTTTTCGCAGAAAAAGATAATCTCCGCCAGCTTGCCGTAGCCCACAAAGGTTGCGGCTTCGATCCGCTCGCGGCGCTGGATCAGCTTACCCAGCACTTCGGCCCCGGCGGTGTGTGCCAACTCCTCGAGTTCGTCGATGGACGTTTCCGCGTCAAATTCACCCGTGTCGACCGACACGAGCAACGCTTTTTCGGTTTCGGTACGGTTTTCGTGCAGCTGCATGGCACGCTCCTTTTATAATACGATCAGTTCTTTCGGATAAACAGCGAGGTTATCATGGCCGGTTGCGGTAATCAATGCCATATCCTCGATCCGCACACCGCAAAATTCCGGGATGTAAATGCCCGGCTCCACGGTGACGACATTGCCGACTTCGAGCTTTGCGTTGCAGCGCAGATTGAGATACGGAAATTCGTGGATTTCCACACCTACACTATGCCCCAGACCATGACCGAAGCAATCGCCGTAGCCGGCGTCGGCAATCACCTTGCGCGACACGGCGTCGATCTCTTTGCAGACCTTGCCCGGCTGCAGCGCGGCAAGGCCGGCCAGTTGGGCGGTCAGCACGGTATCATAGATTTCTTTCATTTTGTCGCTCACTTCGCCGACGGCGAAGGTGCGGGTCATGTCGCTGTGATAGCCGTGATAAAGCGCGCCGAAGTCGATCGTGACGAAATCGCCGCGTTCGATTTTCTTGTCGGACGGCACGCCGTGGGGCTTGCTGGTCTCTTTGCCGGAGATGAGGATCGTTTCAAAGCTGACGTCCTCGGCGCCGAGCTTTCGCATGGTAAAGTCGAGCGTGAGCGCAAGGTCTTTTTCCACGGCGCCGACTTTGATCTCGGGCCGCAGCAAATCGAGCGCCTCTTCGGCAATACGCTGGGCGCGGACGATGTTTTCGATTTCGTCCTTCGTTTTCACAGCGCGGATGTTGTTGATAATTTCGTCGAGTTTGTCAAACGAAAGGTCGTAATCCGGCAGTGCCTGTTTCACAGTTTCAAACCGGCTGACGCTCAGCCGTTCACCCTCGACAAGGATGGTCTTGACGTCGCTTTTGTCGATCACCGGTTTAACGCTTTGGGCAAAGCTTTGCAGATCGCATATATCGTCGAAGCCTTTGATCTGCTGTTTTGCCGCTTCGAGATAGCGGCTGTCGGTGAAATAGACGGCAGTGCTGCCGGTGGCAAAAATGATGGCGTTGGTGGAATGGAACCCGGTAAAGTAAAAGCCGTTTTCTTCGCTGAAAATGAGCGCGGCGGCAGATTCAGCACGCAGCGCGTCTTTGAATGCTTGCATTGACATGAGAGATCCTTCTTTCAAATACAAAAGAAAAGAGCTGTCGAAGACAGCCCTTTGTTCTTACTTACTTAAACTTGCGCTTACGAGCGGCCTCAGACTTCTTTTTTCTGGCAACGGAAGGCTTTTCGTAATGTTCTCTTTTACGAACCTCCTGGATGATTCCGTCACGAGAAGTCTGTCTTTTAAAACGTCTCAGAGCACTGTCCAGAGATTCGTTTTCTTTCACTTTAACCTGACTCATCTATAATTCCCTCCCTCCGCCTGTTAGCAGGGGTATATTTCCACTCAAGGATACGTGCAATATTATACAGGAATCAAAAGCGCATGTCAAGAGTTCTGATTCATTTTTCTCAATCTTTTTGTTGGAAATTGTGCATATTTCCTTTAGCGAACCACAAGATTGACCAGTCTGCCCTTAACATAGATTTCCTTTACGCTCGTTTTGCCGTCGATCGCGGCGGCAACGGCTTCGTTCGCTTTGGCTGCGGCAATCGCAGTCTCGCTGTCGGCGTCGGCCGGGATCATCAGACGCGCCTTGATCTTGCCGTTGACCTGCACGGCGATCTCAATTTCGTTGTCGACACATTTCTTTTCGTCATACTGCGGCCACGGCGTCACGGCCAGCATGGTGTCATAGCCCAGACGCTCGTTGATCTCTTCGGTCACATGCGGCGCAAAGGGATTGAGCAACGTGATGAAGGTTTTCAGCTCGTCTTTGGTGATGGAGCCGGCGTCATAGATCTCGTTGAGCAGCGCCATGAGCGTGGCAATGGCGGTGTTGTATTTGAGCGTTTCGATATCCTCAGACACTTTCTTGATCGTTTTGTGGAACGACGTTTCCAGCTTTTTGGAATAGCCTTTTTCGTCCGACATGATCGTCTGCAGGTTCCAGGTGCGGTCGATGAAGCGCTTGCAGCCCTTGACGGAGTTTTCGCTCCATGGGGAAGCCTTTTCATAGTCGCCCATAAACAGCACATAGGTGCGCAGCACGTCGGCGCCGAACACATCGACAACGTCGTTCGGGTCCACAACATTGCCCTTGGATTTGCTCATTTTGTCGCCGTCCGGGCCGAGGATCAGACCCTGGGCGGTCCGCTTGGCATACGGTTCGGGGAACGGCACTTCACCGATGTCATACAGGAACCGGTGCCAGAAACGCGAATAGATCATGTGGCGCGTGACGTGCTCCATGCCGCCGTTGTACCAGTCGACCATACCCCAGTACTTGAGTTTTTCCATATCGGCAAAATGTTCGTCGTTGTGCGGGTCGATGTAGCGCAGGAAATACCAGGAAGAGCCTGCCCATTGCGGCATGGTGTCGGTCTCGCGTTTGGCGTCGCCGCCGCACTTCGGGCATTTGCAGTTGACAAAGGAATCAATCTTCGCCAGCGGGCTTTCGCCGTCGGAGCCCGGCTCAAAGTTTTTGACGTCGGGCAGCTTGAGCGGCAGCTCGTCATACGGCACGGCGACCATGCCGCAGTTGGGACAGTGGACGATCGGGATCGGTTCGCCCCAGTAACGCTGGCGGTTGAACGCCCAGTCCTTCATCTTATACTGAACGCCCTTTTCGCCGATGCCCTTTTCAGTGAGGTATTCGAGCATCTTTGCGATAGAGTCCTTTTTATTGGTCAGCCCGTTGAGGAAGCCGGAGTTGATCATTTCGCCGTCGCCGGTATAGGCTTCCTTTTCGATATCGCCGCCCTTGATGACCTCGATGATATCGACGCCGAAGGTTTTGGCAAAATCGTAGTCGCGCTGGTCGTGCGCAGGCACCGCCATAATGGCGCCGGTACCGTAACCCATCATGACATAGTCGGAGATGAAGATCGGGATCTCCTTGCCGTTGACGGGGTTGATTGCTGTAAAGCCGTCGAGCTTTACACCGGTTTTATCCTTGACAAGCTGGGTACGCTCGAATTCGGTCTTTTTGGCGCACTGGGCACGGTAGTCCACCACAGCGTCAAAGTTTTTGATCTGCGCCTGATATTTGTCAAGCAGCGGATGCTCCGGCGCCATGACCATAAAGGTCACGCCAAACAAGGTGTCGGGACGGGTCGTATAGATGCGCAGCGTTTCGTCGGTATCTTTCACCGTGAAGTTGACAAACGCGCCGGTAGATTTTCCGATCCAGTTTTCCTGCTGCAGCCGGACGTTCGGCAGATAATCCACGGTGTCGAGCCCTTCGAGCAGCTTGTCGGCGTATTGCGTGATGCGCAGATACCACACGTCCTTGCTCTTTTGCACGATATCGCTGTGGCAGATGTCGCATTTGCCGCCCTGGGAGTCTTCGTTGGACAGCACGACCTTGCACGACGGGCAGTAGTTGACGAGCGTTTTGTCGCGGAACGCGAGGCCGTGCTCAAACATTTTGAGGAAGATCCACTGCGTCCATTTATAGTAATGGATATCGGTGGTGTCGATCACGCGGTTCCAGTCGAACGAAAAGCCGACGCGCTTGAGCTGGGAGGAGAATTTCGCAATGTTCTGGTCCGTCACCTGACGCGGATGGATGCCGGTTTTGATGGCGTAGTTCTCCGTGGGCAGACCGTAGGCGTCAAAGCCGATCGGAAAGAGCACGTTGTAGCCCTCCATGCGGCGTTTGCGCGACACGACCTCCAGGCCGGAATAGGCCTTGATATGGCCCACATGCATACCGGCGCCGGAAGGATACGGGAATTCGACAAGGGCATAGAACTTGGGTTTGTCGGAGCCATCCACCGCGTGGAACACACCGGCGTCTTCCCATTTCTGCTGCCATTTTGCTTCGTTCTTTTTAAAATCGTACTGCATCTATGATACCTCCAGATTGAAGATCAAATACTTAGTTGCCGCTCACAACGTCGGAAAGGTCAACGAGCTGTGCGTCGGACCAAAGGCGTTCGAGGTTGTAATAATCGCGGCTTTCGGGCGTGAACACATGGACGATCACGCTGCCGTAATCCAGCAAGATCCAGCCAGTTGCGCGGCCTTCAATATGATCGGGCTCCACGCCGCGCTGCTTGAGCTCATATTCCACGTCGTCCGCAAGGGATTTGACGTGGGTGTTGCTTGTGCCGGACGCCACCAGAAAATAATCGGCGACGATGGAGTATTCGGTGATATGGATCGCTTTGATGTCGATGGCTTTTTTCTTGTCGAGCACAGAAGCGATGGCTTTGGTCAGTTCCAGTTCGTTCATTCGGATCGATCCTTTCCTTTACGAATGATAAGTTCGTTATAATAGGCCACACTGTCTTCACAGATGGGCTTTTCTTTTTCGCTGAGATTGCGCATCGAAAACTTGAGCGCATAGAGCGCGGCGGCGTCAAGACTTGTTTCGGCAAGATGCCGCATCACGTCCACATCCGGATAGTCGCGTTCGGCGGAGATGTAGTCCGCGATAAAGACGACTTTTTCCAGCAGCGACATCCCCGCTTTGCCGGTCGTGTGCCAGCGCACCGCGCCGAGGATCTCTTCGTCCGTGATGCCAAGCGTTTGTTTGAGATAGACGCTGCCGCTCATGGCGTGCCAGAGCTTGGGGTTGTTTTTTTGCGTTTCGGTGAGTATTATACCACCGCTTTCCATGATTTGCAACTGGTTTTCATCGGTTTCATTTTTCGTAATATCGTGCAGCAGTCCGGCGATATAGGCTTTGTCTTCGTTCGCGCCAAAGCGTTTTGCCAGTTCAACAGCGGACGCCGCCACGTTAAGGGAATGGAGAAACCGCTTTTCCTTAAGGCGACCACGCAGCAGTTCGATATAGGTTTCCTTCAGTTTTTCGTCGATCATCGGTACAGACCCTTTTCTTTGAGATATGCGTTCGCCGGTGCGGTGAGATAACCGGATACGTCGCCGCCGAGCCGGATGGTTTCACGAATCATGGTGGACGACAACTCCATCGGTTCAAGCAAAAGGACATGGTAGCCTTCGCCTTCTGTCAGTCCGAGCGTCTCGTTCGCATACATACGCAGCGTTTCAGGTGAAATGGCGTCGTCGCGTGAGAGCACGATCAGTGTGCACAGCGACAAAATCTCCTGCCACTGATACCACCGGTCAAACGAGAGCAGCATGTCCGACCCGATGATCAAAAACAGTTCATCGCCGGGATACGCGTCGCGCAGCGCTTGCATGGTGTCCACGGTATAGCTTTTGCCTGTGCGGTGCAGCTCAAGCTCGGAGACGACAAACCCGTCGTCCGCAAACGTCAGCCGGCACAGCGCCAGCCGGTCGTCGCCGGCAACGAGATCGTGCGCTTGCTTGTGGGGCGGGATATTCGCCGGCATGATAAGCACCGTGTCAAGCGCACACTGCGCCTTTGCCGCCTGCGCCAGCCGCAGATGTCCCAGATGCGGCGGATTGAATGTGCCGCCGAATACACCGATGCGGCTCATCGTTTTTTGATCACGCGCACTTTCACACGCTTGTTGTCGCGGCTGTCGCGAAGCGCTTTTTCGCGCGCTCGTTTGGCAGCGAGCTTTTTGTTCTTTTCCTTTTGCGCAGCTTTTTCCTTGAGCTCCGGGCTTTCGCGATAGAGCACGATTACGCCGCCGATCACCTGGATCACTTCGGCGCCGACCGCAGCAGCCAGCTCGTCGGCCGCCTGACGCGGCGTGATGGGCGACGATTCCAGCAGCACCTTCACTTTAATGAGTTCGCGGGCACGCAGCGCGTCGTCCGTCTGGCGGATCACGCCTTCGTTCATGCCGCTTTTGCCGATGTGAAACAGCGGTTCCAGAGCATTGGCCTGTGCGCGAAAGGCCGCGCGTTCTTTTCCTGTCATAGTGTTACTCCTTATTGAGATAGTCCGGCAATGCTTTGCAGAGCTTACGCAAAGCGTTGCCGCGATGGGACACGGCGTCTTTTTCATCCGCCGTAAACTGGGCAAAGCTGCGGTCGCCGACCAAAAAGACGGGGTCATAGCCGAAGCCGTCGTTCCCGCGCTTTTCATAGCCGATTTTACCGTTGCAGCGACCCTCCAGTTCGAGCTTGCGTCCGTCGGGGAAACAGACACAGACCGCGCACGCGAAGTACGCCGTGCGCTTTGCTTCGGGCACGTCTCTGAGCGCATCCAGCAGCTTTGCGATATTGGCGTCGTCGTCCCCGTGGACGCCGCTGAAGCGCGCGGAATAGACGCCCGGCGCGCCGCCGAGGGCATCGACACAAAGGCCGCTGTCGTCCGCGATGCACGGCAGACCGCTTTCACGGCAGCCGCTGTACGCTTTGAGAAAGGCGTTTTCGCGGAAGGTCTCCCCTGTTTCGTCAACGTCGGTCAGTGCAACGCCTGCCATGTCGGCGGTCAGAACTTCGATGCCAAGCGGAGACAAAATGCGCTGCATCTCGGCCTGTTTTTTCATGTTATGGGTGGCAAGTAAAAACCGCATACTCAGTCCTCGTCCGCGTGGGTCTCTGCGGTGTTTTCAAACAGCGCTTTGGCAAAAACCTTTTGGTTAAACGGCTGCAGATCGTCGATCTGTTCGCCGACGCCGATGAATTTGATCGGCAGCTTCAACTCGTTTTTGATCGCCAGCACAACGCCGCCGCGGGCGGTGCCGTCGAGCTTTGTAAGCACAATGCCGGTCAGCTCTGCCACCTGCATGAATTCCTTCGCCTGGCTGACGGCGTTCTGGCCGGTTGTGGCGTCCAGCACGAGGAAGATTTCGCGGTCGGCATAGGGCAGCTCCTTGTCGACCACACGGTAGATCTTGGCCAGCTCGTCCATGAGGTTCTTTTTGTTGTGCAGCCGGCCTGCCGTGTCAATGATGATAATATCGCTGTCGCGGGCGATGCCGGCCTGAATCGTGTCGTAGACCACAGCGGCCGGGTCGGAGCCTTCTTTTTGCTTGATAATGTCCACACCGGCGCGCTCGGCCCAGACTTCGAGCTGTTCGATCGCCGCCGCACGGAACGTATCCGCCGCGCCGAGCAGCACCTTTTTGCCCTCTGCCTTATAATGCGCCGCGAGCTTGCCGATGGTGGTCGTTTTGCCGACGCCGTTGACGCCGATCATCAAGATGACGGACGGAATCGTGATGAGTCCCATGTCCTCGCCGCCGTCCAGCATGCCGGCAATGATGTCGGCGATGATCATTTTTGCGTGCTTCGGGTTGCGCACGTCGCCCTGGCGGACACGTTTGCGCAGTTCCTCCACCACGTCCGTCGCGGTCTGTACGCCGACGTCGGCCATAATCAGCGCTTCTTCGAGATCGTCATACAGATCGTCGGTGATCTCCTCATACGCGCCGAGCACGTCTTCGAGTTTTTTATCCAGACCTTCTCTGGTCTTTTTCAGGCCGAAGCCGAATTTTTTGAAAATACCCATGTATGGTTTGCTCCTTTATCCGGTGATGCCGAGGCGTTTGGCGATCTCGGCGGTTTTGAGTTCGAGCAGCTTGCTCACACCCTGCTCCTGCATGGTGATGCCGTAAAGCACATCCGCTTCCTCCATCGTGCCGCGGCGGTGCGTGATCAGAATGAACTGCGTGTTTTTCGTCATGCGGCGCACATACTGCGCATAGCGCGAGACGTTGGCTTCGTCCAGCGCGGCTTCCACTTCGTCAAAGATACAGAACGGCGCGGGATTGACCTTGAGGATGGCGAACAGCAGCGCGATGGCCGAAAGGCCCTTTTCGCCGCCCGACAGCGCGTCGAGCCGCTTGACGTTTTTGCCCGGCGGCTGCAGACGGATGTCGATCTCGCTTTCGAGCACGTCCGCCGGATCGGTCAGCTGCAGTTCGGCGCGGCCGCCGTCAAACAGTTCGCGAAACGTTTCGTCGAAGTAGCTGTTGATCTTGCTGAACTGTTCGCGGAAGCGGTTAGACATCTTATCGGTCAGCTCGGAAATCAGCTTTTGCAGCTCGGCCTTGGAGCGTTCCACATCTTCGAGCTGGTCGCGCATGAACGTGTAGCGTTCGTTGACTTCCTTGTATTCATCGATCGCACCGACATTGACGTTGCCGAGGGCGCGGATCTTATTTTTGATTTCGCCCAGTCTGCGGCGCGCGGGACCGGGCTCAGCGGTTTTTTCGTGGGTCTGCTGGGCTTCGCGCAAGGTAAGCTGATAATCGTCGAACAAACGGCTGACGGTGTCGTCATAGTCCTTTTGCATCGTCTCTTTTTTCGCTTCAAGCCTCGCCTTTTCGCCGCCGATGCGTTCGCGTTCCGCGGTCTGTTCGCGCTCTTTAACACGCAGCGCGGCACTTTCCTCTTCGGCTTTGGTGCGCGATTGGCGCAGCTCTTCAATACGCTGCTTTTCGTTTTCGACGTCAGCACGGCGCTGTTTTGCCGTGTCGCCAAGCTGTGCGATCGTTTCAAGCAGTTCGGCGCTTCTTTGACGGATTTCGTCGATCTCCTCCTGCAGCTGCTTGTCGCGGTCCTCCTGCGATACCAGACGTGAGAGCAGCAGATGGAGCGATTCGGTGCGCACGGACAGATCCTTTTGCGCGTCGTGAAGCTCGAGCGATAATTTGGAGAGCTGCGACGCGAGATCTTCGCGCTTTGCGGACAGGTTCTGCTTTTGTTCGTCCAGCGTCTGCAATGCTGCGGTAAGGGATGCGGCTTCTGTTTCGATCGCTTTGCTCGATTCTGCCGCTGCATCGGCGTCGGCCTGCAATTCCTTTAGCCGGGTGTCAAATGACGACAGTTCGTTTTGCAGCGTTTCCAGCGCGTCCGCAGCGGAGTTCACCTGTTCGTCAAACAGCCGCTGTTCGCCTGCAAGCCGGATCTGCTCCTGCGAAAGCGTGAGCATCGTGTCCTTGGCTGCGGTCAGCTCGTCGGCGGTCTTCTGCGCAGCGCTCAGCGCGGCGGTATGGGCTTCACCGGCAGCGTCGGTCTTTGTTTGCAGCGCGTTGCTCTTTTCGCGCAGACGTTCGATTTCGCTGTTACGCGTCAAAAAGCCTGCGGTTTTCGACTGCGAACCGCCGGTCATGGAGCCGCCGGGATTGACGACCTGGCCGTCGAGCGTAACGATTTTAAAGCGGTAGGCGTACTGTCGTGCAATGGAGACGGCGCAGTCGAGATCTTCGGCAACGACCGTCCGCCCCAGCAGCGCCGCGATCACTTCGCGGTATTGCGGTTCACACTGCACCAGTTCATGGGCAAGCCCGACAAAGCCGATCGCATCATCCAATCCGGTTTCCGTGAGCGGTTTCGCTTTGACAGCGTCGATCGGCTGGAATGTGGCGCGGCCGAGCGACCCGTGTTTCAGATAGCGGATCGCTGCCTTCGCGTCGGACTGGGTGTCGCAGACGATGTGCTGCACCGCGTTGCCGAGTGCCGTTTCAATCGCCACTGCATGTGCGGGATCCATCGACAGCAGCTTTGCCACAGTGGCGTGGATGCCGTGCAAATGCCCTTTTTCGGCTTCCAGAATCACGGCCTTAACCGCGCCGGAATAGCCGTCCATATTTTTTTCAAGATCCTCGAGCATCTTCAGCTTCGCAAGCGCACGCTGCAGATCGAACGAGAGATCGTCGAGTTCGAGTTTGAGCTTGTCCGCTTTTTCTGTGCGCAGATCGGCTTTCATCTGCAGCGCGGAGACCACGTTGCCGGCTTCCTGCAACCGGGTTTCGGCGTCGGAAAGCGCTTTGTCAGCCGTCTGCTTTTGCGCTTGCAGCTGCGTAAGCGTGTCGGTTTGCTGCGAAAGCACGGTGGTGATAGAGGCTTTGCGCTCCTCCATTTCGCGCATGGCGGTCTGCGCCGACCAGGCGGCCACTTTGGCGTCCGCTGCCTGCTGCGCGAGTGCGGACAGCCGCGCGTTGATCTTGTCCGCTTCTTCGTCCAGAGAGCCGCCGGAGGTTCCGAGGTCGGACAGTGAAAGCTTCACGGCGTCGAGCGTTTGCTGCTTTTCGGATTGAATACTCTTGATTTGCGCGATCAGGGTGTTTTCGGCGTCGATCTCCTTTTGCAGCTGTTCGCGGCTTTCGCCTGCCGCCTGTTTGTCGCGTTCGATGCGCGCAATCGTTTCTTCATTGTGCTGCACGGAGTTTTGCAGCACGGCGCTCTGTGCGTCAAGCTGCGCCGCCTCCTCCTCGAGCGACGCGATATGCGTGCGGATCTCGTCGATCGTGACGGTGATCTGCTGCGCTTTCAAAAGCGCCTGTTCGCTTTGCTGCTCGAGCGCGTGCAGCGTCGCTTCGGAATCTTCATACTGCTGCGCGGCGATGGCGAGTGCATCCTCCTGCGCACGCAGATCGTCTTTGAGTTTTTCGATCGCGTAAAGCCACAGGCCGATTTCGAGTCCTTTGCGTTCTTCAGAGAGCACGAGGAACTTTTCGGCCTTTTCGCTCTGTGTTTTGAGCGGGCCGATCCGTTCTTCGAGTTCGGTCAAAATATCGCGCAGACGCAGCAGATTTTCCTCTGCCTGCGCCAGCCGTTTGAGCGAATCCTGCCGGCGGTAGCGATAGGCGGAGATGCCGCACGCCTCCTCGAGCATATCGCGGCACTCGCGGCCTTTGCCGGAGATCATGTCCGCGATCTTGCCCTGGCTGACCAACGAATAGCCGTCGCGGCCGAGGCCTGTATCCATAAACAGCGCGTGCACATCTTTCAGACGCACCGCTTTGCCGTTGATTTTATATTCACTTTCGCCCGAGCGGAAAAACCGCCGCGTCACCGCCACTTCATCGTCGTCCACATCGGGCATGGAGCGGTCGGAATTGTCGAGCCGCAAGGTGACGGACGCGAAGGTATGGGCTTTGCGCGTACCGGTGCCGTCAAAAATCACGTCTTCCATTTTGGACGAACGCAGCGATTTGGTCGACTGTTCACCGAGCACCCAGCGCACAGCGTCGGAAATATTGCTTTTGCCGCTGCCGTTGGGGCCCACGACCGCCGTGATCCCGCGGTCAAAACTGAGCACGGTCTTTTCCGGGAAGGACTTGAAGCCCTGCATTTCAATCGCTTTGAGAATCATACGTTTGTTCCTTATCCTTGAATTTCATAGCGCGCGAGCGTATCGTCGCCGCGCAGGTGAATGAGATAGCCCTCTTGTTCGAGTGTTTTTAAGTTTCTGCGGTGCTGTCCGGCTGCTTTGGAAAGAAACCGGCTGCCAACAAATAGCGTGTATACGCCGGGTTTTCGGCCCTTCAGCGCCGCGTGCATGGCGTCGAGATAGCGTTTGCCTTCGCACAGCTCCCGAAACGCCGGATGAAACGGTCCTGCCAGCAGATTTTGCTGCAGATCGCTTTGCGCGTGCAGTCCCAGCCGGATCACCGGGACGTTTGCAGTTTCAAACAGCCGCAGCAGCTTTGCGCAAAGCTCGACCGCCTCGTCGAGCGTTTGCGGCTGATAGTCGCCGTTTTGCCACCACTGCGCCAGCCGTGTACCGCGCAGAACGAGCGTCGGATAGATCCGCGCCGTCTGTGCACCAAAGGCAATCAGATCGTTCGCTGTTTGGATCGCGCCACTGTCGGTGTCGCCGGGCAGGCCGGTCATCATCTGCACGCCGAGCTCGATACCAAAATCCCGGATGAGCTGACAAGCAGATGCAATATCGGCTTTTGTGTGGCCGCGTTCGTTAATCGCCAATACACGGTCGTCGGTGCTTTGGCAGCCGAGTTCAATCGACGTGACATGATAGTGTTTCAAAAGAGACAGAATGTCGGGATCAATGGCATCCGGCCGCGTGGAGATGCGAATACCGCTGAACGAGCCGTTTTCGATAAACGGCTGTGCCGCCCGGAGCAGGCTGCACATCGTTTCTTTTTGCAGCATCGTAAAGCTGCCGCCGAAAAAGGCGATCTGTCCGTGGGCGGTATCGGCGCCCGAGGCAATGGCTGTCTGTGCGGCGCGTTGCACATCGGCGGGCGTCACAGTTGTCTCCTGCCCCGTGATCGCGTTTTGATCGCAAAACGAGCAGCGGTGCGGACAGCCGAGAAACGGCACGAACAACGACACGTTGACGTGTTTCATGAATGGATGCCCATCAGCTCCAGCGCGGCTTTGGCGGCGGCCTGCTCGGCAATCTTTTTGCTTCTGCCGACGCCGGAGCCGATCACGTTGGAATTGAGATGGACTTCCACCTCAAAGCTCTTTTGGTGATCCGGACCGCTTTCGCCGACAAGCACATAGCTCAGATGCTCGTCCGGATTCTTTTGGATAATCTCCTGCAGCGCCGTTTTATAATCGCTGAACGACGGTTCCTGCATGGCGGCCTTTTTGAGAAACGGCAACACGAAATCACGGGCCGCGTCGATACCGCCGTCGAGATAGATGGCGGCGATGACCGCTTCGAACGCGTCGGCCAGAATGGACGTGCGTTTGCGTCCGCCGGTGCGTTCTTCGCCTTTGCCGAGCAGTATGTATTTGCCAAGATCGATCTCCTGCGCAAAGCCGAAAAGCGATTTTTCGCAAACGCACGCTGCACGACGCTTGGTCATCTCACCCTCGGGCAGATGACTCAGATTATGGTAAAAATAGTCGGCCGAGATCATGCCGAGCACACTGTCGCCCAAAAATTCGAGCCGCTCGTTGCAGTCCCGGTGCAGGCCGCGTTCGTTTTTGAACGAGGAATGTGTAAACGCGGTTTCCAGATACGCTTCGTTTCGAAACGTGTATCCGATGGTTTGCTGGAAGGCTTCAAACATGCCATCCCTCCTGTTCCAGATAAGTTGCAAGGTCTTGTAAGCTGCGAACGGAGAGCGCTTCATAACGCGCTTTTTTGTCGCGGATATGCGGTTCGATCGGCGGCAACACACCGAAGTTCGCGCCCATAGGCTGAAAGTCCTTGACGCTTTCGTCGCTGATATAATGCGCCAAAGCGCCCATGATGGTCGTTTGCGGCAACACCAGTGTGCTTTCTTTGCGCAAACGGCGCACCAGATTGGCGCCGGCCAATATGCCGCTTTGCGCCGATTCCATATAGCCCTCCACACCGGTGATCTGCCCGGCAAAGAAGAGGTCCGGCCTTGTTTTGAGACTGTAATCGGCGCACAGATGGCGCGGTGCATCCAGAAACGTGTTGCGGTGCATTACGCCGTAGCGCATGAATTCGGCGTTTTTGAGCGCCGGGATCATGGAGAACACCCGCTTTTGTTCGCTGAATTTGAGATTCGTCTGAAAGCCCACAAGGTTGAGCAGATCGCCCTCTTTGGTTTCCCGCCGCAACTGCAGCACCGCCCACGGCCGGTGGCCGGTCTTCGGGTCGCGCAGACCCACGGGCTTGAGCGGACCGTAGCGGATGGTGTCTTTACCGCGGGACGCCATCACTTCGATCGGCATACAACCTTCATAGACGTCCTTGCGGCGGTCAAAGCTGTGCAGCGGCGCGGATTCGGCGGAAATGAGCGCTTCATAAAACGCTTCGTATTCCTCCTTGTTCATCGGGCAGTTGAGGTAATCGTCCTCGCCGCCGCGCTCATAGCGCGACGCGGTGAAATAATGATCGGGGTCGAGACTTTCTTTGGTCACGATCGGCGCTGCCGCGTCGAAAAATGACAGCCCGCTGCCGCACAGCTCGCTGATTCTTGCGCTGATCGCGTCGCTCGCGAGCGGCCCTGCGGCAATAATGCACGGCACGTCGGGAATCTCGGTGACCTCTTTGCGCACAAGGGTGATGTTCGGATGCGCTGTGATTTTTTCGGTAACCAAACGTGAAAACGCGTCGCGATCCACCGCCAGCGCGCCGCCGGCAGGGACTTCACACCGTTCGGCGCAGCGCACACACAGCGAGCCCATGCGGCGCATCTCCTCTTTCATCAGACCCGCCGCAGACGCAAGGCGCTTGGCTTTGAGCGAATTGGAACAGACAAGCTCGGCAAGATCCATCGAGTGATGCGCCGGCGAAAAGCGTTCGCCTTTCATTTCAAACAGCGTCACGCTCGCGCCGAGGTTTGCCGCTGTCCACGCGGCCTCCACACCGGCCAGGCCGCCGCCGATCACGATGATCTGCTCGTTCATGTCTGTCCTCCTTTTCAGTCTTCTTTTTTCTTTTTGTCCCTGCGCGAATAGCCGCAGCCTTCCTTTAAGCAGGAAAGCATGCCGCCCTTGCCCTTAAACAGGGCGCTGCCGCAGTTGGGGCAGGTTTCTTTGGTCGGCTTGTCCCAGGTGACGAAATCGCATTCCGGCCATTTTTCGCAGCCGAAGAAAGTGTAGCCGCGCTTGCTCTTTTTTTCCACGACCTTGCCACCACATTTCGGACAGCGCGCCGCCGTGTCGACCACATAAGGCTTTGTGTTCTTGCAGGCGGGATAGCCCGGGCAGGCAAGGAATTTGCCGAAGCGCCCGACCTTGACGACCATCATACGCCCGCACTTTTCGCACGGGATGTCCGTCTGATCCTCCTGAAGCTGGATCTTGACGTCCTTCATGTCATCCTTGACTTTTTTGAGCGTCTTTTCAAAATCGTCATAGAAGCTGTGCAGCAACGCCACATAGTCCTCTTCGCCGTCGCCGACGCGGTCAAGGCCGGTTTCCATCTGCGCGGTGAATTTGGTGTTGACGATCTTCGGGAAGGTCTCTTTCAACAGCTTGGAGATCGCTTCGCCGAGCTCGGTCGGGATCAGCTGCTTGTTTTTGCGCTGGACATACTCGCGTTTAACGATGGTGGAGATGATTGTCGCATAGGTGCTCGGACGGCCCACGCCGTTTTCTTCAAGCGCCTTGATCAGCGACTGCTCGCTGTAGCGCGCCGGCGGCTGGGTGAAATGCTGGCTCTTGCTGATTTCCCGCGTTTTCAGCGGATCGCCCGGTTTCAGATCTACCGGCAGCAACGCATCCTTGCCTTCGCCGAGGTCATACACACGCGTGCAGCCGTCGAATTTCATGGAGTGGCCGTTGGCGCGGAAAAGAACGAAATGCTTGCTGTCGCCTTCCGCATTGCCGCGGATGTCAAGCTTGACCGTACTTTGCACACCGGCAGCCATCTGCGACGCGATAAAGCGTTTCCAGATGAGATCATAGAGTTTAAACTGCTCGCTTGTCAGAAAGCTCTTGACCGATTCCGGCGTGAGGTTCACATCGGACGGACGGATGGCTTCGTGGCCGTCCTGTGCGTTGGCGCGGGATTTATAAACATTGGGTTTTTCGGGTACATACTGTGCGCCGTACACGGCGGAGATCAGCGCCGCAGCGGCGCTTCTCGCTTCGTCTGACACACGCATGGAGTCGGTACGCATGTAGGTGATGAGACCCACAGCGCCGCGATTGCCGAGATCGACGCCTTCATACAGCTGCTGCGCGATCTGCATGGTGCGCTCCGTGCGGAAGCCGAGCTTTTTGGCGGCCTCCTGCTGCATGGTCGATGTGATAAACGGCGGCAAGGGGTTGATCTTGCGGGTGCCCTTTTTGAGTGCGCTGACGGAAAATGTATACGCCGCCATGCGCTGCAGCAGCGCGTCGGCCTCCTGCTCATTATGAATCTCGAGTTTGCCGTTTTCGTCCTCGTGCAGTGTCGCGTTGATCACGCGGCGGCCGTCGAGAAACTTGCCTTCGATCGTCCAATATTCCTGCGGCACGAATGCGCGGATCTCCTCCTCCCGGTCGCAGATCATGCGCACGGCTACGCTTTGCACCCGGCCGGCGGAAAGACCGCGGCGGATCTTTTGCGAGACAAAGGGCGACAGCTTATAGCCCACCAGACGGTCCAGAATGCGGCGTGCCTGCTGCGCGTTGACCAGATCGAGATCGACCTTGCGCGGCGCGGCCATGCCGTTTTTGACGCCGGTTTTTGTGATCTCGTTAAACGTCACGCGGTTTTTTTCCGACAGATCGAGACCCAGCAGCGACGCCAGATGCCACGAGATCGCTTCGCCCTCGCGGTCCGGGTCGGTTGCAAGATAGACCTTGTCGCTCTTTTTGACCGCTTCCTGCAGCTCCTTGACGAGCTTTTCCTTGCCCTTGACAACGGCATATTTCGGCGCAAAGTCGTGTTGGATATCCACGCTCAGACGGGCCGCCGGCAGATCGCGGACATGGCCCTTGGAAGCGATGACGTCATAGCCTTTGCCGAGATAGTTTTTGAGTGTTTTCGCCTTGGAGGGCGACTCAACGATAATTAAATCAGACATAGATTCACCTTTAATTCCTATGATATATCACACGCAGGTATAAACCGCGTTTTCATCGCGCGCAACGGCGCCGAGCAGCTCGAGTTCTGTCAGAGACGAGAGCACCTGCGGCACCAAAAGGCCGCTTCGGCGTACAAGCTCGTCCAGCACGCAGGGCTGCGTTTGCAGTATATTATACACGATTTGCGCGTTTTTAGAAACATTTTCCGGCACAAAATTGTAAATTTTTTCTTTGCCGGAAGATGCAGGGATTTCCTGTTTGGATTGTGTCTGCCGCACATGCTGCTGTGCGGCAGGCTTCGACGGCTGTTCCGCCTTGGTTTTTGCCGGCGGCAAATCAAACAGATCGCCGAACGGCTCTCCTCTTTTCAGTTCCTTCAGCGCGATTTTTGCGCTGAAAACAGTGTCGTAATACGCCAACACGTCCGCGCCATGGGTGACCGCATGGGCGCCGTCGAGCAGCAGCTGGTTAGAGCCGGCAAAGCTCAGACTGTCGCGGCTGCCGGGCAGCACAAACAGATCCTTCCCCTGCCTGACGGCATGGGTTGCCGTGTTCAGCGTTCCGCTGCCGGCGCCTGCCTGCACGATGACCACTGCATCGGACAAACCCGCAATCAGCCGGTTGCGCAGCGGAAACGATCCGCGCTCCGGATTTTGCAGCGGCGGATATTCTGTCACAAGTGCGCCGCAGGACGCCACGCGTTTTCGCAGTCCGGCGTTTTCATGCAGATAGTTTGCGCCGTGACCGCAGCCCATGACGAGCACGGTCGGTTTTTGATGTTTCAACGCGCCTTCGTGCGCAACGGTGTCGATGCCGATTGCGCCGCCGGAAACGACGGTACAGCCGTTTTCCGCCAGAACAGACGATATTTCAGCCGCTGCGTCCTTCGCATAGTCGGTCGGCGCACGGGCGCCGATGACAGCAAACGATTTTTCAGCATCCAAACACGCCGGATCGCCGCGCACATAGAGTACCGCAGGCAGATCACGCAAAGCACGTAACCGAGCAGGATAACGCGGATCATCCGGAGTCAGGACAGTGATATGCTGCTTTTCACACAGCGCCTGAATCTCGCGGCAGTCGTCGAGCGATTTGTCGAGCAGCAGCGGCAGACGTTTTTGTGAAAAGGAACGCAGCGTACCAAAGCAGTCGCATTGGCGATAGGCATTTTCGCCCGCGGCCCAGAAGACGCGCGCAGATTCAAAATAGCGCAATATATCGGCAATCCTGGCGCCGGCGCCGAGTCGGTTTTGCAGCCAGAGCCAATAAACCGTGTTTTCCGTATCCCCGATCATCGTTTACGCACCAGCTCCCACATGGTGATTGCCGCAGCCATCGACGCGTTGAGCGATTCAGCGCGGCCGTTCATCGGGATTGTCACCCGATTGCAGATTGAAAGCACTTGCTGTGTCACACCGTTGCCCTCGTTGCCGATCACGGCGATCACGCCGCCGGAAAGATCGAGCGTTGTCAGCTTTTGTGCGCCGGCGTCGGGCGTTGTTGCCAGCAGACGAAAGCCGTTTTTCGATTGCTGTTCCAGTAAAAACGTGGGCAGATCATCCGTTGCAATCAGCGGTAAACGCAAAAGCGAACCCATTGCCGCGCGCTGCGCCTTCGGGTTATACACATCACAGCAGCCGCACAGCACCGCGCCGTCGATTCCGAGCGCCTCCGCCGTGCGGATGATTGCGCCGAGGTTCGCCGGATCCTGAATATGATCGAGCGCCACATAGACGCCGCCGGGCTGCAGCGACGCTTGCTTTTGCGGCATTTCACACACACAGAACACGCCCTGCGGTGACTGGGTCTGCGACAGCTTTTGCGCCACAGAAGACGAAACCAGAAAGAATTGTCCGGCCGCGGAAAGCAGCGAAGTCAGCCGTGCTTCGTCTTTGTCCAACGCCTGCTGCGTCACAAAGCACTGTTTAACGGAAATACCGGTTTCTGCAGCGTCGCAGCACAGGCGCAGGCCCTCCAGAAAGAAGGCGTTTTCGGCCCGGCGAAACGACGCGGAATCAGCCAGCTTCCGGGCGTGTTTGACGCTTTCGTTTTGCAAACTTTCGATTTTCACCATCATAATGGAGTATCCTTCAATGAAACATAAAATGACAAATACGCCAGAGCCGTAACTCTGACGTATGATTCGTTGTCTTACAGCGCAGCCTTCGCCTGTTCCACAAGCGCGGTGAACGCAGCGGGATCGGCGATCGCGATTTCGGACAGCATCTTTCTGTTCAGCGTGACGCCGGCTTTCTTGAGACCGTTCATAAACGTCGAATAGTTGATGCCGTTGAGCTTGCAGGCAGCGGAAATGCGGGTGATCCACAGACGGCGGAAGTCGCGCTTTTTCTGCTTTCTGCCGATATAAGCGTAGTTGCCGGATTTCATTACGGCCTGCTTCGCTGTTTTAAACAGGCTGTGCTTGGAGCCGTAGTAGCCCTTCGCAAGCTTGAGGACTTTATTTCTTCTCTTGCGCGTCATCATTGCGCCTTTAATACGAGCCATGAGTCATTACCTCCGTTGTTACATTCAGTGTTTTTCAGAAAGAGCCGTTTCTTATTTATAAGGAACAAGACGCTTGATCTGCTTCTGATTCGTCACGTCGGCAACTTCTGTCTTGCGCAGATTTCTCTTGCGCTTGGTGTTCTTCTTGGTCAGGATGTGCGATTTGTACGCATGGGCGCGGATGGGTTTTCCGTTCTTGGAAAGCTTAAAGCGCTTTTTTGCACCGCTGTGGGTCTTAATTTTAGGCATTTGAATTCCTCCTGTTATTACTTTTTGGTTTTCGGCGCCAGGAACATCATCATAGATCTGCCTTCAAGCTTTGCGCTTTTTTCTACAACGCAGAACTCCTGACAAGCCTCAGCGAAATTGCTCATGGTGACAAGGCCGTTTTCGGGATGTGCCATTTCGCGGCCGCGGAACCGGATGGAAACCTTGACTTTGTTGCCGTCGGTCAAGAAGCGTTTGGCATGGTTGACCTTGGTTTCGAAGTCGTGCTTGTCGATGTTCAAAGAAAGACGAATCTCTTTGATTTCGATGACATGCTGGTTCTTTCTGGCTTCCTTTTCGCGCTTGGCCTGCTCGAAACGATACTTGCTGTAGTCCATGATCTTACACACGGGTGGCTTTGCCTGCGGAGCGATCTTGACAAGATCGAGGTTCTTTTCTTCTGCGATCTTCAGCGCTTCGGCTGCAGACATGATACCGAGCATCTCGCCGTCGCCGGCGATGACGCGCAGCTCACTGTCACGGATAGCCTCATTGATCTGCATTTCTTTGATAGCGATGTTCATACACCTCCAAAATATTGACAAAATCAAAGCGTGAACAGGGTCTATCCGTTCACGCACAATAAGCCTTTTGAGGTTATTGACCCGCCAAAACGAGATTCGGCAAGGTGAGACGCATAGCTGCTCTTCTTTGTTGTGCAGTTATATTATCACGGTTCGTCCCGTTTGTCAAGCCTATTTTCAAACTTTTTTAGCTTTCGTCAGCCCTGTTTCCGAGACAATCCGACAAGGTCGCGGACGACCTCTCCGGCAAGGATCAGCCCAGCCGCCGCAGGGACGAACGACACGGAGCCGGGCACACTGCGTTTGCCCGGTGCCATATCCTCCGCCGATTCCAAGGGTGTGACGGGCGGCTCTTTGGAATAGACCACCTTTAAGTGCTTGATCCCGCGTTTGCGGCACTCGGTGCGCATGACGCGCGCGAGCGGACAGACGCTGGTTTTATAAAGGTCGGCAACCTCGAACCGGGACGGGTCAAGCTTGTTGCCCGCACCCATGGCGCTGATGATCGGCACGCCGGTCTCCTTCGCCTGCAGCACAAGCGAAATTTTGCCGCTGACGGTGTCGATCGCGTCGACCACGTAGTCGTACTGCGAGAAGTCGAACTGATCTTTGTTCTCCGGCAGATAAAACGTGCGATATACGCGCACGGTACAATCCGGGTTGATGGCATGCACGCGGTCGGCTGCCACGTCAACCTTCAGCTTGCCGATCGTGTCATGCGTGGCGATAATCTGACGGTTGAGGTTGCTGCATGCGACCGTATCGTTATCAATCAGGTCGAGCGACCCGACGCCGGCACGGGCCAGCGCCTCCACCGCGTAGCCGCCGACGCCGCCGACGCCGAACACGGCCACACGCGCGTTTTTCAGCTTTTCGATTCCGTCGTCACCGAGCAGCAGACGGGTGCGTGAAAATTGGTCGTCCATGGTTACGCTCCCCTTTTAGTCCAGCGTGCGAAACGCTTTGAGCCATTCACGCGCAATCAACGCATGGCCTGTGGCCGTCGGATGCACACCGTCAATCAGCCAGTAGTCGGCCGGTGCAAACTCCAGCGCGTCGTTAAACGCCTGCTGCAGCGGCACAAATACAGCGCCGTATGCTTCGGCAACGCTGCGCGTAATCTGCGACAGTTCGGCAACCTCGGTACGAAACCGCCGCAGACTGTCCGGACGGTCTTCACGGTCGACAGTGGCGGTACCTTCCAGCACAAACGGCTCGAGCAGCATCAGCTTACAATCCGGCAAAGATTCCCGCAGATCCTCTATAAGCAGATGGTACAGCTTTTCAAAACGCTTGGCGCCGGTGGCGTAATTGGAATCGATCCCGCGCCAGACGTCGTTGATGCCGATCAGGATGCTCAGATAATCCGGCTGCAGGTTGATCATATCCCGGACGATCCGCGCATACAGATCTGGAATCCGGTTGCCGCTGTTGCCGCGGTTTAAAAAGCGGTACTGCCCCGGAAAACGAAACCCGAGATCCGCCTCCAGCAGCCGCGGATAGCCGTTGCCGAGGTTTTCGTCATCATCACGGTTGCGATAACAATCGGTGATGGAATCACCCTGAAATAATATCGTTTTCATACGATCGCTCCTTGCTGAAACGGAAGATAGCGAATACTATCTTCCGTTGAATGCTGTATAATATGGATTATTCCCACTCCACCGTGGCTGGCGGCTTCGGCGTGTAGTCGATCAAGACACGGTTGATGCCTTCCACTTCGCTTGTAATGCGCTTGACAAGATGATCGATCAGTTCGGGCGGCAGATGCTCTGTGGTGACTTCCATCACGTCGGTGGTGTTGATGGCGCGGATGACGCACGGCCAGCTGAAGGTGCGCTTGCCGTCCTTGACGCCGGTGGATTTGAAATCGGGCACGACGGTGAAGTATTGCCACACCTTGCCCTCCAAGCCGTTTTTGGCGAATTCTTCACGCAGAATCGCGTCGGATTCGCGCACGGCTTCCAGTCTGTCGCGGGTAATGGCGCCGACACAGCGCACGCCGAGACCGGGGCCCGGGAACGGCTGACGGTAGACCATATTGTCGGGCAGGCCGAGCGCTTTGCCGACCACGCGCACTTCGTCCTTAAACAGGATGCGGACCGGTTCGACCAGTTCAAACTGCAGATCGTCCGGCAGACCGCCGGCGTTGTGGTGCGCCTTGATGCCGGCCTCGCTTTCGAGAATATCCGGCCAGATGGTGCCCTGGGCGAGGAATTCGATGCCGTCGAGTTTGCGGGCTTCTTCGGCAAATACTTCGATAAACTCACCGCCGATGATCTTGCGTTTGGTTTCCGGATCTTCCACACCGGCGAGCTTGTCGAGGAAGCGGTCGGTCGCGTCTACATAAATGAGGTTTGCGCCGAGCTCTTCGCGGAAGACCTTGATCACCTGCTCGGGTTCTCCCTTGCGCAGCAGACCGTGGTTGACATGAACGCAGACGAGGTTCTGGCCGATCGCTTTGATCAGCAGCGCGGCAACAACCGATGAATCCACACCGCCGGACAGTGCCAGCAGCACTTTTTTGTCGCCAATCTGGGCACGCATGTCGGCGATCTGCTCGTCGATAAACGCGTTGGCAAGCGCCGGTGTTGTGATGCGTTCCATGTTTGCGGGACGGTTGAGTAATGACATAAGAATTCCTCCTGACAAAATAGAATGCTTGGAATTTTTAACAGTATAGCACGAATTTTGCCGTTCGTCAATGAAAAAATCCTCATCGCTGTGCGACAAGGATTATTTTTATTAACCGAGAAGATTGACGTCCGTGTTGATGTATTTGGTCAAATCAATCCCGTAACCGGCCAGTTCCTCATAGAGTCCGACTTTCTGCATGATTGCAAACATCAGTTTCCAGATCAGATTGAAAACCAAAGACAAACCCATCTCCGAATTCAGACCGCCGGAAAGATCAAGCGCACCGCCGTTGCCGCCGGATAATAGATCACCCATACTGACGCCTCCTTTCTGTAAGATGTCTAAAATATCTTAACATAAAGATGAGAAAAATGCAAGGAACATTTAGTCTTTTGCATACACAAGCCCCAGCAGATCCAGATAGATGTCGCGCACCGGATGGTTTTTGAGCAGCCCGCCCATCAGATACATGTGGTCGCCCTCGATCGTCGGCAATACCTGCCACACACCCGGCTCAATGTTGCTGCGGTCAAGCTCCTTCTTCGGTGCGTTGAGCGGCGCCAGCGCGGACTTGGTGTTGACCAAGCCATCGTTCATCTGCCAGCTTTCGTCAATCACATAGCCGTTCGGCGTCACGCCTGTATAGCGGCCGATTCGGCGCGACGCGGCGCGGAAGAGCGGCTCCATATCTTTTTCGCGCGGCGAATAGGTGCCGTCGGGATTCTGCGTCACAAACTGGCACGGCAGGGAGAAATAATAGACGTGATTGAGCGTTTCGAAGCTGCGGCACAGCGCCATAGCGTTGTCGACATACATATCATATTCGGCGCTGTCCTCTTTGATCCGGCCGTCCCGCGGCGCGGCGGTGCCGTTGGTGAGGATAAACACGACCTGCTTTTCCTCCGCGGTGGCATCCGGATCCACATTGATATCGTCGCGCACGAGATAGGCTGTGGTGCCGTTCATCGGCGCGGAGAGCGTGACGATCGCGTGGATCCACTCCCCTTTGCCGCCCTTGAACAGTTCGGATAGACTGCCGTCGGTTGTGGCTGCCCGTTCCGCTTCGCTGCCGGCGTGCATCAGTTGCAAAAACTGCAGGATCGTGGCGCCGCCGAAGGAATGGCCGAATAAATTGATCGGATGGTCCTTGTCGAATTTCGTCATGATCGGCTTCAGCTTATAGTTTTTACCGTAGCGCGCGTGGTGGCAGCGTGCGGCATGCGCGGCGCCGTAATCGACGCGCGTACCGGTCAATTGGGCATAAAGCTCGCACGCACGGTCCCAGCAGCCGGCGCCCGGCGTGACGTCGGCGGAGACACAGGGATAGCCCTGATTGTTGAGATACTTCATCAGATCGCCGCCGAACATGCCCCAGTACGGCATAATATCATAATACGGCGCTTCTTCGCCCCATCCGCCGAGGCCGTGGACAAACACGTTGGTATACTTTGTCTTCGGGTCTTCCTCAACCGGCTGCTGCGGCAAATGCAGCCATGGCATCAGCCACATCAAAACTGACAGGAAAAATGCACAGATGCGTTTCAGCATGGGTCTCTCTCCTTTATTCATTGTTTGTTCATTTTTATTTTAGCATGCCTTCGACTTTCCGTCAAGTGATTTTTCAATTGTGCCGCGTCTTTTTATACAATATTCCGGAAAAGAAAAAGACCCCGTTCGGGGTCTCAAGCTTATGCGTCGAAGCCTTCGAGTGTGAGGTTCGTCTTTTTGGCGATGTCCTCTGTACTCAAAAGTGCGCCGGTGGAGGGCAGCGTTTTGGTGCGGTAACGCGAGGGCTTGACAAATTCGCCCTCGACATACGGCCGCGCCTTCGTGATAGAATTGTTCTTTTTCAGCGTGAAGCAGGAAACACCCTGCGTGTCCTTCATCGCTTTCGGTGAGACAATGGAGGTGTTAAACAGCAGGCAGCGTCCGGCCGTTGTTTCAATCACGACGTCGGTGTCTTCTTTGATCTGCATGATCGCACCGAGGGGCGATTTGTCGCAGTAGGCCTTGATCAGCTTTTTGCGGTTTGCCTTGGTCGCGTAGGAATTGAGGTTGACCTTCGCAATCTTGCCGTTCTGATAGAAGAACAGCATGAAGCCCTGATAAGACGCATCCGTGACGGCGCAGAAAACAGTGGTCTCGCCATCTTCCATGTTGAGCTTGGACGGCACATAGTCGCCGAGCACACTGGCCTTTGTATCGGCAAAATCGTTGAGCTTTGCTTTATAGACCTGCATGCGGTCGGTGAAGAACAGCAGCTCTTTGTCGTTGGTCGTTTCGAGCGAGAGGATGATCTCGTCGCCTTCCTTGAGTTTTTGTTCGCCGCTCATGCGCAGCGACAAGGGCGTGATCTTTTTGAAATAGCCTTCTTTCGTGAAGAACACGTTGACCGCATAGTCCGGCACCTGCTGCTCCTCTTCGGCGTCGTCGATCTCACTGAGATACAGCAGCTTGCTCTTTCTCTCTTGGCCGTACTTTTTGGCAACGGCGCGCAGCTCATCGATAATCACACGGCGCAGCTTCGCTTTGCTGGAAAGCGTATCCTTCATCTTGGCGATATCCGCCTCAAGCTGTTCGATATCCTTCAGACGTTTGAGAATATATTCGCGGTTCAGATGGCGCAGCTTGATCTCCGCCACATATTCGGCCTGCGTGCGGTCGATGGAAAAGCCGATCATGAGATTCGGCACGACCTCGCTCTCCTCCTCCGTTTTGCGGATGATGGCGATCGCCTTGTCGATATCGAGCAAAATCTTTTCAAGTCCCTTGAGCAGATGCAGCTTGTCCTGCGCCTTTTGCAGATCGAAGCTGATGCGGCGGAACACACAGCGGCCGCGGAAGCGGATCCATTCGAGCAGCAGATCGCGCACGCCGAGCACGCGCGGGCTGCCGTCGATCAGCACGTTGAAGTTGCAGGAAAAGGCATCTTCCAGCGGCGTGGATTTATACAGCTTTTGCATCAGCTTGTCGGGATCGGTGCCGCGTTTGAGGTCGATGGTGATCTTGAGACCCTTTTTGTCGGTCTCGTCGCGGATATCGGAAATCTCTTTAAAAGTGCCGGCCTTGATGCGTTCGATGATCTTGTCGATGATCGCTTCGGCAGTTGTGGTCGGCGGAATCTCGGTGACATCGATGCAGTTGGCGGACTTGTCATAAGTATAGTTCGCGCGCACCTTGATGCTGCCGCGGCCGGTGCGGTAAATCTCCTCCATCTGGGCGCGGTCATACAGGATGGTGCCGCCGCCGATGAAATCCGGCGCCGGAAGCGTGTCGATCACGTGATGGCTCTGATCCTGAATGAGGGCGACCGTCGTGTCGCACAGCTCGTTCAGATTGAACGAGCAGATGGAACTCGCCATGCCGACGGCGATGCCGAGGCTGACGTTGGACAGAATCGTGGGAAACGTGACCGGCAGCAGAACCGGTTCTTTCATCGTGCTGTCGTAGTTATCCACAAAATCGACGGTATCCTTGTCGATTTCGCCGAACAGCTCGCCGCAGACG
Organism: Oscillospiraceae bacterium; assembly: GCA_902786285.1. Classification (GTDB taxonomy): domain Bacteria; phylum Bacillota; class Clostridia; order Oscillospirales; family Acutalibacteraceae; genus UBA6857. The sequence continues at coordinate 11,987 of CADABX010000011.1, read as the reverse complement.
GGCTCGAGCTTTGCTTCGGTATAACGCGGCGCGGCGTAGTGCATGTCGCGCGAATAGGCTTTGCCGAAGTTGCCCTTGGAATCAACAAAGGGACAAAGCAGCGTTTCGTTGCCGCGGGCCAGACGCACCATTGTCTCATAGATCGACGCGTCGCCGTGGGGATTGAGGCGCATAGTCTGGCCGACGATGTTGGCGGATTTAGTGCGTGCGCCGGAGAGCAGGTTCATTTTATACATCGTATACAGCAGCTTGCGGTGTCGACGATGCGCTGTTCGATAATGTCGCCGGCATCGGCAATGTGGGTGTTGGCCAAAACGTCCGAAACGTCCGGCGTTTCCGGTTTCTTTTTGCGTGCCATTTGCGTCCTCCTTTCAGCTCACGTCGGTCATATCGATATACAAATGACCGTTCGCGGCGATATAGTCTTTGCGGCCCTGCAAATTGTCGCCGAGCAGCAAATCGAACTTATCCGCTGTCAGCGCAGCGTCGTCGGGATCGATCTTGATCAACCGGCGCGTGGCGGGATTCATCGTTGTGAGGTTCAGCATCTCCGCGTCGTTTTCACCGAGACCCTTAGAGCGCCGAACGGTATATTTTTTTTTGCCGATCTGCTGCAGTGCGTCCGCCTTTTCTTTTTCCGTATAGGCAAACCACGTCTCTTTGCCGCAGGTGATTTCATACAGCGGCGATTCCGCGATGAACACCTTGCCGGCGGCGATCAGCGTGGGGCACAGGCGATAGAGCATGGTGAGAATCAGCGTGCGGATCTGATAGCCGTCTACGTCGGCGTCGGTGCAGATGATGATCTTGCTCCACCGCAGATTGTCGAGGCTGAAGTAGACCATGTTTTTACCGGACGCGGCCTTGGTTTTGACCTCAACGCCGCAGCCGAGCACACGGATCAGATCGACGATGATCTCGCTTTTAAAGATTTTTTCATATTCGGATTTGAGGCAGTTGAGGATCTTGCCGCGGACCGGGATGAGCGCCTGGAATTCGGAATCGCGCGCCTGTTTGCACGCGCCGAGCGCGGAATCGCCCTCCACGATGAACAGCTCGCGCTTTTCCACGTCGCGGCTGCGGCAGTCGACGAACTTCTGCACACGGTTGGTCATGTCAGTGGACTGCGAAAGCGTCTTTTGCAAATTCTGACGCGTCACTTCGGCGCGCACACGCGAGCGCATGTTGATGAGAATCTGGTTGCAGATCTTGTCCGCCTCCATCTTGTTTTCGATGAAGTAGACCTCGAGCTGATGGCGCAAAAACTCCGTCATCGCCTTTTGGATAAACTTATTCGTAATCGCCTTTTTGGTCTGGTTTAGATAAGACGCGACTGTGGAAAACGAAGACGAGACAAAAACCAGACAGTCAGCAATATCCTGAAACTTGACTTTTGGGTCGGATTTCGCGTATTTGCCGTTTTGCTTAAGATAGCTGTCGATGAACGACGTGAAGGCGCTGTTGACAGCCTTGTCCGGTGCACCGCCGAATTCGAGCCAGCTTGAGTTGTGGTAGTATTCGAGCAATTGCTGCTTGTTGGAAAACGTGAACGCCACGTTGAGCTTGACTTTGTAATCCGGCAGATCTTCGCGGTCACGGCCCACGCGGTCGGCGGACCAGGTCTGCACCGAGGTCATGGCGTCTTCGCCGACGACTTCCTTGACATAGTCCGTGATGCCGTTTTCATAGTAGTATTCGCTCGTTTCAAAGCCGCCTTTTGTCTCCACCTTTAAAATGAAATGCACGCGGTCGTTGACGATTGCCTGCCGACGGATGATTTCCTGATAGTACTCGACGGGAATATCGATGTCGGTGAATACCTCCAGATCCGGTTTCCAGCGGATGCGGGTGCCGGTGTCGCGCTTACTGTACGGCTCGGACTGCAGACCGCCGACGTTTTCCCCTTTTTCAAAATGCAGGGTGTATCTCTGGCCGTCGCGGCGGATCTCCGCGTCCATGTATTCGCTCGCGTACTGGGTGGCGCAAAGACCGAGACCGTTGAGGCCGAGCGAATATTCATAGCTGCCGCCTGCGTTGGTCTGATATTTGCCGCCGGCGTACATTTCGCAGAACACCAGTTCCCAGTTGTAACGCTCATATTTTTCATTATAGCCGACCGGAATGCCGCGTCCGAAGTCCTGCACCTCCACAGAACCGTCGAGATAACGCGTCACATAGATCTTGTCGCCGTAGCCTTCGCGCGCTTCGTCGATGGAGTTGGTGAGGATTTCGAACATAGAATGCTCGCAACCCTCGATACCATCGGAACCGAAGATGACTGCCGGGCGTTTGCGCACTTTGTCGGCGCCTTCCAGCACTTCAATGCTCTGGTCGCCGTATCCGCTTTTCTTTGCCATGCGTTTCTTTCCTTTCAGATACAGGCGCAAGATTTGGCGAAAAATGCCGCACTGCGCCACCAAATATTGTATAGCTATTCTATTTTACACATTTTTCAAAAAAAATCAAGTGTTTCGGGAAAGTTTGCCGAACAAATATTCGAGCAATGAAAAACCCGCCCTGCAGATTTGCAGAACGGGTCGATACAGAACGCTTATTTTTTGAGGGCAACAGCCTTTTTCGCTTTTGCGGCGATATGTTCGGCGTCGAGACCGAACAGGTGCAGAAGCTTGACCGCCGGGCCGGAACGGCCGAAGGTGTCCTCCACGCCGAGACGCAGCACGGGCACCGGGCAGGATTCACTCAGCACTTCCGCCACTGCGCCGCCGAGGCCGCCGATGATGCTGTGTTCTTCCGCGGTAACGATGGCGCCGGTTTCTTTTGCTGCCTTGATCAGCAGATCTTTGTCGATCGGCTTGATTGTGTGGATGTTGATCACGCGCGCGTCGATGCCGTCCGCTTTGAGCGCTTCGGCGGCGTCCAGCGCTTCGCTGACCATCAGACCGGTGGCGACGATGGTGACGTCTTTGCCGTCTTTAAGGGTGACGCCCTTGCCGAGCTCGAACTGATAATCGTCCGCATTCACACGCGGCACAGCCAGCCGGCCGAAACGCATATATACCGGACCCGGATGATCCGCAGCGGCCAGCACAGCCTGATAGGCTTCGATGTCGTCGGCCGGGTTGATGATCGTCATATTCGGCACCACGCGCATGAGTGCGATATCTTCGCAGCACTGGTGGCTTGCGCCGTCTTCACCAACGGAGATGCCGGCGTGAGTTGCGCCGATCTTGACGTTGAGATTCGGGTATGCGATGGAGTTGCGCACCTGCTCATAGGCTCTGCCCGCCGTAAACATGGCGAAGGAAGAGGCAAACACAGTGTAGCCTGTGGTGGCAAGACCGGCGGCAACACCCATCATGTTGCATTCCGCGATGCCGCAGTCGATGAATCTGTCGGGATATTCCTTTTTGAAGACGCCGGTTTTGGTTGCTTTGGCAAGGTCGGCGTCAAGCACGAGGATATCGTCACGCTGACCGAGCGCTTTGAGCGCGTTGCCGTATGCGTCTCTGGTTGCACATTTGATCACGTCTGCCATAATTACGCCTCCAATCCGGCAAGTGCCGCATCCAGTTCGGCCATTGCCTGTTCATATTGTTCGGCATTCGGCGCGGCGCCGTGCCATTCGCATTTGTCTTCCATATAGGAAACGCCCTTGCCCTTGATCGTCTTTGCGATGATGCAGGTCGGCTTGCCTTTGCAGGCTTTGGCCGCGGTGAACGCGTCGTCGATCTGGTCGAAATCGTGGCCGTCGATGGTGATCACATTCCAACCGAACGCTTCAAATTTTTTATCGATCGGGCACGGCGAGTTGACATCGTCGAGCGTGCCGTCGATCTGCAGATTGTTCCAGTCCACAATCGCAACAAGGTTGTCGAGCTTGCGGTTACCGGCAAGCATGGCCGCTTCCCAGACCTGCCCTTCTTCGATTTCACCGTCGCCAAGCGGCGCATAGACGCGGAAGGATTTGCCCTGCAGCTTGGCGCCGAGCGCCATACCGACCGCCGTGGAGATGCCCTGACCGAGAGAGCCGGTGCTCATATCCACGCCCGGGGTATATTTCATCGACGGGTGACCCTGCAGGATGGAATCGGGCTGACGAAGCGTTGCGATGTGTTCCCACGGGAAAAAGCCCTTGAGCGAGAGCGCAGCATACAGCGCCGGCGCGGTGTGGCCCTTGGAGAGGACAAAACGGTCGCGGTCTTCCCATTTCGGGTTCTTCGGATCCACGTTCATTTCGTGAAAATACAGATAGGTCACAATGTCGGCGATGGACAGCGAGCCACCGGGATGGCCGCTTTTGGCGTGTCCTGTGCCTTCAATGACACCTTTTCTGACCTGGATAGCGAGCTTTTGCAGTTCGCGTTTTTCTTTCGTATCCATAACAAGCCTCCTTGTTTCTATTCAAAGCGCGGCGATCATGTGTCCACCGCGTATTTTGCAATCAGATATTCGATCAGATCCGCCACAGCCCCGCGGTCGCAATGGCAGGTGACAAGGTCGACGATCTCTTTGATTTTTTTCGGCGCCTGTCCGCAGCAGGCGGAAACGCCGACGGCTTTGAGCATTTCCCAGTCGTTGAAATAATCGCCGATCGCGGCGGTGTGCGCCGGGTCGATGTTCAGCAGTTCGGCCACTTTCATGACGGCAACGCCCTTGTTGGTGCCGCGGCCGACCACTTCAAACGACGCGACGGACGAACGCATCAGATTGCTCGTTTCGCCGTTGTTTCGTTTGGTCACATATTCCTGCACGCGGTTGATCATCGGCGTCGGGCCGGTGAAGATCACCTTGCACCAGTCGCCGCCCGGCAGATCGTCGATCTTTTTATAATACTTGCGCTCCAGTCTGCTGGACAACGCCAGAATCAGCGCGGCAATATCCGGCCGTACCATGCGCACCTGCGTGCAGGTGACAATCTGCACGCGCACGGAGGAATACTTTTTGACAGCGTCGCGGATGATCTGTTCGGTTTCTCTGTCAATACAATGCTTCCATAGGATCTGTTCGTTTTTATAATCATATACACCGGCGCCGTTCAAAAACACGGCATAGCCGCTGTTGAGATGCAATTTTTCAAAGTGCCGCCGCATCGAAGCGATCGAGCGACCGGACGCGAGGATCATGGTGCCGCCGCAGTCATAGACGAACCGCCGGATGGCATGGCGGTTGCGCGACGGCAGATGGCGGCGTTTATCGTTGAGCGTTCCGTCAATATCGGACGCCAGAAGCCACCCGGATAAGGACTGTGGTTTATTCATAGCGCAACCCCTTTAAAAAAGCCTCGAAGTATTCGGGCAGTTCGCTGTCAATTTCAATTTTTTGTCTGGTACGCGGGTGTTTGAAGCCGATATGACCGGCATGCAGACACTGGCCGCCGAGCGACGTAATGACCTTTTTCGGGCCGTAGACCGGGTCGCCGGCAACCGGATGACCGATATAGGCCATGTGGACGCGGATTTGATGGGTGCGTCCGGTTTCCAGCTGCACGCGCAAATGGGTGAAATCTCGGTATTGTGTTTCCACGAAAAAGTGCGTGACCGCGTGTTTGGAATTCTTTTGGGTGACCGCCATCTTTTTGCGGTCGGTCGGGTGGCGGCCGATCGGCGCGTCGACCGTGCCGGATTCGGTGTTCATACGGCCGTAGACAACGGTCTGATACTCACGCGAAAAGGAATGCGCCGCAATCTGTTCGGCAAGGGAAAGGTGGGCGAAATCGGTCTTCGCCACAATCAGCAGACCGCTTGTGTCCTTGTCGATCCGGTGCACGATGCCCGGACGTATCACACCGTTGATGCCGGACAGGGAGCCTTTGCAGTGATACAGCAGCGCATTGACAAGTGTGCCGTCCGGGTTGCCGGGCGCCGGATGGACGACCATGCCCTTTGGCTTGTTGACAACAAGCAAATCGTCGTCTTCATACCGGATATCCAGCGGAATATTCTGTGGTTCCACATCGAGCTCACGGTTCTGCGGCATCTGCACGGCGATCTTGTCGTCGGGGCGGACCTTATAATTCTTGGTTACAGCAATGCCGCCGACGGTCACGGTGCCGGAATCGATCACCTTTTGTACGGCGGAGCGCGTCAGCGTTGTGATGTTGGCACACAGGAATTTGTCGATTCTCTCCCCTGCCTGCGTATCGTCAACAGTAAAAATAAAAGCGTCAACCATCGGTCTGTTCCTTCTGCGTTTTGCGCTGGCGCACCAGATCATAGAGTTCGTAGATGATGATCGCAAAGGCGCCGACCGTGATCAGGCAATCCGCAAAGTTGAAAATATAAAACCGGACGAACAGCACTTCGATATAGTCCACGACGAATCCGCGGAAGATACGGTCAATTAAATTGCCCAGGCCTCCGGCCAACACGCCGACCAGCGCACAATAGACCAGGCCGAAGCGGATCTTTTTGGAAAAGATCACATACAGCAAAACAACAAAAACGGCAAGCGCAAGCAAGACCATCAGCGTGGTCCTTCCCTGCAGCATGCCCATCATGGCGCCGTCGTTTTCGGTATAATGCAACTGCAGCACCTTCGGGATCAGCACCAGCGGATCGCTGCCTTTCAGATGGCGCACCACAAGCACCTTCAAAAGCTGATCGGCACCGGTCAGGACCAGCACCGACAGCAAAGTAAAACCTGCGAGCATAAAAAGCCTCTTAATCGTTATCGTCGTCGAAGATGTCGAAATTTTTAGTCAGACGGAATTTGAACGGCTCGTGCGGTTCGTCATCGTCCTCATCCTCGTCATCGTCCTCGTCATCATCACCGTCTTCAACTGCGTATATATCGTCATCCTCGGTATCCGCAGCATCGCTTTCGTCGTCCGGCAGCGGCTCATCGTCAGCGTCGGCTGCCGTCACGGCGGGTTCTTCTTCAACCGGCTCGATCTCTTCAAAGTCCGGGAGATCTTCACCTTCATCATCAGCGTCATAGATTTCCTGCGAAAGCTCCTCCTGAACAGGAACATAGGGCTGATAGGACGGCATGGTCGGCGCATCGAACAGCGACTGCTGTGCGGGCATCTGCGCTTTTGGAATATCTTCGTTCAGGATCGATTTCATCTTTGCAATCAGATCGTCCTGCGCGGCAAGATCGAAATCACCCCCGGCTGCAGCGGGTGCTTCCGGCGTAACCGGCGTCTCTTCCTTCTCGGCTGCCGGCGCGGCATCCTCGACCTCGGTCAATTGAAACACCGGAGCGGTTTCGTGATTCGCTTCCAGGACGGGCACCTGCGTTTCGGCGTCAAGGCCGGACGCGGCATACGCGTTCGGATCGATGCCCTCCACCTGCGGTACAAGCGCGGACAGCATGCGCAGTGCGGATTTTTTGAACGCGAGGATCTCGTTGCGCGTTGTTTCGATTTCGACATTGGCACGCTCGATAATTTCGGCGGTCTTTTCCTTGGCGATCTTTGCATCCTTGTAGGCCGCGCCAACAATGGTTGCCGCCTTTTCGTTGGCGTCGGCAATCACAGCGCTCGCCTGCGCATTGACTTCGGCCACATATTTTTCGCTTTGCTCCTTCGCTTCTGCCATCACGCGCTGCAGCTCGTGTTCGGCACGTGCAAAATAGGCGTCGGCGGTCTCTTTCTTTTCGCGCGCATAAGCTTCGGCCTGCTGCTGCGATTCGTTCAGAATGCTGTTTGCCTCCTCTTTCGCGTCGGACACAATCGACTGCGCGTCGGCTTTCGCTGTACGCATGGTTTCATCCGCCACGGCCTGCGCCTTAACCAGCGCGGTGGCGATGGCATTTTTACCGGCGTTATATTCGTCGATGATGGAAGAAAGCGACGCAAACTTCTTTTTCATCGAGGCATTTTCAGAAAGCAGTTCGGTATAGCTGATGTATATTTCCTGCATAAACGCATCGACGTCTGCGGCACGGTAGGCGCCGCGACCTGCCGATGTGAAGGTCTGCATCTTAATCTGATTGGGTGAGATCATGTTCCATTCCTCCTGATATCCTTGTTTTTAATCGTCGGATCAGCCGTAAAACGAGGTGGAATCCACCTGGCTGAAGAAGTCTCCGGACAGTTCGGCAGCTTCAGGCACAATCAGATAAATATGTTCGGAGATATTTTCGATCTTGGAATTGCAAACATATTTGACGCCGTCAAGGAAATCCAGCACACGGCGTTCTTCGGCAACAGAGATCTTGGACATGTCGCAGATTGTTACAACGCCGCGATCGATCATGCAGTCGGCAACATTGCGCGCATCGTCCATATCTTCAAGCACAAACAGCGCAACCTTCAGCTTCTGAGCCGCTTTCGCGTTGTTCATGTTATAGATATTGGCGTTGCTCTTTTTGCTCTTGGCAGAGCCGGCTTCGCTCTGGGCGCCGTAGGGCTCATAAGCGGCCGCCTGATACTGGGAAGACGCACCGTAGTTCTGGTAGCTCTGGGCGCTCTTGGGCGCGGTTTTCGGTGCGGCAGCCTTGGGCGCAGGCGCAGGCTGCTCCTGTTCATAGGCGTCTTCTTCGTCCAGGTATTCGTCGTCATCGTAATAGTCGTCTTCGTCCTGGAACGTAAATGCGTTTTTCACATTGTCCTTCAGCGATTTGAAAAAATTGTCTTTCATATTTCTCTATCCTCCGCTTTCTTGTTTCAGTATAATCTGGGTCCGAAGATGGACGAGCCGACACGAACAAGGTTCGCGCCGCACTCGATGGCCTCAACATAATCCGAGGACATACCCATCGACAAAATCTGCATATCTATATTATCTATATTTTTATGCCCGATGTCAACAAACATTGCGTGCATTTTTTGAAAATATGCACATAATTTTTCTTTTTCCGGGCAAATCGGCGGAACCGTCATCAATCCGCGCACATGCACATGCTCCATTTTGGCCATTTCGGCAAGCAACGGCTCGAGTTCTTCCGGCGGCAGTCCGGTCTTATTTTCTTCGCCGGCAATATTGACCTCCACAAGACAATCCATGACCTTGTCGATTTTTGCACACTGCTTTTCAATCTCATTAGCAAGCTTCAGGCTGTCGACCGACTGGATCATGGAGACGTGCGGCACAATCTGGCGCACTTTATTGGTCTGCAGATGTCCGATCAGATGAGCCTCAACGCCGTCAAGATTCAGATATTCCTGTTTTCCGAGGAACTCCTGCACCTTGTTTTCGCCGATCAGATCGATGCCGCAGGCGATTGCATGATTGATGAAAACCGGCTCCACTGTTTTTGTCACCGCCATCAGACGAACGTCCTTTTCACTGCGGCCGCTTTTTTCAGCAGCTTCCCGGATGCGGGCGCGGATGAAACGAAGGTTTTCTTCAATTGTCTGCTTACGAGATGGTATTGATAACTTTTCCGTCATACAGATTCTTTCCTTTCACGATCACACGGTCGTAGGCCTCGAGCTGCGGCAGATCGGGCGTTTTTTCGGTGTCGATCTCGCCGTTGCTTTTATAATAGACGGCTGCTGCAGCCATCACGTGGTTGTCCGCATGATACAAGATTTTGATCGGTTTGAAGACCACACGCTTGCCGCTCAGGACATAGACGCCGGTCAGGCCTTCATCGTTTTCCACCAGTGCGTCGTTGCTGATGCGGAAGCCGTCATACGTTTTCACGGTGATCTCGGCTTTCTCCTTGCGCAGCACAGAAAGCGCTTCGTTCATCAGAGTACACTTGAAGACCACCGCCACATCGCCGTCTGCACGATTCGACACGCTTTGCACACGCATCGGCAGATCGTAAAGGCCCTTTTCGGGGAAACTGACGGTCACATAATAGCCCTTTTTCACGACAGACGCACGGTTCTGCGGCATTTTACAGAGCAAATACCAGGTGTGCTGACCGATAATCTTGCCGTAGGCGCCGTCGGTTTTTTCCGCTTTGCCGGCCAGCAGATCGTCAACCTGCTCGGTTGTTACAGGTTCGGACGAAAGCGCGGAGAAATCAAACGCGCTTTCAAAGCCGTCGACATGACTGACAAAGTAGCCTGCGTAGGGCGAGCGGACAGGAATCGCTTTCATCGAACCGATGTCGAGCGCGGCGAGTTGCTTTTCATAGCGCCGAAGCAGTTTGGAAAAGTTCATCTGGGTGCCGGTCGCAATCTGTTTGGTCGTAATTTTATAATTGACCTTGCGGACAGCGTCTTCCAGAGAGGAAAGCTTATTGGAATCGATCAGCTCCAGATAATCGTGGATCGCGGTAGCAATCTCGGAATTGAGCGCAACGACATTGACATAGCTCAGGCTCTCCTGATCCTGGATCGACTGCAGATAACTGATCTTGCTTTGCAGCTCCAGCGATTTCTGATAGCTTTGCGCCTGCGTTTCACTGGCGAAGGAAACGGCGATCGTATCGCCGAACGCCACGCTTGTGCTGTCGGTGACGGTTGGAATATAGGTCCGCTGATTCTGCATATACAGCACGGAGGTGGAGCTGCCGGCGTCGTCGGTGCGGTTTTCGTCACGGACCACAAACCCATTGACAGATACAACCTCTTTTTCGCTCGTGAGCGAAATATATTCCGTTTCCAGCTTGCCCGAGGAGGAAAAATAGAGATCCTGCACGATATATGCAAGAACGATCACAGCAAACACGGCGATCATAATCACTACGGTTTTCATGTCGCGGGACATTTTTTTCATAAAGTTCCTCCTTTCCCGGGGCAAAGTCCGGTTTCATTTTGGATAAAGCGAAGACTTTCGCGCAACAACTCCTGCGTGGAAAGCCGGTCGATCGGCAGCCAATGAATCGATGCATAGCGGCGGAACCACGTCAGCTGACGCTTGGCATAGCGGCGCGTTTCCATTTTAAGATGATCCAGTGCTTCTTCGAGCGGCAGGCTGCCGTCAAAGTACGGCTTCAATTCTTTATAGCCGATGGCCTGTCTGACGGTGCCTGCAAAGGGCAGCGAGAAAAAGCTTTTTGCCTCATCCAGCAGACCGTCCTGCACCATCAGATCGACACGGCGATTGATCCGGTCGTAGAGAAATGCGCGGTCTTCAGCGCACAAACCGATGACGCAAAACCGGTACGGCGCATCTTCGGCATGGGACAATTCATTTTGTTCGGTCAGTGTTTTTCCTGTCGATGCATAAACCTCGAGCGCGCGCAGGATGCGTTTTTTATCTTTGACGTGGAGCTTTTCAGCAGCATCGGGATCGATCTGACGCAGACGTGCGAGCATTGCTTCCCCGCCCTCTGTGTCGTACTGTTGAGACAGCGCATCGCGCGCATCGGTGTTGGCGTCTTCAAAAAAAGAGGTATTGCGCAGCACCGCGTCAAAATACAAGCCTGTGCCGCCGACAAGGATCGGCGTCTTGCCGCGCGAAAGCACGTCTTCGATGCAGCGGTAACAAAGGTTTTTATACTGCGCCACACTGAACGATGCGCCGACAGGCAGAAAGCCGATCAAATGATGCGGCACGCCGTCCATCTCCCGAACCGTCGGTTTCGCTGTGGCAATGTCCATTTGTTCGTAGATTTGCATGGAGTCGGCGGAAATCACTTCGCCGCCGAGCTGTTTGGCCAGCGCGACGCCGAGCGATGTTTTGCCGCTGGCTGTGGGGCCGACAACGGCGATGACAACGGGCTTCAAAGATGTCGGCACCTCTTTTCGTTTATTGGATACGTCCGAACTGCTTTTCAAGATCATAGCGGCTCATTTCGATCAGGACGGGTCTGCCGTGCGGACAATAGCGCACGTCGTCGTGATACAACACCCGTTCTGCAAGGGCCTTGAGTTCGGCGGTGGAGTTTTTATTTCCGGCTTTAATTGCCGCTTTGCACGCGGCGGTCTCATAGATCCGGTTGATCTTTTCAGCCTGGATGTCAGTCTTTTGTTTGAGCAGATTTTCCGCGATTTCCAGCACAACGTCCTGCACGTCATCGACGTCAAGCAGCATCGGGCATTCCCGTGCCACCACACAGTTGTTGCCGAAGTCCTCGATCAGAAAGCCGCAGGTTTTGAACACGTCTGCATTGGACAGGATCACATGGTATTCTTCGCGGCTGATTTTACCCACGCACGGCGCCGAACAACGCTTGATTTGATA
>CADABX010000010.1 GCA_902786285.1 Oscillospiraceae bacterium | reverse complement strand
CATAAAAAGGGGAGACAGGATCTATGGAAAACTATGTCGGCAAACGGCTGGACGGACGCTATGAGATCATAGAGATCATCGGCGTCGGCGGCATGGCTGTTGTATATAAGGCGTTTGATAATATTGACAACCGTATCGTAGCGGTCAAGATCTTAAAGGATGAATACCTCACAAACGAGGAGTTTCGCCGCAGATTCAAAAATGAATCCAAGGCGATCGCCGTCCTTTCCCATCCGAATATTGTGAAGGTCTACGACGTGAGCTACGGCGACCGGCTGCAGTATATTGTCATGGAATATGTGGAAGGCATCACCCTGAAGGAATACATTGAACAGCAGGGTATCATTGAAACGCGCGAAGCGGTCTATTTTGTAACACAGATTCTGCGCGCGCTGCAGCATGCGCACGACAAAGGCATTGTTCACCGCGACATCAAACCGCAAAACATCATGCTGATTTCCGACGGCACGATCAAAGTCACAGACTTCGGCATCGCCCGTTTTTCGCGCAGCGAGACAAAAACGATGACCGAGACCGCGATCGGTTCCGTCCATTACATCAGCCCCGAGCAGGCAAAGGGCAGTGTGACCGATTCCAAGTCCGACCTGTATTCCGTCGGCGTTGTGCTGTATGAGATGCTTACCGGCAAGCTGCCGTTTCAGTCGGATAACGCGGTATCTGTCGCGCTGATGCAACTGCAGAAGGACCCCGTGCGTCCGCGCCAGATCAATCCGAATATTCCGGTCGGTCTGGAGCAGATCATTATGCGCGCGATGCAGAAAAACCCGTTTGACCGTTATCAGTCCGCATCCGAAATGCTTGTGGACATCGACGAATATAAGCGCAACCCCAATGTGAAGTTTGACTATTCCTATTTTGTGGATCGCCAGCCCACGAAATTTATCCCGACTCAGCAGCTGCGCGAGGATCAGTACAAAACCCAGCTTCAGCCGCAGCCGCAGCCGAGACCCGTGCAGCAGACAACCCAGCGTCAGCGTGCGCAGGCAGCCGCCGAAAACGCACTCGCGATGGAAAAGAAAAAACGCCGCAAGGCGGTTGGCATTCTGCTCGGTGTGCTTGCAGCCGTTCTTGTGTTGGCGTTTGTGGTCTGGAAGTTTGTGCTGCCCGAAAAGAACAGTGTCGAAGTGCCGAATCTCGTGATGCTGAATTTCCAGAACGACGTGATGAACAACGAAGATTATTCCGATTTCCACTTCCAGTGTGAAACCGATGAACACAGCACGGCTGCGGCCGGAACGATCGTATCCCAGAATCCGGATAAGGGCCGCATCGAACGCGGCGGCACGATCACGCTGTATATAGCGGCCGGCGAGGAAGAGATCCGTGTGCCGGATGTCTATACTTATGAATACACGTCTGCGATGAGCATTCTGAAAGCGGCAAACTTCGAAGTGAAAATTGAAAAAGTGATCAACAACAAAGAGGAGCCCGGCACCGTTTTGCGCACATCACCCGCGCATGACGAAAAGGTGGAAGAGGGCGCAACCATCACTGTCTATGTGGCGACGCCGGGTGAACAGGATCCGGTGGAGGTGCCTAATCTTGTCGGTCTGACCGTCAGCGAAGCCAAGGAAAAGCTGGAGGACGCCGGCCTGGAGCTTGACAACGCGCGCACGGAATACCGCGCCAGTTCCCAGGAGCGCGGCACAATCATCGGTCATGAATCGCTCGGAGAAAAGGTTTTGCCCGGCACAAAGATCGCTGTGTATGTGAGCACAGGCAATATGCCGACAAGCGCCACAACAACCGAATCCACGACCGAATCCACAACATCTTCAAGCACCTCGGAATCCCCAACGCAGGATTCCACGCAGCCGACGACGGAGCCTTCCTCCGCGCCGACAACTTCGGCCGCTGCGCCGACAACAGCGACGCCGACCACCACAACCACGCAGCCGACCACAACGGACGGCCCGATTATGGAATTTGACTAATATGACACAGCAGTATCAAGGCAGAATTATGAAAGGCATCGGCGGTTTCTACTATGTGGAAACCGCTGCCGGTCTTTTTGAATGTAAAGCCAAGGGCAGATTTCGCAAAGAAAAGCTGACGCCGTTGGCAGGAGATCTTGTTCTCATTACAGTCAGAAACGATCAGGAAAACACCATCGACGAGATTCTGCCGCGCAAGAATGCGCTGAAGCGCCCGCCGGTTGCCAATGTGGACCGACTGTTTCTTGTCATCTCCTCCATCCAGCCGCTCCCGCGTCCGCTGGTGATCGATAAACTGACCTGCATTGCGGAAAAAAACGGGATTGAACCGGTTCTGATCTTTTCCAAAACAGACCTTGCGCCGATCGATGAATGGAAAAGCATCTATGCTTCAACCGGCTATACGATGCTGGAAAACACGTTTCTTGACGAGATCCGTTCTTTGATTCGCGGCAAGGTCTGTGCGTTCACCGGAAACTCCGGCGTCGGAAAATCAACGCTGATCAACACGCTCGACCCGTCGCTCTCGCTTGCAACCAACGCCATTTCCGAAAAGCTCGGCCGCGGCAGACATACAACGCGTCAGGCGGAAATTTTTCATGTGGCAGACGGCCTGGTCATTGATACAGCCGGGTTTTCGTCGCTCGATCTGCTGCAGACGGAAGTCATCCGCAAAGAGGATCTGGCGTGCTGTTTTCCGGAGTTTCGCGATTATTTGCCCGACTGCCGGTTTACAACCTGCGCACACATCTGCGAAAAAGGCTGCGCCGTTTGTGCGGCGGTCGAACGCGGTGAGATTTCCCAATCTCGTCATAAAAGCTATTGTACCCTATACGAAGAAGCGAAAGCCAGAAAGCCCTGGGAGCTTTAAAGCACGCACCGATTCTCTTTTTGCGCATAGTATGGAGTGTGCCGCTTGCGCGGACAACACTTGCAAAAGGAGATGATCGCGTGTTTCGATCGGGCAAAAAAGCGCCGTTGGGCCTTCTGTTTTCCGCGTTTGGCGCAGGGCTGCTTTTGGCGCTGTGTTTTCCGACAAAGTTCATGCTGTTTTTGCTGGCGCTTCTGCTGGTCGTACTCGGCGTAATCTCCTGTCTGCGCTGAAGGAGGTTTCGTTATGCAGATCGTTGTGATACGCAGTCCGAAAGCGCTGCGCGGCCTGTTGAAGCTGCTGTTTAAAATAAAGGATACATAAGCGTTTTGCCCTGCGGGGCAATTTCTTTCAATTTTCTGAATTTACGAAAAACTATTGCAGTTTATGCTGAAATAGAGTAAAATAAAAAAACAACAATCAAAATTCGGAGTCAAAGATATGGACGATATTTATTTTTCGGACAAGCCGAATCAGAATAAAGCCAAAGGCAAGCCCGCTGCAAACGATGCTTTGCACACGACCCGCGATGCCTTTTCCGGCGATCCCATGCCGGACAGCCCCAAAAAGAAGTTCGTTGTTCAGATGCCCGACCGTGAGCGCGACGTTGTCCTGCGCGACCGCACACCGAAGGGCCGCCCCATTGCAAGCGAACCTGTTACACCGAAAGTTCCTGATTATACACCGTCAACGACCAGTTCGTTTGACGATTCCGTCTATTTGCGGCCAACCCGGCCGCAGCAGCCCTCCATGCAGAACCGGCCCCCGCAGCCAAAGCCGACAACGTCGAACCGTCCGCGCCCTGCGCAGCAGCGTCCTTCCGCTGCCGGACCGCAACCCGGAAGCGCAAAGCGCAAAAAGAAAACGCGCGGCGTTTCAAAGGCAAAGGTAATCGGCGTGATTCTGCTTGTGCTCTTGCTGCTGTTTACAGGGTTGTTTGCCTATGGCTACGCGGTTCTCGGCAAAGTCAGCTACGATAAAGATTTTTCGCATGACAACAGCTTTGTGGAAGCCGGTGCGCTTGCGAAGAGCGCAAAGGTGCGCAACATTTTGTGCATCGGTTCCGATGCGCGCAGCGAGATCGGCGGTCAACGGTCCGACACGATGGTGCTGCTCTCCATCGATTCTGCCCATCATCAGCTGAAAATGACCTCTTTTTTGCGAGACGCTTATGTCTATATCCCTGCTAAGGGTTATAACGCCAAGCTGAACGCTGCCTTTGCATGGGGCGGCGCCAAGATGCTCATGGACACGATCGAATACAACTTCAAAATTGATATCGATGACTATCTGATCATTGATTTCGAAGGGTTCAAAAAGCTGATCGATCTGATGGGCGGTTTGGATGTGGACGGCGTGACCGAGGCGGAAGCGAAGTATATGCGCGACGTTGTCAAGATCATCTACTGCAAAGAAGGCAAAAACCACTTCACCGGCGCTGCGGCACTGTGGTATTGCCGCATCCGGAAACTCGATGATGATTTTCATCGCACCGAGCGCCAGCGCAAAGTGATGAACGCAATCATGAAGCAGGCCCTGCACCGCAGTCCGATTCAGCTGATGAAGATTGTGGAACAGATGCTGCCGATGCTGCAGACGAGCATGAGCCGCAACGATCTGCTTGCGGTCGGTGTTTCCGCCGTGTTCAACTACATCGGCGGGAAAAAGCCGCAGCATCAGGTCCCGGCAGAGGATACCTGGTCCGGACAGCGGATCAACGGTCAGGACGTTTTGCGGCTCGATATGGAAAAGAACACACAACTGCTGCAGCAGTTCCTGTATCCCTGAGATTCATACACACCCGGCGCTTTGTCGGGTGTGTTCCTTTCCATGATAGAATCACCGCTTGCATTTTTCGGGTGCTCTATGGTATACTACGATAAAAGAAGAGAGGAGGGATCGATGTATGCCGCAGCCTTCTGCGTCTCGGCAGCTGTATGTGCAGTCTGTTAAAAGTATCCTGCAATACAATGCTGTACGAAATCCCGGCGCAACCGCCATTTTGCTGCGCGATGACGCCGGCGAAAAAGTGCATATCTCTTATCGAAAACTCCTCAACTATGTCAACCGGCTCGGCACGGCGCTGCTGCAGCGCGGACTCGGCGGTGCACAGATTGCCGTAATCGGCAGAAACAGCGCCAACTGGTGTTATGCGTTCCTGGCCGTTCTCAGCGGCGCCGGTGTTGCCGTACCGATCGACCGGGAAATGACGGCAGACAGTATGCTGCATGTGATTCGGTTTGCCTCGGTCAAAGCTGTGTTTGCCGATGCTGCCGCCCTCAAAAAGCTCAAAACCGTTGAAAAGAAGCTGCCGAAAAAGCTGCAGGTGTTTTCGCTCGAAGAAACCGCAGCGGACATCCCGACGGTTTCCGATTTGCTGACCCAGGGGGAAACCCGCATCGACGAGGGCAACGACAGCTATATGCACCGCACGATGGATCCCGATGCGCTCGCGCTTTTGCTGTTTACCTCCGGCACAACCGATAACGCCAAAGCTGTGATGCTTTCCAACCGGAATTTGTGCGCGGATCTGATGCTTGTTGCGCGACGCGTGCAGCTGTCGACGCAGGATTCAACTCTCTGTGTGCTGCCGATGCACCATGCATATCAGATGATTTCGATGCTGATGATGCTGTATGTCGGCGGGACGGTGAGCTTTTGTCCGGCGCTTCGTTATGTGTCGCGTGATCTGGCGTTTTATGCGCCGACGGTGTTTGTAACAGTGCCGCTGATGCTTGAAAAGATGCACACCAAGATTTTTGCCGAATTATCAAAACAAAGCGGGATCAAGCGCGTGTTTGCAACGGGGCGGCTTTCCATCCTTCTGGAACGGTTTGACTGGACGGATTTTAGAAAGTTTGTGTTCAAACTGATCCATCAGGCGTTTGGCGGCCGTCTGCGCATGATCATCTGCGGCGCCGCTGCGCTCAATCCGGATATTGCCCGCGACTTTGCGTCGTTCGGGCTGCCGGTCGTTATCGGCTACGGTCTGACAGAGTGCAGTCCGATTGTGATGTGCAACGATCCGAATCAGGCCATGCCGGACAGTGTCGGACAGCCGCTGGATGAGGTGACTGTGATTGTCGATCAGATCAATGAAGACGGGGCGGGTGAGCTTTGCGTCAAGGGCCCGGTCGTCATGCTCGGCTATTATAAAAACAAAAAAGCGACTTCCGAAGCGATGCGGGACGGCTGGTTCCATACGGGTGACCTCGGCTATTGCGATGAAAACGGCAATTATCACATCACAGGCCGCACCAAAAATGTCATTGTGACCAAAGGCGGCAAAAACATCTATCCGGAAGAACTGGAAGCCTATTTGAACAGCGATCCGGTTGTGCTGGAATCGTTGATTTTTGGTGACGAACTGGACGGCGACGAGACCGTTGCGGTGCAGGTGGTGCCGGATGAAGAGGCGATCAAGGAAAAGATCGGCAAAAAAGAACTGTCCAGCGACGACGTGAAGAATGCGGTCCATGACGTGGTGGGACGCATCAACCGGCTGTTGCCGAGTTATAAAACGATCCGCCGGGTATTGATCCGCAAAGAGAAACTCGAACGCGGCGGCACACAGAAAATCAAACGAAAAAAAGAATCCGATCTCCCAGGTTCCGATGAAGAAATAAAGCCGGAACAAACGGGCAAATAGACGGTTGCCTTCTGGCGGCTGTTTTTTTGTTTTCTGACTCTGCGCATTGTATACAAAAACTTCGTGAAAATCAGTGGATTTTATACAAACGATCTGTAGACTTTTTCCATTGGTTATAGTATAATATGCACAACGATCAACCGTTTTCATTATACTAATTGACGGTGAATCGCAGAAAGGTGTGCATATCATGAAAATCATTAACACCGAACACTTTGCCATTCAGCGTAAAATTGTTGCGTGCAAGACCTCTGAATCCTGGCAGAACGTACCGCATGTATGCTATAACTATGAGCCGGAAGTCAGCGCATTTTACGATACCTATAAAAGGGTCTTTTCCTCCCGGTGCGTTGAAAACAAGATCACCTTCAATACCCTGATGCTCAAGGTGATTACCGAAGGGTTGAAGCAGGCGCCGGTCATGAATTCCCATATTACCTACAATCACCGGTTTCTGCGCGGCAGGATCGACACGTTTGAAACGGTCAACATCTCTGTGCCGACTATTTTGCCCAACGGCGAAATGATGACGCTCAATCTGCACGATTTTCAGAATCGTGACCTAGAGGAAATGACCGCCTATATCAAAGATATCAACCGCCGTGCCGCACAGTCGGATCTTTCGGAATCGATGTATGCCGTATCGTTTGACAACACGATGCAGAATCTGCGCAAGGGCAAGATTATTGAAACCGTCACCAGACTTTGGGGTGCCTACGTCGGTTCGTCCAAAGTAAAACACATGCGCGGCAAAGAGAAAAAAGCCTACAAGGCAATCCCTGAATCCGAACGCCTGACACTGCGCGATCTCGAACCAGGTACGATCACAGTATCCAACATCGGCTCCACCTATCTGCAGCAGCACGGCGCTACATCTTTGCTTGAGATCGTACCGCCGCAGGTCTGCGCCATCTCCGTCGGCGCTGTGCAGGATAAGCCGGTCGTTACGACCGACAGCCGCGGCCGCAAAAATATCACAGTCGGCAAAGTGCTGCCGATGTGTATCGCGTTTGACCATCGTGCGCTTGATTTCGGCGAGATCGTCCCGTTCTTGAAAAAGCTGGATGAAATATTTGCAAATCCCGAAGTGATGCTCGGTTGGCTGCCGCAGACACAGACCGAGGGCGAAGAAAAAGACGACAGACTCCACGTTGTCGCATAATGTTATAGTGGTCGGACGGTTGTCCGGCCTTTTTCTATGCCTGCATCTATTCTATGGTTTTCCCTGTTTTTCCTGTGTATGGTACTTGATTCCCGTTCGTTGTTACGCTATAATGAAAGTATCCCGAAGGGAGGATTTTTGTATGAAACGAATCATCAGTATGTTTCTTTGTCTGGTGCTGCTGCTCGGCACATTCTCTGCCGCTGCTGTTGCGGCGGAGCAATCGGACGGCGGCATTCTTGAGGTGCAGATCCCGCTGCAATACCGCCAGAGCGAGGCGCGCAAAGTGTTTGATATGATCAACGATTTTCGTACCAACACGGATGCGTGGTATTGGAACGAGGGCGACACCGCAAAAGTGCCGGTCCGCGGACTGAAAAAGCTTGTATATGACTATGCGCTCGAGCAGGTCGCCATGCAGCGCGCGGCAGAGCTGGTGCTGCAGTTTTCTCATGATCGTCCGGATCAGAGCGATTGCTTCTCTCTGTATGGCGACAAGGCCGGCTACGCCGGAGAGAATATCGCGTTCGGACAGACCTCTGCCGCTATGGTGCACGAGGCGTGGCGCGAAGACAACGAGCCGTATGACGGACAGGGCCATCGCCGTACTATGCTTTCAAACAACCTGAACGCCGTCGGGATCGGCTGTGTGGAATACGGCGGCCGGCTCTATTGGGTGGAGGCATTTCACAGCGCTTTATCCGATCAGGCACAGAGTGCCGCCTTTGACGGCGTAAAAACGGTGACTGTGAAGGTTGCAACAGCGAAACTCGATGTATTTGAGCTGGCAGCTTCTGTTGATTCCCTGGAAGTGCAGGAGGGCAAGCGCGCAGCGCTTCCGCAAGCACAGCTTTTATTGCAGATGCGAGACGGTCTTGCCACGGTCAAGGTTGCACAGCCGGTCACATGGACAAGCTCCGGCGACGCAACGGCAAAAGTTGAAGGTGACAGTCTGCTGGGTGTAAAAGCAGGTAATTGTGTTCTGCGCGCTTCCGCTTACAATCAGACGGTCGAAGTGCCGGTGACGGTTGTTGCGTCTGCCGTTGAACCGAGCACCGAACCGAGTACAGAGCCAAGCACAGAACCAAGTACGGAGCCGAGCGCTGAGCCTAGTACAGAGCCGAGCGCTGAGCCAAGTACAGAGCCGAGCATTGAGCCTAGTACAGAGCCGAGCACTGAGCCTAGTACAGAGCCTAGCACGGAACCAAGCACAGAGCCGAGTACGGAGCCAAGTACGGAACCGAGTACCGAACCAAGTACACATGTGCACCAGCCGAAGGTTTTGCCGCCTGTAACGCCGACCTGCGTTTCAACCGGTTTGACAACCGGCTCGATCTGCAGCGTTTGCGGCGAAGTGCTGACAGCACAGCAGATCGTTCCCAAAACCGCTCACAGCTTTACAACGCAGTTTACCAAAGCCCAATACCATAAAACCGGGAAGTATCTGCAGGTCTGCAGCGTCTGCGGCCTGCGCAGCAGTAAAACGATTGCCAGGATCGAAACAATCAAGCTGACTGCAAAGAGCTATATCTATGACGGCAACCGTCATACACCGAAGGTGCGCGTGCGCGATCAGGACGGAAAGCTGCTGCGTCGAAACACCGACTACAAACTCAGCTATCCCGCCGGCCGCAGGCAGGTCGGAACCTATGCGATCAAAATTACATTTATTGGCAATTATACCGGCAACAGGACTTTGAAATATAAGATCCTTCCGGGCAAGGCAGCAAAGCTGAAAGCAAAGCCCGGTCAAAAAAGCGCTGTTCTCTCGTGGAAGGAAGCTCCCGGCGCGACCCACTATGTCGTCTATTACTCCCAGGATAAAACGAGCGGCTATCTGAAACTCGGCAGAACTGCAAAGACCGAAGCCACCATGCTGCAGCTGAAGAGTGGGGGCGTATATTACTTCCGTGTGCGTCCGATCACAGTCCGGGACGGCGGGCAATGGAACGGCGCAATGTCAAAGCCGGTAAAGGTTGTTGCAAAATAACGGTCTGAACCATAAAAAAATTCATAAAAACGATTGCATTTATTTTAATAGAATGCTATAATACTTTCGCTTTTAAAAGCAAAACTGAATATGGACCGTATGATGCTTGCAGGAGATGCGTCCTTGACGCAACCGAAGGAGTGAAACTCTCAGGTGCCGTTTGGCAGGACTGTAAGCGGACGGAGCTTTGGAGAATCCGGTTGAATCCGGTGCCGAAGGTGAAAGCGCAAAGCGCGAATCTCTCAGGCAAAAGGACAGAGTTTTCATCTTTTTCGTTGATGCAGTTTGCATAACGGCAAATCGAGTTGTCTTTTTGTGTGACCGGTGCGTTTTGCACCGGTCACGTTTTGTTTTGCGAAAAAACAGCAAGCAGGAAGGGAAAGCAACATGGAACAATTCTTTGACAAACTGACACAAATCAACGACGCGATCAACGGGTTCGTGTGGGTCAAAATCGGCCTTGTGCTGCTGATCGGCGCCGGCGTAATCATGACGCTTGCCACGCGTGTGTTCCAGATCACGCATCTGCGGCACTGGTGGAAGATGACCATCGGCAGCCTGTTTGGCAGCGGCAACGCCCGAACCAAAACCGACAAAAAGACCATCTCCCAGTTTCAGGCGCTTTGCACAGCGCTGGCAGCAACTATCGGTACCGGCAACATCGCCGGCGTTTCCGCTGCAATCGTGATCGGCGGTCCGGGTGCGGTGTTCTGGATGTGGGTCGCAGCGTTCCTCGGCATGATGACGAACTATTCCGAAAACGTGCTCGGCATCTATTTCCGCCGCCGCAATCCGCACGGCGAATGGTCCGGCGGCGCGATGTATTATCTTGCGGACGGTCTCGGCAGCAAAAAAGGCATGAAGGGTATCAGCAAGGTGCTGGCCGTATTGTTTGCGATCTTTGCCATTCTCGCGTCGTTCGGCATCGGCAATATGGGACAGGTCAACAAGATCACACTCAATCTGCAATCCGCGTTTTTCCATGACGCAAACGTGCTGGGTACGGTCGGCGGAATCCCTGTGATCAACATTATCATCGGCGTCGCGCTCATGATCCTTGCCGCGCTGATCATCATCGGCGGCCTGCAGCGCATCGCGTCCTTTGCGGAACGCGTGGTGCCGTTTATGTCCATCATCTACGTGATCGGCGCGCTGATCATCTGCGTGCTCAATTACAAAAACATCGGTCTGATGTTCGCCGCCATCTTTAAGTTTGCGTTCGGCGTCAAGGCGGTTGCCGGCGGCGCTGCCGGTATTGCCATTTCGCAGGTCATCACGCAGGGCTGCAAGCGCGGCGTGTTTTCCAACGAAGCGGGTCTCGGCTCGTCCGTGATGGTGCACTCGTCCTCCAACGTCAAAGAGCCGGTCAAGCAGGGCATGTGGGGCATTTTTGAAGTGTTCTTCGATACGTTCGTGGTCTGTACCATGACGGCGATCGTCGTGCTGTCCTCGGGGCATATCGATCTGCATACCGGTCTTGTGAGGGAAGGCGTCAGCGACGCGACGCTTGTGGCGCAGGTGTTCGGCGAATCGTTCGGCTTTTTCGGCGAAATCTTCATCGCCATCGCCATGCTCCTGTTCGCGTTTACAACCGTGCTTGGCTGGTCGCAGTACGGTACCAAAGCCGTGGAATACCTGTTCGGCACCAAGGCGACGATGGTCTATAAGGTGATCTTTGTGCTGATGATCATCTCCGGCGCCGTCATGACGTCCTCGCTCGCGTGGGATATTTCCGACACGTTCAACGGCCTGATGATGATCCCGAACCTGATCGGTGTCGTCGCGCTGTTCCCGCTGGTGTCCCGCATCACGAAGAACTACGTCCGGCGGAACATCAAAAACGAGAACGTTGCCCCGATCCTGTCCTACGATCCCGCGATCGAACAGGAGATGTGCGAAGCACTCAAACAGGAACTGGCTGAAACAGCAGGGGAATAAGACGTAACAAAAAAGACTATTACAACATTGCTTGTGCATGGTGTAATAGTCTTTTATATTTTTGAATGTATATGACGCCCTGACCGTTCAGGCCGTTTCTTGTTTTCTTGCTATATTGCCATCTTGTTATCTTGCAACCGGCTTTCCCGTCTTCGCGTCAAGCACATTGCGGAACACGCTCGCGTGCGTGGTGGAAATGAACTTGTCCATATGCATGGAGCCGAAGTACCAGTGGGAAAACTTGCAGGTCTTGCCGACGTCCTCAAGATAGGTGTTGATCGCTGTGATCGGCGCGTCCAGCCCGGTGTTGAGCAGCAGAAAGTCCTTGATCTTCGCCGGCGGTTCGTGGGTGATGATCAGGTCGACCTTGCCGTTTTGCTTTTGCAGATTCTCCACACCCTCCATCAGCTCTTCGCGTGTCGGGATCTCCTTGTCCGACCAGGTGTCCATTTCAAACCGGATCTCAATATCCGGGCTTTCGCCGCCGCCGAATGTGAACACGGTCTGATCCTCGATTTTGAAGATCTGTCCGCGCAGCAGATGGAAAATGTTGGGCGCGATCTGATGCACCTTGCCGCCGTTCCATTTTTTGATCTTCAGCTTGGAAAGCATGTCGAAATTTTCGTGCGTGCCGTCAACGAAGCAGATGTTGTATTTCTTTTTCGTCAGCTTGCGCAATTCGTTCATTTCCTCCTTGCTGCCGTCCCACAAAAAGCCGAAATCGCCGCAGATCAGCAGCGTGTCTTTTTCCTTGAGCTTGTGCAGCGCCGGGTCGTCAAAACGAGAGATCTGCCCGTGCATATCGCCGGTTACATAAATCATGAAAGTCACCTTCCTGAAAATTTCCACATGAGAAGAAATATTTTAATAAGATAAAAATTTTTTGCAAAAACGGTTTCTTTTTCAGCCGAAAGTTGCTATAATCATCTTATAATTGCGGTGTCTGTATCGTTTACCGCTCTATTTTAGCATATCTTGTTCAAGAATGCAAATGTTTGAAAAAAATAACAAGGATGGATCGACATGAAAAAATCGTTAGCTGTGCTTTGTGCGGTTGTATTGCTTTGCAGCGTTTGTCCGTTTTTTTCGTTTGCGGGATTCAATGAGATCGAAGAAGCGACCAAAGGCCTGGCCAGTGACATCTATTACATGATCAGCCTGGATGAAAACTCTGAACTGTTTTCCAAAAACGAAACCAAAAGGACAGCACCGGCCGCGTTTGTCAAATTGCTCGCCGCCATCGTTGCAATTGAAAAGTGGGACAACCTTGACGAAACCGTGGCCGTCACACAGGAGTCGCTGTCGCTGGTGCAGTATGAATACGGCGTGCGCACGGCGGGTATGCATGCCGGCGACACCTATACCCGTCGCCAGCTTATTGACACGCTTGTCATCTACAGCGCAAACGACGCAGCCAGCATCATCGCCTACAGCATCTCCGGTTCGGCCGAATCCTTTGTTCAGTTGATGAATGAAACCGCGCAGAAGATCGGCTGCACCGATACTCACGTTGTCAACATCACCGGCTTTGACGCCAAAGATCAGTACACAACAGCCAAAGATGTCGCCGCCATTGTACGCTACGGCAATCAGCAGCCGGTGTTTGCGCAGGCGTTTTCCGCCAACAGCGTGACGCTGCCCGAAACGAATTATATTGCAGAACGTACCTATAACGCCGACAACAAAATGCGCGTGGCTGCCGTGTCCGATTATTATCATGCCTCGGTCAACGGCGGCAAAGCCACCTCCACCACCGAAGCCGGCGAATGCATTGCCGTAACCACTTCACAGGACGGCTACGCTTATATCTGCGTTGTCATGAAGGGTTCGCTCGCTGATATCGATAAGGACGGTGTGAACGAAAACACAGCGCTGACCGATGCAAAACAGCTGATTGCGTGGACCTATAACAACGTCCGCTATCGCGTGATTGCCACGCAGACACAGACGGTGCAGGTTGTGAATGTAACTGCTGCGCGCGACGGCGACACGCTGCGTCTGGTTCCCGAAAAAGAAACAAGCGCGCTGGTGCCGTCCAAGGCGTCGAGCACCTCTGTTTTGATCAAGCCGATCGAAGAAACCATGCCTGAAAAGCTGACTGCGCCGATCAAGCAAGGGGATGTCATCTGTCAGGCACAGGTGATCTACGGCGAGCAGGTCATTACAACGATCAATCTTGTTGCTGCCAATGACGTTCGGCTGTCGATGGTACGGCTGTTTATGACCAATCTGCGCCGCGTGCTTTCGTCCACCGCTTTCATCCTGCTTGAAATTGCGGGCCTGATCGTTTTGATCCTTTATATTGTTATGATGATCCTGAAATACAAAAAAGCGAAAGAAGCCCGAAAACCGAAGCTGCAGCGCGTGGAAGGCGGCAGACAGAACCGCCGTTGAGCGCCGGCTCGGACAGATTCCGATTATTCCCATTGCAACCATCCGCTGTATGCGATACAATAAGACAGATCTCAATGCTTTGATGAAAGGATGTTTACGCATGAAGAAATCTTTAAAACGGGTTGTGCTAACGATCGTATTTGTGCTCAGCGTGCTTGCGGTCTGCGCGTTCACCGGCGCGGCAGCAGACACAAACGGCAAATGGATCACAGCCTGGGGTACCGGCTCCACCAACATCACGCTGCCCGGATACAGCAATATTACGGCATTTGTCGGACAGGTTACGGCCAGAACGGTCATCACGCCGACCGCCTCCGGCGACAAGCTGCGTGTCCGGCTCTCCAACCATTTCGGTGAGGAACCGCTGACGGTAGATACTGTAACTGTTGCAAAAAGCATGGGCGGTTCACGCATCGACCAGGCATCGGTCCGTTTTGTAACCTTCAACGGTTCTCCCGCAGTCACAATTCCCGCGGGCGGCGAGGTCTATTCCGATGAAGTGGTTTTCCCGGTCACTGCGATGCAGGATATTGCATTGAGCGTATTTCTGAAAAATTTCGGCAACATCAAGACCATGGGCCTTTCCGGCGGCGAAACCTATCTCGGTGTTGGCGAGGAAGACAAGACCCGCGACGCCTCCATGGGCATTGCCAATGAAATCGACGATACCTATCTGCGGATTTTCGAATCCGTCGGTATCGGTCTGGACCGGTCGCTGTCATACAGCATCATCCATGTCGTGCCGCTGTTTTCGAGCGTAGACGTCTATAACAGCAGCCCGGATTCCTACTCTGTTGTCGTTGTCGGCGATTCCACCGTGTCCAACGATTTTCCGGAGTATCTTGCGGAACAGATCAACCAGGCCGGTACAGACGACGTCGGCGTTGTCGGCAAGGGCATCATCGGCAACAGCCTCGGCAGAGACGGGCTCGGCTTCGGGTCCTTCCTGTTCGGCGAATCCATGCTCAAGCGCTTTGAGCGCGATGTGCTTTCGCAGTCCGGTGTGAAATATGTGGTTGTTAAAATCGGCACCAACGATATTGTGCATCCGGTCTGTCAGGATGTGCAGGAGGAAAACCCGGGTATCACGCAGCCGACCGCACAGGAGATTATTGAGAATTTCCGCACAGTTTTCCGTACCTGCCACGCAAACAATCTGAAGGTCATTGCCGTCGGTATTACGCAGTGGAAGGGCTATACACGCGACTTCCTCAACACCGGTGCGCGTTATGTACGGACGGACGAAGAACTCGCTGCTGACTGGGAAATTGCCCAGGAGGTCAACCGCTGGCTTGCAATCACGACAGAGCATGACGGCTTTGTGGATTACTATGATATCACCAAGAATCCGGAGGATCCCTCTGCGATGCTGCCGGAATATACACTTGACGGCGCGCATCCGACGGATCTTTGCCAGCGTGTTTGGGCAAGAGAGTTCCCGCTCGGACTGATCGGTATCGGCGGCCGTGTGGGCGGTGTTCGCCTGAATACGGCCGAGATCGATCTCAAAATCGGCAACACCCAAAAGCTGATTGCAACGATCATCCCGGATTATGCCAAAAACAAAAACGTCAAATGGGAGACTTCCAATTCCTCCATTGCGACCGTTGACCAAAACGGCGTTGTCCGCGGCGTCGGCAACGGTACCTGCGAAATCACGGTTGAAACCGAAGAAGGCGCAAAGCGTGCGCACTGCATCGTTCATGTGACGGTTCCTGTAACCGGTATCAGCCTTTCGCAGTCAACCGCGTCGATCTATGTGACCAAATCGCTCAAGCTGACGGCAACGGTCACGCCGGCGTCTGCGACCAATAAGGCGGTGACCTGGTCTTCCGATAAGCCGAATGTGGCGTCAGTCAATCCGACAACCGGCCTGATCACCGGCGTCGGCTCCGGTTCCGCTGTGATTACTGCAGCAACCGTCGACGGCGGATTCAAGGCTGCGTGCATCGTATCGGTCTATAAAAAGGTGGAAGTGACCGGCATTTCCCTGAACACCGCATCACGCAATCTTTATGTCGGCAACACCTATCAACTGAAAGCCGCCGTCGAACCCACAACGGCAACGTTCCCCGAAGTGACCTGGAAATCCGACAATCCGGCGGTTGCAACAGTCGATCAGTTCGGCCTTGTCAAAGCGGTCGGCGTCGGCACAACCTATATTTCTGTCACCTCCGACGATAATCCGTTCGCCGTTAAAAAGTGCAAGATCGTATCCGGTATTCAGGCGACCGGCGTCAAACTCAGTGAAACGAACATCGAGCTGTATGAAACCGCGACCCGTATGCTGAAACCCACGATCGAACCCGCGAACGCAACCAACAAGAGCGTGCTGTGGGCTTCGAGCGATCCTTCTGTGGCGTCTGTCAATACCGACGGTGTTGTAACAGCCGTTTCGCAGGGCACTGCGGTCATCACCTGCACGACGAAGGATTCCTCCCGTACGGCAAAGTGTACGGTCAAAGTGCTCAAAACGATCAAGTCCACATCGGTTTCACTCGACAGCAAGAGCCTGACTATCAGCGATGGCAAGAGCGCAACCCTGACGGCAAATATCAGGCCCTCCAACGTTTCTATCACCTCGCTCAACTGGAAATCGAGCAACAAGAAGGTTGCGACTGTCAGCAGCGACGGTGTAATCAAGGCTGTCAATCCCGGCAAATGCACGATTACGGTTTCCACGAAGGATACAGGTAAAAAAGAGACCTGCAAAATCACGGTTGTTGAAACGCCGGTTAAGAAAGTAAAGCTCAACAAGACGACGCTCTCTCTGACGATCGGAAAGACCTATACGCTGAAGGCGACCACAAAACCGAGCTATGCCACGAACCAGAACATGACATGGAAATCCTCCAACACCAAGATTGTGCGTGTGTCCTCCAAGGGCAAAATCCGTGCCGTCAGAGCCGGTACGGCAACCATCACCGTGATCACAGAAGACGGCAACAGAAAAGCGACCTGCACCGTAACGGTGAAACGTCCGAAGCTGCAGTCCATCACGGTGGAGGAATCCACCATCGAAATGGGCCTCGGCACCAAGCAGACGCTTTCGCTGATTCCGAATCCGTCAACCGCTTCAACGGCCAAGGTGCGCTATGAATCCAGCAACAAAAATGTTGCCAAGGTCAATTCCAAGGGTGTGATCACGGCAGTTGGCGAAGGTACCGCAATCATTACGATTACCCCGAACGACGGCGGCAACGGCAGAGGTACGCTTGTGGCGGTGAAGGTTCTCTATAAAGAGGTTGTCGGCATCCGTATGGACCGCACACTGATGACGATGAATGTCGGCCAGACGCAAAAGCTCAATGCGACGATCCTGCCGGCTGACGCCACAAATCAAAAGGTGACATGGACCTCCAGCAATTCCGGCGTTGTCACAGTTGACCAGAAGGGTAATGTCAAAGCCGTCGGTACCGGCACCTGCCGCGTGACCTGTATGAGCAACGATCCGTACAACAGTGCTAAGGGCACCTGCTGGGTTACGGTTCGATAAAATTGCATTCAAATAATCCGGCTGCATAGGCGGTCGGATTTTTTCTGAGAACGATAACAAGGAGAACTGAAGGATCAGCTCTCCTTGCTTTTTTGTATTACGCCTGCTTTGCTGAAACGAGGTCTTCTGCGCCTGCGTTCTGCGGTTCCGTTTTTACCAGCATCTGCATCATCTGCGAATAAAACACATGCGTCTTGACCAGATCTGTCAACAGACCGATGGCTGTTCCATGATCGCCTTTTCTCACCGGCATGACCTGCCATACGCCTTGCTGCACATCGTCCGGATCATAGAGCTTGTGCGGCTGATCCTTTGGGTGCTTGGCGGAACTGACCTCCAGCAAGCCATCGTTTGCAATATCATCAAACGTGAAGTCGCCCTTTAAATACTCCTTTATATAGGCGTGAATTCCGAGATTGGACAACAGGTAAAGAAATGCAAAATCGCTGTTTTTTACTTGCAGTTTGTTCTCGCTTTCGGCTGTGACTGCATTGAAGGCATAGCTGAAATAATACACCGAATCAATCATTGGCTTCGTGAGCTCATTAATTTCCTGACAGCCTTTCGGAGAAATGCCATGGACGATATTGTCCTTTGTGTAAAGCAGCTGCCGCATACTTTTGAACAGGTTTTCGTGATCATGCTTTTTGGGTGTGTTGTGAATGCCGAATTGTTCCAGATGAAAGTCAACCAGACGATTCTGCAGCGGAGTGCGGCAAACCGCAGTGATATAAGCCGCAACCACGCGTTCTGCAAGCGGTTTTAAATGATATTTTACAGATAGACGGAAAATGAGCGCACCGTTGTGTGGCGCACAGATTGTGACCACACTTTGAATCCAGTCGGCATGCCCGCCGCGAAATAGATCGGACAACTCTTCGTCATTCGTGGCGGCCTGTTCTTCCGGGCTGCCGAATGCCATTAGATGTGCAAATAGACGAACTGTCATACTGCCAAAGCTGTGTCCGATCAGATGGACTTTGTTGGTCGATGAAAACTCTGGAATCAGTGGCTTTTCATAGGTCCTTCCAAACCGATGGTGATGATATTGCTGCGCGTGCGCTTTACCGTAATCCACACGCTTTCCTGTCAGACAGGCATATAGTTCGCAGGCGCGGTCCCAGGCGGAGGACACAGGTCCGACAGAAGCAGCATAAGCTTCATAACCGAGGCTGTTCAGAAACGCCATAAGATTACCGCCGGTTGCACCCCAATACGGCAAATACCGGTCTATGCCTTCATCCTGTCCCCAGCCGAACATACCATGTACAAAAACGGCAGGATATTGATTTCGCCGATTCATTCATATACCGCCTTTCTTTCGCTCGATTATTCTTCGGCGTGGTCAAGGTATTCCTTGTGCTCACGCAGAAATTTTTTCTCCTCGGGCTTCAAATCCAAACCGATTGTGCCGCCCGGGTTCATCACATAATCCGGGTCGAAATAGTCCTTGAGCGTGCGGATCACACCGTATTCCTTCTCCCCAAGATAGCCTTCCAGCCACGGCGCAAACATCTTGCCGATGCCGTGATGGTGCGAGATGGCCGCGCCGGATTTTTGAATCGCGTCCAGAATCGTGGCGTGATATCTGCGGAATTCCTCTTCATCCTGCATCTTTGTCATAAAGATGAAATACAGATTCGCACCCTGCGGATAGCAGTGGGACATATGCGTGGTGACAATGGTGTTCGGCAGCGCATGGCACACCTCGCGCACTTCGCGATGTACGCGACCCATGTTGGACCAGTTGACCGTGCATTCCAGTGTGTCGATCATAAAGCCGAAGTCCATCAGTGTATCGCGCAGATACGGATCGTTGAACCTGCCTTTTTCCCATCCCTTGCATACAAGACCGGTCAGCGGGATACCGCCGTGCTTCAGCGCAATCTTTCTGATGTTGCGCGCAACGTTTTTGGAAAACCCTTTTTCACCGTCAGTAAAGCCTAAAAATAAACAGCGTTCAAAATCCTGATAGCCGAGTTTGCTGAGCATCGGTTCAAGCGGTGTTTCATCCACATTGTAAAGATGCAGCATCAACGAGGTCTCTTCTGCATCTGACAGGCGGAAGACCGAAGAATAGCCGCATTCGCACTGCATCATTTCCCTGGCCGCAACACGGGCGGTCGCCCAGTCTTTAAACATATATGAAAAACGTTTGCGGTTTTCGGGCATCCAGCGGAAAATCTTGAGCGTCACTTCGGTGAGTACGCCGAACGTGCCTTCGCCGCCCATCATGATCTGGTTCAGATTCGGACCGGTCGCTTCCCGGGAATAGTGGCTTGTTTCAATGACGCCGATCGGCGTCGCGTATTTCTGCGAGAGCACGATATCCGCGATGGTGCCGTAGTAGGTACTGTTTTGGCCGGCGCCGCGTGTCACGACCCAGCCGCCGACCGAAGAGTATTCAAACGACTGCGGAAAATGGCCGCAGGTATAGGCTCGTTTGGCGCCGAAGAGTGTCTGCGCGTTTTGCAGTGTCTCTTCCAGCTTCGGTCCGGACATACCTGCCTGTACGGTAATGGTCTGATCCACTTCGTTGAATTTCAGCACCTTGTTGAAATTGCGGCGCATATCCAGGGAAACGCCGCCCTTGACCGGCTCCACACCGCGGGTCACGGAGGAGCCGCCGCCGTAGACATACAACGGGATCTTATGCGCTGTGACATAGGCGACGATCTGTTCAATCTGTTCGCTCGTTTCCGGGAAGACAACGAGGTCCGGCAGGGAATCGAACCGGCGGTGGCGCATGCGCAGCAGGTCGTACATGGTCTGACCGTAGGCGACGGCAAGACGGTCATAGTCCGACTGTGAAACATTCTTTTCGCCGACAATCGCGGCAATCGCCGCAACATGCTTCGGGTCGATCTTCGGCGCGTGTTCCGCACCGAGTACAACCGGATCCATGCCGATGTCGTCATTATACTGTTGAAACTCTTCGTCGGTCAGATTACAGCGCTCTTTGACATATTTATACAGCGCTTCCTTCGGATATTTAAAAAAGTCCGGATCGCCCCAGCGAAATATGGAACGGTAGCTGTTTTCGGGCGCACGGGTCAGCACCCATTTCGGTTCAAAGCCCTTATACGGTTTTGTACTCATACAGAAGAACTCCTTTTCAAAAGATTCACAATATTTTTATCGATCGGCTCCAGCTTGTCGGAAAGCAGCGCATACGCCTTGTTGTAAAAGGCCATATAGCGTCGGTGATTATCCTCGTCCGGTCGGAAAACATCCTTTTCCTGCACCATGTGGGCGATTGCATCCTCGTAGTCCTTAAAGGTTCCCATTGCAAGGAACGCCGCCATCGATGCGCCGACTGCGCTCGCTTCATGCGTCTGAATCCGCTTGACCGGCAGTCCGAAAAGATCGGCAGTGATCTGGCAGACGATGGCGCTTTTTGCACCGCCGCCGCCCGCATGCAGCTCCGTTACCTTTTTGCCGGAGCGTTTTTCCATGGTCTGCAGACCGTGATACAGCTCCATGCAGATTCCTTCGATTATCGCGCGATACAGGTGATACCGTGTGTGATATTCAGAAAAGCCTACAATGGTCCCTTTGGCGTTCGGGTTCGTAATACCGGCGGTCCAGAACGGCTGCAGCAGCAAACCGCCGCAGCCAGGTTCGATGTCGCGAATGCGCGCATCCAGCAGCTGTTCGGTGGAAATACCGCATTTTTCCGCCTCCATTTTGTCCGCTGCACCAAACTGATCGATAAACCACGACAGCATCCAGAAGCCGCGGAAAACCTCAAATTCCGGGTTATACATATCGTTTGGAACCGCAGGGTAGGCTGGCATGAATTTTTGCGGTTCAAAGTATTCGCGCACTGCCATCTGCAGCGTTGCCGTTGTGCCGAAGGAAACTGCTGCCTGATACGGATGGATCACCGAAAGGCCCAATGTTTCGCAGCCTTTATCGGAGCCTGTTGCAATCAGCGGAAGCCCTGCGGGAATGCCGGTCAGTTTGCTCGATTGCGGCGTGATTGCGCCGATCACAGTACCGGACGGCACCAGCTTGCAAAGCTTTTCGGCAGGAACATCGCTGACACAGCGACTCAGAGCATGCGGCCCCTGCCACTGGCGCTTTTTGTAATCAAACGGGATGTGTCCGATCATATTGGCCGTGGAATCGATCAGATTGCCGGTCAGCTTATAGTTGAGATAGGTCGGCAGTAAAACATATTTGTCGGTTTTGGCCCAGATATCCGGTTCGTTCTGCATCAGCCAGTTGGCTGCCGTAATACGAAAGATATCCTTCACCGTTTCGCCCATACCGACAAGACGGAACAGCGCGGTTTTATTGAACGGAAAGTTTTTTTGGTAGTGTGCGCGGCGCTTGTCGAGCCATAGAATAATATCGCGCAGCGGTTGTCTGTCCTTGTCCAGACAAAGCACCGTATCACGGATACAGGTCAAGGTTACCGCAATGATCTTATCTGTCTCGGATTCGTTGCGCGCCAGCAGTGCTTTCGATAGCGCCGCCATGGTCTCAAAATAGAAATCCGGTTTTTGTTCCGCCCAGCCGGGCTGCTTTGAAAAATAGGGCTGTTCATACTTCTTTTGCTCCATGTCGGCAAAGCTGCCGTCGGGCCGCACCAGCAGTGCGCGTGCACTTTGTGTGCCGATGTCAAAGGTTAATACCAGGGAATCGCTCATGAAGTTTCACCTGCTTTCTCTTTTAACAGATCGCTGGTCGCAATCACGTCTGCGCCCAGACCCAGAACATTTTTGATCACGACGTCACCGCGCCCGATCCGCGTTTTGACCACTGTCCGGTTGATTTCACGCATCACGTCAAAGATCTTTGCTTTT
Organism: Oscillospiraceae bacterium; assembly: GCA_902786285.1. Lineage (GTDB taxonomy): Bacteria > Bacillota > Clostridia > Oscillospirales > Acutalibacteraceae > UBA6857. The sequence continues at coordinate 29,749 of CADABX010000010.1, read as the reverse complement.
GGGATCTCATCCGAGACACGCACCGGCAGCACCGGTGCTTCGGGAAACACTGTGGCGACCGTGGAGCAAAGCGTACGTCTGGGGTCGGTCATTTCGTTTTGGGCAAACACAGCGCCGCGTTTGCATGCGTTTCCCGTAACGATAAGGGTTTCTTTGTCTGCGCTGATCTGCAGCTTACAGCTGCGCGGGCAGACGATACAGGTCAGTTCCGTCAAATGTATCACCCCTTTTCTGTTTGCGGTTCCAGCTTGAACTGCACGTCAGATGTTTCAGTCAGTCCCATACCGTCGAAATCCAGTTCCAGCTTTTCCATTTCCGGCGGACGCAAAAAAGCGTAGCGCCTGGAAAAGACCTCTTTGCCGTCGACGGTCAGCGCCAGACGGCTGTTATTGTAATCGCCTCTGGCGCGGAAATAAACGGCCGTTTTATTGTTGTTTCTGGCAAGATCGAGCTGCTGCGGCACCATGTAAAGCAGCGTGTCGGAAATATGGATTTCGACCGGTTTTCGCTTTTGCGGTTTGTAGGCGGCAGCCGCAGCGCCGGCAACAGCGGCGTTTTCGGAAACATAATCCACAAGATCGTTCACATGCAGCGCATTGCCGCAGGAGAACACGCCGTCAACACTCGTCATATTCTGACCGTCACAAACCGGTCCTTTCGTTTTCGGATCAAGCTTGACGCCCAGCGATTCAGCAAGCTCGTTTTCGGGAATCAGCCCGACAGAAAGAATCAGCGCGTCGCAATCGAGCCGTTGTTCGGTACCCGGAATCGGCGTCATGTGTTCGTCGACTTCGGAGATTTCAACGCTCTCGAGCCGGTCGGTTCCGAAAACGCGCGTCACCGTGTGAGACAGATACAGGGGAATGTCGTAGTCATATAGGCACTGGTGCAGATTGCGCGTCAGACCGGACGGCGTCGGTTTTGCTTCGTATACGCCGAGCACCTCGGCGCCCTCCAGTGTCAGTCGCCGCGCCATAATCAGCCCGATATCGCCCGAACCGAGAATCACGCATCGCTTTGTCGGCAGTTCTCCTAAAAGGTTCGTAAAATGCTGCGCTGTACCTGCCGTGAAAACACCGGCGGGACGCGTTCCGTGGATAAAGACCTGTTTGGCGGTGCGTTCGCGGCAGCCGGTTGCAAGCACGAGCGCGGCCGCCCGATAGCGCGCAACACCGTTACGGCTGACTGTGTGCACCGTAAAACCGGAACCGGTCTTTTCAATCTTTGTCACAAACGTCAGTGTGACGGCTGCGATCTGCCGTGCATGAAATTCGTCAATATACCTTTCGGCATATTCCGGACCCGACAGCTTTTCGCCGAAACGTATCAGGCCGAAACCGTCGTGGATACATTGCTTGAGAATGCCGCCGAGCCGCGCTTCGCGTTCAAGCAGCAGCACCTTGGCGCCGCTGTCGTGGGCACTGATGGCTGCCGCCAGACCTGCCGGGCCGCCACCGATCACGACGACGTCATAGGATTCGTTTTTCATGCGTCGCGACCTCCTTCGTTTTGCTTCGTTTTGCCGTAAGTGATTACGGACGCCGGAGAAGATTTGCGTACTGCAGAAAGCGGTTCGTCCAGAAAGTCGGCAATGATTTTCGTAACGAGCGGGGAGCAGAAGCCGCCCTGGCAGCGGCCCATGCCGGGACGGACCCGCTTTTTGATCCCATCTACTGTCGGCACACAGATCGGCGCATGCAGCGCGTCGAGGATCTCACCTTTGCTGATTTCCTCACACCTGCATATGATGACGCCGTAATCGGGATTTTTACGAATCATCTCTTCGCGCTGTTCGTCGCTCATTTTGCGCAGGACCGGCACGCCTTTGCGGATTGGATTAAACGCTTGGTTTTGTTCGACGGTTTGCTTTTCTTTCAAAAAGTCGACGGCCATCTGCGCCACATCTTCGGCAACGGCGGGCGCGGTTGTCAGTCCCGGCGACTGGATACCGGCACAATGGATGAGATTCGTCGTCCGGCGGCCGCGCTCAATGATGTAGTCCTCTTCAAATGTCGGTGCGCGCACGCCGGTAAAATACGTGATGATGTCGTGCTCGGAAAGATCGGGCATCGTGATTTTTTGTTTCTTGAACACCGTCGCAATACTTTCGCGGTTGGTTGCGGTGTTCTCTTTTTCAAATGTTTCCACCGCGTCCGGACCGACCAGCAGATTGCCGTGTGCTGTGCGCATGGTGCCGCCGCCTTTGGAATGGTTTTTGCCGTGTACGGAAAGCTCTTTGACGGTTGCAATACTGTGTAAAAATGCGCCGGTCTTCTTGTCCGTGATCGAGTTCGTACCGCGCCGCGGATGAATCGAAAAGAACCGGTCCTGCGCCATGGCGGCAACATCTTCGGCGAAAACGCCGGCGGCGTTGATGACAAGCTTCGGAAAGATTGTGCCGCGGTTGGTTTTCACGCTGCAAATCTCGCCGTTTTTTACGTCCATATCCAGCACCGCGGTATGCAGCGAAACCTTGGCGCCGTTTTGCACCGCGTTTTCCGCATAGGCGATGGTCAGCCCGTAGGGACAGACGACGCCGGCGCTCGGATTCCAGATTGCAAACTTTGTACCTGGCTGCAGATGCGGCTCCTGTGCTCTCAGTTGACTGCCGGAAATCAACTTTGTATCTTCAATACCGTCGTGATATTTGCGCCACAGGCAGTACAGACCGATCAGCGGTTTGAGCGCGTTGTTTTGGAAAAGCACATATTGCCCGATGCGGTGAAACTCGACGTCCAGTTCGCTGCAGACGTCGCCGAACATGCGGTTTGCGCGGCGGATGTACCTGTGCTTGAGCGAGCCTTTGCCAAGATCGATGCCCGGATGTACCTCGCCGTCGTTTCGGCCGGAGGCCTGCAGCGCAAGATCGGCTTCCTTTTCCACCAGCAAGACGTCCAGCTTCCATTTTGTCAGCTCTCTTGCAATCGACGCGCCGGAGATCCCGCCGCCGATGACAAGCACATCGGGAGCGGCGCCGTCAACGGTGTTGTCGGTAAAGCCGGGGACGCGCATGGGTGTTTCGGTTTGCTCGTCACAGGTTATATCATTGACAACATGGATTGCACTGTTCTTTTCAGCGACCGACTGACACGCCTCGATCACCTGCGCCCATGTGGCCAGATGACCGCGCAGAACGACGGATTGATTTTCAAGCGAAAGCGTAACGGCGTCACCGAATCGTTTTTTCAGTTTTTTACTGCATTTTGAAAGATTCATAGATGCTCCTTTGAGAAAAACGGTTTCAAGTCGGCCGAACGACCGACTGTCACTTATATCATATACCAGATATGGCGATGATGTCAATCCGGAATATGTGATCGTCCGAAAGGGTTTGCTTAACGAAATCTTTGATGTCGATGTGAAATCCTGCAGACTGCAAAAACAAGGAAACGGCTGGAATCCGACTGATCGGGTTCCGGCCGTTTGGTGTTATTCTGCTTCGTTTTCTGCTGCCGGTGCGTCTACGCCGAGGACATTGTCAAGCCATTCCAGCACATCGTCAAAAACCTTTTGTGCGTCGTCTTCGTTCAAAATCTCGTGACGGAACGTCGGATAAAGGATCACGCTCGGTGCGTGGCCGGCCTCTTCCAGATTGTCACATACGGCGATGATGCCGCGGCCCTTCATGCCGACCGGATCATTCGCGCCGGAGATCACAAGGATGGGCAGACCGAGCGGTACCAAGCTCGGCCATTCGGTGGAGCAGGCAGTATTTGCAAGCGAAAGCAGATCGCGCACACCGCCGAGCTTCAGTTCCACACCGCACAGCGGGTCGTTGATATAGGCGTCCACGTTCGCTTCGCTCAGACTCAGCCAGTCCTTGTCGGTGCGTTTATTTTTGATTCCGATGGTGCTGATCTTATCAAACAGCGCGTTATTGACCGGCGTGCGGGGGCCGAGCTTCTTTGCCAAAAAGCGGATCGGCGCTTCAATCGCGGCGGCGGATGCGGGCAGCTCGCCGGTGCCGCAAAGGATCAGTCCGTCCAGTTCGTTTCCGAACGCGGCGGCATAGCAGCGCGCACAGAACGAACCCATGGAATGACCAAACAGAATATACGGCAGACCGGGATAACGCTTTTTCATGATCTGCGTCAGAATGTGCATGTCGTCCACCATGCGCAAATCGCCGTCTTCCTCCGCAAAGAAACCGAGATCTTCCGGTGAATCGACCGATTTGCCGTGGCCGAGATGATCGTTGCCGCAAACGACAAATCCGTTTGACGCAAGAAAGCGTGCAAATGCGTCATAGCGATCGATATGCTCTGACACGCCGTGCGCGATCTGGAATACACCGCGTTTCGGCAACGTGTCGTCTTCCCAGATATTGCAGCGGATACGATTGATGCCGGTGGAGGACAGGAAATACGCTTCTTTCAATACAATAGCCATGATTTATCTCCTTGCATTTGTGCTTCATTTAGCATCATTATAATATAAACGGCGGCAGGAATCAAGAATAAAAGTACAATTAAAGTTCATTTGCTATCCTTTTTGCAGTTTACAAACTGAAAAAATATGGTATAATATCCAAAATATCAGGGAGGGAAGATCCTTGTTCGGCTATGTCAGAGTGGAAAAGATGGACCTTCGGGTACGCGAATGGGAAACCTATCGCGGGCTGTACTGTTCGCTTTGCCGCGTCCTGTCCCGCCGATACGGCCTTCCGGCAAGATTGATTCTCAGTTATGACATGACGTTTCTGCTGGCTGTTCGGTTAGCACAAAGCGAAACGGTGCCGTCCTTCTACCCCGGCCGCTGTCCGTTCAATCCGGCCAAACGCTGCAGCTACTGTGACAACGGCAGCGATGCGTTCGATTTTGTCTGCGCCGCCGCGGTCCTGATGTTCTACTATAAAGTGTGCGACAATATTGCCGACAGCCCGCTTTGGAAAAAGCTCTTGTTTTATCTGCTGTTGCCGGTTGCCGCACTGTGGCGCAAAAAGGCGATGCGGCAGTTTCCGCAGATGGAGGCGATCCTTGCCGATGCCATGCAAAAGCAGGCGCAGACAGAACAGGAGAATACCGACAGCATCGACAAGGCCGCCCATGCGAGTGCCGACGCGCTGGGACGCTTGATGCGGATCGGCGCAAAAGAAAACAGCGACGCCGTATACCGCTTCGGCTATCATATCGGCCGTTGGGTCTATCTGATGGATGCGGCGGACGATCTGAAACAGGATATCAAAACCGGCAGCTACAACGTGTTTGTCAAAAAGTTCGGTCTCCAAAGTCCGGATCTGACCCCGGCGCAGCAGGATGAGATCCGCGCCACACTGGAAATGACCGGCGCTGCGGCGATGCAGGCGCTCGAAGACAGCCACCTGACCGTGTTATATCCGATACTCGAAAATATCGTGCTCGACGGCATGCATATGTCGATGGAGCAGATGATGAAAGGAAAGACCAGCGATGAGAGATCCCTATGAAGTGCTTGGCGTCCCAAGAGCCGCCACAACAGATGAAATCAAGACTGCTTACCGCGCGCTTGCCAAAAAGTACCATCCCGACAACTATACCGACAGTCCGCTGTCTGACGTTGCCAATGAAAAAATGGCGGAGATCAACGAAGCCTACGACGCCATCATGTCCGGCCAGGCGCAGTCCGGCAGCTATACCACCGGCGCGCAGAGCGGTTCCTATACTTATAACCGCGGCTATCAATCGGGCGGCTACACCAACGACTACAGCATGATCCGTTCCATGATTTCGCTCGGCAGACTGGACGAAGCGGAGCAGTTGCTTGAGGAAATCAGCCAGAACACCCGCGATGCGGAATGGTACTTTCTCAAAGGACAGATCAACTACCAGCGCGGCTGGCTCGATCAGGCCTATACCTATTTCACAACTGCCTATAATATGGAGCCGAACAATCCCGACTATCAGCGCATGTATGAGTCGATCACCCAGCAGCGCTCCGGCGGCTTCCGCGCGTCGCGCCGGCCTCAGGGTGACACTGCGTCCAGCGCGTGCAGCATCTGTCAGGGGTTGCTTTGCGCGGACTGCTGCTGCGAATGCATGGGCGGCGATCTGATTCCGTGCTGCTGAGGTGAACCATGAAGCAATTATCCCAAGCCTCCAAAACCGCCATCGGCGGCATGGCAGTGGCGCTTTCCGTCGTGCTTTTGATTCCGACAGCCGTGGATCTTTTCGTTTATGCGCTGCCGGCGATCGCCGGATTTCTGACGCTGTTTTGTGTGATCGAGCTCGGCAAAAGCTGGGCGTTCGGCGTCTATTTCGCAACGGCGCTGCTGTCGCTGCTGCTTGTGCCGAACAAAGAAGCCGCCGTGATGTATACGGCGTTTTTCGGCTATTATGCGATCGTCAAAGCTTTGCTCGAAAGCCGGTTGCCGCGTGTGGCGGAATATGTGCTGAAATTTGTGATTTTCAACGCTTCCGTACTGCTCGCTTATACCGTTCTGGTTCGCCTGTTCGGTATGCCGCTGGATGACATTCTCGGTGTTGACGGCGACGTCTGGTGGTCAAAATACGCAATCCCCGTGATGCTTGTCATGGGCAACGTGGTGTTTATCGTGTTTGACTTTGCGCTCACTCGCATGGCGATGGTCTATCTGAAAGTCTTTCAGCCGAAGCTGCGCAAGCTGTTTCGTTTTAAATAATGTCTCATAGAAAACAAAAACCGGGGATGACCCGGTTTTCTTTATTTTGTTTCTCTGACGTCAAACCAGAAGGCAACGCCGTTTTCTCTGTTTTCCACACCGTACTGCATGCCCTGTGCCTCCTGGGCGGAAGATACGATGGACAGACCCAACCCAAACCGACCTTCGGCGCGGGAGTGCGCTTTGTCGGCGCGGTAGAAGCTGTTCCAGATCTGCAGCAGATCGTTGTCGGCGATCGGTTTGCCGGTGTTGAATACATAGATCCGGAACACATCATCCATCCGCTGACATGTGATCTCGATCCGTTTTTCGCCCTCGCAGTGGGAGATGGCATTGGAAAAGTAGTTTGAAAAGACACGTTCAAACAGCGTCTCGTCGCAGTGCACGATGTAGCTGTCGTCGATCTCGCTGGTCACGGTGATGCCGTTTTTAATCGTGATGTTGTGCATCTGTTCGATGAACGTATCGATCTGATGCCGCAGCGAAAAGTCAACGTAGTGCGGCTCAATCTTCGTTGAGTTGAGCCGGTCCACCTCCAGCATATCAAGCACAAGCTGGTTCATCTTCTGTGCTTCGTCCAATATCACATCGTAGCACTCACCGGGGTTGTCGTTGTAGATACCGAATTTCAATCCTTCCGCATAACCTTGAATGATGGCGATCGGCGTTTTCAGCTCATGCGACGCGTTGGCGATGAACTGCTTGCGGTTTTCGCGCAGCTTCTGTTCATTTTCAATATCGCGCTCCAACTGATCGTTTCGCTTTTTCAGCGTCTGCATCGTCATGTCCAGCGAGGAGGACAGCGTGTTAATATTGGTACTCAATTCGTCCAGCTCGCGCAAACGGAACGGGGGACAGACCTTCGTGAAATCCATCAGTGCGATCTGCTTGGTAATACGCGAGATCTTGTCCACCGGGATGGTAAATGTGACTGTGTGGAAGATCATGATGAATAAGATCAGCACGATCAGAATCATCGCGGCCACAAAGAACAGCCAGAACGCGGTTTGTGCATTGTCGTTGAGCAGTTCCAATGGTGCATACAGCTCAACCGCGACGCCCGAACGAAACAGCGTGCCATAGACGATATACTTTGCCGAAGCGTAGTATTCCTGGCGCGTTTCAAAATAGCTGACGTCGTCCTGGTCGGTATGTTCCAGAATGCGCATGATCCGGGGCTTCAGTTCCTGTTGCTTGGTTTTGTCCTCCGGCTGCGGGTCAAACGTGGTGTTGTTGGTATCAGTCGTATAGATCAGCTGATCGCGTGGATAATACAGCTCGATATAAAAGTTGTGCTTGGCTTCAATATCGGACAGCGCGGTTTCCAGCCGTTCTTTGTCAGACAGTTCCATCACGGAAATGTCGTCTGCAACCGACTGCAGATCCATGCGGGCCTTGAGCAGGTAAATATCATCGAGATAGAAATAGGCGATCAGAATCAGCAGGCCGACTGCCGCAACGAGCATCAGAATCACCAGCGCGTTTCTGACAAGCAGATTCTCGCTGCGGAACCATTTGAACCTCGTTCCGTGCATTATTCTTCCTCGAGCTTATAGCCGATGCCGTAAACTGTTTTCAGTCTGCGGTTGCCCCAGTCGCCGAGCTTGGTACGAAGTCGCGCAATGTGGGAGTCGACCGTGCGGATATCGCCGACATAGTCGTAGCCCCAGATGGAATCAAGCAGTTGTTCGCGGCTGTAAACACGGCCGGGATTTTCAAGCAGCTTTTTGAGAATATTGTATTCCTTGAGCGTCAGTTCGATCTCCTGGCCGTTGAGCCGGACTTCGTGCGCCTCATGGTTGAAGGTCAGATCCTTTTCGCCCGCAAGATACGCCGAGGATTTCGTGCGGCGCAGCAGCGCTTCCACTTTTTTGACAAGGATCGTCGGACTGAACGGTTTCGTCACATAATCGTCCGCGCCGGATTCATAGCCGAGCAGCTCATCGAATTCCTCGCTGCGCGCGGTCAGCATAATGACCGGCACATCCGACAGCGCCCGGATCTCTTTGCACACTTCCCAACCGTTCAGCCCCGGCATCATGATATCGAGGATCACAAGATCGATATCATCCTCGTGTTTTTGAAACAGTTCAAACGCTTCGTCGCCGTCCTCGGCTTCCAGCGTTTCATAGCCGACGTTCTTTAAAAAGTCACAAACCAGTTTGCGAATTTTTTGTTCGTCATCCGCGATCAGGATTTTGCTCATAATGATAGAACCTCCGTTTCATTTTGCGGTTACAATTGATTATACACGATTTTCTCCTTTTCGTCAATTCTTTTAGAGGAGAACAAAATGAAAAGATCCGTCATAGTCTGCTGTGAGGCGGTGCGCCGTCTCACATTTTTCGATGAAAGGAGGAAGCGTTATGCAGCCCTTTTTTCATTTTGACTCCCTGACCAATGCACAGAGCGCCAAACATCTGCTCAACAGGCACGGCATTAGCGCCGCCATCCGCCGCGATCCGCAGCCGGACCGCCGCCGCGGCTGCGGCTTTGTGCTTTTTGTTCCCAACCGGACACAGCAGGCACAGCAGATCCTTGAACAGCATGGCCTTCTCTCTGCAAATGCGCGGGACGCTTGATTTATTTCGACAACGCAGCAACTTCTTTTCCGAAGCCGGCGTGTGTTCTGCGTGAGATGCAACAATGCATGTGCTGCTTCGGCGCCAACCCCGGCCGGGGCGGCCATCGGCTTGCGGCAAAAGCCGGGGAGACCGTTTTTGAAACAAGACAGGCCGTCGCGGATTTCTTTGGCGGTATGGTTGCGCGAACCGTCTTTTGCGGCAACTGTACGCACGCGATTAATCTTGCGCTCAAGGGCACGCTTCGGACAGGCGATCATGTCATCATCTCCTCACTCGAACACAACGCGGTTTTACGGCCGCTGGAACGATTGCGGGCGCAAAACGGAATTGAATATGACGTATTGCGGATCGACCCGCAAAACGAAGCCGAAACGCTCCTGCGCGCAAGAAAGCTGATTCGTCCGGAAACACGGATGCTGTTTGTTACGCATGTATCCAATGTGTTCGGAACCGTGCTGCCGATCCGAATGTTCGCGTCACTTGCAAAGGAAAACGGCTTGCTTTTCGGCGTTGACGCTGCGCAGAGCGCCGGTGTGTTCGATCTGGATCTGGAAAACGACGGTATTGATCTGCTGTGTATGCCCGGCCATAAAGGTCTGTTTGGCCCGATGGGTACCGGCGTGCTGCTGTTTTCCGAACGGGTGCTGCCGCAAACGCTGATGGAGGGCGGCACCGGTACGCTGTCGCTTGCGTATGCACAGCCGGAGATTTTGCCGGAACGATATGAGAGCGGCACGCTGAATCTGCCGGGCATTGCCGGACTGGGCGCCGGCCTTCGCTTTATTCGGCAATACGGCGGCACGCAGGCAATCCGCACGCATGAAGCCGAGCTGATTCGTGTTTTACGGGAAGATCTGTCTGTGATCCGCTCGATCGATCTGTTTGACACGCTTTGCGGCGCCGGTGAACAGACCTTGCTGTCGTTCAGTCTGCCGGACAAAGAGAGCGAAGAGATCGCAGCGATGCTGGATCAATGCGGGTTTGCCGTGCGGGCCGGCTATCATTGCGCAGCGCTCGCCCATACAATGCACGGTTCTCCCAAAGGCGGAACCGTTCGTGTCAGTCCGTCGGTTTTCAACACAAAAAAGCAAATAAAAAATTTTTCTTTTTGTATGAATCAAATTGCATTGCGGAAAATTTTATGATAAAATGATACAGGAAACTAAAAAGGGTTGGTTGGTGGCTGTTTTATGACCGCGTTCTTTCACTGGATCGGCGAAAACTTTATGAAACTCGTATCCATGGTGCACTGGTACGATATCCTCGATATCGTACTGGTGGCCCTGGTGTTCTATTACTGTATCCGTCTGTTTACGCGCACACGCTCGATCCATCTTGTGCGCGGCTTTGTCTTTCTCGGTTTGTTCTATTTTATTGTCTCTGCGCTGAACATGTCGACAACGAGCTTTTTGTTTTCCCGTCTGTTCAGCGACATTGTACTGGTGATCGTCCTTTTGTTCCAGCCGGAATTCCGACGCGCGATCGAATCGTTCGGCCGCGGCGATTTTACAAAATTCACGCTTTTTTCCCGCTATTCATCGCTGATGCGTGAGGAAACGCAGCAAAGCATTTCCGCGTTGGTGAAGGCCAGTGTCAACATGAGCGACAATAAAGTCGGCGCACTGATGGTTCTCGAGGGCAAATCGCCGCTCGGCGAGATCATTGCCACCGGCAGCGAGATCGACGCCAAGATCTCCGAGCCGCTTGTGGAAAACATTTTCTATCCGAAGTCGCCGCTGCACGACGGGGCCATGGTGATCCGCAACAACCGCATCACAGCGGCCGGCTGCATTCTGCCGCTGACACAAAACGACCTGAGCCGTGAACTCGGCACCCGCCATCGTGCGGCGGTCGGCATGAGCGAAGCGTCGGACGCGCTGGTGGTTGTGGTTTCCGAAGAAACGGGCGCCATCTCCGTTGCACAGGGCGGTGTGCTGCGGCGCAGGCTGACAAGCGGCGAGCTGCTCGAAATTCTGACCGCCTTTCTGATTACCGACGATGAAAAAACCCCGAAACTGCACCGGAGGAAGCATCATGAAAAAGGCGCATGAGCAAACAGAGAAAAAGACGCTCTATGAGCGCATCTTTTATAACAACAAGCTGATTCTGGTGCTCTCCTTTGTGCTTGCAATCATTCTATGGGCGGTCATCAAAATCAACTACAGTGAAAATACGACCCGAGTGATCTCCGATGTGCACGTGGATCTTGACGCGGCACTTGCTGCCGAAAACGACTTCGTTCCGTTTTTCGATGACGATGATCTGTTGGTGGATGTTGAAGTATACGGCAAAGCGTTCGATATCAACAATTACTCTTTGACACGCGACGATATCACGATCGAAGCGACGAGCGGCTATATCGACACCGCCGGGTACAAAACGCTGACGCTGACGCCGGTCGTTGACGGGTCGGTCAGCGTGGTCAAAATCACGCCGTCTACTGTCTCGGTCTATTTCGACCGTATACGCACGTCGCAGGTCAACGTGGAAGCGAAGCTCACTAACGACACGGATTCTCTCGTAGCCGAAGGCTATTCGGTCGGACAGATCGCACCGTCCGTTAACACTGCAAACGTGAGCGGTCCGGCATCGGTCGTGGATAATCTGTCGAAGGTGTATTTTGAAGCAACTGTGGCAGACGATCAGCTTCCGCTTTCCGCAACGACGGAAGTGACCGCAAAGATCTCGTATGCCCTTGATAAGCAGCGTGATTCCCGTTTCCTTGTTTGCGACAATGTCGGCACCGACGCGAACCCGGCAACGGTCACGATCCCTGTCTATCGGGTAGACACTGTCCCGACCACGGTCAAGTTTGTCAACCAGCCGCCGGCGTTTGACGATGTACCGCCGCAGGTGCGGATTTCACCAACCGAGGTTGAAATCTCCTATACGCCCGACGAGGAAGGGTATACGACCTTTACCGTCGGCACCATCGATTTTCATGATCTGAAAAATGGCGTCAACCGCTTTACGCTGACAGCCGATGAGACCGGTGCGGCGCTGCTGACCAATCCAACAGAAAAGACGTTTCAGGTGCAGGTCGATCTGCGCAGCATGCAAAGCACAACAATCGACGCAACCGGCAGCAACGTGGTTTTTTTGAACGCCTCCAACGACAAAAAATATAAAGCGAATCTTGATTCCAGCGGTCTGGATTCTCTTACACTGATCGGTCCTGCGGATAGTCTTGCCAAAATCACCGCTGACCAGTTGCAGATTGAGATCAACGTTTCCGCTTTTAAAACCGTCACAAACGGCTGGCAGCGGGCAAAGATCAGCAACATCGCGATCATGTCAGACTCCATCGACGACTGCTGGGTCTACGGCAACTATGAAGCACAGGTGCTGGTCACGGAAAAATAAAAGAAGATCGCCTGAAAAAACGGCGATCTTTTTCTGTGTTACTTTCTCTTCTTGACCAGCGCAGCGCCGATGGAAAGCGCAGTTGCGGCGCCGGTGGCAATCAGACCGTGCGGCAAATATTTCAGAACCTGACGCGGTGACGACGGCGTATGGGTATAGATGAACTCTGTCAGCGGTTTTGCCGGTTTATAGCTGCACAGATCTTCCATTGTGACCGTATAAGTGTCAAACGAAGACAGGTCGTTTTCGTTTAGGGTCAATACGCGCACACCGCGTTTGCCGCCCGCGCCGTAGGTGTGAAACCCGCATCCCTGTGTATAGCCCAGTATGATGCCTCGGTGTCTGATTGAAAACGAATTGATATGGTCGTGTCCGACATAGATGCCAAGCACATCGCCTTTTTCCGTGAGCGCGTCCAGTTCGCCGGTGTTTTCATCCGGTGCGGCAGGGGATTCCAGCATGAAATCGCCGCGCGCCAAAGCCTTCTGCGGAAGCACATAATATTCGCCGCTGTGGCTGTAAAACGCTTCCACCGCGCCTTTTGTGCCCTTGTCAACACGCACGAGCGCATCATAATATTCCGGCAGCGGAATATGCTGAAAAACAAGCGCCGGCAGATATTGCCCGTCTTTTCGCTGCAGTCTCTCGCGTTCCGTGCGCAGCCACTGTATCCGATCCGGTGTGACCGGCGCATACGCGGCGGTTTTACCTTTGCCGCCGGAATCAATGACATACAGCGCAAAGAGGTTGTTTTTGCCGCTGCTGTCGCGGATGGTCAGAGAAAATGTGCCGGGGTCATCTTCGGCTTTGATGTTGCCGCCGCGAAAGCCTTTGTGTGTGCGGTAGATCGGCATCTGCGCGGCATTCGAAATGCCGCAGTTGCAGTCATGGTTGCCGAACGTAACACAAAACGGAATGTGTCGTTCCTCAAGCGGACGCAGCAGATCGGCGATGGTGCGTGATATTTTATGATACGTATTGCTTTTAAACGTCGGCGAATAGCCTTTGATCTGGTCACCGGTGAAGACAACTAGATCCGGCTTTACTTTGTCCAGCGCGCGGGCAATCAGCTTTATGGTGTCCGGGTTTACCGTTGAAATTTCCTGTGTGTCCGTGATTTGCATAATGGTGAATTTTCCGCCGTGAAAACGCAGATCGTCTGTCATGGGAACACCGCCTTCGCAAAATATTGTTCCTTGTTATTCTATGCCCGAATGAAAAATTGTCAAGAATTTCGGGAACGGATTGACATCCTTTTCCTATTGTGATATAGTAAACGCACAACATAAAATAAGATTAAAAACAGAGTAGGCGTCGGAGCGTACAGTGTCTGGAGGACGGGGAGTTGTCTTCAGAACGAATGGGAAACCTGCGATTCCGGTGCCGCATCCCGCTGTTTTAAGGATGATCTCCTTTTTGCAGTGGGCAAAAGGAGGTATTTTTATGTCGCAGCAGACCCTTTTCGCCCAACAGAATCCGCCCATCCGCTCCAAAGAATACTGGCGATTGGCAGCCAAAAACTTTTCCGACGTCCGCATGCTTGTCTTCGCGTCGCTCATCATCGCGCTGCGCGTGGCGGTCAAAATGCTCAAGATTCCGCTGGCTGCGGGTCTTTCGCTTTCGTTTGACTGCTATGTCAACTCGGTCGGCTCTATGATCTACGGTCCGCTGGTTTCGCTTGCGGTCGGCGCCGTCAGTGATACGCTCGGCTGCATTTTGTTTCCGTCGGGCGCCTATTTCTTCCCGTTTATCTTTGTGGAGATGTCCTCGTCGTTCATCTTTGCGCTGTTTTTGTGGAAACGCGATTTGTCTGTACTGCGTGTGCTGGCGTCGAAGTTTACGGTCAACTTCATCTGCAACATCGTGCTGACGTCCATCTTTATGAAATGGATGTATTATGTGATGTATGGGCTGGAGGATGCACAGGCCTACGCGCTGATCAACCTGACGCGTATCGGAAAAAATCTCGTCCTGTTTCCGCTGGAATCTGTGCTGATCACGCTGATCCTTGCTGCGCTGACGCCGGCGTTCCGCTCGCTCAAACTGCTGCCGAAGACACAGGAAAAAATGAAGATCGAACCGAAGCATGTGGCCCTTATCATGGTGCTGACGCTGCTTTCGGTTGCTTTAATCCTGTTTTATGTATTCTTCTTTAAGGATTTCCTTTCGGCACACAATATTAAGATTGGCTAAAGAATCACAGATCACCCGCGAAAACCGGGTGATTTTTCTTTGTTATATCTTGACCCGGCGACGGAAAAGGATTATGATATAGAAGAACGAAAAGAAAGAAAAGGAATGTATTATGCAAGAGACAAAAACCGCCTTCATCGCGATTGTCGGCTGCCCGAACGTCGGCAAATCCTCCATCCTCAACGCGCTGCTCGGCCAAAAGGTCGCCATCGTGTCCGACAAGCCGCAGACCACGCGTACCCGCATCATGGGTGTGCTGACCCAGGACGAAACGCAGCTCGTTTTCACGGATACGCCGGGCTTTCACCGGCCGCACAATAAACTCGGTGAAAAGATGATGCAGGCCGTCTCCGACGGTATTTCAGGTGTGGACGCCTGTCTGTTCGTTGTGGAGGCGCAGGGTAAGCTGCGCGAAGAGGAAAAGGAATTGATCGAAATGTTTCACCAGCAGCGCATGCCGGTGATTCTGGCTATCAATAAAATCGACACCGTGCCGGTCAAGACGGATCTGATGAGCCGCATCCTTGAGCTTTCGAAAGTCTATGATTTTGAAGCGGTGGTGCCGGTTTCGGCAACCAAGCGCGACGGCCTTGACGATTTGCTCGATGAAATGAAAAAGCTTGCGCAGCCGTCGATGCATTTTTTTCCGGATGATACGCTGACCGATCAGCCGGAGCGCGTGCTCGCGTCGGAGATCATCCGCGAAAAAATGCTGCGGTTGCTCGATCGTGAGATCCCGCACGGCGTGGCGGTTTCCATCGAAAAAATGCGCGAGCGCACCGACAGGGATATCATCGATATCGAAGCGGTTATCTATTGTGAAAAAGAAAGCCACAAGGGCATCATCATCGGTAAAAAAGGCGCGATGCTTAAGCAGATTTCAACCTATGCACGGCAGGATATGGAACGGTTTTTCGATTGCAAAATCAATTTGCAGTGCTGGGTCAAGGTCAAGGAAGGCTGGCGGAACCGTGAGGGACTGATTCATAATTTCGGTCTGGATTGATTTTCCTGCCTTTCGATTGATTATTTCGTGTCTCGGATGTGAAAAGTATTAGCATCAAATACTTTTGGAGATGAGACCATGACGAAAAAAGAACTATGGCAGACATTTTTGAAAACCGGGCGTATTTCCGATTATATCGCTTATGAACGCGCACGCGAGGACGCGCCGGCGCAGGATATCCGGAATGTTTATCCGCAGGAGTTTGCCGAAGAATTCATTCAGAATTTCGATTCCGATTTTCCTGCAATGCAGCCGATCGGAAGCGAACCAGACACCGAGGAGATTTTTGACGATGACATATGATACGGATGCTTTGGTGATCAAAGCGCAGAATACGGGCGAAAACGATCGCCTTGTGACGCTGTTGACGCGCAAATACGGCGTGATCCGTGCCTTTGCCAACGGTGCGCGCAGTCCGAAGAATAAAAACGCGTCTGCGACAAGTCTGCTATGCTACGCCGATTTTACCATCACTAAGACTGCAAAAGGCATCTGTATCGTCAAGGAATCCACCCCGAAAGAAGTCTTTTTTTCGCTGCGCAGCGACATTATCCGTTTGTCGCTCGCGCAGTATTTTGCCGAACTGTCCGGCGAACTTGCGCCGCGGGAGGAGGCAGCGGACGAGTTTTTGAGTCTGCTGCTCAACGCGGTCTATCTGGTCAGCGATTCCGGAAAACCGCTCCAGCTGATCAAGGCAGCCGCTGAACTGCGTATGCTTTCACTCGCGGGGTATATGCCCTCGCTGCTCGGCTGTGCGTCCTGCGGAATTTATGAGACAGACGAGATGCGCTTTTGTCCGCATTCCGGCAAGCTGTACTGTGCCGACTGCACGCCGCCGGAAGTGTTCGTTCCCGTGCCGAACAGCGTGGTTCATGCGATGCGCCACATCTGCCTGAGCGAACCGGGCAAGCTGTTCAGCTTTCGGCTCTCTGACGAAAACCTGCTGCTTTTGTGCGATCTGAGTGAACGGTATTTGCTGGCGATGACAGGCAAACGCTTTGCCACCCTGCAGTTTTATAAAACCATGACACGTTAAGGAAAGGCAACGTATGGACAGACATTACATATCTTTGGAACTTGATAAAATCCTGCAGCGTCTGAGCATGTTTGCGGGTTCGTTCGACGCAAAAGAGACAATTCTCGCGCTCGAACCGCAGACGGATCTTGACGACGTGCAGCGTCTGCAGCAGCAGACAGTCGATGCGCATATGCTGATGGCGCGCTTCGGCGGTCCGTCGTTCGGCGGACTCAAAAACGTCAACAATGCGCTCTCGCGTGCAAACGCGGGCAGCGTGCTCTCCATGCGCGAGCTGCTTGATGTGGCCGGTGTTCTGCGTACAATCCGCGCCATCAGCGAATGGCGGGACAGCAACGCGGGTGTGGCGTGCAGCATCGACGTCTATTTCGACGCGCTGACGCCGAATAAATACCTCGAAGACAAGATCTATCAATGCATCATCAGCGAAGATGAGATGAGCGACAACGCGTCGCCCGCGCTGCATGACATCCGCCGCAAGATCCGCGCCGCGTCCTCGCGTGTCCGCGAACAGCTCGATAAACTCATCCGTTCGCCGCACTACCAGAAGTTTCTGCGTGAAGCGATCATAACCCAGCGCAACGGCCGCTATGTGGTTCCGGTCAAGATTGAACACCGCGGCGAAGTGAAGGGTCTTGTCCACGACACATCATCCTCCGGCGCAACGGTGTTTGTGGAACCGTCGGCGGTTGTGGAGGCGAATAACGATATCAAAGTGCTGCAAAGCAAGGAACGCGACGAAATGGAGCGCATCCTCGCCGAACTGTCCGACGAAGCCGGCTCGTTTTATGAGGGCATCAAGCAAAGCTATCTTTGCGCGGTAGAGCTCGACGTGATTTTTGCAAAGGCGAAGTATGCCTATGATCTGCGCGCAACGGCGCCTGCACTTAACGCTTACGGCAAAATCAACCTGCGTCAGGCACGCCATCCGCTGATCGACCCGAAAAAAGTGGTTGCAACCGATATCCGACTCGGCGATGAGTTCGACACGCTGATCATCACCGGCCCCAACACGGGCGGCAAAACGGTCTCGATCAAAACCCTGGGGCTTCTGACACTGATGGCAATGTGCGGCCTGATGCTGCCGGTCGGCGACCGGAGCGAAATCTCTGTGTTTACCCATGTGCTCGCGGACATCGGCGACGAGCAGAGCATCGAACAGTCGCTGTCCACCTTCTCGTCCCACATGACGAATATCATCTCCATCCTAAAGATTGCCGACAGCGAATCGCTGGTTCTGATTGATGAACTCGGTGCCGGCACTGACCCGGTGGAGGGCGCGGCGCTGGCGATGGCGATCCTCGAACAGCTCCATCAGCAGGGTGCAAAGATCGCGGCTACGACCCATTACGCGGAGCTTAAAACCTACGCGCTGGAAACGCCCCATATCGAAAACGGAAGCTGCGAATTTGACGTCCAGTCGCTCAAGCCGACCTATCGTCTGCTGATCGGCGTACCCGGCCGCTCCAACGCGTTTGCAATCTCCGAACGGCTCGGCATGGCGCATCCGATCATCGAACGCGCACAGCAGCTTGTCAGCGGCGAAGACCGCAGCTTCGAGCATGTGCTGGAAACGCTTGAGGAAAGCCGTGCCGAATATGAGACCAAGACCAAAGAGGCCGAGGAGCTCAAGCTGCAGGCCGACAAAGCCCGTGAAACCGCACAGCAGTATAAGGATTCGATTGAACAACTGCGCCAACAGGAACTGGAAAAAGCGCAGGCACAGGCGACCAGAATCGTGGAGCAGGCCAAGCGCAGTGCCTATGCGCTGATGAATGAGCTGGAAGAAATTAAAAAGCAAAGCGACAAATCCGCCGATAAGGCCGAGATGCTGCGCCGCGCCAAACAGCAGTTCCGCCGCTCCATGGGAGAATTCGACGAGATCACGAATCCCGTGGTTGCGCAGGTCGATCCCGATGAACCGTATGTGCTGCCGCGCGAACTGCGCATCGGCGACGAGGTGCTGGTGGTCGATATGGGCAAAACGGCAACCGTGACTGCGTTGGCCGACAAAAAAGGCGAGATCGAAGTCACGGCCGGCATTATCAAACTGCGCACGCCTCTGGAAAACCTGCGTCTGCAGGAGAAAAAGGAACCGCCGAAAAAGGCGTCCCGCGCCGTACCGAAATCTGGCGGCGGCGATTTCCACGTTGCCGGCGGGCAGCGCAATGAATGCGATCTGCGCGGTATGAACGTTGAAGAGGGGATTCTCGAACTCGAACGCCACATGGATCGCTGCATGCGGCAGGGCCTTTCGGAACTGACCGTGATCCACGGCAAAGGCACCGGCGTGCTGCGCAAAGGCATTCAGGATTATCTGCGGAAAAACAAATTTGTGAAGTCCTTCCGTCTGGGCACCTTCGGCGAAGGCGAAAGCGGCGTAACGATCGTCACATTCAAATAATGATCTTTAGGACCGGTATTGCAAAATACCGGTTTTTTCATGATTTCCGAATGCAGGAAAGACTTTTTCCATTTTGTCCCATTTATTTGAACCAAGTGTAAAAGATTTGTTAGATTCGATTTTTTCGCTTGATTTTTTGTCGGATCTGTGATACGGTGAACTCGACGAATCGTCACACTTTAACAAGGAGGACAAACGAATGTCAAAAAAATGTATCAGCATTCTGCTTGCCATTGTGCTCTCGTTGTCGATGATTTCACTGGTATTTGCAGAAGAAACCACACTTGCCGATCCGACACAGCCGGATGCACAGTCCGAGACAGTTTCAACTTCGCCGGAGGATGCGACACAGGCTTCTGACACGTCAAGTGAGCCTTCGACCGAGCCGTCAAGTGAGCCTTCGACCGAGCCGTCAAGCGAGCCTTCGACCGAACCGTCGAGCGAGCCTTCGACCGACCCGTCAAGTGAGCCTTCGACCGAGCCGTCAAGCGAGCCCTCGACCGAACCGTCAAGTGAGCCTTCGACCGCGCCGTCAAGCGAGCCTTCGACCGAACCGTCGAGTGAGCCCTCGACCGAGCCGTCGAGCGAGCCTTCGACTGAGCCCGGCACAGAACCGCATGAACACAAATATACAACTGTGATCAAACAGGCGACCAGGACGACCGACGGTACGTTGACCCGGGTTTGCGGTGTTTGCGGAGAAGAAATCACTGCGCCGATTGCGCACATCGTTTCGATCACACTGTCAAACAAAAACTGCATCTATTCCGGCAATGTCAAGCACCCGAAGGTGATTGCGACGGATGCGGACGGCAACACGCTGAAAAAGAATGTCGATTTTGAAGTGGTCTACAACGGCGCCTGCCAGAAGGTCGGAAAATACAGCGCAACGATCACGTTCATCGGCAAGTATAAAGGTACAGCGACCCGTTATTTCAACATCATTCCCAAAGCATCCGCAATCCGGACTACAAAGGAATACACAACCAAGCTGGTTGTCACGGTGAAGAACAGCACGCAGGCGAGCGGCTATCAGATCAAGATCGCTGAAAAGAAGACCTTCTCAGACGGCGTCAACAAGTATATCAAGGATCCGTCGGTGCTGAAAAAGACGATCTCCGGTCTCGACAGCGGCACAACCTACTATGTGAAGGTTCGTGCCTACAGCAAAATCACGGTCAACGGGAAATCCCAAAAGCTCTATTCCGCCTGGTCCGACGCCGTGGACAGGCGGGAAGTGTGTATAATAGCAGAGCTGTAAAGAAAGCAAACTTTACACCTGTGAAAGAGAGGGACGCGTCATGGCGAAAAATCTGGATGTCACGCTGCTGTTTGACATCTATGGCGATATGCTGACGCAGAAACAGCGCGATTTTATCACATATTATTATGACGACGATCTTTCTTTGGCAGAGATTGCCGAAAACGAGGGCATTACCCGGCAGGGTGTGCGCGATTCGATCAAACGCGCCGAAGCGCAGATGGAATCGTTTGAAGCGCACCTCGGGCTCAAACGGCGGTTCGACGAACTGCGCGACGGTTTGCGCGAGATCAACGAGATGGCGGATATTATCAACGAAGTGAATATGCGCACCATTTTGTCTCGTGAAATCAACGACGCTGTGTCGCGGATACATTCCGTTTCCAAAATGCTCGCCGACTCCTAACAGATCTATCGAAATAAAGGAAGAATGAACTATGGCATTTGAAGGTCTTTCCGAAAGACTGGAGGCCGCCTTTAAACGACTGAGAAGTAAAGGCTCGCTGACTGAGGCCGACGTCAAGGACGCCATGCGCGAAGTGCGTCTGGCGCTGTTGGAAGCCGACGTCAACTACAAGGTTGCCAAAGACTTTACCAAAACCGTCACAGAACGTGCCATCGGCGCCAAGGTGATGGAAAGTCTGACACCCTCGCAGATGGTCATCAAGATCGTCAACGAAGAGCTGACAAATCTCATGGGCGGCACAAAAGCCCGGCTTAACACCGCCAATCATCCGCCGACAATCGTGATGATGTGCGGTCTGCAGGGCTCTGGTAAAACCACCCACAGCGCAAAGCTTGCGCTGATGCTCAAAAATCAGGGCCACCGGCCGCTGCTTGTGGCGTGCGACGTCTATCGTCCCGCCGCGATCAAACAGCTGCAGGTTGTCGGTGAAAAGGCGGGCGTGCCTGTCTTTGAACGCGGCCAGATCGATCCGGTCGAAATCGCGCGTCAGGCGATCACCGAAGCAAAGGATCACGGCTACGACTATGTGTTTCTCGACACAGCAGGCCGTCTGCATGTCGATGAGACGTTGATGAATGAGCTCAAAAACATCAAGAGCACCGTCCACCCGCACGAGATTTTGCTGGTGGTCGACTCCATGACCGGTCAGGACGCCGTGAATGTTGCCACGTCGTTCAACGAAGCGCTCGGCATCGACGGCCTGATTCTCACAAAGCTCGACGGCGATACCCGCGGCGGCGCGGCGCTTTCCGCAAGAGCCGTGACCGGCAAACCGATCAAATTTGTCGGCACGGGCGAAAAGCTCGGCGACCTCGATGTGTTCCATCCCGACCGTATGGCGTCGCGGATCCTTGGCATGGGCGATATGCTTTCGCTGATCGAAAAAGCGGAGCAGGAGCTCGACGAAAAGAAAGCGCGCGAGCTCGAACAAAAGCTGCGTAAGAATAAATTCGATCTCAACGATCTGCTCGATCAGATCAGTCAGATGCGCCGCATGGGCTCCATCAAGGATATTTTGCGCATGCTGCCCGGCATTGGCCGCAAGGTTGACGACGTGGAGGTTGACGAAAAAGCGTTCGACCGTATGGAAGCGATCATCTATTCCATGACGCCGCAGGAGCGCGCCAAGCCCGACATCATCAACCCCTCGCGCAAACGCCGGATCGCCGCCGGCTGCGGGATGCAGGTGGAGGACGTCAATCGGCTGCTTGCGCAGTACCGCCAGATGCAAAAAATGTTCAAACAGTTCAACGGCAAGAACACGAAAAAGATGCGCAAGCGCATGATGAACATGCCCGGCATGAACGGAATGAACGGTCTCGGCGGTATGGGCGGTCCGGGCTTCCCGATGTAACCCTTGTCTCGTATGATACACATTTAGTGATCAAATATTTTTAATTATCATTTTTGGAGGTAACAACAATGGCAGTGAAAATCAGATTGCGTCGTATGGGCGCGAAAAAGGCTCCGTTCTATCGTGTGGTCGTGGCGGACTCCCGCTATCCGCGTGACGGTCGTTTCATCGAAGAGATCGGTTACTATGATCCGATGAAGGATCCCGCCGACATCAAGATTGATGCTGAAAAAGCGCAGAAATGGCTGAACAACGGTGCGCAGCCGACCGATACCGTGAAGGCGCTGCTCAAGAAGAGCGACATCATTAAATAAGTTTGGGGGAACATACCTTGAAAGAGTTACTTTCTATGATCGCCAAAGGTTTGGTTGACGAACCCGATCAGGTAACAGTTGAGGTTGACGACATCAACGAAGAAGGCGTCATCGTGTTCCATCTTCATGTTGCGCCCGACGATATGGGCCGCGTGATCGGAAAGCAGGGCAGAATTGCCAAGGCGATCCGCACCGTGATGCGCGCAACCGCAAACAGAGCCGATTCCAAAATCCTGGTGGAAATCGACTGAGAATGAAGAAAGACCGCTTCGGCGGTCTTTTTAGCTGTCTGCAAAACAAGCCGCCGTTGGACGGCTTGCTGTTATTTCATCTGCAATATTTCTTTCACCGGCCCGTACATCGCGTCGTCCTTGATCGGGAACGGTTTATAGATATTCTTGACAAACGAGCCGAACAGGGCGCGTTTCGGAATCGTGTCCATCTGATACTTTGACAGCAGCTCCGTGACCATCTGCGTCTTGTCACGGTTTTCGCGGACGATCACGCCGGTCATGCTGACGTCAACCTTTGCGCTGCAGCGCACATTTTCAATCTTAACAATCGTTTTGCCGTTCTGATAGACCGGTTCCACTGTCCTTGCGCGTCCGTCAATCTTGACTGTGAGCGTCTGTGCTTTTGCAATATCGTCAAACACCAGCGTATAGCTGCGCCGCTCGGGCAGGGCAGACAAATCGCCTTTTGCACCGCCAATCTTGAACAGCACGGTTGTGCCGCTTTCGCGCAGCGTGAGCTGTGTTTTCGCGGATGCGCCGGTTTCATACGCCATCGTTTCGCCGTCGTCTTCATACAGCGTGAACGCGCCGTTGCCTCGGAACAGCCGGATGGTCAGTGCCGCCGGGTTGCGCCAGTTGTTGTGCCGGTCGTCGCTTGACAGCGGGACGATTGCGCCCGCTTTTGCCAGTACCGGAATACTGCCGAGCCCGCGGTACATATCGACCCACTGACCGCCTTCGTAGATGTTGCCGGTGTACCAGTCAGTCCAGCGGCCGCGCGGCAGCCAGACCCTTGTTTTGGCGAGCGTGGTGCGCTTGTTTGTCGCTTCGGTGATCGGACAGACCATCAGTTCTGTGCCAAAGAAATATTGGTTTGGTGTATGATACGCGTTCTCATTATCGGGGTAGTTGTAGTACATCGGCTCGACAAGCGCATGGCCGTCACGGTATGTCAGATAGTTCATGCTGTATAGATAGGGAATCATCGCGTGCCGTTCGCGCAGCGCCGCCGTTGCAGCCTGCTGGGCAGCATAACCGTAAGTCCATGGCTCTTTGCCCATAAACGGGTCGTTCGTGGAATGCAGACGCATGATCGGGGAATACTGACCGTATTGTACCCACCGCGCGTAAAGCTCGTCGTTGCGTGAGCCAAGCATGTGGCCGCCGATGTCGTGGCTCCACCAGGTGTAGCCGACATTGCTGGCTGTCGCGGTGAAATACGGCTGGAATTGCAGCGACCGCCACGATATGACGGTGTCGCCCGAAAAGCCGAGCGGATAGCGGTGCGAGCCGGCCTGCGCAAAACGCGAGAGTGTCAGCGGACGTTTGCCGTCGCGCTTGGCAAACAGGGAGTGATAATGGTTGAGCGCCCAAAGCGGATCGAGGCCGGGAATCGCGGTTGTCTTTTCCTGCTGCCAGTCGATCCACCAAAAGTCGACGCCCTCGTCCTCCATCGGCTGATGCAGAACTTTGAAATAGGCCTCGCAAAACTGCGGGTCGGCGATATCAAACGGGATCGTCCGGTTTTCGTTTGGATCCATGCCCATTGCACGCGCCATTTCGGCATAGCGGTCTTCAAACGGACGCACACCCTGCGCCGGGTGAAGATTCAGCGGCACTTTAAGATCCATTTCGTGCAATTTGTCGAGCATTGCCTTGTGATCGGGGAACAGATCGGTGTTCCAGCTGTAGCCCGTCCAGCCCATGCCGTTGATCACATCGCGCAGCGTTTTGCGCTCGCCGCCGAGTCCGAGCTGTTCATTTGTAAATCTGTCGCCGACTTTGACCCAGTGCCAGTCCATGTCGATCGTGGCGACGGTCAGCGGGATCTCGCGGTCAAGAAACTGCTGCATCAAATCCAGGTATTCCTGTTGTGTATACGCTTTGTAGCGGCTCCACCAATTGCCCAGACACCAGCGCGGTACCAGCGGCGTCCGGCCGCAAAGGCGGTAAAAATCGCGCAGACAGCCGCGGTAATCGTTGCCGTAGGCGAAATAGTATTTGTCGCTTTGCGTCTTGCTGCGCGGCAAAATCGTGCCGTCGTCCGCCAACAGACAGCTCCGGCTGTCGTCCATCACCGTTACGCCCCCACGGCTCATCAGCCCGTCTTCCAATGCGTGACTGCCGTTGACGCCGTCGAGCGTGCGGTAGGTGCCTTTGAGATTGCCTGTGTTGAAATCTCTGACCTGCTTGCCGCTTTTGAGCGTGACACAGACCGGCGCGCCCTTGCCGAGATCAAAGTGAAAGATCGTCTGTGTAGTGCGGATCAAAAGCGTGTCGCCGCTTTCTTCTACGGAAAATTGCGGCCGCTCAAAATCGCGGAACCAGACCTTTTGCGTTGCCGCGTCGCAGAACTGGCGCAAAGAATCGGTCTCCACCCGGATCAGACGCGGTGTGAGCACACTGATGCGCAGCTTGTCGCGGATCACGACGCAGCACGGGTCGCTTTTCGGTGCGCAAGGGATTGCAAACAGCTTTTGATATGCTTCGCTGAACGTTGCCATGAGAATCATCCTCCTGTATGTTGTCTTCTTCATCATACAAGAATTCGTCTGTAAAAGCAAGCAGGCCGGAGAGATTTGTGAAAACAAACAAAATTTCTGTCAATTTTTCTACATAAAAAATTCAAGAATTCAAATGGAATAAATGGAAAAAAGCAGAAAAATATGCTATGATGTATACGTCTATATATGCGGTTTTCCGCGCAATTTTGTAACAGAGGCTGATTTATGAATATTATTATCGTCGGATGCGGCAAGGTCGGCACAACGCTTGCCGAACAGCTGACAAACGAAGGACACGATATCACGGTGATCGACACCAGTGAAGAAGCCATCAAGCGTGTGACCACGCTTTGCGACGTGATGGGTGTTTGCGGCAACGGCGTGGTGCATCGTATCCAGCAGGAGGCCGGTATCGCGTATGCCGATATGTTCATCGCCATGACAGGATCGGATGAGCTGAACCTGCTTTGCTGTCTGATCGCAAAAAAAGCGACGCAGTGCAAAACCATCGCCCGCGTGCGCAACCCCGACTTTATCTCCGAGCGTGGCTTTATCAAAGAAAAGCTCGGCATCAATATGCTGGTCAATCCCGAACTTGAATCCGCCAACGAAATCGCGCGCCTGTTTTCCATCCCGTCCGCCATTGAGGTCGACACCTTTGCCCGCGGCAGAATCGATCTGATGAAGACCATCCTGCCCGCCAATTCGCCGTTTGTCGGCCAGTCGATCGTGCAGGCGCTCGGCAAGCTTTCGGGCAAGGTGCTGATCTGCGCCATCGAACGCGGCAAAGACGTCATCATCCCGACCGGCAGCGATCTGCTGCTTGCCGGCGACAAGATCTCCTTCGTCGCGTCGCGCAGGGAAGCGTCGCATTTCTTTAAAAAAGCCGGCTTTTCCAAGGAGCACATCAAGCAGATCATGATCGTCGGCGGCGGCAAGATCTCTTTCTATCTCGCCAAGCGGCTGAGCGATATCGGCTTTCGTGTCAAGATCATTGAAAAAGACAAGGCGCACTGCGAATTCCTCAACCAGATCCTCCCCGACGACGTCGTGATCATCCACGGCGACGGCAGCGACCAAAGTCTGCTGCTGGAAGAGGGAATCGAAGGCGCGGACGGCTTTGCGTCGATCACAGATATCGACGAAGAAAATATCATGCTTTCGCTCTATGTGGAATCAAACTACCGCGCCAAGACCGTAACCAAGATCAACAAGCTCAATTTTGAGGGCATCATCGATCAGCTTTCGATCGGCTCTGTGATCTATCCGAAATATATCACGGCGGAAATGATTTTGTCCTATGTGCGCGCACTCGAAAACTCGTCCGGCTCCAACGTGCAAACGCTGTATAACATCATCGGCGGCAAAGCGCAGGCGCTGGAATTCAACATCCGTTCCCAGAGCAAGGCCATCGGCGTGCCGCTGATGGATCTGCCGATCAAAAAGAACGTGCTGCTTTGCTGCATTTCGCGCCACGGCAAGATCCTCATTCCTGGCGGTCGAGACTGTGTGGAAATCGGGGATACCGTGGTGGTTGTGACAACCAACAAGGGCATGAACGATTTCAAAGATATTCTTGCGTAAAGGGTCTTTATATGAATTATCGCATGATCTTATATCTGCTCGGCTGGGTGCTGAACATCCAGAGCGTGTGTCTGATGCTGCCGGTCGTCGTCGGTGTGTTCTATGGCGAAGCGCAGTGGAAGGCCTACGCCGTCGTGGCGGCTGTGTCGTTGGTGTTTGGCGTTTTGCTGACGCTCAAAAAACCGAAGCGCAACGTCTTTTTCGTGCGCGAAGGCTTTGTCACTGTGGCGCTCGCGTGGCTCGGTTTGTCGCTTGACGGTGCTGTGCCTTTTGTGCTGACGGGTGAAATCCCTTCCTATATTGACGCTTTGTTTGAAATGGCGTCCGGCTACTCTACGACCGGCGCGAGCATCCTGACAAACGTTGAGGCGCTGTCGCATTGCGCGTTATTCTGGCGCAGCTTTTCGCATTGGATCGGCGGCATGGGCGTATTGGTCTTTCTGATTGCCATTGTTCCGCTGACCGGCGGGCATATCATGTCGCTGATGAAAGCGGAAAGCCCCGGCCCGTCGGTGGAAAAACTGGTGCCGCGCGTGCGTCAGACGGCTGTGATCCTGTATTCCATCTATATATCTTTGACAATCCTGGAAGCGATGCTGCTGCTTGCGGGCGGCATGCCGTGGTTCGATTCGATCACCACCGCGTTCGGCACGGCGGGCACCGGCGGCTTTTCCATCCGAAACGCGAGCATCGGCTATTACAACAGCTATTATCTGCAAGGTGTTGTAACCGTATTCATGTTCCTGTTCGGCACCAATTTTTCGATCTACTATCTGCTGCTTGCAAAAAAGCCGAAGCAGGCGCTCAAAAGCGAGGAGCTTCGCTGGTATCTCGGCATCCTGACCGTTGCGATCGCCGTCATCACCTGGAATATCTACAAGATCCACTATCCGGGCCGGCTGTTTGATGCGTTCCATAATGCGGCCTTCGCCGTCGGCACGGTGATGTCGACCACCGGCTTTGCGATCTCTGATTTCAATGAATGGCCGCAGGTGTCGCGGTATCTGCTCTTCATTCTGATGTTCTGCGGCGCCATGGCAGGCTCCACAGGCGGCGGTATGAAGGTGTCGCGCCTGATTTTGCTGATCAAGCGTTCGCTGCAGGAGATCCTGTCACTCGTGCATCCGCGCGGCGTCAACCTCGTCAAGCTCGACAAAAAGAAGGTTTCCGACGATGTGGTCAAAAGCACGGTTTCCTATTTCATTTTGCTGATGTTGCTGTATGTGTTCAGCGTTTTTCTGATATCCTTTGATGAATTCGACATGACGACCTCGCTGACCGCGGTGGCCGCCACGATCAACAACATCGGACCCGGTCTCGGGTTGGTCGGTCCGCGCGGTAATTACAGTATGTTTTCGCCGCTTTCCAAGATCGTTCTGATCTTCGACATGCTTGCCGGCAGACTCGAATTGTTCCCCATACTGGTCCTTTTCGCGCCGCAGACGTGGAAGGGCGGTCTCAACGTAATTAAAAGGAGGTTCTTATGGAGCAAAAAAAGTATGTAAGCCGACGGGAGTCGGTGACCTATGCAATTGCAGCGCTCGGCCAGGGCCTGGTCTATAGCTGCATGTCGAGCTATATCACCGACTTTTACATGAACGTGCTGATGCTGACGCCCTGGTTCGTCATCATGCTGATGCTGCTCGCACGTGTTTGGGACGCGGCGAACGATCCTCTCATGGGCATGATCGTCGACCGCCACACAACCAGATGGGGCCGCATGAAGCCGTATCCCGTGTTTACGGCAATTCCGATCGCGCTTCTGACGATTTTGATGTTTATCCGTCCGATCGGCTTTGAAGCCGGCAGCCAGAGCAAATTGCTCTATGTCTATGTGGCGGTTGTCTACGTCCTTTGGGGTATGGTCTATACCTCCTCCGACGTGCCGTTCTGGAGCATGCCGAACGTGATGACGCCCAACCCGGCGGAACGCGGCAATATCATCTCCTATGGCCGTACCGTCGGCGGTATCGGATCCGCTGTCACGGTCGCACTGCCGATCATTGTCGGTTTCTTTATCTCCGATTCCGCCACAAAATACGCCATCATGGCGATTTCGATGTCCGTGATCGGCATGCCGCTGTTCGTGCTTTCTTCGTTCGGCATCAAAGAGCGCATCGTGCACCCGAACGCGACCAAGCGCGCACCGGGCGAACCGTCCACACTGTCGCGTATTCTCCATTGCAAACCGCTCATGCTCGTCGTACTTTCGGGCACGTTGTCCTTCGGTCGCTACATGCTGCAGTCCGCAGCGCCGCACGTGGCGCGTTATGCCGGTTTTTATATCGGCCAGCAGCCGACAACCCCGGAAGCGTTTAGCTCCAATATGAGCAAGATTCAGATGATCATACAGATCTGTGCCGCTGTCGGCATGTTCGGCGCCATGATCTTTTTGCCGAAGCTGTTCAAAAAGTTCGAATACCGTACACTGATGATCGTCTCGTGCCTCGGCGGTTTCGGCGCCAGCGTGATCACGCTGCTGGTCGGCTGGTTCACAAAGAACCTGCTGATCTGCATCCCGTTCATGATCATTTCCGCGATCCCGCTCGGCGTCATCAACAACGTCTCCGGCGCCATGGTCTTCGACTGCATCGACTATATGGAATGGCAGACAGGCCACCGCGACAATGCGCTCGGTTCGGCATGTCAGTCGTTTGTCAACAAACTCGGCAACGCGTTTGCAACCGTTATGATCATTGCGATGTACCTCATCGTGCAGATCGACCCGAAAAACCTGAATGCCGCCGATCCGACTGCGGCACTCGCAATTGCCCAGTCGATGTCGCTCGGCCAGAATTTCGGTATGTATGCGCTTGTGTCCATCGTACCG
>CADABX010000009.1 GCA_902786285.1 Oscillospiraceae bacterium | reverse complement strand
GGTCTTATTCTCGTGTTTTCATAATGATAATGCAGTCGAGTTTCTCATCTCGACTGCATTTCTGTCTGTTTTTATTTCCTTATCTTAATGATATTGCCCCGCGGGGTGCTTTTTCAGTGTGCAGTTTGCAGTGTGCAGTAGGGGCGGCCATTGGCCGCCCGCCGTTCGGCCCGGAAAACAAGGAACACGTCTGCGCGAATTCTGCCGCAGATGTGTTCCTTGTGTCATTCACCTCTGTGATATGATACTGTAAATGATTTGTCCCCTTGTATTATTTTTATTCTGAAGGTTTACCCCTCATGTTGTGTCATCTTTTCGTTTGACCGCGCCGTTTTTTGATCCACCGTCCATAATCCAAATCAGGACCCCGGGTCCAAAACAGCAGGCCAAAAATCAAAATCCATGTCCAGCCGAAAATGACGGTGACTTTTGCAACGGTGCCGCCGATGCTTTCCGGCACCTTCAAAAGCCAAAGCAGAAGACAAACCAGCATGATTACCGGATGAAGACCCAGAAAAACGAAATAGCAAATCAATAGCCCTTTCGGGAATTCTTTTCTATATTTGCGATATAGAAACCAGTCTAATATCGTTTCTTCGGCTTTTCTTTTTTTGTAGGCACTCTTGTTTAACTGATAATGTTTTAAGCCGAAGAAGAAGCTTCTCCAAAAGCCAAACATCAGCAAACCTATCAGCAATACAGATAATAGCTGCCGCATTAAGCTCATGGACGCTCACCTCGTATACATATTTGCCAACAACGCGATTCCTTTCATTCTGTCCTTCCGGCTTCTTCATCGCGCGGTTCTTCCCGGCTCTGTGCTTCCGCCCGCATGCGGATCTCGTATAGCATCTGAAATGCAGGTGTCTGCGTAGGGAGCGAATCCCGCAGTTTCATCAAGGTTCGCTTGCCGACTCTGCGGTCCAGCACCGCAAAGAGACGGACAATCCGGTTTTCGCTGCAGAGACTTTCTTGAACGGACTGCGTGTCAAAGATATGAAAAGCCTCATAGAAGTCTCTTTGATTCAGTCCTTCATAGCATTGCATCATCATAACGAAGGGATCCTCGTCCGGATACAGAATCTCGTCCGGCCAGGCATCCCAGTAGTTGCCGCCGAAAATTTCGCGGTCATCCAACAGAATTGCAACTCGCCCCTCCTGGTCATGGCTATGCTTATAGGTGGTTACAAAATAGCGGATATGTCCGCGCAACGGTTCTGCCAGATAGTCTTGCTCCAGCTTCTTGCGCATACCACTCCAGTCATGCATGGCGTCTGTCCCTCCTTTTTACAGGCTCTGCTGCTTTGCCGCCCAGGCGGCGCGTTTTTGCAGCACGAATTCGGGCGCTTTGTTAAACAGGAAAGTGATGTAGCGCATCACGTTCGCTTCCGCGATCACGAAGACCACACACAGCATGATACCCTTGGTGCCGAACTCGTCGATCATAAAGAGGCTGCGCAGCATCGGCACACACGCGCACACCACAAAGCCCACGATACACCCGACGATCACGACGGTGCGGTAAAGGTTGAGCGGCTTGGAGACGTTTCGGAGAATCAGGAAGCCGACCACGGCCAGCAGATAGGTGCTCGCCACGCCGATGTCGAGGTCGCTGATCTGGAACACGTTGCCGAACACGACCATCGCCGCGATGGAGAAGAACGACGTCAGCGACGCGGGCAGCGCCGTGAGCAGCACCCGTTTGAGGAACCGCCCCTCCTGCTTGACGATGTTCGGCTCGAGCGACAAGAGAAACGCCGGCACGCCGATATTGAAGCCCGACACCAGCGACACCTGCGAGGGCTTGAGCGGATAGGAAAACGCGGTGATGATGGAAAACGCCGCAAGGAACATGGAGAACATGTTTTTATACAGGAACAGCGTTGCCGACCGGGTGATGTTGTTGATGATCTGGCGTCCCTGCGCCACGATGGGCCGCATTTTGGAAAAATCGGAATCCAAAAGCACCACCTGCGCCGCCTGCCGCGCCGCGTCGGACCCGGCGCCCATGGCGATGGAACAGTCGGCCTCCTTCATGGCAAGGATGTCGTTGACGCCGTCGCCGGTCATGGCCACGCGTTTGCCGGCGGCCTTGTAGGCTTGGACGATGGCTTTTTTCTGTTCGGGCTTCACCCGGCCGAACACGGTGTAGTCCTCCACCGCCTGGCGGATCGACTGCGCGTCGGTGAGCGTGGTGGCGTCCACATATTTGTCGGCGTCGGGGATGTTGACCGACCCGGCGATGCGCGACACGGTCAGCGGATTGTCGCCGGAGATGACCTTGATCTGCACACCCTGTTCGGCAAAGAACCGGAAGGTCTCCGCCGCGTTTTCGCGGATGGAGTTTTCGAGGCTGACAAACAGCAGCGGCGACACCTGTTCGCGCACGATCACAAGCGCCAAAACACGGTTGCCCTTCGCCGCCCGGGCTTCGATTGCGGCGCGGTTGCGCGCAAAGCTTTGGGGCGAGAGCAGGATTTCGGGCGCGCCGAGCCGGTAGACGCCGGAGGCCGTTGCCACCTCGGAATATTTGTTGCGCGATGTAAACGGTGTGACAGACAGCGTTTGGAGCGGTGTACTCTGCGGATAGTGCGCGCGCAGCGCCTGCATGGTGGCGTTGCCGTCGGTGACCGTGTGGACGTATTGCGAGAGCAGGCGTTCGTTGGCTTTTTTGCCGTCGTCCGACAAGCCCTCGGGCGCAAAGATCTCCGCAACCTTCATCGTGTTGTCGGTGATGGTGCCGGTCTTATCCACACACAGCACATCGACGCCCGCGAGCGTTTCGATAGATCGCATGTCGTGCAGCAAAATCTTTTGCTTCGCCAGCCGCATAGCGCCCAGCGCGAGCGCGATCGTAACCAGCAGATAGAGCCCTTCGGGGATCATGCCGATCACGGCGCCGACCGACGAGGCGATGCCCTCCGCGAAGGTTTTGTGGTTGATGACCAGCTCTTCCACAAACAGCGTCACGCCGATCGGGATGATGGCGATGCCGGCGACCTTGATGATGAGCTCGATGCCGCGGATGATTTCGCTCGGCTTTTCCTGCACCTGCTTGGCTTTGGCCGTCAGCTTTGCCGCATAGGAGTCTTTGCCCACATGGGTCAGCTTTGCGCGGCAGCTGCCGTTTACGATGAACGAACCGGAACGCAAAACGTCGCCCGCGGTCTTTTCAATTTCGTCCGCTTCGCCCGTCAGCAGCGATTCGTTGACGCTCACACGCCCGTCGACCACCACGGCGTCGGCCGGGATCTGCTGCCCTTCGCCGAGCACAACCAGATCGTCGAGCACCAGCGCATCGGTGGGCACTTTCTTTTCGCTGCCGCCACGCACCACGGTGCACATCGTTTTAGAGAGCAGCGAAAGCTGGTCGAGCACCTTTTTGGAGCGGATCTGCTGCACGATGCCGATCACGGTGTTGGCGATGACGACCGGCAGAAACGACAGATTCTTGAACGACCCGGCCACGATCAGCAGCACGGCGATGATGGCGAAGATCAGGTTGAAATAGGTGAATACGTTTTTCTTGACGATGGCGGATACGCTTTGCGTGCTGTCGTCGGGCAGCGCGTTGGTCTTGCCGGCGTTGCGGCGTTGTTGCACCTCGGCGTCGGACAGGCCCTGCATCCCGCCGATCGGAATCGGCGTCAAAGGTTCCATAACTGCCTCCTTGTTTTTATCTGACAGGATTATACCATATTCTGCATCCGTTTGCAACGCAGACGAAAGAAAAAAGCGCACCCGGGCAGGATGCGCTTTGTTACGGATTAAAAAGTATACGGCACTTCGGAAACCGGCAGCGTCACAAACTGCACACAGTCGCCGTCGCCCTGATAGCAAAAGCGGATGCCGTCCTCGGCAAGGTACCAGGTGGACTCATAGATCGCCTGTCCCACCGTCGCCAACGAATCTGCCGCCACGTCGTGCGTTTCGCTGTAGATCGCGGCGAGCTTTTCCTGATAGGTTTGGAAATCCGTGCCGAACACGTCTTCCTTTTTGAGAATCTCGCCGGTCGACGTGTCCACAGTGACGCCGGAATAGGTCACCGTCGGGAACAGCGGCACCGGCACCTCCTCGGGCGTTGTGCCGTTTTGTTCAGCCGCCTGCTGCGCCTTCTTTTGCGCCTTGGCAATGGTTTCCGGCGTATAGGAGACCACCTCGTCGAGCAGCGAAATGTGGCCGTTCCGGTCGTAGGTCACGGTTGAAAGCACATAGGTATAGGCCGGCAGCAGCTTCGTGTTGTAGCCGCGGCGCAGATATTTCTGATAGTTCTCCTCAGCCTGCTGCGCCTTTTCCTTATAGGATTTGATGATCTCGCCATAGAGCGTGTTGATCGTATTCGCCGTGCGGTCGGCAAGGTCGGTGAAATAGGGATAATCGATCACATAGGTGGCGTATTCGGTTTTGTCCGCCGTCTTGGCGGTGATCACGCGCTGGCGCATCTCATAGTCGAGGGTGTTGCCGCTTTCCTGCGTCGCGGGCATACCGTCCTCGCTGAACAGCGGCGTTTCCGACAACTGCAGCAGATCCCAGACGCTCGCTTCGCCCTCCTTCGTGAGCGTAACGAGACAATAGACGTCGGTGCCGTCGGACGTCTGACACACAAGATAGTAGCTGCCGTCCTCGGTGCGTTTGGAAGACAGAAGCGACAACTGCGCGTTGCGCGCTTCGCCGGATTGCACATCGGCGGCGGAAAAATAGTAGCTGCCGTCATAGAAATAGTAGTCCGCGCGGTTGGCAAAGCCGATCAGGTCCAGATCGAACTGCGACGCGATGGCGGACAGATTGGAAAACGGAAGCTTGTAATAGCGCCAGCCGCCGTCCGGCAGCGCGAAGCGTTCGGCGGGGTCGGCCTTTTGCGTTTCGGGTTCGGGCACACCGTAAAACGCGGCATACAGTCCGCCCGGATTGCCCGGCTCGAGCAGATCCAGAAACGCGTAGTGGCCCAGCTCCTCAAAATCGATCGTTTTGCCGTAAAACGGCGCAAACTTTGAAAGGAATTGCAGACAGCTTTCCTTTTCGGTTTCCGGCAATGCGGAGAGCGCCACGGTGCGGACCGCGTCGTTGTCGGTCTTGAACACATCGGTAAACGCGTTGACGCTCGTCAACGCGGCGATGGCAATCGCGCAAAGGATGCACAGCGCCTTGACCCACGCGGCGGCGCGGCGGGCCTTCGGCGTTTCGCGCACGGGTTTTGCTGTCGAAACGGCCGGAGCGGCAGATGTCTGCGGTTCCGGCTGCACCTGCAGCGCGATCGGCGCTGCTTCCGGTGCGGCAGGTGCCGGTGGCGTTTCCACTTGCGGTTCCGGCTGTGCGTTTGCCGGGTTTTCGTCCGCGGCGGCTTCTGCCGCCGGTTCGGGTGTTTCCGCCGGTACGGGCGCGGCTTCCGGTTCTGCCGGTGCGGTTGGTTCCGCCGGTGCGTCTGCCGCTGCGGGCAGTGTTTCAGACTGCGCAGCCGGTTCTTGCGGTGTTTCTTCCGGTGCCGGTGCGGCTTCTGCTGCCGGTGCGCCGGCAAACAGTTCGCCGGGCGCCGCTGGCTTTTTGGGCAGATCGGTGTGCGGCTCTGCCGCTTTTTGCGGCTGCGCATCCGGCTGCTTTGCGCCCGGCACGGGCACGCCGCAGTGCGGACAGACTGTATCTTCGGCGCCCAGACGGTTGCCGCATGCTTTACAAAACATAAAGACCCTCCTGTTTATACATAGTCGAGGACTTGTCGGATATCTTCGATCTCGGCAACGGTGTTTTTGCCGAGCCCTTTGTTATAAAAATCGCCGTAGTTCATCCGGATCGCCGGCATCCCGGCGCCGAGCGCGCCGTCGATATCGTTGACCGGATGGTCGCCCACAAAGAGCGCTTCTTCGTTTTTGACCCCGGCGCGGCGACACGCTTCGTCAAAGATGCGCCGGTCGGGCTTGTAGATCCCGATGTCGCCGGACACGACCACCACGTCAAACAGCTCGCGGATGCCCGCCGTGTCAAGCTTGATGTTTTGCAGACTCGACACCCCGTTGGTCACGGCGCCGAGAATATAGCCGCGGCGCTTGAGCGTTTGCAGCGTTTCCACCGCGCCGGGCAAAAGCACGATGTATTTGCCGAAGTCGAGGTTAAACGAATCGTAAAGCTCCTGCAGCGGCGGATGGTCGTGCCATTGCCACAATTCGATCATCTCGGGGAAATAAACTTCCCTGTCCTTGTAGCCGCCGTCGACATGTTCTTCCATCTCGTCTAGCTTTTTTTCACGTTCGGCGTCACTGACACCGGGAAAATATTTGTCTAAAAATGCTTCGCAATACAGGCGGTAGGCGCCCTTTCTGCTTTGCAAGGTATCGTCAAAATCAAAGAAGACTGCTTTGACCGGCAGTTTCGTTTGACTGCTCATCCTGTTTTAACACTTCCTTCGCCGCCGCGGCGTCGGCTTCCATCGCCGTGCGCAAGGCGGCAAGATCTTTGAATTTCTGCTCCTGTCGCAGATAATGCAGCGGGAACACCGTGAGAAGCTTGCCGTACAGATCGCCGGAAAAGCCGAGGATACACGTTTCGCTGCGAAATGTTTCGGTGCCGATCGTCGGGCGAACGCCGATGTTGGTAACCGCAGGATACCACACGCCGTTTAAATGAACCTTTGACGCATAGACGCCGGCGCGCGGCCGGATCATTTGCGGCAAAAAGAACTGGTTGGCTGTCGGG
Source organism: Oscillospiraceae bacterium (assembly GCA_902786285.1). Lineage (GTDB taxonomy): Bacteria > Bacillota > Clostridia > Oscillospirales > Acutalibacteraceae > UBA6857. The sequence continues at coordinate 80,864 of CADABX010000009.1, read as the reverse complement.
AACCCGAGGGTGCGGCCGCGTTTGTCGCCGGAAACGACCGGGAGCGTATAGGAAAACGGATGCAGCAGCATCGCGTTGGCGTCTTCCATATTGCCGCTTTCAATCGCGCGGCGGATGCGCGTCGCGCTGATCAGTTCGCCCTTGTAGCGTGCGTCGTCCACAATCTGTACCGTGATACCCCGGCTGTCGCACAGGGCTTGCAGCGTTTCGGCCGTGCCGGCGGCGTCTTTGCCGAAGCGGTAGTTTTTGCCGCAGCAGACCGCTTTGGCGTGAAACTGCGTCCGAAGCAGATCGGCAAACGCCGCGGGCGACAGATCCTTTGTTTGCCGGAACGAGAGCGTCAGCACGCGAAAGCCCGCGGTTTCGAGCCGCGCTTTCTTTTCTTCACCCGTCATCAGCAGCGGCGGCGCTTTGCCGCAGAGCACCTGCTTCGGGTGCTCGTCAAACAGCAGCACGCCGGGCACAAGGCCCGCCTGTTGTGCCATCTGTTTTGCGCCCTGCAGCACCAGCGCGTGGCCGCGGTGCAGGCCATCAAAATTGCCGAGCGCCAACGCGGTCGGCGCTGTGATCTGTTGTTTCATGCTTTTTGTCCTTCTGTGTCGTGCGGCAGCGTCTTTTTGACCCGCAGCACGCCGGTTGCCTGCTGCGCTTCGCCCACACCGAGAAACGTCCCGTCGGGCGAAAACACGCAGTAGCAGCCGTCTGTTTCGGCGCCCTGCAGCCGGTCGAGCGACAATTCGCCGCCGTTGTGAAAGCGTCTTGCTTGCGCGCTTGTCACGGTCAGCCGGTCATAGGTGAGCACGTCCTCTGCCTGCAGCATGGCGTCGGCGAGCGTGCCTTTTGCCGCCATCGCCTCGAGCTGTTCGAGCGTATGGCACTGTGCAATGGACTGCCCGTTGGCGTTTGTGCGGCGCAAGGCTGTCATCACGGCGCCCGTGCCGAGCGCGTCGCCGAGATCGGCGATCAGCGAGCGGATATAGGTGCCGGCGCTGCAGGTCACGTCGATCGTGTAGGTCTGCGTTTGTTCGTCCGCGTCCGCGAGTGTGAGCGTGCTGATCGTGACACTGCGCGCTTCACGCGGCACCTCCACACCCTGCCGGGCGAGGGCATACAGCCGCACGCCGTCCTTGCGCAGCGCGGAATACATCGGCGGCACCTGCTTTATTTCGCCGCGAAAAGCCGCCAGCGCCGCTTCCACGTCGGCCCTGCCGCAGCGCACGTCCGTGCGTGTCAGAACCGTGCCGGTCACGTCGAGCGTGTCGGTCGTTTCGCCCAGCCGGAACGACGCGCGGTAGCTTTTTTCGCTGTGGGGCAAAAGATCGATAAACCGCGTGGCGGTGCCGAGCGCCACCACGAGCACGCCGGTGGCCATCGGGTCGAGTGTGCCGGTGTGGCCGGCCTTTTTTTCGCCGCAAAGTCTGCGGCATTTTGCAACCGCGAAAAAGCTCGTCATGCCGGCAGGCTTGTCCAGTAATAAAAATCCGTTCATAGTCCGCCTCACGGCAAAAACGACGGCGCAGCCGAGAGCAGCGCGCGCACGGCTTCGTCGCGGGAGCAGTCGAACGAGCAGCCCGCGGCGCGTTTGTGGCCGCCGCCGCCAAACAGGGCGCAAAGCCTCGATGCGTCGGCGCCTTCATGGGTGCGCACGGAAACCTTCCAGCTTCCGTCGGCCTTTTCCTTGCAGGTGATGCCGATCACCACGCCCTCAATCTGGCGCGAAAGCGCCACAATAGCGTCGATCTCCTCGTCCTTGCAGCCGGTTTTGTCGAGCATGGCGCGCGATATGGTCAGCACGCTGATGCGGCCGTTTTCATACAGCTCCATCCCCTGCAGCACCATCTGTTCAAGCTGCAGAAAGCCGGGCTTTTTGGTTTCAAACATCTTGACATTGATCCCGGCCGCGTCCGCGCCGCGCTCCATCAGATCGGCGGCAATGCGGAAGGTGCGCGGGGTCACATTGGAATAGCAAAAGCAGCCCGTATCGGTGGAAACGCCGGTATACAGGCGGTCGGCGATGTCTTTGGTGATATGCACGTTCATGGACAGCAGCAGCAGATAGACCACTTCGCACGCACTCGCGGCGTCGGGCTCCACATAGCTTTCCTTCGCAAACAGGCGGTTGGTGCCGTGGTGGTCGATGGAAAGATCCACCCGGTCGCCGTAGCTTTCCTCCACCGCCTTGCCCAGCAGCGCGCGGTCGGCCACGTCCACACTGACGATATATTTTTCTTCGAAATCGTCCTGCGGCTCCACATAGAGAAAGCGGTAGCGTTCGGGCACGCCGTCGGCGCACACGACCTTGGCGCGTTTGCCTAAGTCTTGCAACGCCAAAAGCAGCGCATAGGCCGCGCCGAGCGTGTCGCCGTCCGGGTTCGCATGCGCCAGAATCAGCACATCCTCGGCACTCTGCAGCCGGTGCATCGCCGTTTTAAAGTCAATTTTCATCGTTCGTTCCTCTGCCGTCGTGCTTTTCGAGCTTTTGAAACAGGGCAACGCCCTGCTCCACGGAGTCGTCGGCAATAAATTTGATTTCCGGTGTTTTACGCAGATGCAGCTTTTGGCCCACCTCGCGCCGGATCCGGCCGGTCGCGGCGGTCAGACCCTCCACCGCTTCCTTCGCGCTGTCGATGCCCTTGAGGTCGCTGACATAGACCTTGGCAAACGACGCGTCCGTGCTGACCTCCACGCGCACGACGGTAAGCATTTTGTCCTTGACGCGCGGATCCTTCAGCTCGCGGATCAGAAGCGTGATCTCGCGGCGGATGTCTTCGGCTGTTCTGTTATGTTTAAAGCTTGGCATAGTACCTCGTTTCTTCCTTCCGGGCTAAGATGAGAACATCAATTCGGAATTCGGAATGCGGAATTCGGAATTGAGGGGCGCCGCGCTGTGCGCGATGCGCCAAAACGTATTCATGAAAGCTCTTTTTTACATATGAAAGATTCCCTATCGGTTCGTTGGCGGAATCGGATTTGCAGGTACGTTTTCTGCAGCAAAATATGATTTGGCCGTTCCCGGCGGAAAATCGCTTTTGCCGCGGCATGATTGGTTTCCTTTGATGAAACGGAAACCCGCGACCGCAATTCCGAATTCCGCATTCCGAATTCCGAATTGTTTCGGCACAGCCGAAACGCGTCAATCTCTGTATTCCTCCATCACAAAGGCTTCGAAAATGTCGCCTTCCTTGATGTCGTTGAACTTGGCAAGACCGATGCCGCATTCGAAGCCGGACGCGACTTCCTTCACATCGTCCTTGAAGCGGCGCAGAGAAGCGATCTCATCCTCGGTCACAACGATGCCGTCGCGCACCACGCGGATCCGGGCGCTGCGGGTGACCTTGCCTTCGAGCACATAGGAGCCCGCGATCTTGCCGGCGGAGGAGAGGTTCATCACCGTGCGGACTTCGACCTTGCCGAGCGGAACCTCGCGGAACTTCGGCGCGAGCATGCCCTTCATGGCGGCTTCGATCTCTTCGATGCAGTCGTAGATCACACGGTACATGCGCATTTCCACCCCGTCGCGTTCGGCGGCGGCCTGCGCGTTAGAGTCGGGACGGACGTTGAAGCCGACGATGATCGCGTTGGACACGCCGGCGAGCATAACGTCGGAATCGTTGATGGCGCCGACGCCGCCGTGGATGACGCGCACGCGCACTTCGTCGTTGGAGAGTTTTTCAAGGTTCTGGGTCACCGCTTCCACGGAGCCCTGGACGTCCGCCTTGACCACAATGTTCAATTCCTTCATCTCGCCCTCCTTGAGCGACGAGAACAGGTTGTCGAGCGTGACCTTGTGCTGGGCGTTGAATTTGTCTTCTTTTTCCTTTTGCTTGCGCTGTTCCACCAGCTCGCGCGCCAGCCGTTCGTCGCTCACGGCGTCGAACGAATCACCGGCGTTGGGCGTTTCGGCAAGACCCATGACCTCGGCCGGAACCGACGGACCCGCGCTCTTCATCCGCTGGCCGCGCTCGTTGACCATCACACGCACACGGCCGACGGCCGTGCCGGCCACAATGATGTCGCCCGTTTTGAGCGTACCGTTCTGGACAAGCAGTGTCGCGATCGGGCCGCGGCCCTTGTCGAGACGCGCTTCAATCACAACGCCCTTGGCGGCGCGGTTCGGGTTGGCCTTGAGCTCGGCCATCTCGGCAACGAGCAAAATCGATTCCAGCAGCGAATCGATGCCCATCTGGGTCTTTGCGGACACCGGCACGCAGATCGTGTCGCCGCCCCATTCTTCGGGCACGAGGTTGTATTCGGTGAGCTGCTGCTTGATCCGGTCGGGATTCGCGCCCTCTTTGTCCATCTTGTTGATGGCAACGATGATCTGCACGCCCGCCGCTTTCGCGTGGTTGATCGCTTCGATCGTCTGCGGCATGATGCCGTCGTCCGCGGCCACAACCAGAACGGCAATATCCGTTGCCATGGCGCCGCGCGCACGCATCGAGGTGAAGGCCGCGTGGCCCGGGGTGTCGAGGAAGGTGATCATCTGGCCGTTGATCTCGACGCGGTAGGCACCGATATGCTGGGTGATGCCGCCGGCCTCGGTTTCGGTCACGGCGGTGTTGCGGATCGCGTCGAGGATACTGGTCTTGCCGTGGTCCACGTGACCCATGACGACCACAACGGGGTCGCGCTTTTGCAGATCCTCTTCCTTGTCTTCGCTGTCGTCGATGATCTGCTCCTCGATCGTCACAACGACCTGCTTTTCCACCTTGGCGCCCAGCTCGGTCGCCACGATTTCGGCGGTGTCAAAGTCGATCACCTCGTTGACCGTTGCCATCACGCCGAGCGAAAACAGCTTCTTGATGACCTCGGCGGCCGTCATTTTCAGCATGGCGGCCAATTCGCCCACGGTGATCTCGTCGGGCACCTTGATCGTGATCTGGTGCTTGGCGCGTTCGGCGGCAATGCGCTTGAGGCGTTCGGCCTCGGTTTCGCGCTTTTGCGACCGGCCGGCGCCCTGCTTGCGGTATTGCTTGCTCTTCTGGTTGAGCTTTTGCTTGCGCTGGGTGTTGTCGTTGTTCATGCGGTTCGCCGGCGCGATCTCTTCATAGCGTTCGTTGTACTTGTCGAGATCGACGTTGCTCTGGCGGGTATCCACACGCTTGACTTCGCCCTTGGTGCGCGCCTGCATGGGCTTGTTTTTGTCTTTTTCTTTCTTTTTGGGCGGCTGCGGCGCGGGTTGCGGCTGCGGCTTTGCGGCGGCAGCGGGCTGCTGCGGTTTTTCCGCAGCTTTGGACGCCGGCTTTGCGGCCGGCTGCTGCGGCTGCTGTGCAGCCTTCGGCGCGCCTTTTGCGGCCGGCTTCTTTGCCGGTTCTCCCTTCGGCGCCTCCGGCTTTGCCGGTGTTTCGGGCGCGGCGGGCGCCTCCTCTTTTTTCTCCGGTTCGGCGGCGGCCGCGGCAAAATAGGCGTCGAACGACTCCACTTCGTTCGACTGCGTCATGGATTCAAACAGAAAATCCAGCTCCGCCTCCTCGAGCACGGTGGTATGTTTGCGCTCCGTTTCGCTGTATTTCGCAAGAATCTCCAAAATCTTCTTGCTGGTTGTGCCGAAGTCTTTGGCAACTTCGTGTACCTTATATCTGTCTCTCGGCATCGTATCATTCCTTTCCTGTATTCTGGATCTCTTCATACAAAGATTCGATCCGTTTGGCAAAGCCCTCGTCGTCCACTGTAACGACCGCAGCCTTGCTGCCGATGGCCTTTGAAAGCGCGGCCATGGAAAACGTCATCGTAAGATAGGGGATGGATTTATGCGCATAGCAACAACCATGCTGCATTTCGCGCTGCAGCCGCGCCGACGCGTCGGCACAGCACAGGCAAAGCTTCGCTTTGTTTTTGACAATCGCTTCCTCGGCGGCGTCGTGGCCGAGCGAAAGCCGGCCGGCCCGGCGCGCCATGCCGAGCAAAGAGAGGATCTTTTGCTCAGCCATCCGCTGTCATCTCCTGTTCCATTCTGTCGTAAACGTCGTCGGGGATTTTGCAATCGAGCGCACGTTCGATCCGCTTCGCTTTGCGCGCCTTTTGCAAGCAGGCGAGGTTTCTGCAGACATAGGCGCCGCGGCCGGCTTTTTTGCCGGTCAGATCCAGCGTGATCTCATACGCTTCGGGATCGTCGGACACTTTGGTTTTGACCACGCGCACGAGCGTCCGTTTGGGAAACATTTCCGAGCAGCCCATGCATTTGCGTTGGGGTTCTTTTCTCGTGTGCATCGTGTCCTCCTTATTCCGCCTGCATCGCCGAAAGCGGCTTGATATCGATCTTCCAGCCGGTCAGCTTTGCGGCAAGACGGACGTTCTGGCCCTTGTTGCCGATGGCGAGCGAAAGCTGGTTGTCGGGCACGGTCACACGGCAGGTGCGCGCGCCGTCGGGATCCACATCCACAGCCAGCACCTGCGCCGGCGCGAGCGCGGCGGCAATATAGGCGGCGGGATCCTCGCTGAACGGCACGATGTCGATCTTTTCGCCGCAAAGAATTTCGATGATGTCGTTGACACGCTGGCCGCGGGGACCGATGCACGCGCCGACGGGATCGACGTTTTCGTCGTTGGATTTGACGGCGATCTTGGTGCGGGAGCCGGCTTCGCGCGAAACGGAGACGATCTCCACCACACCGTCGTAAATTTCGGGTACCTGGGTTTCAAACAGCCGCTTGACAAAGCCCGGGTGGCGGCGCGAGATGTTGGCGTAGCCGATGCCGCCGTTTTCGGTGATGGACGCGACGTAAACCTTGATGAGCTGCCCCGGACGGAAGTGGTCGTTGGGCAATTGGTCGGCGCGCGGGAAGAAGGCCGACGCGTGGCCGATCTCGATCGTGCAGTCGAGCGTTTCGGGGTTGACGTCCTTGACGGTCGCCGTGACAGCCTCCTGGTTGCGGCTCTGGAATTCCTGCGACGCCTTTTCGCGTTCGGCTTCGCGGATACCCTGACGGATCACGCTCTTTGCGGTCTGCGCAACGATGCGGCCGAACTTCATCGGGTCGAGGTTGTATTCGAGGATGTCGCCGATCTTGGCTTTGTCAAAGCCGTGGGCCGCAGCCTGTTCCACCGTCCATTCCGCGGCGGGCTCCTCGATTTCGTCCGCTTCCATCACGGGGATGCGCACATACACGCGCATGCTCTGTTCGTCGGGGTCAATGTCGCACACCACATTTTCGCGGTTGCCGAACTGGTTGCGGGTGGCGGAAATAATGGCAGCCTGAATCTTTTCAAACATATAATCGGCGGGAATGCCCTTTTCTTCCACCAGCGCCTTGAGCGCGTCAAAAAACTCCTTGTTGATAAATTCCTTGCTCATTTTCCAAATCAATCCTTTCTGTATCGCAGGAGGTCTCAGTCGCCGAAGCCTTCGAAATCGTCGAGCTTCACCCAGGAGACCTCTTTTTTCTGAAAACTGATGCCTGCGCCGTCTGCCGTGCGCAAGGTGATCTGTCCGTCGTCAAAATCCTCGAGCGTGCCATTGAAATCGCGCGCCCCGTCGACCGGACGGATGGTGCGTACCTTGATCTTTGCGCCGCGATACGCCTCAAAATGCTCGTCGCGCGTCAGCTCGCGCTCGACGCCCGGGGAGCTGACCTCCAGGCAGTAGGCCTGCTCGATCGGGTCCGCCTCGTCCAAAACGGGATTCAGCGCGTGGGTCATGTCCACACAGTCGTCGATCGAAACGCCGCCGGGCTTGTCGATAAATATGCGCAGATACCACGTTGCGCCCTCTTTGAGAAACCGCACGTCCCACAACCGAAGGCCGAGGGCTTCTGCCACAGGCTGCGCCAGCGCGCGCACTGCGGCGACGGTGTTGCCGCCTTTTGCCATAGATCTTCCCCTTTCAAAAAGAAGGAGCGGGCTTTTGCAAGCCCACTCAACGGTTTACATTACGGATTATCGGTATTGTACCACCTTTTGCCGCAAATATCAAGGGTTTTTCGGAAAAAAGCCTTTCTTTTTACAGGCGTGTGAAGGAAAACAGCGCCTTGAACAGCTTGACCAGCGATTCGCCGATCAGCACCGGGCCCAGCATTGCATTGCCGACCGGAACAGCAGTGCCCTCAAACACCTTGAGCGCATAACTCGGGAACAGCGCGATTTTCAGGCTCTCGCCGAGATCTTTGAAGCCCGCCGACAGGTTTTCTCGATACATCTCTTTGTCGGAGATGATGGTGAAATTGCGGTCAATGAATGTCTGATCACCCGCGCAGAGCTTGATATTCACTGGCTGGGCGGACTTGACTTCCCAAACATAGACCTGCCAATCGTTCGCAGCAAAGGTATGCACGGCCTGACCGTTGATGATCACATCCGCCGGCGTGCTGCCGTCATAGGTCACACGGATCGTGTCGCCGACGGCAAGCTTGGTGCAGCCATCCTGCTCGATATGCATGTCGTTCAGCAGATGGTCGGTCAAAACCAGATAGGCGGTTGTGGTTGCGTCTTCCGCCGCCGCTGCAAACGGCAGCGCGCAAAGCAGCAGGACGAGCGTCAGGCAGATTGCAACGATTCTTTTCTTCATAACAAATTCTCCTTTTTTCCCGTTTTTTTATTATCACAGCACCGGGCGTAAAAACTACCGCGCGATGCGCACGAACGAGAAGATCGCGCTGAACAGGTTGGAAAACAGCATTGCAAATGTTGCCAGCGGCAAAAACGGATTGCCAACCGGGAAGCCGTGGGCCGCGGCGTCTTTCAGCTCATCGACCGACACAAACGGATTGATCCGCGTCGAGAAGAATTCGGCAAACGCACGTTTGACAACCTTCGGATACATATCCTTCGACGCAATCACGGTAAACGTGCGGTGCGCGATCTCGCTGTCGCCCTGTTTGAGCGAAAGCTCGAGCGTGCCGGTCTTTGTTGCAGGGATGTTGCAATACTCATAGTCTTCGCTGCCGGCGGTGTAGTCAAAGACTTTTTCGCCGTTGCAATACAGCGTTGCCGCCGCGCTGCCCGCATAGTGAACAAAAAGCACGTCGCCGACGGCGATCTCTTTTTCGCTGTCGTCCATGATATAGCCGTAGCCAAGCAGACGGCTGTCAAGGTTATAGACGATTTCGGGGTCTGCGGTGTCCGCCGCCAGGGCGAACGGGACAAGGGAAAGCAATAAAGCCAGGGAAAGTGCCAGTGCCAGGATTCGTTTTTTCATAGGGATGCTCCTTCCGTATATTTCTTAACTTAATTTTAACACAATGTTCATAAATGTCAACCGTAACCGTCCGGAAATCCCCCGGCGCCCTCCCTTGACAAATCGGCTGTTTCATGGTAAAGTAGATATGTTAATCTATTCTATCAGAAGGACTGGTGAAACGATGTCTGGACATTCCAAATGGAGTACCATCAAACGCAAAAAAGAAAAGACCGATAACGCGCGCGCCAAGGTCTTTACCAAGATCGGCCGCGAAATCGCCATCGCCGTGCGCGAAGGCGGCCCGGATCCGGCGTCCAACTCCAAGCTTAAGGACGTAATCGCGAAAGCGAAGGCCAACAACGTGCCCAACGACAATATCGAGCGCATCATCAAAAAAGCCTCGGGCGAAGGCAACAGCGCCCACTATGAAGAAATCGTCTATGAAGGCTACGGTCCCTCCGGCATCGCCGTGATCGTGGAAACGCTGACCGACAACCGCAACCGCACCGCCGGTGAAATGCGCCACTACTTTGACAAAAACAAGGGCAACATGGGCCAGAGCGGCTGCGTGTCGTTCCTGTTCACCCGCTACGGTGAAATCGTGATCGACGCCGAGGATATGGACGAAGACAAGCTGATGGAAGACGCGCTGGAAGCCGGCGCCGTGGATTTCATCAACGACGAGGACGTCTACATCATCCGCACCGAGCCCAACGATCTGGGCGGCGTGCGCGACGATCTGAGCGCCAAGGGCTACAAATTCGTGTCCGCCGAGGTGGAATATGTGCCGTCCACCACGGTCAAGCTCACCGACGAGGAGGACCTCAAAATGATGGGCCGCCTGCTCGAAATGATGGAGGACAACGACGACGTCCAGGGCGTGTGGCACAACCTGGAAAACACCGACGACCTTCCCTGATAAAAAAGCCGCCTGCGGGCGGCTTTTTTTAGGGCCCAGGGCCAAGGGCATAGAGGAAAGGGAACGCGCTTCGTATTGCGGGCAAACAAAAGGATGCGACCACGCAACGACTTTGCGTTCAAAACTTTTGATGCGCTTTCCGGCGCGGTACGGCGTTTCCCGTTGCAACGCTTTTCTCCGCGTCCCTCGGCCCTTATCCCTTGGCCCTTGGCCCTCCAAAAAAGCGCCCTTGCGGGCGCTTTTGTTGTTACCGGAACGCGACGTAGCCGTACGTCCGGTTTGATTCGTTGAGCGAGCGGATGGCGCTGTCATAGGGGACCGTTTCGGGCTGGCTGACGCGAAAGCCGCCGCTTTGCAGCGTGATAAGGCTGTCGCTGACGCCCGACGCCGCCACGGCAGTGCGGCAAAGAAAGGTGTTGTGCGCCGTGTCGAGCGAAAACGGCGCATCGTTCACCGGAAAAATCAGCACCGCACGCGGCGTGAACGCCAGCGCCACCGTCACGGGGTTATACGCGCCGAGACCCACATAGGTCCCGACGGCATAGGGCGTGCTGATCTGTTCGCGTTCGGCCGCCGAAAGATGGAGCGTGGTGTCCATCACATGCGTTTTGCACATGAAATCGGCAAACGGCAAAATCACGGAATCGCTGATCTGAAACGCCGGACACTGCTCAAATTTAAAGAACATCCTGCACGGCACCTTGAGCGCCTTGAGATAGTCGTCGATTGCGGCGGTACCGATCTCGTAGCCTGTCATCAGTCCCGCATAATTCTCGTTGACCTTGCCCAGAACGGCCTCCGCGTGGGCGGCGATGTCGATCGCGTTTTCTCCCGGCGGCGCATAGCAGTTCATGGAGATCGTCAGATCCGTCATCTGGCAGGCGTATTGCGTGCTGTCCTCCAGCAGCGACACGGTGTCTTCGCCGATGAGAAAGGCGAAGTAGATCTTGGTCAGCGGCTGCGGCACGGTGCGGTCGTCAAACGAGAGCACCGCCTCCACGGTGTCGAGGTCGTCGAGCACCTGCGTATTGATCATCGTTACGATTTCGCGCACGAGATTGGCTGTTGTCATACCGTCACCCTCCAGTCGTTGTTCTGGTGCACGATCGCCCAGTAATACAGCGGCGTTTCGCCGAAAAAGACCTTTTCGCAATGGTCCACGCAAAACGAATCGCCGTCAAACACCAGCGTGGCGCGTGTGCCGTCCACAGCCGGAATGTTGACCGACACCGGGCAGATCAAAACGAATTTGCGCAGCGTGTCGTAGCCGATCTCGGTCAGCGTGCCGCTCAGATACATCTTGTTTTTGTAGCGCAGCGGCTGCAAAAACGCTTTGAATTCCACGCTGCCGTGCGGATCGGTATAGGTCATGGTGCGCCCGAACTTTTTGAAAAAAGGCAGGGTGATGTTTTTATTGTACCGCAACGAAGAACCCTCCGTCCTTTAAGATGGGCACAGCGTCCAGCAGCGCCTGCTGCCGCAGCTGCCGTTCCAGTTCAAACTCCGCCTTCAGATCGCGGGCGATCGTGATGTCGCCGGCCTTGTAGCTCGAAAACCGGTCGCCGCCCTCGAGCATGTTGCAAAACAGCCGGTAGCGCGCCAGTGCGGCGGCGGTCTGCGCAACGCGCGGATCACTTTCGTCCGCACCGTCACGCAGTTGTTCTTTGACTTCGCCGAGCGCACGGACGCTTTCGAGCAGCAAAACCTGTTCCGGGATCTCGTCAAACAGGCGGATCCCTCTCAACACGGCCAGCACCTGCGTTGCGTCCATAGGCGCCTCCTTACATCGACAGCGCCTTGGACGCGCCGGTATAGATCTTGGCGAAGCCCGTGATGCTTGTCACAGCCGCGCGTTCGAGCTGGCGGTCGATCAGCTTGTCGAATTCCGTCAGAATGCCGCCGGCCTGCACCTGTTCGAGTGCGCAGGTGTTGTCAAGGCCGATCAGCTTGCCGCTGTCCACGGCGCTGCTTTTCATCAGCTGGGCGCCAAACGGTGTGACGAGGTTGCCCGAGGCGTGGAAGTTGAGCCCGGCGGTGCCGTCGCGCATTTCGGACAGCTTGAGGATCTGCGCCATCGCCGTGGGCGACGCGATGATCGCGTTGAGCGTATAGGGGTCAAAGCTGTTCCAAAGATCGACAAGGTCGCTGTAGCTCAGCGTGCCGGACGCGGCGGTGGAGGTGGTGGTGATGGCGTTGTCGTTGCCGGTGCCGTCGCCGTTCATCAGCACGTTCACGGCGTCCTGGAGCTGTCGGCGCGCAATATAGGCGCCGATCTGGCGCAGCGCCACGGTAAAAAGGTCCAGGCGCTGGAAGCGGATCGCCTCATAGGACGCAACCAGCATGCGGCCGCGTTTTTTGAGCGAAACCAGATGCTCGGTGGTGTTGATGACGGTGGTCGGAATCTCTTCGCCCTCGCCGATCTCATGGGCGGCGTCGTTGTCTTCGTCCGAGAGCGTGGACGCAATCGTGCGGTAGTCGAGCCCTTCGATATCCGTCACGGTCGCCACGATGTTCGGAAGCAGGTTGTTTTCCTCCACGCCTGCCCAGACAGCGCGGCTGACGTATTCCGGAAACAGCGCGGCGGAATCGGTGGTTTTGAAGAATTTTTCCACCCGGTCGCTTCCGCGGCCGCTGACCTTGATGTCAAAACGCTTGAGCTGGCGCTGATAGGCGTCGAGGCCCTCGAGCGGCGTGCCGATATAGTTTTCGGACGGGTCGAGCGCTTCGAGCGCCTGGGTAAAGGATTTGCCGGTTGTGTAAAGACCTTTTTCGAGTTTGATGTTTTCAAATGCTGCCATAGTCGTACCTCCTGTTAAATACAAAATGCTTGGTTGTCGGTCGGTGTCTGTTCGGTTTTTGCAAACAGCTGCGGGCGGCGCTGCATATCCCTTGTCTGCTTGTTCAGCGTGTCGCAAAGGCGCTCGAGGTCCTGCGCGTGCATCGCCTTGCAACCTTCGAGAAACAGCGACTTGTCGATCTGCGGCAGCGCGAGCGTCACGCCGCGGCCGATTTCAGAAAGCAGCTTTGCGCGATAGGCGGCCGCCTCTGCGCCGGCCTGCTCGAGCTGTGCGATCTCCTTTTGCAACTGTCGGAGCTGCGGTTTGGAAAGCGACAGGCCATTGTCCGCCGCCTTCACGGTTTCGAGAATATCGGGTTTCATGGGTGCCTCCTTCAAAAATGCTTTGGTCACGCCCGCCTCGCGCTGCGCCGGCACGGCGACAAACGACCATTCATAGGCGTCGCGTGCGTCACGCAGCACATCGTGGCAAAGCTGACCGTTATAGGTGTGTCCCTTGCGGTGGTCGCAGCCTTCGGTACGGCGGTCGGCGCCGCACACGGAGCAGCAAAGCGAGCCCATGGCGCAGCCGACGCTGACCTCCTTTTTGATCCCGCCCTCAATCTCGGCGATCAGCGCCTCGTTTTCTTTGGTGCGGATCATATAGGCGCGCGCCTTGAGTGTCGTGTAGGGTTCGCCCTGACTCGTTTTGCGCACCGGGTCGGCTTCCACCCAGGTGGCAAACACACGCGCCGACTGCTGCTCGCTTTTGCAGCTATGGTCAAACAGCCCGGTCTTGCCCTTAAACAGTTCTGCGAGCTGTGCGAGCGCTTCGGGCGTAAAGCGTTCGAAATCGCGGTCCACTTCGTTGTCGCACAGCGTCAGTGTAAAGATATACACGTCGTCCTGCGCCACCGCCTTGCGGGTGTACTGATTGATCTGTTCGAGTTCCTGTTCGATATCAAATGTCATGCTTGTCTTCTCCGATCTCGCGTCTGATTTTTTCTGTCTGTGCGTCCAGCAGCGCCGACTGCGACAGCGCCGTGATGTCCTGCAGCGTCAACGGCTCCCAGTCGACCGAAACCGGGCAGTCGAACCCTTCCAGGCGCAAAAACGTGTTGCAGATCTGCAGCACCACCGGCTCGAGCTCGCGCCGGTAGGCGTCGATCTCGCTGGTGAGGATATCCGCCTGCTGCGAGCTCATGCGCTCCGTGGTCGACCAGCTCAGACCCAGCAAAAACGGCGGGATACCGAGCTTTGCAACGATCTGTTCCAATAGCTGGCGCACCGGGATTTCGCTGGACAGGATCTGGTTGTCGCTGCCGATGGCCTGCACCTGCACGTCGCCCACGGCGATAAAGTCGCGCACGGCGCCCTCCTCGCGCATCGCGGTGCTCCAGGCCTCGGCGATCTGTTTTGCGCGGTCGGCGGCATAGGCCTTGTCCAGCGCGTCGTTCTGCGGCTTGTAGGTCACGGCGAAGCGCACATTGCCGAGCCGCTCCCAGTTGACGCCGGTGGTCTGAAAAACGGTCAGCAGAATATTGCTGACAAACGGCAGGCCCTTGAGGATCGACGTGCCGTAAACCGCGCCGGGTTCGGGGTCGTGGACGCTTTTGAGGATCAGCGCCGGCCAGGGCACCGGGCTGAAATGGCCCTTGTCGTCCTGTGCGCTGACGATGATATCCAGCGGACTGTCGCCGAAGCTGAGCGCCACGCGGCGCAGATCGGCGTTGTAAAGATCCGTCAGATGTCCGTCGGTCAGCACCATTTCGCCGATGGCGGTACCGTAGGTCAGAAGCTGTTCGAAATAGGTGGACAAAAACGCGTCGATCCCGTATCGCAGCGAGCCGACCGGCACCGTGCGCAAAAACCGGCGCAGCGCCGTCTGGGCCCGCGGATCGTCGCAGCAGACGTCAAACGTACCCAGCAGCCGCACGGTCTTCATCACGGCGGCGTCGATGATCGGCACCGCCTCGCGCAGCAGCCGGAACAATTCGAGCGACCCGGCGCGGCTCACGGCGAGCGACGAGAGCATCCCGTAGGGGTGGGTGTGTTTGCCGGTTTGCGGCGACGCAACGGCTGTGCCGCCCGACGGCGGCGTTTTCTTTTTTCCGATTGCCAAACGATTACTCCTTTCTGTGGGTGTTCTGTCCGTCCGCCCGGTCCACCGCAATCGCAATAAACGGCGTCTGCGTCTGCTGTGAAAGAATCGTGGAAACGAAATAGCGGATATCGTCCATCGCGTGGTCGTGGACTTTTAAGACGGTGTCCTTCGATTCGTTTTCTGCCCAGCGGTAGAGCGAAAACTCACGCAGTGCCGCCGTGCAGGCCGGGGAGATGAACAGTCTGTGTTGCCGAAACGCCTCATGCACCCGGCGGATGCCGGGCAAAACGTCGTTTCTGGCGGGGAGAACTCTAAACTTTTTGTGGGCGCGCAGTGTGGCAAGGAACGACGCCGCGGACGGGTCGACCACCACGCACTCGACCGCAAGATCTGCGGTCAGATCGCACAGGTCGTCGTAGTATTCTTCGTCCGTTTTCTGCCGGCCTTCCGCTTTGGAATCGTAATAATACTCCCGCACGCGGTACCAGCTGTCGCCGAATTTGCCCCAAAGCCCCATGCTCATCGGGTTGACCGTGCCGTAATCGCACGAGACGACCCACCGTTCGGCTTTGTCTGCCGGCGGCGCTTTGGTGAACGCACCGGCCGCCGCTTCGGGGTAGACGAGCCCTTCGGCCGCCACCCATTTGCCGCGGATGAACCGGTCGTAAAACGCGCCGGTATACAGCGACTCGTAGCGGCGGATCACATCTTCGCTCAGCGACGGGTTGTCGGTCATCAGAAAATGGAGATACAGACAGTTGCGTTTGTCTGCCTGCTGGATCCACGTCTGATAAAACCAGTGCTGCGGATGCTCCGGGTTGCAGTTGAACCAGAACTTTGCACCCGCCACGGAGCAGCGCGCGAGCGCCTGCTCCACAAACGAGCGCGGCATCAGCGCCACTTCGTCAAACAAAACGCCGCAAAGCGTCATGCCCTGAATGAACGACGCCGACGCTTCGTCGCGCCCGCCGAAAAGGTAAAACCGGTTTTCGCGGCCGCCGAACGAGAGCGTGATCTTGTTTTGCGACAGCTTTTCCTGCACACAAAAGCCGAGCGAGCGCAGCAGCGCCAGCAGCGACTCCACAATGTTGCGCCGCAGCGACGTGATTGTTTTGCCGCACAGCGCGAACATGCCGTCATGAAACGAAAAGAACGCCCAAAGGACGAATGACAGCGCCATGCAGGTCGTTTTGCCGCTGCGCACCGCGCCGTCGCAGATGATCGCATCCTTTTGTGCGTAGGGCGACGACGGGTGCCACCAGGAGAGCACCGTGGTCTGCTTTTCGGAAAACGAACGGAAGGCCGGGGTCATAGGGTTGCCTCCTGCAGCGCCGCCGCGCCTTTGCCGATGGCCGAAAACAGCTCTTTGGCGCTGTCGCTTTCCCGGCTGTTTGTCAATGCTTCCAGCTTTTCGAGCGCCTTCAGACGGTCGAAAAACTTGATCTCGACGCCGTTTTTGCCGCACTTGATCTCCGACACCGCGAACAGATCCATCTCCTCCAGCGGAACCGTTTCGCCGTCGGGATGCAGCGCCAGCGCCACCGCGTCGCTGACACAGCCGAACGCCAGACGGGCGTAGCCGGCGGCAATGTCGGTTTGCGTCCGAAGCATCTCGCGGTCAAGCGCTGTGATCTGCGCGCGAATATCTGATCGGCGCAGCAGTCTTGCCGCGGTGCGCTGGGCAAACCGGTAGCCGCATTTTGCCGCCGCCTCCCGTGCGTTGCGTGTTTGCACAAAGTAGGTGCAGAACAGCAGTTGTTTTGGTGAAAGTGATTGGCTCAAAGAAAAACTCCTTTCGAAAAATATCGGTTCTGACCGCGCGGCGATGCCGCAAAAAGTGTCCGGTGTTTTAAGTCACCGGAAAAAAGTCCTCCCATAATAAGGCCCGAGAAGCCGTTTTTGTGCGGAAAACCTGCAACAAAATTGACAATTTCATAAATTGTTCACATTTGCGTGCGCAAAGTCCGCTTTTCCGGACACCATGATTCTATTTCGGAAAAATAATCCATCCGCTTCCCTGTCGCCGCAACCGGCAAAAAAGGCATAAAAAAGCGCGGCAAACGCCGCGTGTGCTGAAGCCGCAGACAACAAAAAAAGCGCGGCCGCAGCCGCGCCGAAGGCAAAATCAAAACTTGTTCCCTTTCGTTTTTTCGCGCGCGTGCGCGCAAATACATCTTTCATTGTTGTCATTCTTTTCATTCTTAATATGTGTTCGCGCGTGGTTCGCGCGTGGTTCGCTTGTGGTTCGCGCGTGGTTCGATTTTGAAAACACAGTGCCCCGCAACGCCCGCCGTTCGGGCGTTCAAAGGTGGTGGAGGGTGGTTCGCTTTTTGCACAAAGCCGATGCAAAAAACGGTCAGAACCGCTTTCGGCTCTATAGCAGCACAGTCCGCGCGAAAAAGCTACCCCCGCTGCGTGGAGAAGCCCGGGAAAAACAAAAAAGCACTTCCGGAGAAGTGCTTTTTTCTTGTGTAAATCCGCCAAAATGATACACGCGCGAGGCGGCAACAAACCGGAATTTGTCACTCAGATATGGATTTTAACGTCACCAAAATCAAAAAATCCCATTCCTTGTTTCAGTTGCCCGTTCTGCTCAATCTGCGAAAAACATTCATGGATCTCACCAATCAGTGAAACGGGTATCTCCAAGTTATGATGACCGGGAAAAACACGGCTGACATCAAGTTCCAACAGACGCTTTACTGACTGATAAAAAAGCAATGGGTCTGTGCTTGGATAAAAGGCGTCCAGACAACCTTTGTAAACCAGATCACCGGAATACAAATACATTCTCTCCTGTTCGTAAAAACAACAGTGCCCGGGAGAATGCCCCGGCGTGTGCAGCACCCGGATTGTTCGTCCACCCAAATCAAAACAGTCGCCGTCATGCAAAAGAATCTGCGGTTCACCCTGAAAGAGCTGGTATGCGTCGGGGTCGAACTCTTCCGGAAATGCACAAGGTAGTTTTGTTAACTGCTTCTTCACCTCATGCAATGGCAAAGGGAAACTTCCGTTGATCCAATCCTTTTCCGCCTCATGTACTGCGATGCGGTCAAAAAACCCGTGCCCGCCGATGTGATCCCAATGCACATGCGTTGTCAGCACAGTAACAGGCAGCGTCGTCAGACAATCGACAATGCGTTTTATGTTTGAAATACCGAGACCCGTGTCAATCAAAACGGACTTGTCCTGCCCGTAAAGCAGATAGCAATGGGTTTCTTCCCAATGCCGATATTCACTTATGGCAAATGTTTGCGCGTCAATTTTCTCAACGGTGAACCAAGCATTCATAAATCGGTTTCCTCACCTACTGATTTGTTGAAATATTTTTCTTTTATGGTTTTGATAGATGAAATCAGCATACGTCTGATTGCACCGCAGTTGTTCTGAATTGGTTTGTACGTTTGCTCATCCATATATCCGGTTTCAAACAGCAATTCAAGCCAACGCTATCTGACATTGTACGCACCCCGCGCAAAGTATATCATAAGACTGAAAGCTTTTCAAGTGATATTGCGCCTGCGGCGCAGTTCTATTGTCCCTTCGGGACAGTTAAATTTTGCGGCTGTGCCGCAAAGTGATATTCTATTCGCCATCAAACTGCGCGCAGCGCAATATCACTCGGCGCAAGCCGAATATAAGAACCTGCCCTGCGGGCAGAACCTTGTTATTCGCTTCGCTCATAATAACTGCAACGCAATAAAACTCGCCGCAGGCGAATATAACTGAAAAAAGCACTGCCGAAGCAGTGCTTTTTTCCTGGTGGGCAGGGATGGATTCGAACCATCGAAGTCGTTGACGGCAGATTTACAGTCTGCTCCCTTTGGCCACTCGGGAACCTACCCATATTCTGTTTTTCGTTGAATGGAGCTGGTGGACGGACTCGAACCCCCGACCTGCTGATTACAAATCAGCTGCTCTACCAACTGAGCTACACCAGCGAGTCTCTCAACGCTCGAATACTATAACACAGAAATCTTTTTTCGTCAAGTCCTTTTTTCACATTTTTCAATTTTTCCCCGCATTTTTGAAAACTTCCCCGCTGCGGGGCTTGATAATTCCGGCATGATATGCTATGATAAAAATAATGAATGCATCCATTCAAAATTACAGAAAGAAGGCGACCTTGATGAAAAAAGTTACAACCGTCGGCGACGCGATCAATTTTGTGAAATGGCTGGTCGATTTCATTAAAACAATCTTCAGCTGGTTCAGCAAAAATGACGAAGAAACGGGCGAAGAGACCCCCAAAGCATAACCCATTGCAGCAAAAAGCACCATCCGTTGCGGGTGGTGCTTTCTTCTTGTCTTACTGCGCCGTATAGCTGCCGGCCTGCGCGCCGTTCACCGCCAGCGTGTAGCTGCGGCCGCTCACAAGCGCCGCGTCCGCCAGCACGAAGTGGGACGCCGCCTTTTCGCTTTTGATCTGATACAGCGTGTTGCCGGCGCTGTCGATGACTGTGACCGTTGCGCCCGCAGGGATCTGCGTCTGCACGGTCAGCGATGCGATGGAACCGTTTGATACGCCCTGCGCCATGCCTGCGCTGCCGATTGCGCACAGCGAACCGCCCGAAACCACACAGGTACCCGCGTAATCAAGCGCGCCGTTGCCGCTGTTTGTCGGGCCGAGCACCAGCACCGTGCCGCCGGACATTTGAATGCTGCCGTTGGAATCGAGACCGTCGCCTGCGGCGTTCACTTTGACCGTGCCGGCGCTGATCGTGATGAGGCAGCTTTCGTCCGCCTGATCCATCCCGCCGCGGCCGCCCGGGTTGCCGCCGCCCTGCCGGCGGAAGCCGAACGAGCCCTGTGCGTTTTCGCCGTCGGACGTTTGGCCGTCGCCTGTCGGCGGCGTGCGGTCACCCTGCCGGCCATCGCCCTGCGGCCCGCCGAAGGATAGCTCTCCGGTCGGCACACCGCTGTCCGGCGTCTGCGGCTGTGCGGTTTCGCCGTTGCCGTTTTGTGCGTCGGGTGCGCCGCGGAAGAAGGTCATGTCGTTCTGGTCATCCGGCGACGCGGCGTTGAAGCCGTCGTCCTGCGCGGTAATATCCAGCGTGCCGCCGGACACGTCGATCGTGTTGCCCTCCAGGCCCTCATACGACGCTTCGATCAAAATCTCGCCGCCCGCAATCGCGAGCGCTTTGCCGGCGTGGATGCCGTCGTCGTTGGTGTTGATGCGGAACATGCCGCCCGAAACGGCCACGTTTTCGTCCGCGTGCAGCGCGTCGTCCAGACAGTTGAGCCGGAACGTGCCGCCCGACACGGCGATGGAGCCGTCTGCCTTGATGCCCTTGGCGGACACGGTATTCGTATCCTCGGTCGTGCCGCCCTCCGGCCGGCGTTCGCCAAACCCGAAGCCGCCAAACGTGCCCGTGCCGTTGCCCTGCGACGCCAGCGACGCCTGATAACCGCCGCCGCTTTGCAGCCGCAGCGTGCCGCCCGCAATAGCGACATTGCCCACGGCCTGGATGCTGTCGAGCGTGCTGATCACAGTGATGTCGCCGCCCGAGATGCTGACGTCGCCCTTTTCTTCGTTGCTCGTGCGGATGCCGTCGCCGCCGGACGTGATGTTCAGCGTACCGCCGGAGATCTCCACACTGTCTTTGCCGCGGATACCGTCGTCCGCCGCGGTGATGTTGAGCGTGCCGCCGCGCAGCTGCAGATCGTCACGCGAAAAGATGCCCTTGTTGAAATTTGCTTCGATCGTCAGCGTGCCGGTGCCCTCGATCTGCAGGTCGTCCTTGCTGTAGATGACCGCCGTGGCGAAGTCGTTATCCTCCGCCTGCGCCTCGGTCATCGTGCGGTCGGCGTTGTCCGACAGCTTGTTTTCGCTGCCCTTTGCCAGAATGATCTGCGTCTCTTTGGGCGAATTTTCAATATAGACCGGCGCGCTCGTGCTGCAATAGATCTCCACGCCGTCAAAATAGAGCTTTACCTTGGCGTTCTCGTCGTCGGTGTCCACGCGGATCTGCCCGTCGGTCAGCTTGCCCTTGATCGAATAAACGCCCGGGGCGCTGACGGTGAGCACGCTGTCTGCATACGCCGCGCCGCTGCCCTTGATGGCGGTCGCGTCGTCGTTAAGGATGACATAGGTGTCGATTTCGAGATTTTCGTTTTCGCCGGTGTCTTCGTCCGCCTGCGGTTGGGTCGTTGTCACATCACCGGACAGCGGCGCCGTGGTGGTCAAAACATCGGACGGATCGCTTTGTGTCCGGTTGGCTGCGCAGCCGCACAGCCCCAGCGCCGCAAACAGCAGCGCGAGCGCGGCGGCACAGATCCTGCGCCGGGAAATGGTCATAGCCTTTGTCGCCGCCTTTCTCAAAGATTGATCTGGTTGTCCGGCAGCTTTGCGCACTGGATCTCCAGATTGCCGTTGCGGGTGCGCAGCGCGTCGATGAATTCCTTTTCGCGCGACGCGTCCTTGAGCTTGACTTCATAGCTCAGCTTGAACAGCGAGCCCATGTTGGTCGTTTTGACCGAAACGAGTTCGTTTGATTCGGTGTATTCCTTGAACAGATCGTCAAACACCTCGGTGTAGTTGAGCGTTTCCGGGATCACGATGACGAGGCTCTTTTTGCCTTTGGACGCCTTTTCGCCGAGCCCCATTTTTGCATAGATCAGCGCCAGCAGCGCTGTGACGATCACGAAGCACACCGCAAACGCCAGATAACCCATGCCCGTTGCAAGGCCTGCGGCCAACGCGATAAAGATCATGCAGATCTCGCGCGCCGTGCCCGGAATGGAACGGAAGCGTACCAGCGAAAACGCGCCTGCCACAGCGACGCCTGCGCCGAGGTTGCCGTTGACGAGCATGATCACGATCTGCACCACGGCCGGCAGCAGCGCGATGGTGGTGACGAAGCCCGCGTTGTGTTTTTTGCATGTTTTCATATAGCAAAGCGCGATCAGAAGACCGAGCACGACGGAAACGGCCGTACAGATGAAGAAGGTGGCCGGGGTCAGCGTGGAAGTTAAAATCGATTGAAAAATGGTAGACATGAGAATTCCTCCGTTTCAGAACTGAAAAAACAAACAAGATGCGTTCAAGCGATTTCGAGCGCGGCCTTTGCGGCCTTTTGCTCCGTCATCTGCTGATACGCGATACCGTATTTTGAAAAGGTTGCCGGGAAGATCGAAAGGCTGCTCAGCGCTTCGCTCAGCCAGAGCGGGAACGCGTGTTCGCATTTGATCTCCATGACGATATTGCCGTCGTCGATCCGGGTGCACCCGCCGTCGCCCAGCGACAGATCCAGCCGTGTGTCGCGGTAGCGGATGTTGCTGTCGAACGTGACGCGCAGGTTTTCGTCCTCTTTGCCGATAAAGGCGATCCGGTCATAGAACAGCGAGACCTTCGGCTGCAGCGTGCCGTAGCAGGTGCGGCAGTATTCGATCTCCTGCGGGATCTGGGCGTCAAACGGCGGCTGCTGCCCGCGGCACAGCCAGGCGACTGCGTCGGCATAGCGCATGCTCACGCGGCGCTTGTAGACGATGCCTTTGTACTTGCGCTTGATCTCCACAAAGGCTGTCGAATCCGCACAAGGAATGTTATACACGCGCATGCGCAGCTTTTCCTTGAAAACGGGCTTTTCAATCGAGGCGCGGATCAGCCGGTAATCCGGGGTGTCAAAATAGATATTGCAGACGGTGCTTTTGCCGTATTCGTCGTCCTGCAGGCGGCTGCCAATGCACTGCATCAGCTGCACATACTGCCGGCCCGTGAGCACGTACTTCTTTTCGTAGCGCGAAAAGATCGTTTTAAAGGGTTTCACAGCACGCATCTCCTTTCGTTTTGTTGCCCCAAGTATATCGGGTGATGCTGAAATCGTTCTGAAAAGCGGGAAGAAATTCTTTCAGTTTTGTTTACAGGGTGATATGGAATAAAATGGATTTGCCGTCCGCGGACGAAGCGCTGATCTTGCCCTTGTGGCGCTCCACGATCGCTTTGGCGATCGACAGGCCGATCCCGTAGCCGCCGGTCTCCCGTGCGCGCGCCGGGTCGGCGCGATAGAAGCGGTCGAACAGATGCGGCAGCTTTTCTTTTTCGATCCCGTCGCAGGTGTTGTAGGCGTCGAGCGTCAGCGTTTTGCCGGATTTGTAAAGCGAAATTTTGATCTCGCCCTGTTCGTTCGTATATTTGAGCGCGTTGTCGCACAGGATCGACACGAGCTGACGGATCTCGCCCTCGTTGCCCTTGAGCGTCAGATCGGGCGCAACGTCAAGGGTGAACGACAACTGTCGGGATTTTGCCATCGGCTCAAAGTTGAGCGCCGTGTCGAGCACCGCTTCGCTGATATTGAACTCCACATGCTCGATATCGCTCGCCATCTCGTCGAGCTTGGACAGCGACACCAGATTGCGCACCAGCGTGTTCATGCGCACGGTCTGGCTCTTGATGGAGCTGACCCATTCGTTTTCGCCCTCGCACATCTCCAGTACGTCCGCGTCGGCCGAAATGATGGCCAGCGGCGTTTTCAATTCGTGGCCGGCGTCGGTGATAAACTGCTTTTGCTGCTCGATGCTGCGGCGCACGGGCGCGAGCGCGGAGCGTGTGAGCAGATAGACCGGGAACGAGAGCAAAATAACAAAGATCACGCCCACAAGAAACGAGATCGAGGCCAGCGCGAAGGTCTCCTCCAGTTCGCGTTCAAAATCGAGAAAGACCATGATCGCATTGCCGGTGGCCGCGTCCTTCACATAGTAATAGCGGTAGATGTCCAGAAAGCCGTAGCCCGGCTCCTCGCCGTAGACCTTGGCGGCGTATTCAAACGCGGTCTGGTCGCTGACCGAGGCGATGTTCTTGGTGGAAATATCGGTCACCACGTTGCCGTGGAGCTTGACCACAAAATAGCGTGTGGCATAGGGCGTTTCCACCGTGACCGTTGTGCGGCCGAAGGGATTCCAAAACGCGCCGAAGCTGTCGTCACGCGCCGTGTTGGGCAGCACGCCGTCGTTTTGCGCGATCAGATAAAGCAGGCTTTTGGAGTCGCTGTCGCGCTGATAGACGTTGACGACGTTGACCGAAAACAGCTCCACAAACACAACCGTAAACAGCGCGAGGATCGCGATGGCGACAAATTTGCGCTGCAGTCGTTTCAGCATTTGATTTCCTCCAGCGTGTAGCCGACGCCGCGCGTCGCTTTGATTTCGACATTTGCCTGCAGCGTCTGGAGCTTTTTACGGATATAGGAGATATAGACCCACACGACGTTGATCTCCGCTTCGGTCTCATAGCCCCAGATGCGCTCCATAAACTGTTCGGTGGAGATCAGCCGGCCGGGATTGTCCATCAACAGCTCGATCATCTGGAACTCCTTGTTGCCCAGCCGCAGCGACGCGTGCTCGGTGGACAGCTCAAACGTTTCGCGGTTGAGCGACAGATTGCCCAGCGTCAAAAGATTCGGCGTAAACGCCGTTTTGCGCCGCGTCATCGCCCGGATGCGCGCAAGCAGCTCGCCGGTGGAAAAGGGCTTGGTCAGATAGTCGTCGGCGCCCTTGTCGAGGCCGAGGATCTTGTCTTCGGTTTCCGCCTTGGCGGTGAGAATCAAAACCGGCGTGTCCACCCCGGCCTTGCGCAGCGCTTCGAGCACCTCGAGGCCGTTCTTTTTGGGCATCATCAGATCGAGGATGATGCCGTCGTAGTTTTCGTCCATGCCGTAATCCAGCGCGTCCTGGCCGTCGTAGACAGCGTCCACGGAATAGTTGTTGTGCTTGAGGATCGCACACAGCGCTTTGGACAAATCTTTTTCGTCTTCGGCAAGTAAAAGTCTCATGATGGTTCTCCTTTCGGCACACAAAAAAGCGCCGCGTTTCATCGGATTCTATTTTAGGATACCTGTAAAACTTAAAATAAACAATAAATTGTAAAAAAACTGTGACGAAAAAACCGCAATCCGTCTTGTTTTCCCCTGAAAAACGAAAACAACACACACCGGAACAGGCGTGTGCTGTTTTCAAAATAAAATTGAAAGGAGAGGGGAGTGCAATGGAGAGGAGGGTTGTAAGAAGAAAAATCGGAAAAAAACATCTTACATTCCCCATTGCACAATTGGATTATATGCACGCTACCTTAAACAAACTTTAAATTTACTTTCATAAGTTAAAGCACGAAACTAAAAATTCGAACAAAAAAAACAGATTTGTCTCAAATGTCTCCCCTTTGCGCGGCATCGCACACAACCTGCCACGCATCCAGCAGCTTTTCAAGCGACCATTGCGCATTGGCGGGGCTGGTGGACGGCAGGCAGACCGCGTCTTTTCCCGTGAGGGGCAGCAGATACTGCCGGTAGAGCCGGTCGGCGGTTTTGCCGTTGGTAAAAATCTGCACGCCCGGCGCCGCCTGCAAAACGGCGGACAGATCATTCGGCACGGCGTTGCGGATGGAGCTGTCGGCGCTGCCGGTGATCTCGCACGATCGGATCACATCCCACAGCGCGAGATGGTGCCGCAAGAGGAAGGCGGTTTTTTCTTCGGGCGTCTCCCCTGCCGGCTCGCCGAAAAGATTCGACAAGACACGCCAGAAGCGGTTTTGCGGATGGCCGTAAAAGAACGCGGCTTCGCGGGATTTCACAGATGGGAACGAGCCGAGGATCAGCACGCGGCTGTGTTCGTCAAAGACGGGCGGGATAGGGTGGATGATCGGCATGGGACACCTCCGGTGCAGTCAACAGTCGACAGTCATCAGTCGACAGCGGGTTGCTTTGACAAACTGGCTTACCTAATTGGTTACGGGTTTTCGGGCGGGGTGTCGGGCGGCTGGGTCGTCTTTTCGCGGTGATCGAAAACAGCGACGCAAACCGGAATTTATCGAGCCGTTTCCGTGATCAGTATATTAAAACGCTTGGAAAACATCGGCGGAATATTGTGCGCCGCTTTTTCCCATATTTCATATCTGCAGTTATTGTTTTTTTCTGCCATTTCTTTTACACTGTTCAGCACGCTTTGCTGTTCTTTTGCGCCTGCCAGAGCTATAACAGGAAAGTCAACGTTTTCAAATCCTCGAACGCCGTCAAAGGTGATGCCATTATCGACTGAGTTCCTGATCGTTTCAACCTTAACTTCCTGCATTTGCCTGACAAACTCTTTTCTTTGCGCTGACGGCAAACCGTTCATCATGCCGATGATGTTGCAAAGCCATTTTTTCTTCAAAGAATAAAACTGCTTTTCGTTCATACGCAGAACTTCCGATAATTCGGGTTGTTCTTTATTCAACCACGGACTCACTATAATCGCCGCGTAGAATAGATCAGGGTATTCTGATATCAGTTTGAATGCGAGCTGCGCCCCCAGCGAGAACCCGATCAAAAGTACTTTACTGTCAATAGACCGAATATAACCGGCAAGTTCCCGGATGCAAATATCGGTGTCAAACACCCTTCCGGCTTCCTTACCAAAGCCCATAATATGTGGAACAACAATGTGATATTTCTCCGCAAGGGAATACTGTCTCCCGAAACAATGAACAAAATTAGCTCCGTGAAGCATAACGATCACGCTTTTGTTATCTTTGCCGTATTCTTCAACGTACACGGCACATCACCTCCACAAATCCCGATTTATTTCACACTTTTCCCTGTCCATTATACACAACCGCCCTGCCCTTTTCAAGGCTCCTGCGAAAAAGACAACCGCGGCACCGATGATCGGCAGCCGCGGCAGCGTTCTTGCTATCTTGCTTCTTGCTATCTTGCAATCTTAGTCCTCTTCTTCCGGCTCCTCCAAAAGCTTTTCCGTCGCGGCAATCTTGACGCACAGACACAGCAGCTTGGTCGCTGTCAGCAGTTCGTCCACCGGCGGATAGGACGGCGCGATGCGGAGATTCTTGTCCTCCGGGTCGATGCCGTAGGGATAGGTCGCGCCGGCGTTGGTCAATGTCACGCCCGCGTCGCGGCAAAGCTCCCACACGCGTTTGGCCGTGCCGGGATAGACGTCGAGGTTGATGAAATAGCCACCCTTCGGGTTGGACCATTTGGCGATGTTGTAACCGCCGAGCTTGTGTTCAAACTCATACAGCACGATCTTGAACTTCGGACCGAGGATGTTGCGGTGCAGCCGCATATAGTTTTTGAGGCCGTCCACGTTTTTATAAAATTTCACATGGCGGTACTGGTTGAGCTTGTCGTAGCCGATCGTCTGATATTTCAGGCGGTTTTTGATGATCTGGATATTGCGGTCGGAAGCCGCCAGCGCAGCCACGCCCGCGCCCGGGAAGCTGATCTTCGACGTGGAGGTGAACTCGATCACCATATCGTCGTGGCCGTAGCGGTGGAGCGATTCAAAGATATTGTCCAGCACGTCGCCCTTGCTCGTCAGATCGTGGACGATGTAGGCGTTGTCCCAGATGATGCGAAAATCCTTCGCCGCCGGCTCCATCGCCGCGATGCGCTCGACGGTGTTGTGGGAATAGGTCACGCCGGTGGGGTTGGAATATTTCGGCACACAGAACATGCCCTTGACGGACGGATCCTGAATCAGCGTTTCCACGGCGTTCATGTCGGGACCTTCGTCGTTCATCGCCACGGGGATCATCTTGATGCCGTAGTATTCGCAGATGGCGAAATGGCGGTCATAGCCCGGCGACGGGCAGATGAACTTGATCTCGCCCTGATCCTTCCACGGCGTGCCGTCGGACCCGGTGAGCATGCACTGGGTGATATAGTCAAACATCTGGTTGAGGCTCGAGTTGCCGCAGACGATCACGTTGTCCATCGGCACGTCCAGCAGCGCGGCAAAAATCTCCTTGCATTCGTCAATGCCGGTCAAAAGGCCGTAGTTGAGGTAGCGAAGGGAGTGGTTGTTGTCGTCGTCCCAGTCGCGCGAGGTGATCGCGTCAAGCAGACCGTTGGACACCGAAAGCTGATCGGTGCCGGGCTTGCCGCGCGACATATCGAGCGTGAGCCCCATCGCCTGATAGTTGCGGTAGGCCTCCATGAGTTCCTTTTGTTCCTGCCGCAGTTCGTCTTTTGTCAATGATTTGTAATCCGGCATGTGCCGCACCCCTTACTGTGAAAAGATAATCTTAGAAATCCGCGGAGCCCGTGGTACGCGGGAACGGCAAAACGTCGCGGATGTTGGAGATGCCCGTCAGGTACATCACCAGCCGTTCAAAGCCCAGACCGAAGCCGGCGTGCTTGGTGCCGCCGTATTTGCGCAAATCGAGATACCACCAGTAGTCCTCCTCCTTGAGCCCCAGCTCGTGGATGCGGTCAAGCAGCACGTCGTAGCGCTCCTCTCTCTGGCTGCCGCCGATGATCTCGCCGATGCCCATCACCAGGCAGTCGCACGCGGCCACGGTTTTGCCGTCGTCATTGAGGCGCATATAGAACGCCTTGATCTCCTTCGGATAGTCGGTGACAAAGACCGGCTTTTTAAATACCTGCTCGGTGAGGAACCGTTCATGCTCGGTTTGCAGATCGCTGCCCCACTCCACTTTGTATTCAAACTGGTCGTTGTGCTGTTTGAGAATCTCCACCGCGTCGGTGTAGGTCACGCGGCCGAACTCACTCGACGCCACAGCTTCGAGCCGTTCGATCAGGCCCTTGTCCACAAACTGGTTGAGAAACGCCATATCCTGCGGACAGGTATCGAGCACATAGCGGATGACGTATTTGATCATCGCTTCCGCGAGCGCCATATCGTCGTTCAGATCGGCGAACGCGATTTCCGGTTCGATCATCCAGAACTCCGCCGCGTGGCGCTGGGTATAGCTCTTTTCGGCGCGGAAGGTCGGACCGAAGGTATAGATCTTGCCGAACGCCTGCGCCATGATCTCGCCCTGCAACTGGCCGGACACGGTCAGAAACGCGCTTTTGCCGAAAAAGTCCTGGCTGAAATCAACCGTGCCGTCCTCGTTTCTCGGCGGGTTTTCCATATCGAGCGTGGTCACGCGGAACATTTCGCCCGCGCCCTCGGCGTCGGAGCAGGAAATGAGCGGCGTGTGGGCATAGATAAAGCCGTTTTCGTTGAAGAAGCGGTGCAGCGCAAACGCCGCTGCCGACCGCACGCGAAACGCCGCAGAATAGAGATTGGTGCGCGGACGCAGATGCGCGATGGTGCGCAGATATTCCACGGAGTGCCGCTTTTTTTGCAGCGGGTAGTCGGGCGTGGACGCGCCTTCAACCTCCACGGTATTGGCGTTGATCTCGAACGGCTGCTTTGCTTCCGGCGTCAAAATCAGATCGCCCGTGACGATGACGGCGGTGCCGACGTTGAGCTTGGCAACTGCGGCAAAGTCGGCGACCTTATTCGCCTCAAACACGACCTGCACGCCCTTGAAGCAGGAGCCGTCGTTGACGTCCATAAAGCCGAGCGTCTTGCTGTCGCGGTTGGTACGGATCCAGCCGCAGACGGTGACGGGCGACACCGTATAGCTTTCGGGCGACGCATAAAGTTTTGCAATTTCGGTGCGTTTCATAGAATTACCCCCAAACGAGCCTGTCTTTCCATTCTGTAGTTACAAAATATTATAGCATACTTTGTTCAAAAATCAAGCGTTCGCGGGAAGTTTGGAAGTTGCGACAATTTGAAGAATGCTGTGTGGATATTTTTATGCAAAAGCGTTGCGAAACAGAACAAGGGAAGGGATTGAGGGGCTAGGGGCTAGGGACGCGAAGCAGGTTTTACAAAGCCGAAACACACACCCGCGAAGGGAAGCGGTTTGGTTTTTGTCGCGTAGGGGCGACCCTGCGTGGTCGCCCGCCTTTTTTTCCGGGCGTTCCTTGTAGCGCCGATCAGTGTTCGGCTTTTTTCTTCGCCGTCCACATTGTAGCGCCGATCAGTGATCGGCTAAATTGCCATAACGTCCGCGCCCAGTCGATCGACCCCCTTCCGTCAGTGCGCTTTGGCGCACTGACACCTTCCCCAACGCGCACTGCGTGCGCTGGGGACGGCGTCTTCGGTGGCTGCCTGCGGCAGCATCGTATTCGACGCTACGGGCGCTATTTTTATGCAAACGCTTGCTTTTTCGGGGGAAATATGATAGAGCTCGAGCGACGTAACAAAAGCAGAGGATCGGCACTGCCGTTTCCTCTGCCTTTTTCTTTACCCAAACGCCTTCGCTTCCGCAATCACCGGCTCCGCCCTCGCCTGCTCGATCACGACAAAGACCGCCTGCGCTTTGACCGGCCGTTTGAACCGCACGATCTTTTGCCGCCCGATCACGGTGTGGCTTTCCAACTTTTGCAGCTTGCCTTTTGCCGTATCGGCCCAAACGGAAAAGCGTTCCACGCGCTGGCTGCAAGCGATGTCCTCTTTGAGCGAGAGCGTGCGCACGGTCTTTGCGCCGTCAAAGGTCAGCTGCAAAACGAACGCGCCGGTCGGGAACGCGACGCGCGCGCCGTCTTTCAGCGCTTGCACGTCGTCGCCGTCGAGGACGGTGCCGTCCGCTTTCAACAAGGCACAGGACGCATCCAGCGGATGGCGGAACGGCGCCTGCGTCCGCGCGGTAAACCGCCGGAGCGTGCGCTGTTCGCGGCGCGAAATGCGGCCGTGCTTGTCGGGCGGCACATTCAAAAGCAGCGTCGCGTTGCCGCCGACGGTGTTGAAATAAATGTCGGCGAGCTGCTTTGCCGTGCGCTTTTTGCGGAAAAGATAGTATTTCCAATCGTGATAAAACCACCCGGTCGTCACAGAAACGTCCGCCTCCGCGGGGCTCCAGATGAGGTCGGTTTCCCCTTTCAGCGCGTCCCGGCTGCCGAGGTCGTCTTCGCAGCGGTCAAAGCTAAGATCCTGTTCGTCCGTCTGCGACTGCGCGGCAACCTTTTCCGTGAGGATCGCCGGCGCGCCCACCACGCTCCACTCGCTTTCGCGCACGTTGCCGCCCTCGTTGCCGATCCAGCGCACGTCGGGTCCGCTGACGGCGATCACAGCGTTCGGCTGCAGCTTGCGGATCACGGCGTAATAGCGCTGCCAGTCGTAGCGCTGCTTTTTGCCGTTTTTGCCCTCACCGCACGCGCCGTCAAACCAGACCTCGAACAATTCGCCGTAGCCCGAGCAAAGCTCCGTGAGCTGCGCGACAAAGAAATCGTTGTAGCGTTCGGTGCCGTACTGCGGCGCGTTGCGGTCCCACGGCGACAGATAGACGCCGAGACGCAGGCCGTATTTGTCGCAGCTTTGGCGCAGTTGGGCGAGGATGTCCTTGCCGTAGGGCGTGTGCATCACACTGTGGGTCGTGGTTTTTGTGTCCCACAGGCAAAAGCCGTCGTGGTGCTTCGCGGTCAGAATCACGCCGCGGCTGCCGCTTGCTTTGAGCACGCGGCACCACCCGTCAGTGTCGAGCGCGTCGGGGTGAAACAGCGAAAGGGCTTCGTCGCCCAATCCCCATTCGCGCCCCGTCATGGTGTTCATGCCGAAATGGATGAAGCTGTAATAGGGAAGACGGCTGTGCGAAAGCTGCCGCGCCGACGGTTGAACGGCGACGAGCCGGGCAAGAAAGGCGGCTTCTTCGGGCGTTTTGCCGCCGATCTGCGGCGTGCCGAAGGCGGCGGCCGGGTCGGAAATCAAAGGCTGCATGTTAAGCTCCTTTCAGAAAAACGCCACTGCCGAAGCAGTGGCGTTCGTGTTGCATCAGAACGGGAAGTAGACGTCCAGATCGTGATAGGCAAATTCCAAATTGTCGGGTTTCACGCCCGGTTTGTACTCTATCTGTTTATAGCCGGCGTCCTTCAATCCCTGAACGAAGCCGTGGAGCATTTCGAAATCCTTTACCGTCACACGATAGTTTGCACGGATTTCGGGGAAGGTCTGCTTGTCTTTGTTTTCGTTAATCGTAATGATCTCAGTCGGCTTTGCAAGACGAATATAGCCGAGTTTGAAGCCGGTGCACCACCAGTAGCTGCCGTAGGGACGGCTGAACTCATGCTTCCATTCGCCGGCGGTCTGATCCTCGTTCCAGTAATAGCGTTCGAAATCCATCGACATCATCAGCAGATCCTGATCCTGCGCACAGTCGTAATGGTCCGCGTCGCGCTCGGTGTATTTCTTGTAGACGCCGAGCTCCGCGCCGTAGAGGATTGCACCGTACTGGCCCTTCCACGGCTGCAGCATCCAGTCGGAGCCCTGATAGCTGAAGTAGAAGCGGATGGTGTCATACTGGATCCAGAAGAACTGCGACGCAACGTCATACAGCTTGTTGAAGCCGAAGTTGCGCTGCCACGGATCGTCCGCGGTAAAGAACACACCCTCCTGGCCGTCCAGCAGATAGCCGACCATACCGGCTTTTTTGAACGATTCGCTGTAGCCATAATCCGGCTCCGGTTCATAGGTGTACTGGATCGACGCCGGCTGGCTGTAGGCGCCGTAGGTCCAGCGGCCGTCGTTTTGCACGGCAGACGCCACGCGGTACTGATGGGTGCCGGAATCGCTGGTATCATCCATGATAAAGCGGTAGGAGGTGCGCTCCTGGCCGTTATAGGTATACTTGTGGATCTCGCCCATCACCGTGTCGTCGACCCATTTGCCCTGGCTGCTGTAGAACTGCAGATGATAGCTGTCCGCGCCGGGCACGGTCGGCCAGTCGACCACAATGCTGTGGTCCGCGCCGGCTGCGATGATCGGCTTTTCGGGCTTTGCGGGAATGGAATGGACTTCAATCGTCTTGGTATACGGGGAATAGACCGTTTCGCCGTTCTCTTCCAGATAGGCGCGGATGCGGTATTCATAGGTTTTGCCGACGCCGAGCGTCTTGCCGCTTTCCTGATCGGACACGCTGAACATTGTGGTTTTGCTGTCGCCGATCTTTTTCCAGTCGCTGCCGTCCTTCTTTTCAATCTCGTAGCCGCGTGCGCCCTCCAGCGCGTTCCACGACAGGACCGCCGTGTTGTTCGTGTTGAGCACGACCGTCGCGCCCTTGATGCTGCCGAACGAGGTTTCCGCGGTCAGCACCGGGCTGATTTCGGTTTCGGTGATCTGGCCGGCAAAGTCCGCAACCGCACGCACACGGAAGCTGTAGGACGTTTCGGGCTCCAGATTCTTCACCACATAGGTTGTTTTTTCGGTTTTGCCGATCTCTGTGAGCTGGCCGTCGATATACTGATAGACACGGTATTCCGACGCGCCGGAGGCCGCCGGCCATGTGAGCGTCAGGGAATCGTGGCCGGCCTTTTTCAGATTCAGCGTTGTAACCGCCTTCGGCCACATGGAGACATAGACCGGTGCGCTGACCGCTGCCAGCGTGGTTTTGCCGTTCACCGTGGCGCTCGCCTGCACACTGAAATGCACCGTGCGCGGCGACGCGGGATACTTGACCTCATAGGTTGTTTTCTTTGTCGTTGCAACCTTCACAAAATCGTCGCCCGTGCTGATATCCTTTTTAAAGATGATATATTCCGATGCGCCGGCCGCGGCCGCCCATTTGAGCGTTGCGGTTGCGCCGGTGATGTTGGTCGCGGTCAGGCTTTCCACTTGGGCCGGCTTTGTGCTCACCTTGGCTGTCGGGCTGAACTTGGCGGCATAGCGGGTGATCTTGCCGTTTTTGGCAAAGGCGCGGACTTTGTAATACATCACGCCGGGCGCTGCCGGATAGGTCACCGTATAGGTGCGCGCTTTGGTCGCCTTGATCTTTTTATACTTGCCGTCGGCCGTTCTGCCATACAGAAGATAGCCTGTGGCGCCCGCCGCGGCGCTCCAGGTCAGCTTGATCTTTGCCGGCGTCACCTGCTTTGCGGTCAGCTTGCCGACGCGTGCGGGCAACGTCAAAGCGTCCGCCTTGGCGGAATCCTTGCCGAAGGTGCGGGTCGTGCCGGTTTTCACATAGGCCGCGACCTTATAGGTATATTTGGTGCCTGCGCTCAGGCCCTTGTCGGTGAAGGTGTTGGCCGTGGTATAGGTTTCCACAAGCCACTGATCCTTTTTCGCGTCATAGGAATAGACGCAATAGCCGCTGGCTTTGCTGACCTTGGACCATTTCAGCTTGACCTGGCTCTGGGTTACAGACGCAACTTTCAAGGTTTCCACTTTGCCGATTGCCGTTGCGGCAAACGCAAGCTGCGAGGCGCAAACGCTCAAAAGCATCAGCACCGCCAGCAAAACGGCAAGGCTGCGTTTCATGGTTTTGTTCATGTGATCTCCTCCATTTTTTGCTTGGTTATATGAGTCGGACACCGCCGACCGGGCGGATGTTGAGTACATAGCAGGCGTCAGCGCCGAACAGGGCGCACATGGCTTTTTTGTAGGTGTCGAGCATATCGAGCGGCACGAACGCCTGAATCGTGCCGGCAAAGCCGCCGCCGTGGACCCGCCACGCGCCGCGCCCGCGCAAAATCTCTTCGCTGATCAGCAGCGCAAGCGACAGCGGCTGGCTGGTGGGACGCTTGGATGTGAACACGTTCTGGTTATAGAGATAGGACGAATAGCCGCTTTCGATCACGAGCTGCTTGAACTGTTCGAAATCACCGTTTTGCAACGCGTCGAATTCCTTGTCCACGCGTTCGTTTTCGCGGAAGAAATGCAGCGCGCGCAGCACCGCGCGTTCGCCGAGCTGCTTCGCGATGGCGCCGGCGTTGTCGAGCACCTGCTGTTTGTCAATGTCGCGCAGCACCTGTTTGCCGAAGAAGCCGGCCACAGCCTCCATCTCGCTGCGGATGGCGGCGTAGTCGTCGGTCAGATCGGAGTGGCTGCCCTTGGTGTCCACAATGCACAGCGCGTGGCCGCACGACGCGAAATCGAACGCCACCTTGCCGACGACCGGCGATTGCGGGTCGGCAAAGTCGATCGACACAAAGCCGCCGACGGAGCACGCCATCTGGTCGAGCAGACCGCAGGGCTTTTTGAAATGGACGTTTTCGGCATATTGCGCGATCTTGGCGATTTCGACCGGCGAAACCTTGCCGTCGTTGTACAGCTCGTTGATCAGCGTGCCGATCAGCACCTCGAATGCCGCCGAAGACGACAGACCCGAACCCGACAGCACCTGCGAGGCCGTTGCCGCGTCGAAGCCGCCGATCTTGTAGCCGAGCTGGACAAACCGGTCGAGCATGCCGCGCACCAGCGCACGGCTGCGGCCGGCGTCACTATCGCGCACGGCAAGATCCGCCACGGACACCATGTCCATCGGATAGCCCGCGGATTTGATGCGAACCACGCCCTCGTCGTTCTTGGCCGCCGCTGCAACAACGTCCAGACTGATCGACGCCGCCAGCACCTTGCCGTGGTTGTGGTCGGTGTGGTTGCCGCCGATCTCGCTGCGGCCGGGCGCGGAAAACAGTCCGACGTCCTTTTTGCCTGCGGCGTCAAAGCGCGTATGGAACTCCTCAAGCACCTTGAGGAAGCGTTCATACTGTTGGTCGTACTGGGCCGGCGTATAGGCGCACGCAAACGCGTCGTCCAGCGCACGGGAGGAAAGCAGCGTTTTGAGCTGCTGATAGGATGCCATAAAAGCTCATCTACCTTTCGTCCGTTTTTATGCTTCTTAATTTCAGGTGTCCGCCATGGCAAACCGCCGCAGACACGCATTAGCCGAGATTGACTTCGCCCTTCGACAGGCTGATCACGCCGTTGAACGCGAGCAGCACCAGCCCGGAGAGCAAAAACAGCAAAATGAACGGCAGCAAAAAGCTCGCGCTCATCGGATCATAGACGCTGCGGCCGATGATCGTGTAGGAAAACAGCTTGTAGGAAAAGCCCACCAGCGACACGACCAGATACTTCCAGTATTCGATGTCGCTTGTGCCGTAAAGCTGGCTGACCGCGTTGATCGGGATGCACGGAAACAGCCGCAGAAAAAACAGCACCACGGCGGAGCCGAGCTTGTTGCGCTCCACCAGATTTTCGGCTTTTTCGTTTTTGGCGAGCAGTTTTTCGGCGTTGCCGCCGCCGAAGCGTTTACCCCAAAAGTATTTGATGGTAAACAACAGCGCCGCGCCGCACGCATTGATCGGGATCGCGTAATAGGCCGGAAACAGCACGCCGCACGCCACGCAGATGCATGAAAGCGGGAACCACGGAATAACGGCCTTGAGCACAAAGTTTGCCAATATGATCGCCACGGAATACCAGGTGGCGCCGTTTTGCTGGATCCATTGTTCAAACGAAGAGAGCGCATCGGTATATTTGTGATACCATTCGATCACGCGGTCGATCTGTGACAGGCGCAGAAACACGATCAGAATCAGCGCCAGCAGAAAACAGACGAACGCGGCGAAGTTCATAACGCTGCTTCGGCTTCTTTTCCTTTTCACCTGTCCGCCTCCCGCTCACAGACAATGATACATGCTATTATTCTACTATGAATCCATGCAATCGGTCAACGGTTTTTTGGAAAATTTCAAAATGTTTTCACAGAATTTTTTTCCTTGCCAAAAGTTTGGCAAAATTGCGATTGTGTGCTATAATGGGAAAAACGACCGCTGAAAGGATGATCCCTATGAAACTTGTGATTCTCGACGGCTATGCCGAAAACCCGGGCGATCTGTCGTGGGACTGGCTGAAAGACCTGGTGGACGAAGTCGACGTCTATGACGTCACGCCGCCCGCACTGGTGCTCGAGAGAAGCGCCGGCGCCGATATTCTCGTGTCCAACAAAACCGTGCTCTGTGCCGACACCATCCGCGCCCTGCCCGACCTCAAATGTATCCTGTTGCTTTCGACAGGCTACAACGTGATCGACGGCAAAGCCGCCCGCAAACGGGGCATCCCCGTGTGCAATATTCCGGCCTATTCCACCAACGGCGTGGCGCAGTTGGTGTTTGCGCTGCTGCTCGAGCTGACCACCGCCGTCGGGCTGCACAACGACAGTGTCAAAAGTGGCGACTGGGTACGCTCCAAGCATTTCTGCTACTGGAAGCAGCCGCTCACGGAGCTTTTCGGCAAAACCTTCGGCATCATCGGCTTCGGCCGGATCGGCAAAGCTGTGGCGCAGATTGCCAACGCGATGGGGATGCGGGTGCTCGCCGTGTCGCCGCATACACGCAGCTATGACGGCTTCGGCAGCGTGGAGTTCGTTGACCTTGACACCCTGCTTCGGGAAAGTGACGTCGTGTCGCTCCACTGCCCGCTGACACCCGCCACCACGGCGCTGGTCAACGCGGACTTTCTCAAAAAGATGAAGCCCACCGCCTATCTCATCAACACGTCGCGCGGTCCCGTGGTGGACGAAGCGGCGCTTGCCGCGGCGCTCCGGAGCGGCCGTCTTGCCG
Source organism: Oscillospiraceae bacterium (assembly GCA_902786285.1). GTDB lineage: Bacteria > Bacillota > Clostridia > Oscillospirales > Acutalibacteraceae > UBA6857. Next base: position 43,823 of record CADABX010000009.1, on the reverse strand, counting down.
GCGCGGGTGTGGACGTGCTGTCGTGCGAGCCGCCGAAAAAGGACAATCCGCTGCTGCAATGCAAAACCTGCATCATCACGCCGCACATCGCGTGGGCGAGCTTTGAAGCGCGCAGCCGGTTGATGGAAATTTTCAAAGGGAATCTCGAAGCGTTTTTGGCCGGTCAGCCGCGCAATGTGGTAAACTGAGGGCCAAGGGCCGAGGGCATAGGGCCAAGGGATTTCAACCGTACAGATCGGCTTGCCATAAGAAAAACCGCCATACCGTTGGGTGTGGCGGTCATTTTTTCGCGGAGAATCTTAAAAAGGCATGATTTGTTTCATCGCGTCCCTCGGCCCTCGGCCCTTGGCCCTTCACTCATTCTACGCTTTTTGAAACTTCACCTTCGCGGTAAACAGATCGCCGCTGATGGAAAGCTCCAGCTTTGCGCCCTGCAGCTCACACAGGTTTTGCGCGATCGAAAGGCCGAGGCCGCTGCCGTCGGTGGAACGCGACGCGTCGCCGCGCACAAAGCGCTCCATCAGCTCCTCCACCGGGATATTGAGCTGCGTCTGCGACACATTCAGCAGCGTCAACACGCCCCAGGTGTCCTCCTGTGTCAGACTGAGATAGACGCGCGTGCCGGGCATGGCGTATTTTTTGACGTTGTTCATCAGATTATCGAGCACGCGGTAGCACAGCTTGCTGTCGGCGCGGACGACCACATCGCTGTCCGCCGACGTAATCAGCTCGAGGTTTCGCTCGCGGAACGCGTCTTCGTATTCGCCGGCGATCTGGTTCGCCAGCTCCGCCAGCCGCAGATCCACAAGATCCACGCGGATCCGGCAGCTCTTCGCGCGAGAGCAGATCGACATAATTGATGATGCTCGTCAGCGGCGTTTTGAGATCGTGCGACACGTTGGTAATCAGCTCGGTGCGCATGTGCTCGTCCTTGATCGCATTGGAAACGGCGATGCGCAGTCCGTCGTTGATCGAATTGACGTCGCGGGCAAACACGGCCAGCGCGGGACTGCGGTCGTCGACGGCCAGATGCACGTCATAGTCGCCGCCGCGGATGCGGTGCACGGCTTCGATCCCGGCGCGCACACGGTAGGCGTAGCGCAGCGCGTAGACCGCCAGCCACACGTCGTAGCCGAAGATGACAAACAACAGCGGAACGGCAAGGAACTGCGCCTCGGAGGCCATGAAGATCACGACGAGGATGCCGAGAACGGCGTTCGGCAAAAAGCCGAAGAGCAGCACGCGCTTTTTCGCGTCTTTATAAAGGTCGGCGTATTCCACCGGCTGCTTTTCTTTTTTGGGATGCGCTTCCCGGTACGCCTTGTACCACGTGCGGATCTTGCGGATGAGCCACACGAGGAAGAGGTTCTTGAGCAGCGTGTGCGCCTTGATGTGGCGGACGACAAACAGCAGCCCGTCAATGAAGATCGCCATCACCACCGCGGCGCACAGGGCGACGAAGGTATGCACCAGTGGCGTTGCCACCAACCAGTGCTGGCCGACAAGCTCGTCGAAAAACCACACCGCCAGCGCAACCACGCCGGCAATCGCGCTGACATGCAGCGCCAGACGCAGCAGCGTAAAGATCCGGTCAAGCGGCAGCATGTGGAGTTCGTCGTCATCGTGCCGGCGGCCGGCACGGATCACAAGATAGACCAGACACAGCAGAATGCCGGCAAGGCAGATCAGATCCAGCTTCACCACATTGGCAACCGTTTCATATACGCCTTGATAGACGGTTCGATGGGTGCGGAACACATCCTTTGCCGCAAGGCTTTCGTCAAACGACACATACAGCGTGCCGTTGAGTTCGCCCTCTGTTAAAAAGTACGTCAGGCTATCGCGCAGATAGCTGCTGCTGTCCGCGGTCTTTTGCGCCGCTTTGGAAAACGTCCGCGCGCCACTGAGCAGGTCGATGCTGAAATACCATTTTGCTTTCGTGAACTGCTCCAGATCACCCTGTGTCAGCGTCTTGCCGTCCAGTTTTGCAACATTGGAGACGACCAGACCGGTGCGGTTATCCACAACGGCAAACTGCATGTTTTTATATTTGTTCGCCTCTTTACGGGCGATCTCGTAAGTCGTATGGAACGACTCAAAGGAATCGAAAGATTGCCCATAATTCGTTCTGTTCACGTCAGCGCGCGCAGCAATGGCGCGATTGTTGATCTTCAGCGCATAGTAGCCGTCATAGGTCTGCACACCCGAACGCCCGTAGTCCAGATTCGTGTGGCAAAGCTCCACGGCAACTTCGCCGTCTTTGAGCTGTTTTGTCACCGACTGCGGGATAGCAAAGCTGCTTTGAAAATTGAAGTCCGTGTTCGGAAATGCCTGCGATTCCGTGGCAATGAACGTGGTTGTCGGAAACGTATCTTCCCCGTCGTAGGCTTCGCTTGCTTCTATCCAGCCGGTGTCATAATATTCCTCGTTTCCATCCGTGTCCTCATAAGAATAGTCACCGTCCGAAACATAAATGTGACCCTGCACAAAGTGCTTCGAATGGTCGGTAATCTTTTCGAGCGTGATTATACCGTCGTTCAAGTACCGCTGCAGCGCCACGGGCGAACCGTGTCCGCTGACGCCCAAACAGTTTTGCAGCACTGTCCGGCTGTAGTTTTCAACATAAGTCGCCTGTGCGTTTTCCCCGTTTTCCAAATAGGCCGCATACGCCGTTTCGCTGCCGTCGCCATAGAGATAGCGCTGCAGCGCCAGATCTTCCACCGTCCGGGTTTCGTTGGCAAATGCCGTTGTTTTTGTCAGGTCGTCTTTCCCGACGCCGCGCAAAACATCCTCCAGATAGATGCTGATGCCCTCCGTCGTTTCGTGCAGATCCCACAGCGTGCCCACGGTGTTGACCGCCGCGTATGCCGTGAGTACCACCGCCAGCAGAAAGGCGATCGTTTTTGTGACCCATGTACGGTCAAATTTTTTCGATTTTGTATCCAATGCCCCACACCACCTTCAGATATTTCGGATTGCGTGAATCGATCTCGATCTTTTCGCGGATGCGCCGGATGTGCACCGTCACGGTTTTGTCGGACGCAAACGCGTTTTCGTTCCACACGTTTTCATAGATCTGCGTGCTCGACAGCGTGCGGCCCATGTTGCGCATGAGGTATTCCACGATCTTGTATTCCGTGGCGGTCAGATGCACTTCCTCTCCGTCCACGGTGACCTGGTGCGCTTCGGTGTCGATCGACAGCCCGCCGGTCGTGAGCACACCCTGCTTTTCCACCAGCGACCCGAACGCGACATAGCGGCGGATCTGCGATTTGACCCGCGCGAGCAGCTCGAGCGGAGAAAACGGCTTGGTCACATAGTCGTCCGCGCCGAGGCTCAGACCTGTGATCTTGTCGGTGTCCTCGCTTTTGGCGGAGAGAAAAATGATCGGCACGTTACTGCTTTTGCGGATCTCCACCGTCGCCGCGATGCCGTCCATGACGGGCATCATGATGTCGAGGATGATACAGTGCAGCGTCTCCTTGTTTGCGATATCCACAGCCTCGCGGCCGTTATACGCGGTCAAAACCGCATAGCCCTCGCTTTCCAGATAGATCCGCGCCGCGTCCACAATCGCCTTGTCGTCGTCGCACACCAGAACCTGATACATGAAACTCCTCCTTCAAAGATCGGATCAGCAGCCGCTGCCCCTTCCGTCTCGCCCTGCGGGCGAGACGGATGAGGTGCCGGCGGTTTCCCGAATCCATGGATATCTTACCGCGGATTGTTTACAACTCCTGCCAAAAAATTATAACAGATTTCTTACAAAACGAAAAGCCCTTTTCCGAAAGAACGGAAAAAAGGCGTCTTGTGCTTGCAAGGGCGCAAAAAATCTGTTACAATGAGCCAAAGAAACGCACAACGGAGGGATCATCCATGATTGAAAAAGCGGCGTTATCCGATTACCATGAACTGCTTTCGTTTGAAAACCGCGTGTTCCATGTTCCGTTTTTGCGCAAAGTGCCAAAGCTGTACCGCGACCCGGCCGTCTGTACCGAAAGCCACCGCATTGTGAAAGAAAACGGCAAAATTGTTGCCGCCATCGCCGCGTGGCCGGGCGAGCTGCAAACGCCGGACGGCACACTGCACGCCGTGGGCATCGGCTCCGTGGCGGTCGATCCCGGTTGCCGCGGCAAGGGCTATATGCGCGACATGATGCTTTGCTGCGACGAGATTGCCAAAGCGCAAAACGCCGACGTGGGGTATCTCAGCGGCTACCGCCAGCGCTACGACCACTACGGCTATGTGCCCGGCGGCGTCAGGCATACGTTTGAGGTCAGCGACTATTTTGTTGCCCGCCACAAATCGGCAAAGCGCTATCGCTTTTTGCCGTTTCGCAAGGACCCCGGCGCCCTACCCGATTTGCTTTCGCTGCACAGCGCGCAGGACTACCGCTGGGCGCGCGACGACTTTTTTCTGATCGCGTCCTCCTGGTACTGCCACGGCTGGACCGTCCGCGACGAAGCGGGCGCCGTGGCCGGCTATCTGATCAACGAGCGCTGGCGCCGCGAGATCGGCGAGCTGGTGCTCGGGGAAGGTGTATGTGCCGCCGACGTTTTGGTCAGTTTTGCCCGCGACCGGCATCTGCGCAGTTTGCGCGTCACGCTCACCGCCGGGCAGATCGGACTGCAGCGGGAACTGCTGCAGTTCGCCGAGCATCCGACCATGGAAGCGCCGGCCATGTTCAAGATTTTCAACTTTTCCCACACCATTGAAACGCTCGGCGCCTGGAAGGCGCAGCACTGTGCGCTGCCGGAGGGATCGCTCGTTTTGGACATTGACGGCGAAAAATTGCGCGTCACCGTCAAAGACAACTGCTGCACCGCCGCGCCGACCGCGGACAAAGCAGACCTGACGCTGACAAAAGAAGCCGCAACGATGGCCCTCACGTCGCCGTTTGCCGCGCCCACGGCAAACGCGCTGTTCAACGCCTGGGCGCCGCTGTGCCCGCTGTCGATCCCGCACGTGGACAGCGTGTGAACCTCCGGCGCACCGGAGGTTCAGTTTGCAGTTTACAGTTATGATTTTTGCTGCGCAAAAAGTGATGAGATGGCGCTTCGGCGCCATCGTTTTGTTTTATTCACGCACGAAGTGCTCATAACTGCAGCGAAGCTGCATCATCACTGTAAACTGTAAACTAAAAAACGCTGTTGCATACTGCAACAGCGTTTTTTACTTATCCTGCCAGCGCTTCGAGCCACGACAGGTTCAGATAGCCGTAATTGCTCGGGATCTGGAACGCGGAGTCGGGCACGTCGCTTGTGAGCTTGGAGATATAGGTGGAATCCACCGTACCGTCGTTGTCAACGGAGTCCATGCGCACCAGCGTGTCGCCGTTGAAGTAATAGCGCATTTCGCCCTTGTCGTCCTTGATCGTTTCGCAGTTGAGCGTCTGGTCGCCGATCTTGACCGTGGACGTCTCCACATTGCTGGTGTCAACGGCCTTGCCGAAGCTCGACATCATGGAGCTCATATCGAAATCCTCGCCCATCATGTCTTCGGGAAGCTTGGTATACTTTTTAAAGTCGTCGATAATCAGATAGGTCGTCTTGTCCTTGGCGAGATAGAGCATCTTGCATTTGTAGTTCTGGATCTTGGTGTCGATCACGAAGTTGCCGTTTTTCGCGGCCGCGGTGATCGGCGAATCGCCGAGCTCTGGATCGCTTGTTTTAAACTCCATCAGATAGGTGCCGGTGTTGAACATCTCCTGATATTTCGTGATCCGGTAGGTCTTGGGTGCGGCGGTTGTGGTGATCTCCGCCTGACCCTGATAGCCCGGAATGGCGCTGGTCGGCTGGGTCGCCTGCTGGCCGTTTTGCGTGTTCTGTTTTGTGGTCTGTGTCGACTGGCTGCCGCTTGACTGCGTCGGCGACTGGGCGCTGCCCTGCCGGGTGTTTTCGCTGCTGGGCTGTGCCACATCGGTCACATCGCTGTTGGCCGGCTGCACCGGCTGGGTGTCTGCGCCGGGCACCACTTCGGCATTGCCGGTAAAGGCGTTGACGTCGGCGGATTCCGCAATATGCGCACCCTGGTAGTTGGTGGGAATATCCGTCAGATCCACCTGATCGTTGATCTGGCCGACCTTTTCGCCGATCTCACCGTTGTCCTGGATCTCGGCGGCATAGATATTGCCCTGCGCGTCCGTCACAGCCGCATAGGTCGTGCCTTCTTCGTTGACCACCGCGAGGTACGAGCTGCCCTGCGGGTCGGTCACATACGCCTGAGTGTTGATTTCGGGCTTTTTGCTGTGGAAGAGGAAAAACCAGACCGAAACGCCGCCGATCACGATAACGGCGAGCAGGCCGATCAGGATCCCCCGGATGATTTTTTTCATACGCGGATGCCTCCTGTGCGGGATTCTTTCCCAGTTTCTGTTTTCATGATACGCCGAAACTGTGCGTTCGGGTGTGCAAAAGTGTAAACCTTGTGTGAAATGATATTAAAAATTTATGACTGCAACAGCTTTTCAACCACCGGCTGCAGCGCGTCGGTGTCGGCCAGCTCAATGGCGCCCTTGTCGGCCAGCGCGGGCGTGCGCGGATCGATCGGCAGCGACGCGAGCACCTCGGTGCCGAGCTGCGAAGCGGCGTTCTTTGCGGTGCTTTCGCCGAAGATGTGGTGCTGCTTGCCGCAGTCCGGGCAGGTGAACACACTCATGTTTTCCACAATGCCGACCACCGGCACGTGCATCATGTTGGCCATGTTGACCGCCTTTTTCACGATCAGGCCGACCAGATCCTGCGGCGTGGTGACAACGATGATGCCGTCCACCTTGAGGCTTTGAAACACCGTCAGCGGCACATCGCCCGTGCCCGGCGGCATATCGACGAACATATAGTCCACGTCGCCCCAGCAAACCTCGGTAAAGAACTGCTGAATGGCGCCGCTGATCACCGGGCCGCGCCACACAACCGGCGCGTCCTCCTCTTCGAGCAGGAGATTGATCGACATCACGCGGATCCCCGTGCTCGTTTCTACGGGCAGCAATCCCGCCGCATCCGCTTCGGCGCGGGTGTGGATGCCGAACATTTTGGGTACCGACGGGCCGGTGACGTCCGCGTCGAGCACGGCGGTCTGTTTGCCGCGCTGCTGCATCGCCGAAGCGAGCATGCAGGTCACGGACGATTTGCCGACGCCGCCTTTACCGGAGACAACGGCATAGATCTTGCCGATATGGCTGAATTCGTTGGGTTTTAATGTCAGATCGCGGTCTTTGCAGTCGGAGTTGCAGGAGCCGCAATCACCATTGCAGGAAGACATGGGATTACACAACCTTTCAAGAATATGCATACTATAGGATGAATAATATAATTGTACCTTAAACGTCTGCGTTTTGCAATTCTTTTTTGACAAAAATTCACACAAACGGCAAAAAGATGTTTCATTTTGCCGACGCCGGACGTCTTATCACTGTCAGTATCACCGAACGGAGGGATCTTATGCACTGCTGCAGTGTCACGCAGCTGCAAAGCAAGGAAGTCATCAGCACCAAAAACGGCTGCCGCATCGGCTTTGTGTCGGACGTGGAGATCGATCTGCACGACGGCAAGCTGTGCGCCATCCTTGTGGACATGCGCCGCAAGGGCGGACTGTTTTCCAAGGAGCCGGATCTGCGCATCCCCTGGAACGACATCGCCGTATTGGGCGAAGACACCATCCTTGTGCGCTGCGCACCGCCCGAAAAGGAGCCGCGCGCGGAAAAAGGCGGACTGTTTTCATTTTAAGGGCCAAGGCCCTCGGCCCTGAAAAAAGCCGCCCAAGGCGGCTTTTTTTATTCTGTTCTGAGCGCTTCGACCGGATCCTTCTTTGCCGCCATCGACGACGGGATCAGGCCCGCGATAAAGGTCAGGAACACGCTGATAATGACGAGGATCACACCGCCGATGAACGGCAGCGACGCGGCAGCGTCGGTGCTTGTCAGGAAATGGAGCACCAGATTGATCGGGATCTCCAAAAGCAGCGTTACCAGGATACCGATGAGGCCCGCGCCAAGACCGATGGTCACCGTTTCGGCATTGAAGACGTTGGAGATGTCGCGCTTACTGGCGCCGATGGCGCGCAGGATGCCGATCTCCTTCGTGCGTTCGAGCACCGAAATGTAGGTGATGATGCCGATCATGATGGACGACACCACCAGCGAGATACTGACAAATGCCACCAGCACATAGGTCACGATGTTGAGGATCTTTGTCACGGAGTCCATGATCAGACCGATATAGTCCGTGCAGGTGATACCGTATTCGGGATGGCCGTCTTCGGCGACCTGCGCGTTATAATAGTCGATCATATCGTTGACCTTCGCCTTGGCTTCAAAGCTCTTGGGATAGATAAAGATCGACGTCGGCGCATCGGCGGTGGCATAGCCGAGCGTGGTGTAGGTGCTTTGCAGCGAGGCGGTCTTGTTGATCGTGTCAAGATAGGCCTGCTTGAGCGCGAGCACCTGCTCGTCGTTGAGGAAGCCCTCCATCAGCTTTTTCTGCAAATCGGTCACGTTGCTGAAATCGAACAGCGACGACAGATCCATGATGTCGACCTGCGACAGATCCATTTCGCTCGCCATAGACAAAAACGGCTGCAGATTCAAAAGCGAATAGTCGATCTTGGTCAAGTCGATATCCGCAAGATCGAAATCGTTGACTGTCATATTGACAAACGTTTCGCCTGTGATCACGTCTTTGGTCGTGTCCTTGAGCTGCTCCTTGACCACCTGGCTGGAAGCGGTCTTTTTCAGCGCGTAGTCCATCAGCGCCTTGGTGTAGCCGATGTTGCCGGTGCCGATGGAGATCACGTTGTCCTCGCGCGGACGCAAAATGCCGACGATGTTGATATCCACACCGTTTTCCACAAGATCCTTGACATACAGCGAATTGTCGCGCATGTCGGTCCAAAGGCCGGTCTTGCTGTCCTTGCGCATATACTCGCAGTTGAGCACAAGCTTGAACTTCATGCCGAGGATCTCGTCGTAGGTAAACGACTGATCCGATGCGCTTTCGATCTCTTCGCCGGTTTCAAACGACTGCATGATATTCGCCATAAACTGGCTTTGATCCTTGAGTCCGAGGCCGTAGACGACCATTTCGTTGATCTCGTTGAGCGAATCGACCACAAGCACCACTTCGTTATACTTTTCGGGCAGCTTGCCGTACAGCACGTCGTACTGGCCGGAAATCACGTTGTTGTCGCCGATCAACTCGGTCCAGATGCTCGTCAGCCCCGCGCTCGTCATATCGGTGATGGAGCTGGTCATGGAGCTGGTCAGACCCATGCCGCCCATATCAAACTGATCCATCAGCGTGTTGGGGTTGACCTGAATCAGGCCGTCCTTCGTGTCGGCTTTATAGATATTGAGCGGCGTGGAATATTTATACTGCACATCGTTGCAAAGCTCCATAAACGCGTCCTTGTTGTCCTCCACATAGGTGCGGAAGGCGCCGAGGTTGTTGGAGCTCGTCTGGGTGACAAAGGTGTTGACCATCGTTTCAAACATCTTATTGACATAGATCTTGTCCATATCGTGGTTCGCCTTGCCCGGCGCGCCGATGCCCGTCATGTCGCTCATCAGGGAGTTGAAGTCCATCGTCTGCTTGTCCACCGTCATCGGGAACGCGAGCAGCGTGTCGTTTTGCACCTTGTCGATATAGACCTGAATGCCGTTGGAAAGCGCCAGCACCAGCGCGATGCCGATGATGCCGATGGAGCCGGCAAAGGCTGTCAAAAATGTGCGGCCCTTTTTGGTGGTCAGGTTGCGCAGCGACAGCGAAAACGCCGTTTTCATCGACATGGACGGCTTTTTGCCCTTGGCCTTCTCTTCCTCGGCCTTTTTCTTTTCGGCGGCGAAGTCCGCGTCCTGCGGCTCAAAGGGGTTACTGTCGTTGACGATCTCGCCGTCGAGACAGCCGACGATGCGGTTGGCATACTGATACGCCAGCTCCGGGTTGTGCGTGACCATGATGATGAGCTTGTCGCTGGAGATCTCCTTGAGCAGCTCCATGATCTGCACGCTGGTTTCGCTGTCCAGCGCGCCGGTCGGCTCGTCGGCGAGGATGATGTCGGGATTGTTGATGAGGGCGCGGGCGATCGCCACACGCTGCATCTGGCCGCCGGACATCTGGGTCGGGCGCTTGTTGGCCTGCTCTTCCAATCCCACACGCTTCAGCGCCTCCAGCGCACGGTCGCGGCGTTCCTTTTTGGAAACACCCGACAGCGTCAGCGCCAGTTCGACGTTGGAAAGCACGGTCTGGTGCGGGATCAGGTTATAGTTTTGGAACACAAAGCCGATCGAGTGGTTGCGGTAGGTGTCCCAGTCGTTGTCGGTAAAGGTCTTGGTCGATTTGCCGTTGATGATCAAATCGCCGCTTGTGTAGCGGTCCAGGCCGCCGATGATGTTGAGCATCGTTGTTTTGCCGCAGCCCGACGGGCCGAGGATGGCGACGAATTCGTTTTCTCTGAAGCTGATATCCATGTGCTTCATGGCGCGCACCGTGGTGTCACCGGTCACATAGTCTTTGACAATATCTTTTAAAATGAGCATGGTTACACCTCCGGGTTCCCGTCTGCGGGAGACTGCGTTTTTTGCGCTTTGCGCTGTTTGAGGAATTGTTCGATCTGTCTGCGGCGCAAAAACGCGATCACACACGCCGCCAGCAGCAGCACGCCGCCGGCGATCAGCAGCACGTTGCGCACGACGTGGGAGTTTTCTGGTTCATAGATCACATGCGGCACATAGCCGTCGTCTTCGGGCAGATCCTTCGTGGCCCGTTCGTGGAAAAACAGCTGATAGAGCCATTCGATCGTTTCGTCCGTCGTCATTTCGGCAAACCGGTCGCCGATGCCGGCGGAAAACTGCTGGAACGTGGCGGGCATGTCGTCGTTCGACAGCATATTTGCCAGCAGATCACCGTTGCTGTCGTCGCGCACAAAATCAACCGCAAAGCGCAAAATGGTAATCAGCACTGCCGTTTTGTCGGCTTTGACCACGTCAATCTTCACCCGCTTGCCGCCTGTCACACGCTTGCTTTCCATCCGTTCAAGCGTGCCCATACCGGCAAACTGCGAAAGGTCAAGCGTCGACAGATCGAGCTGCAGCCCGCTTGTGCCGAGCGTGCCGGAGAACGCGGCCAGGTCGATCTGATCGAGCTTTGTCAGATCCACGCCGAGCTTTTCGAGATCATAGCCGTACTGGTGCAGCGTTTCGGTCAGCGGATAGAGCAGATTTTGCACGCTCTGGATCAAAACGCCGTTTTCGATGCAATAGGCAAGATTCGGCAAAATGCTGCACAGCGTGTAGACCGGTCGGGCAATCAGTTGATCCACGAGCGACAGAATCGGCGTCAGCAGATCGCCGATGATCGCGTCGGTGCCCTTGCCCTTGCAATAATCCACATAGGTCTTGATGCTGTCTTCGGGACACGAGAGCGCTTCGAGCAGCGGAATCACGCCGGTGTTGTAGCCGTTGGAGCCCGGCAGATGCAGCGCGCCGAACAGCGTGATGGAATCGTTGGCCAAAAGGCCCTGCAGCAGCGGACGGAACGGCCGCAGCATGGCTGTCAGCGCACGCTGAAACGACGCGCGGTCGCCCTTTGTCACACCCCAGCCGATGGTTGCCGGCAGCTTTTCCCAGCTCGCATACCGTGAAAGCGCGGCTGCAACGGCGCCGTAGCCTGAGGGCAGCATGGCACCGAGCGCCGCAGGCGACGCGGGCAGCCCGACCAGCCCCGCGGCCATGCCCATCTCTTCGTTGCCGAGGGCGCCGTAGAGCATTTTTGCAAGATTCGTTACGGTTTCGGAGGAATAAATCGCTTTGCCGAGCGTCGTTTTCAGATCGCCCGTGCCACCGAATTCCGCCGTAAATTCGCCGATCGTGGCGTCGATGCCCTTGAGCACGCGCTTCATCTGCTTTTTACCGAGCTTTTTGGTGTATTCCACCGAAACGGGCGTAAAGGCATAGCGGCTCCACTGATACAGCAGCGGCATGGTTTCGGTGCTCGTCATCAGATGCAGCACAATAAAGGTCAGCTCGCCCGCGCTGCGCGACAGAAGCGGATCGGTCAGCGCAGCGGCGTCGGCGCCGTTTTGCGACAACAGGTCGTTGAGTTTGCCGCGGTTGAGCTTGAGGGTGTCAAAAAACCAGCGCAGCACCTCCACCAGGCATTCGCCGGGCTTGCCCTTGGCCGCCGCGAGGATATTCAGATGGATATCCGACAGCAAAATGCCGGACTGCGCCATCATTTCGTTGAGCGAGCCGGTGATGTTGTCGGCAAAGCTTTTGGTGATGCTCGCCGGGTCCTGCAAAAACAGCACCATACGCAAAAGCTGGCTGCCGGACACAAGCTGCAGATACGGTCCGATGCGGATCGACAGCGGGCGGAGGATCACGTCCACGGCCTGCTCCAGACCGCCGTCGCGGATAAAGACGGCAAGATCGGGCAGCGTGGCGGTCAGCTTCGTCATCGGCGCCGCCGCCAGCGCATCGATCAGCGATTCAACACTCAGCACGATCTGATAGAGCATCATCGTGCGGTTGCTGTCGGCCTTCTGGCGGAATGACGCGTCCGATGGAATGCTTTCGCAGCCGAGCGCACGCAAAATCGGCACAACGCCGTCGCTGTAGCCGTTGTCGCCGCGCAACGTCAGAAGGCCCGCCTGATAGGTGCCTTCACACAAAAGCGTATATAAAAGATCGTTGAGCGGGATCGCCATGGCGCTGACCGCGGCAGCAAAATCGGATTTGCTGCTCACATTCCACGACGCGCCCGCAAGATTGACCGACTGCCAGTCGGACGCCGCAGCCACACGCCGCTGCACGGCGGGATAGTGCGTCAGACCCGCGGCGACCGCAGCGGGTGATGTGTCAAGATTCAGCGCGGACAGCGCGCCGCCCTGCCCTTCAATATTGGTATACAGTCCGGTGAGGATGCCGGACAGCGTTTCGTCGCTGTAAAGCATGCTGTAAATCGCGCCGGACAGCGATTTGCCCGTCAGCGACAGCGCGGCGTTTTTGAGCAGTGTATCGCTGCGCGGCACGCCCTGCGACGCCATCTGCGCCGTCACACCTTCGGGGTATGCGGCAGCGGCCGCCGGTGCACAAAGCGGCAGCAAAAACAAAACGAGTGTCAGCACAAGGCTGCAGAGGGTTTGTCTCTTGCGTTTCAGAATCATCACGCCCCTATTGCAATGGTAAAGTCAGAATCAGTCGGCGGCAGGCTCGTCCACCTTTTCTTCGATGGACAAGATCTTGTTGACAATGCGCAAAAATTCCAGCGTATCCTGTTCGCCCAGGCTTTCAAACAACTGTGACGCGTGGGCCGTTGCCTGCGATTGCACCGTGCGCACCGCGTCGGCACCGTCTTCCGTCAGCCGCACCGTGACGCGGCGCTTGTCGGTCGGGTCGTCTTCGCGCACAACGAGCTGTTTGCTTTCGAGCGAAGCAATCATTTTGGTGATCCGCGCCGCCGACACATGCAGCATCGGCGCCAATGCGCCCTGCGCACACGATCCGACCTCATACAGATAGGACAGCAAAAACCGTTCGCCGCGCATGTTCTGCTGCATATCCCAAAACAAACGCGAGCGGCTGATGCCGCCGAAGATGGCGGACAGCGCATCGATCAGTTGGTTCGTTTCCATATATCTTTCCCTCTCGTTTTGAAACACCGTTAAATTTTAACGCTGTTAAATTTTAACCCTGTTAACGATTTCTTACTATAACATGATCGGCACGCCTTGTCAAGCATTTCCCGCGAAAGTTCATATTTTATAAAAAAAGAAGCTGCCGTTTGTGAATTTCGACAGCTTTCTTGTGCGCTTTGCATAAAACTTATTTCAAACGTTTGTCGCTCTTCACGGCAATCTTCGTGCCGACGGACTGGAAGATCTGCACGAGCACGATCAGCAGCACAACGGCAATCAGCATGATCAGGAACTTGTAGCGGTAGTAGCCGTAGTTGATGGCGATCTTGCCGAGCCCGCCGCCGCCGATGATGCCGCTCATGGCGGAATAGCCGAGGATCGTGGTGATGGCGATCGTCGCGTTGGAAATCAGCGACGGCACGCTTTCCGGGATCATCACCTTGCAGATGATCTGCATCGGCGTGGCGCCCATGCTCTGGGCGGCTTCGATGATGTTGGGGTTCACTTCGCGCAAGCTGCCCTCCACCAGCCGCGCCACAAACGGAAACGCCGCGATCACCAGTGGTACGATGGACGCCACAGTGCCGACCGTGGTGCCGACGATCAGGCGCGTCAGCGGGAAGACCATGATCATGAGGATCAGAAACGGCACCGAGCGCAAAAGGTTGATGACCACGTTGAGCACATGCATCAGCCCTTTGGGCAGCGGCAGCACGCCGTTCTTTTCGCCGACCACCAGCAGCACGCCCAGCGGCAGACCGAGCACGATGGCAAACGCCGTGGACAACACGGTCACATAGACCGTTTCCCAGATCGCCAGCGGGATCTGGGTTTTGATCACCTGCAGCGCCTCCTGCAGCGCTTCGGGTGTAAAAAGCTTGTCAAGCATCCTGCGGCACCTCCTCCACTGTGATCCCTTCGACGCTGCGCAAAAAGTCGAGCGCCTGCTGTTTTTGCTGCATCGGCACACCGATCAGCATTTCGCCGAACGCCTGCTGATGAAACGCGTGGGTCGACGCGCCCAGAATCGTTGCAAGGATCCCGTGCTGCGCCGCCATCGTGGCGATCAGCGGCTGATCCGCCGTTTGGGAACCGTTAAAGAGAATGCGCATGCGCGCTTCGTTTTGCTGCGGCGGCAATACCGTCTCTTCGCCGTTCGGGAAGACGAGCTTCTTTGCCGCGTCGGACTGCGGATTGGAAAACACCGCCGCCACGTCGCCCTGTTCCACCACACGGCCGTTGTCGAGGATGGCCACACGGTTGCAGATTTCCTCCACAACGCTCATCTGGTGCGTGATGACGACCACGGTGATGCCGAGCTTTTGGTTGATGTCGCGGATCAGCTCGAGGATCGCGTGGGTCGTGTTGGGGTCCAGCGCGCTGGTGGCTTCGTCGCAAAGCAGCACCTGCGGGTTCGTTGCCAGTGCGCGGGCAATGGCCACACGCTGCTGCTGGCCGCCGGAAAGCTGGGCGGGATAGGCCAGCGCCTTGTCGGGCAGACCGACCAGCTCGAGCAGCTCCTTTGCCTTTTTCTTTGCCTGCTTTTTGCCCATGCCCTCGAGTTCCATCGGGAAGCAGACGTTTTTCAGGCAGCTTCTCTGCATAAGCAGGTTGAACTGCTGAAAGATCATCGTGATGGAGCGCCGCTTTTGCCGCAATGCGGCCGGCGACAGCGCCGTCATATCGTCGCCGCCGACAATCACCGTACCGCTTGTGGGTCGCTCAAGCATATTGATGCAGCGCACGAGCGTGCTTTTACCCGCGCCGGACATCCCGATGATGCCGAAAATATCGCCGTCTTCAATCGTCAGGTCGATATCCTGCAGCGCGTCGACGGTGCCGTCGGCGGTCCGGAAGGTTTTGCAAAGATGCTGTAGTTGGATCATTCCCGTCTCTCCTTCGGTCCATACGAAACATGATAGGTCTATTATAGTCGAAAGCGCCGTTTCTTGCAAGAGCTGCGGCAAAAAAACCGAACCGTTTCGGCGGTGGAAACGGTTCGGTGCTTCTTTTCGGGGAAAGGAAAGGGTTCAGCCGCGGTCAAACAGTTTATTGAACAGCGCCTTGAGCCATTGGAACCATGCGGTGAACGCAACGCGCAGCTTTGCAAAGAAGCCGTCCGGACGGTCGGTCTCTTCGTTGGCCTCCCAGTGTTCGGTGTCGCAGTTGTCCGTCGTCATCGCCGCAATTTCGCCGTCCGAGGCTTCGTCGGGGTTCGTGTAGGTATAGGTTACAAACCGCGACGGCCAGCAACTATTCTCTACGGTCACAGCCTCTTTCGAAGAAGCAATATCATACAGCAGCCGCAGTTCCCAGTCGGACCAGTTGGAATGGCTGGAGCCCTTGATGAACCAGGTGGTTTCGGGGAACAGACAGGTCGACGCGTCGATCTGTCCGTCGGGCGACAGATAGTCGCCAAAGCCCGCAGCCGTGCGTTCGGCAAGATATTCGTCCGGCAAATCGTGATAGATCGTGCCCGTGGTCGCGCCGAACGACGAGCGCTTGACAGAGGCAAACTGGTCGGATACCTGATCGTTCGTTTTGCAGATCGGCAGCGTCTGGAAGCCGTATTTGGAGATCACGCCAAAATGCACGCCGTTTTCCACCGTGGCGGTCAAAATTTCGGGCACACGCTGACGGACCACGCGGTCATAGTTGTCGAGCTTTTCGATGAGGCCCGCATAGGTCGTCCGTTTTTCGCTGCCCTCGGGGCCGAAGACATATTCCATTGCGGTGGGATAGTCCTCTTTGGACACGCAGGCCCAGTAGTTCGGCCAGGTATAGAATGTGGAAAGCGCCAGCGCAGAGGTGACGCCCTTGACCAGCTTGTCATACAGCACCTTGCGCGGAAACGCGAGCAGCGCTTCGTCGGTGCCGGTGCGGTCGATCATGTCCAGCGTGATGGTCACGAATTCGTCCACGTCAAACATGCCGATGGCGGCGCAGTCGCGCAGCGTGCGGTTGATCGCCGTCAGATCGACGCAGAACTTGCCGCTGATCGCTTCGCTGAGCATCTCGGCGCCGCTGACCACGCTGCCGTCAAAGGCAACGCCGCGGATATGCGCGGCCGCGTGTTCGGGATAGACAGCAAGATAGGCCGTGACCACGTTGGTGCCGAGGCAGCTTGCTATCACGCCGACCTGTTCGCAGCCGGTGGAGGCGAGGATATCGTCAATAAACGATTTGAATTCGCCCGCCGTTTCAATCGGATCCAGCCGCCAGTCGTAGTAGAACCAGTACCGGTCGTGCACATAATACTTTTGGCCGCTTTCGTCGCGCCAGGCCTGATCGTTGTGGCGGATCTTTTCGACCTTTTCCATCCGCTCCGGGCGCAAACCGGTGCCGTATTGGGGATTGCCGTCGTTGTCGAGCAGTGAATGCGAGAACAGATCGCTGATCTCCTTTTGCAGATTTTCGTAATACGGATCCCAGTCGTTTTTCAAAACGCCGTCGAGCAAAAAGGGCTTGAGGATGTTGGCGATGGCTTCGAGAATTCTGTTGTCGCCGTCATCATCATCGTCCTTTTTCAGCACGGACGCAATGTCCTTGTAGTGAAACACCTTGTTGCCGTCCGCGTCCACCAGCTTTTCGCCGTCGCCGGAAATGCGGATCACGGGGATATCACTGTAGCTTTGCGAAATCCACATCGTTTCCTTGGCTGCCGCCGTTGTCGCAAGAGAGAGCAGCAGCATGAGTGCGAGGGAAAGCGCCAGTGCTTTTTGAAATGCTTTTTTCATGGGTTCTCCTCCTTTAATCAAAAAAACCGCTCAAAGCCCGTGCAGCACGGACTTGAGCGGTACTTTACCAAAGATGCAGTTGTTTTGGAGAAACAGGCAGAGTTACGGTATGTATGTATGTATGTATGTATGTATGTATGACAGATTGTCGCACGTATCATACTGCCTGTCAACTCCTTTGCAAACTTTAATTCTATTCTACGAAACAAACGGCAAAATGTCAAGTGTATCGGCGCACAATAAAAGCTGTGCACTGTGCGCGATGCACTGTAAACGGAAAACAGCCGCCCGCAGGCGGCTGTTCTGTCGACTGTTTATTGAACAGTCAGTGCGTCAAGATTGGTTTGCTGACCGCCATACAGGCCCATCGGCTCCACATGGATGTCGGCCGCGTTCACAAGGTCGGTGCCCTGTTCTTTGTTGAAGTCGTCGAGATACGGGAAGTGCTGGAAGTAGTTGGCGTCCATTTCGCCGCTGTCGACCACTTTGTTCGGCTGGACATAGTCGGTGAATTCCACGATCTTGAGCGTAACGCCGAGGTCGGCAAGGATCGATTTGGCCACTTCAAGAATCTCTGCGTGCGGCGCGGGAGAGGCGGCAACGGAGATCTCGGTGCCCTTGAGCGCGTCGTAATCCACGGTCGGGTCCACACCGTCGCCCGGGTTTTCCACCACGGAGATCACAGCGCCGTCATACGACTGGGCAATGTAATCGGCAACCGCCTGGCTCTGGAGCGCAGCGACCAACGCTTTGATGGAATCCTTGGTCTCGTCGCCGTTCTTGACGGCAATGATGTTGGAATACGCGCTGTAGGCGCCCTCGATCAGAAGGCTTTCCTCCGCCGGCTTCATACCCGCGGCAATGGCATAGTTCGAGTTGATGACCGCGTAATCCACATCGGGCAGGATGGACGGGATCTGCGCCGCTTCCACTTCCTTGAAGGAGATGTTGAGCGGATTTTCCACGATGTCGTTGATCGTGGCGGTGATGCCGGCGCCGTCTTTGAGCTTGATGATGCCGTTTTCCTGCAACAGGATCAGCGCGCGCGCTTCGTTGGTCGTGTCGTTCGGCACAGCGATGGTGAGTGTGTCTTTGCCGCCGCAGGCCGCAAGCGCAAACACGCTGACGGTCAGCACAGCGAGTGCCAGAAGGATGGACAATGCTTTTTTCATGTTGAGTACCCCTTTCGTTTTTCCTGATTGCCTATCAGTTTAATCGGATTATATACTTTTCTCCACCTGTTTGTCAAGTGGATTCTCCGCTTTTTTGCGCCTTGCGGCAAAAAATGCCTGCAGCAGCGCTTCGCTTTTTGCTTTGCAAAGACCGCCGATCACCTGCGGCGCCGGCGCAAGGGTGCCGGACAAAAGCTGCGCTTTGCTGACAACAGCGCCGGCGGTTGCGTCATACGCGCCGAACACCACGCGGCTCAGCCGCGCGTGCAAAATCGCGCCGCAGCACATGGCGCACGGCTCGAGCGTGACATATAAATCGCAGCCACTGAGCCGCCAGTCGCCGATCGTTCGGGCCGCGTCACGGATCGCTTCGAGCTCCGCGTGGGACGACACGTCGTTTTTCCGCTCCCTGCCGTTGCGTCCGCGGCCGATGATCCGGCCGTCTTTGACAACCACCGCGCCGACCGGCACTTCGCCTTCCTGCGCCGCCTGCTTTGCCAGCAGCAGCGCTTCTTCCATATATGCCGTCATCCCGTCACCCCGCCGGGCCGACGAACTGCATGGTGAACCAGACCATCAGACCCAGCGCCACAATCATCGGCGGGTTACAGAAAAACCAAAACGTCTTGCGCCAGAAGCCGAGCGTTGTGCGCGGCAAGGCCGGCTTTTGGCGTCTGCGCAAAAGCAGGACGCAAAAGCAGATCGCGCCGATTGCGAGCAGCGCGTCGATCAATACGGTATAGGCAAAATTGACCGCCGCCTCGTCGTATCGTTCAAGCAGATAGGAGAACACGAGCGAGATGGTGTTGTTGAGCGCGTGAACAAGAATACCCGTCCAGAGCGAACCGGTGCGGATACACAGATAGCCCAGCGCGAAGCCGACAATCAGCGCAAACGGCGCCTGAATCAGATTGCAGTGCATCACGGCAAACACCACCGACGCCATCGCCACGGCAAAGAAATCGCCGAACCGGCGCAGATGGCCCATCACCACGCCGCGGAAGCAGATCTCCTCCGTCAGCGCAGCCACGACCACCACGCGGAAAAACGATACCGTAACGCCGAGCACGCCGGACGGCATGGGCAGATCGGGCGACGAAAGCTCCACGCCGAAATCCATGATAAACTGTGTGAGATAGCCGGTCACAAGGTTTGCCAGCACGCAAAAGCCGATGCCGGCAAAGACGGCCGGCACCACCTCGCCCTTCGGCCCCGGCGCCTCCAGCGCCAGCACATCGCGGTTGCCGGAAACGCGGCCCATCGGCACGCTCAAAAGCAAAAACGGCACCAGCAGACACAAAACCACCAGCAGAATATCCACGCCCGCCTGCATCAGCGGCTGCGACCGGTAATCCTCATACAGCCCGATCAGGCCAAGGCCGCCGACCAGCAGATTTTGCAAAAAAACATATAACAAAACCGCGCCGCCGGACAGCGAGCCAAGCAGCCAGATTTGTTTTCGTTCGGATTTTTGTACCGGAAAACCGGCGCCGTAGGGTGCCGCAGGTTCCATTGTTGTCACCTCATGTATCACTCTTTTTCCTTGTCGCCGGCCGACCGCTGCGCGGTGCGCTGGTTGGCGCCGACGCCCTCGGTGCTCGACGGCACAAAGAGAATCTTGAACGTCATCAGCATCAGCCGGATATCCTCCATGATCGACTGGCGCGCCACATAGATCAGATCCATCTGCACCTTGTCATACGGCGTGGTGTTGTACTTGCCGTAGACCTGCGCATAGCCGGTCAGTCCCGCCTTCACCTGCAGCCGCAGCGCGAATTCGGGCATTTCGTCCTCGTATTCCTTCGCGATCTCGGGACGCTCCGGCCGCGGGCCGACCATCGACATCTGGCCGAGGAAGATGTTGAAAATCTGCGGCAGCTCGTCGATCCGGCATTTGCGGATGAACGCGCCCACACGGGTGATGCGGTCGTCGTGGTCCTCCGCAAGACGCGCCACACCGTCTTTTTCGGCGTCGCAGCGCATGGAGCGGAATTTGATGATCTTAAACTTTTTGCCGTTGAGCGTCAAACGCTCCTGCTTATAAAACACCGGACCGTGGTCGTCGAGCTTGATCGCGATCGCGGTCAGCGCCATCACGGGCGACGCGATCACGATGGCGATGGCAGACAGCACAACATCCATCGCGCGCTTTGTCACCTTGTAGATCAGACTCGAATTGGTGCGCTTGCAGCGATAGACCGGCACATCCATGAGCTGGATCGTCTTGCCGCCGCGGATGATCGTGTCGGAGATTTTCGGCTTGATATAGGCCACCTTGGAGTTGGCGATGCAAAACTTGACCACCTCGTTGCGGTAGTCGGCCGGCACACCGCAAAGAAACACGGCGTCCAGCTTTTTCAGATAGGAGAACAGCTCCTCGAGACTGGTCTTTTCGGAATTGACCGTGCGCACCACGCGAAAGCGCTTGTCCATAGAGCGAATGCCCTTGAGCGACAGATAGGCGTCCACGTTGTTGAACACCACGATGGTCTTTTTCGGCGCGTGGAGCTTAAAATAGATCGCGTCGATCACGACCACCCAGCCGGCGGCAAACAGCGAATACATGAGGAACATCAGCAAAAACGGCCAGATGCTCACAAGCTTATAGCTCAACAGCGAAAAGATGATATAGCTGACGCCCTGCAAAAACGCGATGGCGATCACCTGCGAAAAGATCAGATCGATCACCGTTGCCGTGCCGACCAGAAAGCCGCCATAGACCTTGACAAACGCGCCGTAGATCAGAATGAACAGCGCAAACAGAAAATAGTTGCCCCAGCGGTAAAACGGCGTGGGTGCGCTCGGGTTAAAACGGACGGTCCACAAAAAGTACATGCCCGTCGCAAACAGCAGTGTGATGAAGCCCTTGAACAGATACAGGATCGTCTGTTCCTTCACATAATTTTTTCCCATATTCTCTCATCCTCAATTTTTTACGGCAGCGCCGCGTTGATTTGGTGGAAAACGTGCGTCAGCGCTGCATCAGCGTGGTCGCCTCCATCACGTCCTGCTTCCATTTGAGCACCGCTTTTTCGTCATAGGTTTCGGGAATGCTCTGATAGACCTTTTTCACGTTGTCGCCCTTGCTGAGCGCGCCGGCGGTGCGCAGCAGCACCGGCAGATTGCTGATGCCGCGTGTGGCGCGGGCCACCATATCGCTGAACGACATGCCGCCCTCGGTTTTGCCTTTGCCGAAGGACATATCGTTTTCGGTGATGATGCCCTTGTCAAACAGGAAGTTGACGCCCTCCACCTCGGTGCAAAGCATGATGTTTTTGAGAATATCGATCGCCGCGAAGCTTTGGCCGAAGTGCAAAATATATTTGCGGTTGTAGTTCCAGAGCGTCTCCCGGGAATACACTTCGTCCTTGTCTTCCATCACGGTTTCCGCCAAAAGCATGCCCGCGCGCATCGACGCGCAGATGCCGGACCCGGTCATCGGCACGGTCATATAGGCCGCGTCGCCCACGGCGGCATAGCCGTCGCACACCATCACCGACAGCGGCCGGCGCACCGGGATCTGTTCCTGTGTGCCGCCGCGCAGCAGCTTTTCGCCGATCTGCGGACTGAACGCACGCATCTCGTCGAGCGTCTTTTGCAGCTTCGTTTTGCTCATCGGCGCCATCCGGCCGATCAGCACGTCCACATAGTCGTCTTTGGTCACGACCCACGAAAGGCCGCGCTCGCCCTGATGCATCAGGAAAATCTCATACGCGACGTCCGGTTCGTGGCCGGGCACCTTGTCGAAATAGCCGCGGAACGCGTAAAAGCATTCGCCGTAGCCGTAGTCGCGGTCGATATTGCAGCACACCGGCAGCCGCGAACGCAAGGGCGTGTTGATGCCGGCGGCGTCGATCACCAGATCGGCGTCCACCACGCCGTCGGACGTGCGGATGCCCACCACGCGCAGACCGTCCATCACGGGCGAGAGGATCTCGGTGGAATAGATGATCTTGACGCCGCTTTTTTCGGCGTTGTCGATCAACACGTCGTAGATCTCTTTGCGTTCAAAGACAGCGGAGCCTTTGCCGTTGGCAGGCACCACCAGCGGCGCTTTGAGGTTTGGGTTATAGTATTTCATGTCGCCGTTGAAGGCGTAGTGTTCTTTCTTTGGCGGTTCCAATCCGCACTCGGCAAACACGCGCATGTCGATGGCGTCTTCCCAGTCGTAGCCGAGTTCGCTGCGGATCTTGCGCTCATAGACCGTCACGTCATAGCCCGCCTTTGCCAGCACCGCGCCGGCGACCAGACCGCCGTGGCCGGCGCCCGCAATGACTATTTTTTTGCCCATGGTGATTCTCCTTTATGCAAAAGCTGTTTTCTTCGTTTGCGGCAAACCGGACTGCCGCACAATTCCAGTGTTATATTTTACCATATTTTTTTTAATATGTAAAGAGAAAAACAGCAGTTCGCACTTCGTCTTCCGCGGCGGATGTATTCGGAAAAACTTTACCGTTTGTTCACCGCCGCGCAAACCGGGTGCAATCATCCGATTATATGATAAAGCTACATTAGGGTTTTTGCAAAACCGCAGCAGGCGGCACGCAAAAACGAAAGGGGTTGTGCTTTGTGCGAAGAAGCGCCTTTTGCCTCCTGCTTGCCGGCTGTGCACTGGATCTTCTGCTGCCGGCTTTGCTGGTTTTGCTGGTGCTGCGGGCTGGCCTTTCCGAAGGAGCGGCATCCGGCTGCTTTTTGGTCGTGTCGCTCGTCTTCCTTGCTGCCACGCTCGTTCTGCGCGAAGCGAGACCCCTCAGTCGCCCGGTGCGGCGGCTGCTGCTCGGCGTCAACCTGTTCAACGGCGTGCTTTCGTTGGGCATCCTTGTGGTCTTTGTGCTGCTGATCGTCGGCGTTGCCGGCATATAGTTTTTATTCTTTCTTCTTTTCCCTTCCCCATACAGGCAGCCCCGCCGGGTCAATGGCGGGGCTGCTGCTTTTTGATTCATTTTTATTTACGGTGCGCCGATTCTGTTCCGGGATCCGGCGCCTTAATTCTTTCCCACCGAGCCGAATACAAAGGTATACGGATCGGGCTTGCCGAGCGTTTTGGTATCGGTTGCGTCGATCAGCAAAACCGCCTTCAGGAAGGTCTGGATCTGCTCATACATCAGGTCGATGCTGAATTTATGCATCTGCTGGTCGTCCGCCATCGCCGTCAGATAATCCGGCGCCGTCACCAGCGCGATCTGCGGGATGCCGACGTTCATCAGCGGCTGTCCTTCGCCGAAATGCAAGATATTGTGGCCGCGCAGCGTCACCGTGCGCACCAGCGTGCGGCCTTCGAGCGCCTTGTAATAGATCGCATCCATTACCTTGTTGCCGGTATAGACGATCTCAATATCGATGGGGTTCGTCTCCCGGTAGACGCCGTCCACATCCTTCCATTCCCGGGCGCCCAGATGCTCCACGGCCACGCCGGCAACCGCCTTGATATGGCCGCCCTTGCCGTCCCAAAGGTCGCGGTGGTTTTTGAGCCATTTGCTCGTGGCCTGGATATCGTTTTGCTTGAACGCCGGCAGCCGGAAGTGGCCGGTGACGAAAACGAAGATCACGCTGCGTTCGAGCTCCACATCTTTCAGGTAATCCATCATGGTCAACATGGCGACCGGACCGTTTTCCTCCACACAGTTGACGCCGTCGGTGTGGGTGTTGACGATGATCGCCTCGGTCGGGTTCTTGCCGCGCTTGATGCAGTAAAACGATTCGCTGGAGGCGTTCTTTTCGCGCTTTGCCTCCAACACAAGCGTCACCTTGTCTTTGTTGCGGGCGGCCTCTTTGAGCTTTTCGCCCTCCTCTTCGCAAACCCACAGCGCCGGGATGCCCTGATACGGCTGAATAAACGGCAGATACTGCCCCTTCACCATCTCGCGGCTCATGCCCTTCCAGATGCAGACAACAGCTTTGACGCCGGCGGCCTTTGCCACCTGCAAAAACGGAATATTGACAAACGATGTTGCCACCGGGCCTTTGTAAAACGCCGGAATATTTGTGCCGCCCGGGTAGGCATTTCGCTGGTTGAAGGCGATGCCGCTCGGAATCTTGCCGAGGTCGCTGACCGTGACGAGGGCGATCTTGTTTCGGGCGTGCAGATAATTGACGTGCTTGCCGATCACCTCTACCACTTCGCCCGTGACGCCTAAGGGGCCGGTCTCGCCGGAATAGGGCCACGCGCTCGACACCTCCACCGCTTCGTCGCCGCGGATGCGGTGAATGGTAATACTGCTTTTCTGCTCCTCCCAGCGGTCAAAGGAATACAGATCGCTGAAGGTCTGATAGCCCATGCGCTGCGCTTCCTCTTTGAGCCAGGCGATAAAATCGTTTTGCCCTTTTGCGCCAGTCAGCCGGGTGCCGAAGCCGTTCATACGGTGCATCTCTTCGAGCACCGCTTCTTTGCTTTTCAGCCGCGTAAGATCGAGTTCCATGATGCAATCGTCCATCCTTTCTTTCTGTCTGTGGGATACAGGTTTGCCGGGTCATATCCCACACAGCCGCTGGGATCGAATGCCGGGTAATATTGTTTGCCGTGTTTCGCGGCGTTTGCGGGGTGCTGCGCCAGAATCTCGCGCACCCAGCCGATCTGCTTTTGCACCAGCTCATGCGTCACACGGCCGTCGCCGTGGCCGCAAAAGAGCGTATAGCCGTCGAGCAGCGTTGTCAGCCGGTCGCTTTGATCGTCAAACGACTGCAGCGGCAGCGCCCGGTAGGTATGCATCGGCAAAACCGGACACACCGTGTCGCCGAGGAAGGCAAGGCGGTTTGTCTCGTCCAAAAACACCATGCCGCCGATCGTGTGCGCCGGCACGGCAGCCGTGCGGACCGTGCGGCCGCCGAGGTCAAAGACCGCGCCGTCGTCATACGGCAGCCAGTTGGTTTTGAGGTTGTTTCCGCGCACATTCGCTTTCGTAATGCCGCTTTTCTTCATCCTGTTAGACAAAAGCTGTTTGCGAAACACGCGCATGTTCGGTCCGCGCCAGGTGCGGTCGGTTTCCGCGCGCGGCACAAAGATCGTGCCGAACTGATAGCCGCCGCCGGCGTGGTCGCCGTGGGCGTGGGTCACCGCCACGGTCAGTGGCAGATCCGTAAGCGTGCGCACGACGTCCATCAGATCGCCCGTGCCGATCGTGCAGTCGATCAGCAGCGCCCGCGCGCTGCCGCACAGCAGATAGCAGTTGTCGCGGCCGCACTCATCAATGCGCCAGGTCTGCGGCGCGATTTGTTCTACCTGATATATATCCTGTTTCATCCGAGAAAATACCGTTTCGCGTTTTCGAACGACACGCCTTTCACAATTTCTTCCAGCGCGTCCATGTCCGCCGGATAAAGGCCGTCCTCGACCCAGCCGCCGACAAGATCGCACAGAATGCGGCGGAAGTATTCGTGCCGCGGATAGGACAAAAACGAGCGCGAATCGGTCACCATCCCCACAAAGCAGCCGAGCACGCCGAGGTTCGCGAGCGTCTGCAGCTGGGCGCGCATGCCGTCGATGTGGTCGTTGAACCACCACGCGGAGCCAAACTGGATTTTGCCTGCCGCCTCGCTCGACTGGAAGTTGCCGCACATGGCGCCGAAGGTGAAGTTGTCCTTCGGATTGAGGTTAAAGAGAATCGTTTTCGGCAGCCGGTTTTCGTTGTCGAGTGTGTCGAGCAGCCGCGACAGACCGAACGATTGCTGCGGATCGTCGATGGAATCGAAGCCCGTGTCGGGGCCGATGGCGCGGAACATGCGCGTATTGTTGTTGCGCATCGCGCCGAGATGCAGCTCCATGGCAAGGTTTTTTTCGGCATACAATCCGCCGAGGAACACCAAAAGCGCGAAGTGATAGCGGTCGATCTCCGTTTGCGTCAGCGCTTCGCCGGAGAGCGCTTTTTGGAAAATGCGGTCGATCTCTGCGTCGTCCGCCGGGGCATAGGCCACCGCAGACACCGACTGGTCGGACGCGACGCAGCCCATGGACAGGAAGAAGTCGAGCCGTTTTGTCAGTGCCGCTTTCAGCTCGTCAAGCGTTTTCACCGGCATTTGTGCCGCATTCGACAGCGCTTTGATCCAGTCGCAAAAGCCCGGGTTTTCAATCGCGATCGCCTTGTCGGGGCGAAAGGCCGGGAGCACGGGCACGTCGAAATCACTCTCTTTGATCTTTTGGTGCCATTCGAGCGTATCCGCCGGGTCGTCCGTGGTGCAAAGAGCAAAGACGTTGGACTGTTTGATCAGCGTTTGCGGACGGAAATCGCCGGCGGCGATCACGGCCTTTGTCTCGTCCCAGATCTCCTTTGCCGTCGCGGGCGACAACGTCTTCGTGATGCCGAAATAGCGCTGCAGCTCGAGATGGCTCCAGTGATACAGCGGATTGCCGATGGCGAGCGAGAGCGTTTTGGCAACCGCGCAAAACTTGTCGAACGGGTCGGCGTCGCCGGTGATGAAGCGTTCCTCCACCCCGGCGCAGCGCATGGCGCGCCATTTATAATGGTCGCCGGTCAGCCAGAGCTCGTAAAGATCCTTGGCCGGTTTGTTTTCAAAGATTTCCTTCGCGCTCAGATGGCAGTGCCAGTCGAAGATCGGCTGCGTGGCGGCAAACGTGTGAAACAGCGTTTTCGCCGTATCCGTGCGCAGTAAAAAGTCGGTTGTCATAAAGGGTTGCATCTGTATCACCTCTTTTTTAATATGTAACATTGTAGCGCTTTTACGTCTGAAAGTCAATGCAAAACGAAGAAACTTGACAACAGACCCGGACCGGCGTAAACTAAAGGCAGAAACCGCCGAAAGGAGACTTCTTATGAACCAGCTCAAAGCCTTTACCGTTGACCGCATCCGCCATCTGTCGGCGCTGGTGTTCGCCGTTTTGATGAGTCTTTCTCTGTTTACCCCCGACGCCGTGGTGATCACAGACGTGCCCGACCGCCCCGAAAACGCGGTGCGTGTGGTATCGTTCAACGTCCGGTGCAAGGACGATCTCTACGGCAAAGTGGAACACCGCGGCGCGTTTATTGCCGCGGCGATCCGCGCCTATGCGCCCGATTCGTTCGGCGTGCAGGAGGCCACGGCGCAGTGGCTCGATCTGTTGGACGCCGCCCTCGGCGACACCTACGCGCGCGTCGGCGAACCCAGAAACAGCGCAAAGAACACGGAGTACAGCGCGGTCTATTACAACAAAAACGTCTATACCCTGCTGGACAGCGGCACACGCTGGCTGAGCGAAACGCCGGACGAAAAAGGCAGCAAAAGCTTTTATTCGACCTATCCGCGCATCTGCACCTGGGCGACGCTGCAAAACAAAGAAACCGGTCTTGTCTATACCCACCTCAACACGCACCTCGACCATCTGTTGGAGCTGACGCGGGAAAAGCAGGCGCAGGTACTTTGCAAAG
The DNA here is from genome assembly GCA_902786285.1 of Oscillospiraceae bacterium. Lineage (GTDB taxonomy): Bacteria > Bacillota > Clostridia > Oscillospirales > Acutalibacteraceae > UBA6857. The sequence continues at coordinate 15,926 of CADABX010000009.1, read as the reverse complement.
AAATTGAACGGCTGGAACAAACCGGCCCGGTGGTCTGCACAGGCGACTTCAACACCGAAGAGGGCGCGAAAGCCTACAAGGTCGTTGCCGCCGCACTGGACGACACAAAAAAGACCGCGCAGGAAACCGACAGCGGCCAGACCTTTCACAACTACGGCCGCCTGCTGTTCTCGAAGCAAAAACCGATCGACTTTATTTTCGTCACCAAAGGTACAACCGTCCTGCGCTACAAGATCATCGACAACACGGTGCACGAGATGTATTTGTCGGATCACTACGGGCTGTGCGCGGATGTGAAATTCTAGGGCCAAGGGTTGCGGGTCGCCGGTGGCGACCTCTCAGCCGCAGGCTGAGAAGCAACGACCGAACCGGCAGGCGAGACTCCAAGGGCCGAGGGTTGCGCCGCAGGCGGCGCAAATGGAAGGATTGCAAGATACACAAACGGCAAGAAAACACCCGTCCTTCACATGAGGGCGGGTGTTGCGTTATTATGCTGTCCCCTTTGGGGAAAGTGGCGCGCAGCGCCGAAAGGGGCATTATCGCTTAAAGATTGCAAAGATGCTGTGGAAAATCTTGACCAGCCTGCCGAACGTGCCGCCGTGAATCTTGCCGCAGTATTTGCAGTGTTTGCCACCGGTCATCTTTTCGCCGCAGGTATCGCACTTGCCGTCGTTGTCGGCGTCGGTTCATAGCCGCGCGGAGCGCGGCGCTACAAATACAATATATAAACATCCAGCGCCCGTAGCGTCGAATGAAATGCTGCCGCAGGCAGCCACCATAACAGCCGTCCCCAGCGCACGCAGTGCGCGTTGGGGAAGGTGGCAGCCCAAAGGGCTGACGGAAGGGGTCGATCGACTGGGCGCGGACAGTTCGGGTGTGCTGTGCCGGGAGGTTTGTTTTCACCTGCACGTTTTCAACCTCATCAGTCACGCGCATTTCGTGTTGTCGCTTTACCGGGAATCGTGTTGGCGCGTGCCAGCTTCCCCTTTCAAAGGGGAAGCCAAGAGTTGTGCTGTAGCGGTCGGCGCTCCGCCGACTGGGCGCGGATGCGTTCGGCACAAAAGCCGATCACTGATCGGCGCTACAATGCTATAGACCATTGATTGACGACTGAGCCGCCGACACGGCGGCGCTACAAGGTACGGCTGCGAATGCGTAGCCGATCACTGATCGGCACTACAACATGTCCGTTCCCCTGCGCGGCAGATCGTTTTCCTCTGCCACAACGGTTGTCCGCGTCCCTTGGCCCTCGGCCCTAGCCAACCGCACATTCCGACCCTTTTCCCCTTTCGCTTGTCCTATAATGGAACCCATCTGAGCGGAAAGGGCTGATCGCATGCGAACGGCAACCAAGGAACACCAACCAACCGACACCATCCTGGAACTGAAAAAAGAACCGCGTGTGCTGCTGCGGCTGGCGGGCTGGGCGCTCGCGGCGTTTTTGTTCGGCGGTCTGCGCGCTGTGGCGGGCTTTTCGCCGTTTGTGGCGGCGCTGATGGCCGCGTGTCCGTTCGAAGCGCTGGCAGGCGTGTTTTGCGGCGGCGTCCTCGGGCTGTTTTCGTCGCTCTCGTGGCCCGAGGCACTTTGGCACACGGCGGCGCTGCTTTTGATCGGCCTGTTTCGGCTGGTGATCGAAAGGCGGTTTTTGTCGCTGCGGCGCAGCCTGCTGCTCCCGGCGGTAGCGGCCTGCGGGGTTACGGCGTGCGGACTCGGCTACAGCGCGTTCACCGGCGTGTCCCTGCCGGGGCTGGGCCTTCTTTTGGCGGAGTGCGCGGCGGCGTGTCTTAGCTGTGCGCTGTTTCTGCGTGCGCTGCGGCTGCCCGTCCGGTCGGTCTCTCTGGCCGATCTTTCGGCGGCGGACAAGGCGGTGCTCGGGCTTTGCGGCTGTCTGTTGCTGCTTTGCGCGGCGTCCTACAGCGCGTTCGGTCTTTCCCCGGCGCGTGTGGCGGCGGGTCTCGCGGTGCTGTTTGCGGCCTTTGTCGGCGGCGTGTCCGGCGGCGCGGTTGGCGGCGTTTGCACCGGGCTGGCGCTCGGTCTTTTGCCGGGAACGCGGTTTTTGTTCCCGGTCTATGCCGTAGCCGGGCTTGCGGGCGGCGTTTTTTCACCGCGCGGGCCGATGGTATCTGCGCTCTTTTTTGCCGGCGCAGCAGCGCTCACGGCGTTTTTGCAGGGTTTTCGTGCGCCGGTTTTGTGGTGCCTTTTGGAAATCTTCATCGCCTGCGCCGTCTTTGTGCTGATCCCGGCAAAGCGCAAAGAGCAATTGCGCGAGTTGCTCAAAAAAAGCGGTCTGCTTCCGGAGCCGCAGCTCCACTACTATGTCAGCGCCAATCTGCAGCGTGCCGCCGCGCAGGTGGGCGAGATCTCCGATGTGATCGAACAGGTCAGCGGCAAGCTCGACCGTGTTTTGAACCCGGAGCTGCAACTGATTTTCTCGTCGCTGCAGCAAACCGTGTGTCCCGGGTGCAAATTTCAGACCGCCTGCTGGCGCGACCGTTACAGCGAAACCGCCGCCGACATTCTTGCCCTCGCCGGCATGCAGGAGGACGCGCCGCAGACCACCGCGCTCGAACGCCGCTGTCCGCGCGCGCCGGCGCTCAAGGAAAAGATCGCCCAAAGCTACACCGATTTTGTATCCGGCCTTGCGGCCAAGGAAAAGATCCGCGAGCTGCGCGGCGTGGTCAGCGACCAGTTTTCCACCATAGCGGATCTGCTGGAAGAGATCGCCGCCCTTGTCCACGGCAGCCGCGTGGCCGACGCCGCACGGTCGCGGTCGCTGCGCGAGGCGCTGGCCGATGAGGGGCAGTTTGTGGACGCGCTGCATCTGTTTACCGACAGCACCGGGCGCGTGAGTGTGGAGATCACGATGCTCGAGGACGCGTTCTCGCTGGATTTCCACCGCATCCGCAAAACGCTGCAGTCTCTCACCGGACGGCGGTTCCAGCCGGAGGAGATCGCCCTCATGGATCTGCGCACAACGATCACGTTTTGGGAAAAGGCAAAATACCGCGTGCTGTTCGGCCGGTCGCAGATTGCGGCAGCCGAGGGCGGCGTCTGCGGCGACTGTGTGCAAACCCTGACCGACCCCGAAGGCCGGCATATCGCGCTGCTCAGCGACGGCATGGGCACCGGTGCCCGGGCGGCGGTGGATTCCGTGCTCGCGAGCACGCTGCTGGAAAAGCTGCTGGAAAGCGGCTTCACATTTTCCGGTGCGCTGCGGCTGGTCAACTGTGTGCTGCTGGTGAAATCGAGCGACGAATCCATCGCCACGGCGGACGGGCTGTGCATCAACGTCTATACGGGGCAGGCCGATTTTTACAAAGCCGGCGCGGCGGTGTCGTTTTGGCGCCGCGGCGATCGGGTCACCGTGATCGAAGATGCGTCGCTGCCCATCGGGATTTTGCGCACGGTGGGGTTTGCGCACCGCGAAGAAACGCTGCAGCCGGGCGACATTGTGCTGCTGGTGTCCGACGGTGTAACGGCGCTCGACTGCGGGTGGCTGAGTGACGAGCTGCTCGCATGGAGCACCAACAATATGGACGACCTCGCGTCGCACATCGCCTCGCTGGCAAAGCTGCGATATGACGACGAGACGCGGGACGATATCACGGTCGTGGCGGCGAAGGTGTTGGAGAACAGGGAGTGAGAGGTTAGCGGTTAGCGGTTAGTGATTAGTGGCTGATGATGAGGGGCCGAAAAATAAAAAACAGACTGTAGATCCGCAACGGACATACAGTCTGTTTTTCTAATCACTAAGCACTAATCACTGACAACGACCGGCTCTGCCTGCGCGGCTGCGGCTTCGCGCTTCTCCTTGAGCTGACGCTCCACCTCCGCCATGTGCGTGCGGTCGTCGCGCAGGAACAAAATCACGATCAGATACAGCGCCGAGCCGATCGCCGGGCCGAGCATAAACTGGTGCCAGCGGTATCTGACAAAGCGCGTGGAGGGCGCGTGGGCGCGGATGGCGGCGGTGCCCTCGAGCATATTGCCCGCAGCGTCGGTGATCTTTTCGTTAAACCCGAGCCAGCGCAGCAAATAGCCCTGAATAAATTTGCTCACGGCGCCGGTCAGCTTGGACACGAAATTTTGCATCGAGAACGAGATGCCCTCGGTGCGCTCGCCGGTTTTCAGCTCCACCTCGTCGATGGAGTCCGCAATCAGTGCGCGGTGGGCGATGTCCTTCATGCTGGTCGGGATGCCGATGACCGCCACCAGCACCATGATGACGCAAAGGATCCACGGGTTGAGGAAGCGGTTGTTGGCGCCGAGGAAGAAGCAGATGGTGCGGATGGAGATCGCGAGCACCTCCGCGACGACCAGGATCCGTTTCATGCCGCCGATCTTTTCGGCAAAGCGCGTGGCAAAAAACATGGACAGCGCCCCGGGAATGCCGGGCAAAAAGGTATAGATGAGCTGCAGCGTGGCGTGGCTGACGTCGTGGCCGAAAAAGGAAACGGTCATGCCCTCGGTTTCAAAGAAGTATTCCCACGGCAGCGTCAGCGAGAAGCACGCGACGAACCGCGCGAGACAGATGATGATCAGCGTGCGGTTGTAGCGCAGCGTTTTGAGATTTTTCCAAACGCTGTTTTTTTCCTCCTTGTGTTCATACAGCACCTTTTCCTTCATCCGGTAGGCGAGCATGGAAATGAGCATGCCGCCGAAGCCGAACGCGACCGCACCGATGAAATAGGCCGTTTTTTCACTCGCAACGCCGCTGTTGACGATCCCCTGCCGCACCTGCGGAAACAGCGAGGCCACCGTGGAGCCTGCGCCGGCGCCGATCGACACCCATTGCGACACACGGCCGCGCTCCTCGGAGTTCGGGCTCGACAGCGGGATCATGCCCCACAGCGCCACATCCTGATAGGAATAGATGATGTCATAGATCAGATAGGCGGCAATGATGAAGACGATCGTCTGCGTCTGGGAAAAGCCGAAGTCAAAGAACATCAGCGCCGTGATCAGACCGATGATCGGCGGCAGATACAGCAAAAACGGGCGCAGCTTGCGGCCGGGCTTGAACTTGCGCGCGTCCACCAGCGTGCCGATGATCGGGTCGTTGACCGCATCCCAGAGGGTGGAAAAGCCGGTGATCCAGCCGGTGGAGCGCGAGTCGATTTTTAAAACGGTGTTGAGGAACACAAACAGACGGTTGGATACAAAGCCGTAGTTCGCGTTCTGGCCGGCCAGACCGACGGCATAGGACAGCAGCCGGTTGTTGGCGACCTTGGTATCGCTTTCTTCGCGGGAAAAGAAAAACTTGATCGGATTCTTCACACATATCTCCTTCTCTCTCCTGTGTTGGTTCCATTATAGCGGATGCAAAAAGAAAATGCAATTGTTTTTTGAAGAAGGGGTAAAGGAGGGATTAAGGGATTGAGGGATTGAGGGGTTGAGGGATCAAGAGATAAAGAGCAGCACCGCCAAACGGCGACGCTACTTCTCTTGCCCTCTTGCTTCTTGCTGTCTTGTTTCTTTCTCGCTTCTCCCTTTGCCCTTGGGTCTCGCCTGCCGTTCTCGGCTCCCGGGTCTCGCCTGCCGGCTCGGTCGTTGCTTCGCTTCGCGAGGTGTCCACTGGACACCCGCAACTCGGTCGTTGCTTCTCAGCCTGCGGCTGAGAGGTCGCCACCGGCGACCCGCAACCCTTTGCCCTAACAAAAAAGCCGCCCTTTCGGACGGCGTTTTTTGTTGTTCTTATTCCGCGGGTGCGTACAGATCCTTGAGCTTGAGCAGGTGGTTGTAGCGCTCCACGCTCTTGTCTTCCGCTTCGGCAAAGAGCTTTTCGGCTCTGTCGGGGAAGGAGCGGGTCAGCGCGGAGTAGCGCGCTTCGTTGAGCAGGAATGCACGGTAGTCTTCCTTCACGCCGGGCTTACTGTCGAGCGAGAACGGATTCTTGCCTTCGGCCTTGAGCGCCGGGTTGAAGCGGAACAGGTTCCAGTAGCCGCATTCCACAGCCTTCTTCATCTCGTTCTGGCAGTTGACCATGCCGCCCTTGATGGAGTGCATTTCGCACGGCGCATAGGCGATCACGATCGACGGGCCCGGATACGCTTCGGCTTCCGCGATGGCTTTGATCGTCTGGTTCATGTTGGCGCCCATGGCGATCTGTGCCACATAAACGTAGCCGTAGCTCATGGCGATTTCGGAAAGGCTCTTCTTGGCAATCGCCTTACCGGCTGCCGCAAACTGTGCGACCTGGCCGATCTGGGAAGCCTTGGAAGCCTGGCCGCCGGTGTTGGAGTACACTTCGGTGTCGAAGACCATGATGTTGACGTCTTCGCCGGAAGCAAGGACGTGGTCCACGCCGCCGAAGCCGATATCGTAGGCCCAGCCGTCACCGCCGAAGATCCAGACGGACTTCTTGGCAAGATATTCGCTGTGCTTGAGAATGTCGCCGGCGAGCGTGCAGGCTTTGCAGTCGCAGCCCGGTTCGATGTTCTCTTCGAGCGCAGCCACATAAGCGGCAGCAGCAGCCTTGTTGGCGTTGCCGTCGGTCAGCGTGTCGAGCCATGCCTTGCCGGTGTCCTTGATCGCCTGCTGGGTCCAGCCGAGGGCGATGAGCTCCTGGGTCTTGGCAACGAGGGCATTGCGGATCGCGTTCTGGCCGAGCATCATGCCGAAGCCGTGCTCTGCGTTGTCTTCAAACAGGGAGTTTGCCCATGCGGGACCGTGGCCCTGTGCGTTGACGGTGTACGGGGAAGTTGCAGCCGGGCCGCCCCAGATGGAGGAGCAACCGGTCGCGTTGGAGATATACATACGGTCGCCGAAGAGCTGGGTGATCAGGCGGGCATACGCGGTTTCGGCGCAGCCTGCGCAGGAGCCCGAGAACTCAAGCAGCGGCGTCTTGTACTGGGATCCGATCACGGTGTTGTCGGCCACGTCGTCCTTGACGGTGACGTTCTTGACCATGTAGTCGAAGACCGGCTGCAGGCTGTCCTGGCTCTCTCTGGAGACCATCTTCAGCGACTTGGTCGGGCAGACGCCGACGCAAACGCCGCAGCCCATGCAGTCGAACGGCGAGACCGCGAGGGTGTATTTATACTTGCCCTTGCCCTTGCCGGCTTTCTTGTCGACGAGGATGGCGTTTTCGGGTGCACCCGCAGCTTCCTCTTCGGTCAGGCAGTACGGACGGATCGTCGCGTGCGGGCAGACATAGGCGCACTGGTTGCACTGGGCGCAGGTGGCTGCGTTCCATGCCGGAACCATCACGGCAACGCCGCGCTTTTCAAAGGCGGAAGCGCCCTGTTCGAAGGTACCGTCGGCGTGATCTTCAAACGCGGAAACGGGCAGCGAATCGCCGTTCATCAGACCGACCGGCTTCATGATGGTGTCGACCATCTTGACAAGCTTTTCTGCGCCTTCGCTCTTCGGAGCGGCAGCGCCGTCTTCGGCGTTGGCCCAATCGGCGGGCACGTCGATCTTGACATAGGCCGAGGCGCCGGCGTCGATCGCTTTTTCGTTCATTTCAACGATCTCTTTGCCCTTCTTCATGAACTTCTGGGCCTTTTCCTTCATATAGCCGATGGCTTCTTCTTCGGGAAGAACCTTCGAGAGCGAGAAGAACGCGGACTGCAGCACGGTGTTGGTGCGCTTGCCCAGACCGATCTTCGCGGCGATGTCGATCGCGTTCACGGTGTAGAGCTGGATGTTGTTCTTGGCGATGATGCGCTTGGCTTCGCCGTTGAGCTTTTCAGCGAGCTCTTCCGGGCTCCACTGGCAGTTGATCAGGAACACGCCGCCGGGTTTGACATCGTTGACCATCTTGTAGCCCTTTTCGACATAGGACGGGTTGTGGCACGCCACGAAGTCCGCTTTGTTGATGTAATAGGGGCTCTTGATCGGCGCGTCGCCGAAGCGCAGGTGGGAGATCGTCACACCGCCGGTCTTTTTGGAGTCATACTGGAAGTAGGCCTGGACGTATTTGTCGGTGTGGTCGCCGATGATCTTGATGGAGTCCTTGTTGGCGCCGACGGTGCCGTCGCCGCCCAGGCCCCAGAACTTGCACTCGATGGTGCCCGCAGCAGCGGTGTTCGGCGCTTCTTTCTCTTCGAGGGAAAGATGGGTCACGTCGTCGTTGATGCCGATGGTGAAGTGCTTCTTCATTTCGGCCTTGTTCAGTTCGTCATACACAGCGAACACGCTGGCCGGCGGGGTATCCTTGGAACCAAGACCGTAGCGGCCGCCGATGATCTCGATCCCGGTGCGGCCGGCTTCTTCGAGCGCGGCAACAACGTCGAGATAAAGCGGTTCACCCAACGAGCCCGGCTCCTTGGTGCGGTCGAGCACAGCAATCTTCTTGACAGTCGCGGGGATCGCGGCAGCCAGATGCTTTGCGGAGAACGGACGGTACAGACGGACCTTGACAAGGCCGACCTTTTCGCCCTTCGCGGTCAGATAGTCGATGACTTCTTCCGCCACGTCGCAGATGGAGCCCATCGCAACGATGATCTTTTCGGCGTCGGGTGCGCCGTAGTAGTTGAACAATTGATAGTTCGTGCCGAGCTTCGCATTCACTTTGCCCATGTATTCTTCCACGATGGCCGGCATCGCGTCATAGTACTTGTTGCAGGCTTCTCTGTGCTGGAAGAAGATGTCGCCGTTTTCGTGGGAGCCGCGCATGACCGGGCGTTCCGGGTTCAGCGCGCGCTTGCGGAACGCTTCGACCGCGTCCATGTCGCACATTTCCTTGAGATCTTCATAGTCCCAGACTTCGATCTTCTGCAGCTCATGGGAGGTGCGGAAGCCGTCGAAGAAGTTGATGAACGGCACGCGGCCCTTGATGGTGGCCAGATGCGCCACAGCGCCGAGATCCATGACCTCCTGCGGGTTGGTCTCAGCGAGCATGGCGAAGCCCGTCTGACGGCAGGCATAAACGTCGGAGTGGTCGCCGAAGATGTTCAGCGCGTGGGACGCGACGCAGCGCGCGGACACGTGGAACACCGACGGGAGCAGCTCACCGGCGATTTTATACATGTTCGGGATCATCAGCAGCAAACCCTGGGAAGCGGTGTAGGTTGTGGTGAGCGCACCCGCTGCCAGCGAGCCATGCACCGTACCTGCCGCGCCGGCTTCCGACTGCATTTCGGAAACCTTCACCGTTGTGCCGAAGATGTTTTTCATGCCCTGTGCGGACCACTGGTCAACGTAGTCTGCCATCGGGCTGGACGGGGTGATCGGGTAGATACCGGCGACTTCCGTGAACGCATAGGATACGTACGCAGCAGCGTTGTTACCGTCCATGGTCTTCATTTTTCTTGCCATTTGGATTGTCCTCCTTTTATATGTTTGCAAATGAATAAACGAATCAAAACACTTGCCTGTTAATAAAAGCCCGTATTGACCGATTATTAACTATAGTATTGTATCACGAATCGAATACAATGTAAAGAGATAACGGGAGAAAAATATTAGAAATTGTGGAAGAAAGGGACTAGGGACAAGGGACTAAGGAATTGAGGGATTGAGGGATAGCTTGAATAAAAAAGAAAGTTAAGAAGGAAGAAGGATCCATTGGAAAAGCGATATCCACAACAGGCGGGCGGACATCGGAATCCACGGGAACCATGCAGCCTTTTCAGTTTTTATTTTTAATTCTTCACGCTTCATTCCCTTCGTCCCTTAACCCCTTAGTCCCTTGTCCCTGGTCGCTGGTCGCTTGTCCCTTGTCCCTTCTTCTCCCCTCTTGACTTTTCGCCCGCCGCCTTGCTATAATACAACTGTATTTCAAGCAATCGGAGGTATCATTATGGAAGCATTCCGCGAGATTCTCAAAAAGGCCGGCGCGTTTTTCACGGCGATCATCCTCGCCCTCACGTCGCTGAGCTTCGGCAACAACCTTTGCATCAAAAAAGATCCCGATGTCCGTCTGACCGTCGCCCTCATGAGCGACACACATGTGGGCGATGTGTTCTATCGCAAAATGGTGTTTGTGCCCGGTGTGCGCGATGTGTCGCGCCATGTGAAGCCCGACGTGCTGCTGGTGGCCGGCGACTGCACCGACAACGGCAACGCCGACAACTGGGGCGCGTTTCAGGAGATCCTCGACAAAAATCTGAAGGTCAACGACGTCGTGCTCGCCATGGGCAACCACGACTCGTGGGCGTCCTACGGCGACGAGCGTTCGTATAACGAAGCCAAAAAGACCTATTTGCAGTATTCCAACGCCATCATGGGCACCGATTTCAGCGAGGTCTACGCGTCGCGCGACATCGGCGGCTATCCGTTTCTGGTGCTCGGCTCCGAAGCCGACACCACCGGCGCCACCCTTTCTAGCGCTCAACTCGACTGGCTGGAAACCGCGCTCAAAGAAGCCGCCGACACCCACCCGGGCAAGCCGATCTTTGTGGTCAACCATCAGCCGCTCAACTACACCCACGCCGTTGGCAACAACGAGCACGGCGAAGGGTTTGAATCGAACGAAATCAGCACGCGTATGCAAAGCATCCTCGATCAATATGAAAACATTTTCCTCATCAGCGGCCACCGGCACCATCCGCTGACGCTCGACGCGACGACCGACCCCGAAGGCTTTGCCACGATCGAGCAGGTGGGCGAGCATATCACAAGCATCAACCTGCCCTGCTATGAATACGGCACGTTTCTCGAGGGCGGCACCAGTGTGCTGGGCGAAGGGATTGTGATGTACGTGTTTGACAATAAGGTGGAATTTAAGGGACGCAACTATTTTTTGTCCAACTGGTCAAAGACGTTTGATGTGGAGATCGAATTGAGATGACAAGAGGGCAAGATAGCCGGAAGAACGGACGATTATAAAAACAAGGGGCTGCATCAGGCAGCCCCTTCTTGTTTCTTGCTTTCTTGTTTCTTGCTATCTTTATTTGACCTCTTCTTCCAGATACTTCACAAAGTCGCCGACCGTGATCAGCTCCGGCAGCTTGCGGTCCGGGATGGAGATGTCGAACGTCTCTTCCACGATACAAACGAGGTCGAACAGCTCAAACGAGTTGAGGCCGAAATCGGAGGTCAACACGTCGTCTGCCTTGGCGCTGGTGATGCGGCCGTCGGTATAGTCACTTAAAATTTCCAGTAATTTTGCTTGAATATCCATTCTCTTACTCCTTCGAATTTTGTTTCTCGGCATGGCGTCTGCGCCAGATCTCGTTGTATATTTCTTCCACGGCAAGCGAGATCTTCGTGACGGAAAATTCGCACCGTTCGGGAAAGACGTACCAGGTGTCGTCGATCGTGTTCAGATCGATGCAATCGCGCTTCTTGCCGAAGCGGTAGCTGTATTCCACATGGGCGGCGTACTGGCCGGCGGCCGGGATCTCCATCGAGAACGGTTCGCCGTCGTATTCGCGGATGCCCTTGAGGTGGAAGCCGTCCATATCGTGGATCAGCGTGCCGCGTCCCATGTGGACAAAGCCGCGGGAGTTCGGCAGATCGTTGACGTCGACCTGGCTTTCAAAGCGGTAGGTGCCGGCGAGCACTTCTTTTTTCACCTGTTCGCGCTCCCACAGATACCAGTCGGTGGGATAGCGAAACTCGGTTTCGCCGCTGTTGGCCTGGAGCTGGCCGTATTCCGTAAGCGTCCAGCTCTTGCCGCAGTTTTCGCAATAGATCTTGTCGCCCTTGCTGCGCATCTTGTATTCCGTCATACAGTGCGGACACTGATAGAGCACCTTGTTGAGCCCCTCGGCGCGCTTCGGGTAGCTGACGCGCACATGGCGGTCATACTGCCAGCGGAAATCGTCGTTATAGATCAGCTTGCGGATTTTTTCGTTGACCTCATCCAGCGTTGCTTCCTCGAGCTGTTCGGGTGTAAACGCCAGCGTCAGCTCCGCCTCCACGGGCCGCACCTGCAGCTTGCGCACGATGGAGTGGTCGCCCCAGAACGGGTCGTAGATGTGGTGGCCGCGGCAGGTCAAAGTGACCACGGGCACCTTCATGTGCTTGCAAAGCTGGCCGATCGCGTCGGGAATCACTTCCGTGACGCCGCACAGCGAATAGCGCGCTTCGGCGTAGATGCCGAACACCAGACCGTCCTGGATCGCCTTGCGGCAGGTGCGCAGCAGACCGATGTCCGCCGTGTATTTGCGCTTGGGCACACCGCCGAACTTGCGCAAAAAGTATTCACGGCCGATATAGTCATCCACCGCCGCGGGATAGACGCCCTTGTGCGGATACTGGATGCTGCTCATCACATAGAAATCGTAAAACGCGTTGTGGTTGCAGATCAGGATATACGGCGGCTTGATGCCCTCCATGCCGGTTTTGGTGACCTTGCCGTTATGGATCCAGCGGCGCACCGTGGAAAACCCGTAGATCAGCGGTGCAACAAAGTTGTCCTGCGCCGTGGCGGGCTTGGTCAGATCGAATTTCTTTTTTGCGGGCGGACCGCCTCGGGTATAACGTCCGTGTCCCATGCTCATATGATACATCCTCCAACGGAATTCGTTCTTTTCAACGAAAACTCTGCTTCAAGTCATAGTATACCCAATCATAATACAAAATTTTTGATTTATTTTTCTGTTTTAGAAAATAAAAGAGATTTACAGATTAACCTTTTGTTAATAAACCTTGTTCAAATTTTAACATTCAAAAAGCAGACAAAGAAAGCGGCTTGAAAACGGATTTTTTTGTACGCATTGACAACAGGCCGCGCCTGATGTAAACTGATACTATAAAGAAGGAGATGATGGCAATGCTGAAACTCATCAGTCTGTTCTGGCTTGTGCTGTCGATGCTGACCGGTGCGCTCGGTCAGCAGAAGACGGTTCCGTACGATCCCGCAGATTATGAAAATGATCTGCCCGCCTGCGTCATCGAAGGTGATGTGCGGGTGGAGCTGCTGCGCGACAGTCTGGTGCGCCTGGAGGTCAAAGGGCCGCGCGGATTTGAAAACCGTCCGTCGTTCACGGTTGAAAAGCGGACGGGCTGGAGCGATATTGCGTTTGCCGACCGCACCGAAAACGGCTGCCGGGTGATTGAAACCGAGCGCTATTCAGTCTTTGTGCCGCTCGGCGCGCAATCGGTCGACGGCTGCCGGATCACCGACAGGCAGGGCAAAACGGTGTGGCAGTTTGAAACGGACACAACAAACAACGTCTATCTGCCGTCGCCGTCCGATGCGCTGCAAAGCTGGTCGTTCACCGACACGCCGCGGGTCATTCCGTCCGAAGACGGTTATACGCCGGCGAGAAATCTGTATGAAAATAACGGCTGGGATCTCAAAAACGACGCGCAGGATGTGTTTGTCTTTTTGCCCGGCGGCAGTTACAAAACCTTCACGCAGGATTTCACCGATCTGACGGGCAAAACTGAGATGCTGCCGCTCAGTCTGCTGGGCTACTGGGATTCGCGCTACTACGAATATAACCAGCAAAGCGCCTGGCGGCAAATCAACGATTACTATGACCGCGGCTATCCGCTGGATGTGCTGGTGATCGACACCGACTGGCGCATTTCCACCGGCGGCACGGGCTACAATATCAACCGTATGCTGTTTCCGACGTTTGAGCTGTTTGCCAAAAAGGCGCACGACAAGGGTGTGTCGCTTGTATTCAACGACCATCCGGAGCCGACGCGCGGCAGCGAAAATCTGCTCGATCCGTTCGAGATGTATTACCGCACGGAAAATCTGACAAAGATTCTCAAAAAAGGGCTCGACTACTGGTGGTACGACCGCAACTGGTGGACCAGTCTCAAGCCCATCCACGAGGATCTTTCCATCTATACCACGGGCATGTACGCCTATCACTGGACCACAAAGCAATATTATGAAGACGCTGCCAAATGCGGCGAAAGCGCCCGGCGGCCGATCATCATGGCGAATGTGGACGGCGTCGGCAACGGCACACTGGAATACCCAAGCGCGCTTGCCGCCCACCGCTACGCGCTGCAGTGGACCGGCGATATCGGCACCTCGGGCGACGCGTTGCGGCAGGAGATCGAAAACATGGTGCTGCTCGGCAGCGAAGTCGGGCTGCCGTATACCAGCTCCGATCTCGGCGGCCACACCGGCACCGTCACGGACGACATGTATGTGCGCTGGATCCAATACGGCGCGCTGTCGCCCATCATGCGCGTGCATTGCACAAAGCCGTATGCCCGTATGCCGTGGCTGTTCGGCGACACTGCCGCGCAGGTGACGCATACCTATGCCGACCTGCGCTACCGGCTGCTGCCGGTCTATTACGCGCTGGCACACGAAAACTATGAAACCGGGCTGCCGCTGCTGCGCCGGCTCGACATCGCCTATCCGCAATACAGCGAAGCCGACCGCAACGACGAATATCTGCTGGGCAGCGATCTGCTGGTCGCGCCGCTGAGCGAAAGCAACCCGCACGCCACGGATTACACCTTTACCAGCGGCGGCAAGCCCGGACTCAAGGGAGAATACTTCGCCAACGACACATTTTCGGGCGAGCCGGAGGTTGTGAAACAGGACGCGCAGGTCTGGTTCGACTGGGTCTACAACGCGCCGCAGGGGCTTTCCGTGTCCGATTATTTTTCGGTGCGCTGGACGGGAGAGCTGACCGTCGGCGCAAAGCCGCTGTATCTGACCGCCTACGCCGACGACGGTGTGCGCATCTGGATTGACGGCGAAAAGGTCGTCGACGGCTGGGACACGTTCAACACCTATTTTTCAACCGATTTCCTGCCGGCCAACTCCACCCACAGCATCAAAATCGAATATTGCGACGGCAACAACCACGCGCATATCTTTGTGTCCGCCTTTACAACGGGCGACGTGTCGCGCGACGTCTTTTTGCCCGACGGCGCCTGGATGGACGTCTGGACGGGCGAAACCTATAGCGGCCCGCAAACGATCACCGTGTCGCACAGTCTTGAAACGTCGCCGCTGTTTGTACGCATGGGCAGCGTTTTGCCGCTGGCGGACAATATGAAAAACACAAGCGAAAAGGACTGGCGTCATCTGACGCTCGACGTTTTTCCGGGCGCGGACAGCGCAGGCAACACCGATCTGTATGAGGACGACGTGTCCACCGTTGCCTACAAAGACGGCGCCTGCCGCACCACGAATATCACACTGTCCGGCAGCAAAACCCAGACGCTGACCATCCATCCGGCACGCGGCAGCTTCACCGGCAGCCGCGCCTTCGGGGAACGCAGCTATACCGTGCGGATCCACGCCCGCAAAGGCTGGGGCGCGCTGACCGCCGCGGCGCTGAATGGAACCGCCGTCACATGGGCAACCGTGAAACAGGACAAAACCGCCGCGCCGCTTGCCATTCTCGGCGGCGCGCGGGACGCGGACGTCTATGAAATCTCCTTTGCAGCACCGGTCAGCGAAAAGAGCGAACTGACCTTCACCTTTGCACAGGCGCCGGCGGACGGCGTCAACAGCGATTACGACCGCAGCGAAGCGGATTTCTCGCTTTCCGTGCGCAAGCTGCAAAAAGAGAACGCCGCGTTCGCCGTCGACGGTTCTGTCCGCGACTTTGCCCTTTACGCCGTCAACGGGAATTTTGAGCAGGTGCGCAAGCAGGGCGGCGACGGCAGCATCGGCGATGTGCAGGTGCAGGGCGAGCGCAATCTCTTTGACGACAACTACCGCATCCACTGGCAGGACGGCGACGAGCCGGACACCGGCTCCACCACCTGCGGACTGGTGTCGAACCGCAGCTTTACCGCGTCGCTGCACACGTCCGGCAAAGAGACGTTCCGTTTGTATGTCGGCGGGTTCCGGTCGGCCGCCTCGCTGACCGTGCGCGACCGCAGCGGCAATGTGCAGACCGTTTCGTTCGGCGATCTCGGCGGCAACTACTACCGGGAAGTTACCGTCGACGCGAACGGCAAAAGCGATCTGGAGGTCACCTGCCGGCTGCTTTGCGGCAGCAATATCACCCTTGCGGCCTGTGTGGCGCAGTAAAAGTTTTGCGCATGTAAATTGACAAACCGGCAAATTCGTTATATCATAATAGTATCTTTCCGGCAAAGGA
>CADABX010000008.1 GCA_902786285.1 Oscillospiraceae bacterium | reverse complement strand
TCCGAAGCCGAAAACGGGTGGATTGTATCCGTTGCAGGTCTTCGCTTTCGAAACCGATCATCCGCCAACGAACCGATTTGCAATCTCTGACGGCAAAGGAATCACCTTGCCTTTACACATTTGACGCATCGCCGCAGGCGGCGTCCCACAATTCCGAATTCCGAATTCCGAATTCCGAATTGATTTCGGCTCCGGGTTCTCTGTTCGGTTTAAACAGAAATCTTCGGAGGTGTAACCATGTCAACCTACCTGATCGTCGGCGCCGGCAGAAGCGGCATCGACAGCGCCCGGCTGCTGCGGCAGCTCGGAGAAACCTTTGTCTTATACGACGGCAAAACCGATCTCGACACCGCCGCCGTGTGCGAACGCATCGGTTGCGAGTGCCGGTTTTTGCTCGGCGAGCTGCACGACGGCGACCTTGACGGGATCGATATCTGCGTGACAAGCCCCGGTGTGCCGCTGTTTTCCGACGTGCTCAAAGCCGTTGCCGGGAAGGGTATCCCCATCTGGAGCGAGATCGAGCTCGCCTATCGCCACGACAAGGGCACGCTCGTCGCGATTACCGGCACTAACGGCAAGACCACGACCACGGCGCTGACCTACGCGATTTTCAAGAAATGGAACGAACACACGCTGCTCGTCGGCAACATCGAGATCCCCTATACCGGTCTGGCGCTCGACAGTGTGGATGGCGGCTGGACCGTGGCCGAGATCAGCTCGTTCCAGCTCGAAACGATGCGCACCGTGAAGCCGAAGGTGTCGGCGATCCTCAACATCACACCCGACCATCTCGACCGTCACGGCTCGATGGACGGCTATATCAAAGTGAAGGAATCTATCACGCAGAACCAGGACGACAGCGACTTTTGCGTGCTCAACTACGAGGACGACGTGCTGCGCGATTTCGGCGGCAAAGCGCCGTGCCGGGTGGTGTTCTTTTCCTCCGCGCGGGTGCTCGAGAATGGCTGGTACTACCGCGACGGCGCGATTTATCTTTCGGAAAACGGCAGTGTGACAAAGCTGCTCGACACCGACGACGTCAACCTTGTGGGTCTGCACAACTTTGAAAACATCATGGCGGCCGCCGCGATGGCGCACTGCGCCGGGGTGCCGCTCGACATCATCCGCAGCGCGGCAAAGCAGTTTGTCGCCGTGGAGCACCGGATCGAATTTGTCCGCGAGAAGGACGGCGTAAAGTATTACAACGACAGCAAAGGCACCAACACCGACGCCGCCATCAAGGCGATCGACGCGATGCCGGGCAAGACCGTGCTCATCGGCGGCGGCTACGACAAGCACGCCGATTTCACCGACTGGGTCAAACGCTTCCCGGGCAAGGTCAAAAAGCTGATTCTGCTCGGCCAGACGGCACAGCAGATCGCCGATACCTGCGACAAGGTCGGCTTCAAGGATTATGTGTTTGCCGAAACTCTGGAAGAAGCCGTGTCGCTGGCCCATGCCGCGGCAAAGAAAGGCGACTGTGTGCTGCTGTCGCCCGCGTGCGCGAGCTGGGGCATGTTCAAAAACTATCAGCAGCGCGGCGAGATGTTTAAAGCGTTTGTCCGTGGACTGTGATCTTTCTGTTATTTGCAGAAAACAAAACCGACCGCTTGACAAAAGCGATCGGCACGGGTATAATAAAAGTACAAGAGAGCTATCCGATAGATGGTTAGCCCTCGGCAGTTAGTGAATTAACCGCTCCGCAGGGTCAATTGGGGCGGTTAATTTTTTATGGTCAGAAGGATCGCAAGAATTAAAACGAGTGTTATAATCGTCGCATATTCCATGACGCATCACCCTCTCAGAAAGACTCAAGAGGGCGAACCCTCTTGGAAGAAAGAGGGACTAACCGCCTACCGCACTTATGTAGATAGCTCTCAGGGGAGAAAACTCCGTTTGCAATGATAACAGATAAAACTGTGTTTGTCAATATCGGATCGTTGGGTCGAGGCTTGCTTTTTTGCCGCAAGTCTGCTATGATACTGGCAGGGAGATGAAGCTATGAAACGATTGTTTCTTTCTTTGATTGTGCTGCTGTTTGCCGCACCGACGGCAATAGCAGCGGACGACGCACCGCATGAACATGTCTTCGGCGAATGGTACACCGTGACCGCCGCCACCTGCACCGCTTTGGGCGAAGAGCGCCGCGACTGCGCAAACTGCGAAGAATACGAGACACGGGAGATCCCGCTCAAAGAACACACCTTCGGCGAATGGTACACCGTGACCGACGCCACCTGCACCGCTTTGGGCGAAGAGCGCCGCGACTGCGCAAACTGCGACGCATTTGAAACGCGGGATATCCCGATGCAGGAGCACGCGTTCGGCGAATGGTACACCGTGACCGCCGCCACCTGTACCGCTTTGGGCGAAGAGCGCCGCGACTGCGCAAACTGCGACGCATTTGAAACGCGGGATATCCCGATGCAGGAGCACGCGTTCGGCGACTGGTACACCGTGACCGCCGCAACCTGCACCGCTTTGGGCGAAGAGCGCCGCGACTGCGCAAACTGCGACGCATCCGAAACGCAGGAGATTCCGCTCAAAGCGCACACGTTCGGCGATTGGGAAACGGTGACAGCGCCGGACTGCTTGCACCGCGGTGAGGCAAAGCGTGTGTGCGAAAGCTGTGAATTGGAAGAAACGATGGTGCTGCAGATGCTCGGCCACAGTTTTGTGGAGGATCCTTATGTTGCACCGACCTGCACCACCGCAGGCCGCACACAGGGCGAACACTGCGAACGCTGCGGCGCCGTGCTGTTTCCCGGCCCGACCACGCTCAAGCCTTTGGGTCACTTTCTGGACGAACACGGCGACTGCAAGGTTTGCGGCGAACATATCAAGGATCTGTGTCCCTATTGCGGCAAGGACCACGACGGCCAGCTCTTCGGCGGCCTCATCGCGTGGCTCCACAGCATGCTGCTGCGGCTGCGGGCGCTGTTTCAAGGATAACATATCAAAGCAAAAGACGCCTTCCGATGAGGGCGTCTTTTTGCTGCGGTTTATTCGATCTTGAGATTCTTGACGCCGTGCGCCAGAATGAGGTTGATCAGTTCGTTGCGTGAATAGTTGGTCTCTCCGGCGATGCGGTCAAGCGTATTGAGTGTGTCTTCCCGGATGCGGACGGTGATGATGCGGGTTCCGTCATCGCCGCGCTTTTTGATGACTAACGGCTCATTATTCAAGCTGCAACACCTCCTTGCACCTCAAATTATAGCTTGACAAACGCAATTCTAGTATGATACAATTATATTACAAAAATATATTAAAAAGTATTACAAACCGTCATTTGTTTGCGGGAGGGCGACGCGATGAAATATGAAAAGGAATTCAAACAGCAGGCGGTCGCGCTTTCGCAAAAGATCGGTGTGCGGCGCGCATCGCAGCAGTTGGAGATTCCCTATCATACGCTGGAGGACTGGCGGCGCAAGACCAACCGCTTCGGCAAAGCCAACGCGTTCAGTATCAACGGTATGAAGCGCGACGGCAATGTGGATCTGAAAGGGCTTGAAAAGCAAAACGATCTGCTTTTGCACGAAAACGAGATTCTGCGGCAGGTTTTGCAGTTTTTCAGCGGTCCGAAGGAGGCGACGCTTTATTTGCGCTACCGTTTTATTTGGGAGCACAAGGACATGGGCAGAGTGAGCGAGCTTTGCCGTGTGCTCGATGTGAGCGAAAACGGCTACTACCGGTATGTGCGGGAGCAGGAAAAAGCGCACAGAGAATGAGTCGAAAGTCAATGTTCTGTGTTCCATTCGCGCAGCGTTTCGCTGCGCGTTTTTTGTGCAATTTATACAATTATCACCAAAAATCTTGTATTTGACGATTCGATTTTTATACGATATAATATAGATTGCGTAAACGATACGCAAAAATCGTTTGAAAAGAGGGCTTTTAAATGAGTCAAAAATCTCCGCTCACCTATACCAAGCGTGAGCTGGCCGGCTATCTGACAGGTTTGGCCGGACAAAACATTATCTATAATATCACCGCCACCGGTCTGGCGTTCTATTTCCAGAGCGTCATCTTCCTGCCGGCGATCGCCTGCTCGCTGATTTTCGCGCTGGCGCGTGTGTGGGACGCGATCAACGACCCGATGATGGGTACCATCGTCGACAAGACCCGCACCAAATGGGGCAAATGCAAGCCCTATCTTTTGTTTGTGCCCGGCGTGATTTTGATCACGACGATTCTGCCGTTCCTCAACGGTATGTATGCCGAACCGAACGAGCTGCACGAGGTGGCGCTGCAGGATCCGGCGGCCTATGTTGAATTTGTGGACAGCAACCTTGTGAAGGAGCTGGATTTTGACGGCACAAAATATCTGTTTGTTCCGGCCGGCGGCACCTGGGAACTGCAAAAGGACGCAAACGGCAAAACGCTGATGGACGCAGACGGCAACATCGTCAAGACCAAGGTCATGATCTATACCGACGCCGACAAAGCGCCTGTGACCGACAACGCGCTTGCCGAAACGATTCTCCAGGAATTCCAGAGCGAACTCGGCTTTGTCAAAAAGACCGGAGCCAAGGGTGCGCTCATCATCGCCTGGGCTGCGTTCTCCTATGTCCTTTGGGGCATGACCTACACGATCGGCGACATCCCGCTGTGGGGCGTCACCTCGCTGATGACCGAAGACCAGAACGACCGCGCCAAGGCGCTCTCGCTGGCCCGTGCCGTTGCCAATGTGGGCATGATCGGCACGCTGTTTACCATGATCGCGCCGGCCTTCCAGGGCATGTTTAAGGCGCAGGGCATGGACGAGGCGCACTCGCTGCGGATGGCGTATATCACGCTGGCCGTTGTGATGACGGTGTTTGCAACGATCCTGTTCCAGTTTGCCGGCTTCTCCGTCAAGGAAAAGGTTGCGCCGCAAAACGAAAAGACCTATTCCATCAAGGAAAACTTCCAGATCATGTTCGGCAACAAGCCGTTCCGCCAGATCCTCATCTCCGGTATTTTGCGCAGCCCGATCCAGTTGCTCGGCATCGTCGCCATGACGCTCGTGATGTACTACTTCTTCAACAACGACATCGGCGCCACGCTGTTTGTGGACGGCGCGCTCAACACCGCGCTTGTGCTGAAGGTCGTTATCCTTGTGATCGGTCTGTTCGGCGGTATGATCTTCTTCCCGCTGTCCGTGCCGGCGCTCATTAAAAAGCACGAAAAGAAGAACATGTATAACTTCTTCACCGCAATCGGCGCCATCCCGTTTGCACTCATCTTCGTCTTCTTTAAGCTCTCCGGCGGCAACGTGCTGACCTGGGGCGGCATGATCGTGATGAGCGTGCTGTTCTTCATGGCGGGCGCGTCGATGGGCTCGCTGAACGTGCTGCAGTCGGTTATGATCGCAGACTGCGTCGACTATGAGGAATATACAAACGGCATCCGCCCGGACGGCGTGTTCTTCTCGGGCCAGAGCTTTATCACCAAGCTGTCTGCCGGTATCGCGTCGCTGATCTCCGGCGCCGTGTATGCAATCGTGAAATTCTCCGACAAAAACGTTGCCCTTTTGAACAATGCGCTGGTCAACGGCGCGGATTTCAAGACCTACAACGACGGTAAATTCGCCGCCGCCATGTTCTTCCTGATCTCCATCCCGCCCGCGATCGGTATGCTGCTGGCTGCGATCCCGACGTGGAAGTATGCGCTGCCCGACAAGGAGCACACGCGCATTCTCGATGAACTCAACGCCAAGCGCAACGCGGCGGAAACCGCTGCCGAATAAAAACGCTGACTATCTTCCCGGCGGCAACGTCGGGAAGATTTTGCAATTTGCATAAGGCAAATTGCAAAATCTTCAATTCGGAATTCGGAATGCGGAATTCGGAATGAAGGTCGCGGGCTTCCGCGCGGCAATCCGACACCATGCGCCGCGGCGCAAACGATTCGCTTCCGACATCGCGTAGATCGTATTCGCTGAAACGGGAATCATGCAACAAGTCTGCTTCCGTCAACGAACAGATTTGCATTTCCTGACAGCAAAGATATGACCTTGCCGTTACACCTTTGACGCATCGCGCTTTGCGCGGCGTCCCACAATTCCGAATTCCGAATTCCGCATTCCGAATTAGAATAAACGCTTTCTCTCAACGCAACCCCGGAGGTATCTATGACGCTCACCCTCAAGGCTTACGCCAAACTCAACCTGATGCTCGATATTCTTTCCACGCTGCCAAACGGCTACCATGATCTGTTTATGGTGATGCAATCGGTGTCGCTGTATGATCTTGTGACGCTGGACGAAAATGATTCCGGCGCACTGACCGTTTCCTGCAGCGATCCGGCGATCCCGGCGGGGGAGGGCAACCTCGCCTATAAGGCGGCAAGGCGGTTCTTTGACGAAACGGGACTGCCGATGACCGGACTCGATATCCATATTGAAAAGCACATCCCCCACGCGGCGGGGCTTGCCGGCGGTTCGGCGGACGCGGCGGCGGTGCTGGTCGGGCTCAACCGGCTGCACGAAAATGTGCTCGACACGCGCGAGCTGATCCGCGTCGGCAGCGCCATCGGCTCCGACGTGCCGTTTTGCGCCCTCGGAGGTCTGATGCTCGCCCAGTATACGGGCACGCTGTTGTCGTTTTTGCCGGCGCTGGATTTCGGCAAGATCGTGATCGTGAAGCCGGACTGCAGCGTTTCCACGGGCGAAGCGTACAAAGCCTTTGACACGGCGGAGCGGGTGCGCCATCTCGATAAAAGCGGGATGCTGCAAAGCATCCTCGCGGGCGACCTCGACGGCGTATATCGCCGGGTGGACAATGTGTTTGAACAGTTCATCGACGTGTCGGAGCGCGTGATCATCAAGGGCATTTTGCGCCGCCATGCCGCGTCGTGCGCCTGTATGAGCGGCAGCGGGCCGAGCGTGTTCGGCATTTTCAGCAGCGAAGCGGATGCCGAGGAGGCTGCCCGCACGCTGCGCCGCAGCTTCAAAAACGTGTATGTGTGCGACTGTGTGCCGCGAGGAATCGAAACAGTCGACAGCCAGTAGTCAACAATCAACAGGATGCCGCCCGTCGGGCGGCTTTTTTTGTATAAAAACTGTCGGCTGAAGACTGTCGACTGTCCGCTTTTTCTTGACAAATCGCGCAGAAAATTTATAATATAACTATCTATACCCTTTAGGAGGATACCCTATGAAAGCTATTGTGACCGTGACCGGCAAGGATACCACCGGCATCATCGCCCGCGTGTGTACCTGTCTTGCCGAAAACGACGTCAATATCCTCGATATCAGCCAGACCGTCATGCAGGAATTCTTCACCATGGCGATGCTGATCGACCTTGCAAAAAGCAAGCTGCCTGTGGCCGAGCTGTCCGACAAGCTTGCCGCCATCGGCAAAGAGATGGGACTTGTGGTCCGCACCCAGCGCGAGGATATTTTCACGCTGATGCACCGCGTGTGAGGTGGCGACATGCTGTTTGATATCAAAGACGTTGTCTCCACGCTCGACATGATCGAGCACCGCCATCTCGACGTGCGCACCATCACGATGGGCATTTCGCTGCTGGATTGCAGCGACGAAAGCGTGACGCGCTGCGCCGCGAAGGTCTATGACAAGATCACCCGCGAAGCGAAGGATCTTGTGCGCGTGGGCGAAGAGATCGAAAAGGAATTCGGCATCCCCATCGTCAACAAGCGCATTTCCGTCACGCCGATCTCCCTTGTGGCGGCGGCGTGCAAAGAGGATGACTATACGCCGATTGCCACGGCGCTGGACAACGCGGCCAAAACATGCGGCGTCAATTTCATCGGCGGCTTTTCCGCGCTGGTGCAAAAGGGCTTTACCGAAAGCGACAAAAAGCTGATATGCTCCATCCCGTCCGCGCTCGCGTCCACGGAACGCGTGTGCGCCAGTGTTAACGTCGGCAGCACCAAGGCCGGCATCAACATGGACGCCGTGCGGATGCTGGGTGAAACGATCAAGCGAACGGCCGACCTGACCAAGGACAGCGGCGGCTTCGGCTGCGCCAAGCTTGTGGTGTTCGCCAACGCGGTGGAGGACAACCCGTTTATGGCCGGTGCGTTCCATGGCGTCGGCGAAGGGGAAAGCGTGATCAACGTTGGCGTCAGCGGCCCGGGCGTGGTCTATCACGCGCTGCAAAGCTGCAAGGGCAAGCCCTTTGATGTGGTGGCCGAAACGATCAAGCAGACTGCGTTTAAAATTACGCGCATGGGGCAGCTTGTGGCGCGGGAAGCGTCGCAGCGCTTGGGCGTGCCGTTCGGCATCGTCGATCTCTCGCTTGCGCCCACACCCGAAAAAGGAGACAGTGTGGCGCGCATCCTCGAAGAAATGGGACTCGAAGTCTGCGGTACCCACGGCACCACGGCGGCTTTGGCCTTGCTCAACGACGCGGTCAAAAAAGGCGGCGTGATGGCGAGCAACCATGTGGGCGGACTGTCCGGCGCGTTTATTCCCGTGAGCGAGGATGAGGGCATGATCGCCGCCGCGCAAAGTAAGACCCTTTCGCTCGACAAGCTCGAAGCCATGACCTGCGTTTGCTCGGTCGGGCTCGATATGATCGCCGTGCCGGGCGATACGCCGGCGTCCACGCTCTCCGCCATCATCGCGGACGAGGCGGCCATCGGGATGGTCAACTGCAAAACCACCGCCGTGCGCGTGATCCCCGCGCCGGGCAAACAGGTGGGCGAAATTGTGGAATTCGGCGGCCTTCTGGGCTCCGCGCCCGTGATGCCGGTCCACCCGGAAAGCAGCGACGCGTTCATCGCCCGCGGCGGCCGGATCCCGGCGCCGATGCACAGCCTGAAAAATTAGTGCATAGTGCACAGCAGTTCGTTTATTATTTTATAAATCGGAGGCTATTATGAAAAGTTTGAGTACCGTTCAGTCGCTGGCGAAGGCAGCGAAGATCATCAGTACCATTTTGTTTGTGTGTGCCATCGTCGGGCTGTGTTTGTCCGCGGCGGGGCTCATGTCGCTGCTGTTCGGGTTCGAAGCGTTCAAAATCGGCGACACGACCATCGAAGGCCTGATCCCGGAGACGGCCTCGATGTCCGACGGCAACCTGTATGCGCTCGTTTCGCAGGGCATCGTTGCCTGCATCATCGTGATTGTTTTGACCGCGTTCGCCAAGCACTATTTGAAACGCGAGCTTGCCGACGGCACGCCGTTTACCTTCGGCGGCGCCAAGGAGCTGCTGCGGCTCGGCATTCTCGGCACGGTTCTGCCGCTTGCGGCGGATATGGTGATGACGCTGCTTTCGACGATTTTGGAAAAGAATCTGCCCGGCTTTTCGGCGGAAGGCATCCATGCGCCCGCCTGGGCGGCGGTCGGCGTTGCGCTGATCGTGATGAGCTGTCTGTGCAAATACGGCGCCGAGCTTCGAAGCGCACAGGCGCAGGCGGAATAAGAGCGGCGGATCAGGTTTGAACCAAGCCGATCACGAAAAGCAATCGCACGTGCAAGCCCCTTCAGTCACGCGCATTTGACGCTTCGACCTAACCACGGTCTTTGTGGGCGCGTGACAGCTTCGGATTAAAAAATATAAATTCTAAATTCTTAATTCTTAATTCTTAATTCTTCATTTCCTCAGTCCCTAGTCCCTCAATCCCTCAATCCCTCAATCCCTCATCCCTACAAAGAGGTGTATCAAATGAACATTCTAAGTCTGATCCAATCGGACAAGCCCTCGCTCTCGTTCGAGGTCTTTCCGCCCAAAACCACCGACAAGATCGAATCGGTGTCCGCCGCAGCGATGGAGATCGCTGCGCTCAAACCGGCCTTTATGAGCGTCACCTACGGCGCGGGCGGCGGCACGTCGGACTACACGGCAGCGCTGTGTGCCGATTTGCAAAACCTGTCCGGCGTGCCTGTGATGGCGCATCTGACCTGCATCAACTCCACAAAAGCGCAGGTGCACGCGCAGATGCAGCTGCTTAAGGACAACCATATCACCAACATCATGGCACTGCGCGGCGACCGGGTGTCGGAAGCGCACGAGAGCGATTACCGCTACGCGAGCGAACTGATTGCCGAGATCGCGGCCGACGGCTCGTTTTGCATCGGCGGCGCATGCTATCCGGAAACGCACCCGGAAAGCGACAACAGCTTTGACGATGTGCGCCACCTCAAGGAAAAGCAGGACGCCGGCTGTTCGTTTTTCACCACGCAGATGTTTTTCGACAACGATATCTACTATAACTTCCTGTACCGCATCCGCGAAGCCGGCGTCACGGTGCCTGTGGTGGCGGGAATCATGCCGGTGACGAATCCCGGCTCTATCAAGCGGATCTGCCGCATTTCGGGCTCGGCCTTGCCGCAGCGGTTTTGCCGCATCGTGGATAAATACGGCAGCGATCCGCAGCAAATGGCGCAGGCCGGCATCGCCTATGCCACGCAGCAGATCGTCGATCTGTTTGCCAACGGTGTGCCTGCGGTGCATGTGTATTCGATGAACAAGCCCGACGTTGCCGCCGCCATCATGCGCAACGTCAGCGCCATTTTGCGATGAGCGGGCTGACACTGCTGACCGGCGGCGTGGACGAGATCACCGTCAACCGCCGCGAAGCGCTGCGCTATCTCGGCTATCGCGGCAGGCAGGCGGACGACGGGATCGACGCGCTGTTTGACCGGGCGCAGCAAGCGCTGAAGACCTGCGCCGCGCCCAAGGCGTGTTTTGCGCAGTATGATCTGACCGCCGACGGCGACGCTCTTGCGTTTGGCGGCCTGCGGCTGCAAAGCGCGAGCCTTGCGAAAAATCTGCAGGGCTGCAGCAGTCTGTTTCTCTTTGCCGCCACGCTCGGCGCCGGGGTCGACCGGCTGCTGCTGCGGCTGCAAAAGACAGAACCGGCGTTCGCGCCGGTGTTTGACGCCTATTGCTCCGCCGCTGTGGAGGGCTGGTGCAATCTTGTAAACGGGAAGCTGGCCGAAGGGCGCACGCTGCGTCCGCGGTTTTCGCCGGGCTACGGCGATGTGCCGCTCTCTGTGCAGCCGCAGATTTTGTCGATGCTCGACGCGACGCGCAAGCTCGGCATCACGCTGACCGACACGCTGTTTATGACGCCGTGCAAAAGTGTGACGGCGTTTGTGGGGATTGAGGGCCAAGAGCCGAGGGCCTAGGGCCGACACGCCGCGCGCTGGCGATGGCCGGAACCGTGCAGCCGCGCCTTTTCAGTCAATCACAAAAGCTATCTGCTATGTATGATTCTCTTGGCCATTGGCCCTTATCTGAGGTGATTTTATGACACTCCAACAACGCCTGCATACTGCCCGCACCTATTTTGACGGCGGGATGGGCACCTTGCTGCAAAAGGCCGGGCTGTCTGCCGGCACGCTGCCCGAAAATTGGAACCTCAGCCACCCGCAGGTGCTCGAGGAGATCCACCTTGCCTATATGAACGCCGGCGCGAACGTCATCACCTCCAACACGTTCGGCGCGAATACGCTGAAATTTGACAATCTGGACGCGATCATTCCCGCCGCGTATGCGAATCTCTCGCGGGCGAAAGCACGCTTTTCCGGCGACAAAGACAGCATTTATTTCGCTTTTGACGTCGGGCCGCTCGGCAAAATGCTGCGCCCGCTCGGCGATTTTCCGTTTGAAGACGCGGTGGCCGTGTTTGCCGAAAGCATCCGCATCGCCGCGCAATGCGGGTTTGACCTGATTCTCATCGAGACGATGAGCGATCTGTATGAGACCAAGGCGGCCGTGCTTGCCGCCAAGGAAACCTGCGATCTGCCGATCATCGTGACCAACGCGTATGATGAAAGCGGCCATCTTCTGACCGGCGCCGACGTGTCGGCGGTGGTGGCAACGCTCGAAGGACTGGGCGTCACAGCTTTGGGCGCCAACTGTTCGCTCGGCCCGCGGCAGATGAAGGGCATCGCCGCGCAGTATGTGCAATGTGCGAGTCTGCCCGTGGTCATCAACCCGAACGCGGGTCTGCCCAAAATCGCCGACGGCGTGACCACGTTTGACGTGGATCAGGAGGAATTCTCCGATATTATGTGCGAGATCGCGGCGCTCGGTGTCCACGCGCTCGGCGGCTGCTGCGGCACCACACCCGATTTTATCCGGCAGACGGTGGAAAAAACGCGCGATCTGCCGTTTACGCCGCCCATAGAAAAATACGACACCGTCGTCGCGTCCTATACCCATGCGGTGTCGCTGGCCGGGATGCCGAAGATCATCGGCGAACGGATCAACCCCACGGGCAAACCGAAGCTCAAGGACGCTTTGCGCCGGCACGATCTGAGCTATCTTGTGCGCGAGGGAATCGCGCAGCAGGACGCCGGCGCGCATATCCTCGATGTCAACGTCGGCCTCGGCGAAATCGACGAAACGGCGGTTTTAAAAGAGACGGTGGAGGAGCTGCAAAGTGTGCTCGATCTGCCGCTGCAAATCGACACCGTGCGCCCGGCTGCGCTGGAGGCGGCGCTGCGCGTCTACAACGGCAAGCCGCTGATCAACTCCGTCAACGCGAAAGAGGAGAGTTTGCAAACGGTTTTGCCGCTTTGCAAAAAATACGGCGGCGTGCTGATCGCGCTGACGATCGGCGAAGACGGCATCCCCGACACCGCCGCAGGCCGCACAGCGCTCGCGCAAAAAATCATCGACCGCGCCGCACAGGTCGGGATCGGCAAAAAAGACATTGTGGTGGATCCGCTGTGCATGGCGGTGTCGAGCGATGACAACGCCGCAAAGGTGACGCTCGACAGCATTCGCATGATCCGCGAAACGCTCGGTGTGCGGACCTGTCTCGGCGTGTCCAACGTGTCGTTCGCACTGCCCGAGCGCGCGGATATCAACGCCGTGTTTTTGTCCATGGCGATCCAAAGCGGACTGAATTGCGCGATCATGAATCCCTGCGCGGCCGATATGATGTGTGCCTACCGGGTGGCCGCGATGGTGCACGGCTTTGATCCGCACTGTGAAAGCTACATTTCGTTTGCACTGTCCCATCCGCACGCCGCATCGGCTGCTGCGCCGGTCGTTGCCGGGGCAGGCGACGAACAAACCGATCTGCCGCCGCTGATGTATGCCATCGTCAAGGGCTTGCAGCAGCAGGCCGCCGATGAAGCCAAACGGCTGCTGTTAACGGAAGATCCGCTTGCGCTGATCGACGAACAGATCATTCCGGCGCTGAACAACGTGGGCGAAAGCTTTGAAAAGAACAAGATCTTTCTCCCGCAGCTTTTGATGAGCGCAGAAGCCGCGTCCGCCGCGTTCGAAATGGTGAGCGAAAAATTGCCGCAGACGGACGGCAAAAAGGAACAGATCATCCTTGCCACCGTGGAGGGCGATATCCACGATATCGGCAAAAACATCGTCAAGGTGCTGCTGCAAAGCTATGGCTATGACGTGATCGATCTCGGCAAAGACGTCAAGCCCGAGACAGTTGTCAAAGCCGCCCGGGAAACCGGCGCCACGCTGGTGGGCCTGTCCGCGCTGATGACCACAACGCTCGACGCGATGGCAAAGACCGTTGCGCTGCTCAAAAAAGAGCTGCCCCATGTGCGCACGATGGTGGGCGGGGCGGTGCTTACGCAGGAATATGCCGATCTGATCGGCGCGTCCGGCTACGCCAAAGACGCGATGGGCAGTGTGAAGCTCGCAAAACGCTTTTTCCCCGAAGGGTGATTACGCTTGCATTCGGCCGGAAAACATGCTATGATGGAAGCAACAAAAATCAAAAAGGAATCCGATCCATGAAACGACTGATGACTTTTGCGCTGCTGTGCGCGGCGCTTTTCTGCTTTGCGTTTGCGGCGGCGGCCGCGGATGAGGGCGGCCTCGTCGCCGTGGCTTTTCGCGGCGATACCACCGATGCTCCGCCAAACAGCATTGCCGCGATCGAGGCGGCGTTTGACGAAGGCGCCGATTACGTTTCCGTGAGTGTGCAAAAAACAGCGGACGGCGCGTTCGTTTTGCTCGAAGACCGGGCGCTGCCGATCCAGTGCGACGCCGAAGAAGACGATCTGTCCGCGCTCACACTCTCCGATGTGCAAAAGCTGCATCTTCGCAACCTCAACGGTACCGTGTCGCAGGAACCCGTTGCAACGCTCGAAGAAGCACTGGCCGCGGTACAAGGCAAAGGCGGTCTGATCCTCGACAACGCCTGGGATGAGCGCGACGCGCTACATGCGTTTTTGCAGTCGCAGCCGCCCGCAAACCTCCTGCTGCGCACCACCGAAAGCGCGAAAAAAGCGCTGGCTTGGAAAACGAAAAGCGGCAGCAAAATGCCCGTCGTCTGCGTCTATCGCGGCAACGTGGTGATGAACGCCATCACCCATTGGAACCGTCTGCAGACGGCGGATATGCCGCTGGTGCAGTTCCAGAGCAAAAACTATTTCAATGTGTTCTACCAGAAGTTCACAGCCAAGCGCTTTCACGAAAAGCGCAGTGTCAGCGCTTTAGCGCCGACCTATGACCCCATGCTGTGCGGCCGCCGACCCGACGACGCGACCGGCTGGGACGATCTGATCTCGCGCGGGTTTGCCGCGATCGAGACGGGCAACCTCCGCGGCCTTTTGGCGTATATCCGGCAGACAGGGACCGAACGCGCCGCACTGGAAGCGCTGCTTGAACAGGCAGAAGCGGTGCCGCAAGACAAAGGCTCCGCATTGGAGAAAGCATACTTGACAGCGATTGATATACGCAGCGAAAAACGCGCGTCGCTCTCGCAGTTGCAATCGGCACAGAGCGTT
The DNA here is from genome assembly GCA_902786285.1 of Oscillospiraceae bacterium. GTDB lineage: Bacteria > Bacillota > Clostridia > Oscillospirales > Acutalibacteraceae > UBA6857. Next base: position 33,053 of record CADABX010000008.1, on the reverse strand, counting down.
TTACAAAACGAGCTGCGGCATTTGACGCCGGCGGACGAAAACGAGGTCCGCCTGGGCGACTGGGTTGTGACGCCGGGCAAGATCATTGCCATCGTCGTTTTCGGCGCGCTGCTGCTGGGATTTGACGTATTCGTTTATAAAAAGAAGAAAAAAGTCTGAGGGAAGAACAGGAGGAGCCAATATGTCTGTGTCAGAAACCGTTTCCATTCCGCGCGCCAAAACGCCCGAGAGCGTCGGCGTCGATTCCAAAGAAGTCCGTGCATATATTGACCACTGCATGGAGCTCAAAAAAGAGCTGCATTCCATCATCGTTTTGCGCCACGGGCAGGTCGCCGTGGAGGCCTATCGCGACCCCTACGGTCCCGACCACGCCCACGCAATGTATTCCGTGAGCAAAAGCGTCACCGCCACCGCCATCGGCTTTGCCATCGCGGAGGGGTATATCGCGCTGGATACGAAGTTTGTGGACATCTTCCCGGAAGCCCGCGGCGAAAAGGAAAACCCGAATCTGGAAAAGCTGACGGTCGAAGATTTGTTGACCATGCGCTCCGGACTTTCCGTGACGCCGATGATGGACAAAACGAAGGATCGCTGGTTCCACGACATTGTCAATTCCAGTTTTGTTGCCGAGCCGGGCACAGAGTTTTTCTATATCAGCGAAAACATGTATCTGCTTTGCTGCATCATCCACAAAAAGACCGGCATGAGCGTGGTCGACTATCTGATGCCGCGATTGTTTGAACCGCTGGGCATCGAGCGTCCGTTTTGGGAAACCGATCCGCGCGGGATCGAAGCCGGCGGCTGGGGCTTGATGCTGAAGCCCATGGATCTCGCGAAGTTTATGCTGACCTATCAGCAGGGCGGCTCCTTCGGCGGCAAACAGATCTTGCCCGAAGGCTGGGCCGAAACCGCCACGGCGTTTCACACCAAGAGCAAAAACGCGCAGAACCAGTACGATTCCACCGCGGGCTACGGCTATTGCTTCTGGCGCAACGGCGGCTACAAAAACAGCTACCGCGCCGACGGCATGTTCAGCCAGTTCGGCATCAACTTTGAAGACCTCGACGCCTGCCTGATCATCAACGCGGGCGAAGTGAACGAGCAGGGGATGCGCGACGTGATCTGGGAGCATTTCCCGAAAGCGTTTATGGGCGACGCGCCCGACGCTGTGCCGGTCGCCATCGCGATTCCGCCCTATGAAAAGCTGCCGGCCCGTCCGCGTGCGGCGATGGAACGCCGGCTGCTGGGCAAAAAGATCACCTTCAACAAGCCTTTGCTGCTCAACGTGATCGGCTATCCCGTATCCGTGGCGCCGCTGACGCTGACGTTTATGGGCAAGGACAAGGCCGGCAACATCACCAACGTCAAGTTTGAGCCGCAGGAGGGCGCGTTGAAAATGACCTGGTCGGAGGGCGGCGAGATCAACAGTGTGCACATCGGCATGGACGGCGAATACCGTTGGGACAACATGACGCTCGGCCAGATGCCGCTGACGGCGTGCTCGATCGGCTGCTGGAACAACGAAACGGAACTCGAAATCCTCATCCGCCCGATCGAATCGGTCGCGGCGCGGCGGCTGATCTTCCGTTTCAACGGCGACCGCGTCACGCTCAAGCCATCGGCCATGCCGTCGACGGCGGTCATGGTGGAAAATTTGGCCAACTCGGTCAAGAACGTTTTCAAATCCGATCTTTTGGCAAAGCCGATCGAATCGCTTCTGCCCTATGTCACGCCGCTGGTGGATATGGTCCACTTCGGCAAGCTGAAATAAGAAGACGAAAGGAGAACCGACATGTTCTGGAAGATTCTTTTCATACTCGTTGTTGCGGCGGAGTTTGTAACAGTGCCGCTGTTCCTCAAGTATTCGTGGCCGAAAAAATGCTGGAAAAGCTTCGGCGTCAAAATGATCTGCTCGGCGCTGTTCTTTTTGGCCGGCCTTTTGGCGGTCAAGATCTCCGGCAATCACACGCCCTATGCGCATCTGATCCTGTGGGGCCTTGCACTCGGTTGGGTGGGCGATCTGTTTTTGCATCTCATCACCGACAAAATCTGGGTGTTCGGCATCGGGCTGTTCGCGTTTTTGGGCGGGCACATCTTCTATATCCTCGCGTTCCAACGCGCCATCCGCGACACCTATCCGCAGTACGGCTTTTTCCGCTGGTATGAGATCCCGGTCATCCTGCTTGTTGTGGCGCTGTTTGCGCTGTATGCGTGGAAAAAGCAGATCAAGGCAAAGCTTTACATGGTCATCCCCGTGGCACTGTATGCGCTGACGATCGTGACGATGGCGGAAAAGGCGATCCGCTACTGCTGCGGCCAGTGGTGGTGGGGTCTGCACGACCATATCCCGATGCTCTTTGTAACCGTCGGGCTCGGCGCTGTGCTGTTTGTGGTGTCCGACGCCACGCTCGGTCTGATCCTGTTTGGCGGACAGGAAAAGAACCGCCCGCTCAAATGGGTCAACATCGGCACCTATTTTGCCGCGCAGATTCTTTTGGCAAGCAGTATTTTCTTTATTGCGGTCAGATAAAAAAGTTTTGAAAACCCCTTGACAATCGTGCATCGGATGTGTATAATATCACATGTTCGTTGCGGATTTGTGTAAGGGTAGCACAGCAGACTCTGACTCTGTATGTCTGGGTTCGAATCCTAGATCCGCAGCCATAAAAGAAACGTCTTTTGTCTACCACGGCAAAAGACGTTTTTTCCTGCATTTTGGGCAAAAATAGGGCAAAACCAAGCAAAACAGGGCTTCGGAGCGGTTGATCGACTTCTTCGGAGCCCGATTTTTTGCTTTTCGCCCTCAAAAATGCCTGAAAATGCTGGTGTACTTTTTGCGTTTCTTTGCACCTGTAAAGAAACACAAAAAGGTACGAGGATACAGGACTCGAACCTTTCAATTGTCGAGAAAGAACGAAGATCGGCTCCGAAGTAACTATTTCGTACCATTTAAGCCTTGATTTTACACGGCCAGTATGGTAAAATACTCTCTCACGTGCGGCCTTTAAAGAAAAAGCCTCACAGAAACTCACAGATCACAGAGAAGAATGGCACAACAGAAAGTAATACTCTGTTTTCAGAAATACTGTCTTCTCCGTACACCTTTAAAGCATCTGCTGTGCCAGAAACCATCGTTTGACCTTTTTTGTTGGAGAACAACCTATGAAACGAACCGGAACCACAAAACCGATTTGCGGCGCAGTGCTGATTGCGTCGCTGCTTGTGCTGCCGGTTCTGTTTGTTGCGGCGTCGCTGTTTTTCGGACGCTATCCGCTGCCGGTGCATGAGGTGTTGGCGGCGATCCTCCGTCCGGGAAGCGTGCCGCTTGCGACGCGCGTTGCCGTGTGGCAGCTGCGGCTGCCGCGGGCGCTGGCTGCCGCGTTTGTCGGTGCGTCGCTGGCCGTGTCCGGTGCAGCGTTCCAAAGCGTGTTCCGCAACCCGCTGGTCAATTCCGGCATTCTCGGTGTTTCCAACGGCGCGGGCTTCGGCGCCTGCGTTGCCATCGTCTGTTTCGGCGGCGGGGTGTATACCTATCTGTTTTCGTTTGTATTCGCGCTGGTGGCTGTGGTGCTCAGCTGGTTTGCCGGACGCATCTCCCGCGTGACAACCACCATCACCATGATTCTCGGCGGAACCATTGTAGGCGCGTTTTTCAGTGCACTCGTCTCCATCATGAAATACATCGCCGACCCCTACAGCCAGCTGCCGAGCATCACCTTCTGGTTTATGGGATCGTTTGCTTCAATCGGCTATTCCCATCTGCTTGCGCTTATCCCCATGACGCTCGGTATCCTTCTGGTTTTCCTGTCGCGCTGGCGGCTCAACGTGCTTTCCATGGGAGAACGCGAAGCGGCTGCCCTCGGGCTGGATGTGCGCCGCTGCCAGTTTCTTGTGATCGGCGGAGCAACGCTTTGTACCGCCGCCGCTGTGTGCATCAGCGGCACGATCGGCTGGGTCGGTCTGGTGATTCCGCATATCGGCCGGATGCTGATCGGCAACAATAACCAAAAGCTGGTTCCGGTCAGCATCTCCCTCGGCGCTTGCTTCATGGTGCTGATGGATCTGCTTTCCCGCACGCTCACCGGCGCGGAGATTCCGATCGGCATTCTCTGTGCGCTGATCGGCACACCCTTCTTCGTTTATTTGCTCAAAAAGACGCGGGGAGGAAACTGGACATGATTTTGCAAATTCAAAACCTCTCCTTTTCCTATAGTGAAGCACCGCTGCTGCGGGACTTGTCGCTGATGGTTGAAAAGGGTGAAATCGTCTGTTTGCTCGGCCCGAACGGCAGTGGCAAGACGACTTTGCTCGACTGTGTGCTGGGCTTTCATCGCACGCTTTCAGGAAAAGTCTCCCTGTGCGGCAAAGACGTTCTGTCCTGCACGCGCCAGACGCTCGCGCGGCAGGCGGCCTATGTGCCGCAGATTCATACGCCGACGTTTCCCTACACGGTGCGTGAAGTCGTGCTTATGGGCCGAACGGCGCAGGCCGGACTGCTCGGTGCGCCGGGCAAAGAAGATCGCGCTCTGTGCGACGCGGCGCTGCGGCGTGTCGGCATCGAAACGTTTGCCGACCGTCCCTATACCGCACTTTCGGGCGGCGAGCTGAAGCTTGTGCTGCTTGCCCGCGCTTTGGCGCAGCAAACGCCGCTGATTGTGCTGGACGAACCGACGAGCTCGCTGGACTTCAAAAACGAACTGCTGTTTCTGGATACGCTGGCCGACCTTGTGAAAAACGACGGGATCGGCGTTCTGATGGCGACCCATGCGCTGGATCATCCCTTCTATTTTGAATCCAAGGGTCTGCCGGTGCGTGCCGTGATGCTGAAGAAGGGCGAAGCTGCGCGTATCGGCGCGCCGAGCGATCTGCTGACCGCGCAGACACTGCTGGACGTTTACGGCGTGCGCGCGTCGATCTTGGAAACGACCGACGCACAGGGGCGTCCTGTCAAAACAATCGCCGTGCTCGGCAGGGAGGAAAGAACAGAATGAAAAGAACGATCTCTCTTGCGCTTGTCTGTGTGCTGCTCCTTGGCGCACTGTGCGCCTGTACGCCGAAAGCGCAGCCGCAGACCGACGGGATCACTGTCACCGACTGTGCGGGCCGCACGGTCACCGTGCCGGCCGATCCGCAGTCGATCAGTGTGCTGTGCCCCTTCTCCGGACCGATGCTCGTCATGTTCGGTTACGGCGACCGGATCACCACCACTGTGAACAACGCCGCACGCAGCAAACTTCTGGCCGATATTTGTCCCGCAATGCAAAATGCCGTGGTGGTCAAAAACAGCGGCGCCATCAACGCGGAAGAGATCATGGCGCGGGGCACAGACCTGATTGTCACAAACGCGGGCGTCTATGAAACTGCTGCTGAACGCGAGAAGCTTGACGCGATGGGTATTCCCTACATCGTGATTGATTTTGAAACGATCGAAGAACAGTTCCGCGCTGTGCGTGTGCTGGGCGAAGCGCTGCGGCAAAGCGAAAAGGCCGAGCAATACATCCAATGGTTCCAATCTGCGCTTGACCGTGCGGACGAAGCTGCAAAGACCGGAACGCCGGTGCGGCTGTATCACGCTGTCAATGAGGCCGTGCGCACCGATTACAAGGGCAGCTACTGCGCCGAATGGATTGCGCACACAGGCGCGACAAACGTCTCGCTGGAAAGCGGTGCTCTGAATATGGAGGGCAACAAAGCCTATACCACGCTGGAGCAAATCTATGCGTGGGATCCGGATCTGATCATCTGCAACGAGGCGCAGGTCGACGACTATATCCTCTCCGATGAAAAATGGGTGGGTCTGTCTGCCGTGCAAACGGGAAGGGTCTATCAGATCCCGATCGGCATCACGCGCATGGGGCATCCTTCCAGTTTGGAAACGCCGCTGGCGCTGCTGTGGCTGACAAAGCTGCTGTATCCTGATACATTTGACCTCGATTTCGACAAAGAACTGCGGGACTTTTACATGAACTTTTTCGGCTTTACGCTCAGCGACGACTGGCTTGCGGCCATCAAAGACGGCAGCGAGATGCGCACGCCGAAGACGAACGACAAGGAGGCGTAAGATGAACCTGTTTGTTTGCATCGATGACACCGACAACCTGGAGAGCATCGGTACGGGCGAACTGCTCGAAAACATGATGCGCGAGGCTGCGGTGCGTGGACTTGCCAAAAGCGGCTTTGTTGTCCGCTATCAGTTTTTGATCGACGACGCGATCGCGTATACCTCCCATAACAGCGCCATGTGCTGCACGGCTCAAACAGATGACCGCGCCGCGTTCACTGCGTTTTGCGAAAGCTATTTGCGCCACAACGCGGCCGAGGGTTCCGATCCCGGCCTTTGCGTGCTGACCGATGACGAAGCGCTGGATTACGCGCCGCTGATTGTATTCGGCCGGCTGGCACAGACGCAGGTGCTCACCAAAGCGCAGGCATACGCCGCAGCAAAAGCGTTTGGCGACGACGTGCATCTGAGCGAACACGGCGGCACGGGCATCGGCGTGATCGGTGCGCTTGCCGGCGCGGGCTTGCGGGCAGGCAAAGCGGAAGGCCGCATCAAGGGCAAGCTTTATCCGCCGATGGATCGGGTCGAGTGGACGACGGAGGAGTTTGCCTCCGCCTACGGTGTGGGGCGCTTCGCCGATGAAGACGGCAGCGAGATCACGGAGAATTTGACCCTTCGGTTTGAGCTGCCGACGAAGCTCGTTTATCAGGCCGGAAAGATCACCGCGATCCTTGTGGAAAAAGACGGCGTCCGGATGCCGAAGCCGAAGATCAAAAAGAACAAAGGATAACACTATGTGGAAAGAAGAAAACGGAAAAACGACTTTCACCGGTGGAAAAGAAGCGTATCAAGACGCCGTCCGCATCGCTGAACAGTGCCCGCTCTTCACGGAGGACTGTGAAGAGGAATGCGTGACGGACGACCCGCGCAGCTGCTACAACTGCCGCTATCGACGGTGGACGAAAGACAGTTTTGTTTGCATGAAAGGAGCAGGACAATGAAGCATTCTAAAACGATCAGGTGTGTGTCGGCGCTTATGTTTGCGCTGTGTTTGCTGCTTTGCAGCATGATGACCGCTTTCGCGGGCGACGGCAGCGGCGGCGGTAACGGTGACGGAACGGGCGGCGGCAAAGGTCAGCCGCTGGTGCTTGCGTCGTCCAGCATTGCCAACGGAGCGGAGAATGTTTCGCAAACGCCGCAAATCGTCTTGACCTTTTCCAAAAATGTGGTACACTTTACAGTAAGAGATAACAACAAGAAATGCTTTTCCATGACGGACGCGGACGGCAACAGCGTTCCGATCAATGTCCTCATGGGCGACGACCAGGTCGACCCGTCGATCAAGCGGATCGTCACCATTGTGCCGCAATCGGCGCTGACGCCGGGTACGACCTATCTGCTCAAAATCGGCGGCGGCATCACATCCAAGAGCGGCGTGAGCATCGGACGTGACAGCTATATCGCATTCACAGTGGCGGGTGAAAAACCGACGACCGCGCCTTTGACCACGACCGCAACTCCGACGACAACCACGAAGCCCACGACAACCAAGCCAACCACAACAAAACCGGCAACAACCAAACCGGCCACCACGAAGCCAACCACAACAAAGCCGACTACGACAAAGACGACCGCAACGACCAGGGCGGCTGCGGCGGTGACAACAACGGTGACCACCACGAAACCGACCACGACGACTCCTGTGACGACGGAAGCTACCACCACGACGGCGGTTTCGACCACACAGACAACCACCGAGACGACGACCGAAGTTACAACTACGGAAACGGCGACCGAGACAACAACCGAAGCTCCTCAGACGACCGAAACGGTCACGGCGTCGCAGACCGAAACCGACGCGACTGACGAGGCTCCTGAGGTGATCGAACCGGCGAAGCGCTTCCCGTTGCCCTATCTTCTCATTGGCGGATTCTTAATCATTGCAGCCATTGCGGTGGTTTTGATCATAAAGAAGAAAAACAAATAAGAAAGGATGAATCCACATGAAACAAACCAATCGTACCCTTAGCGTCCTGCTGGCGATCCTCATGCTCTTCTCCGTTGCAACAACGGCCTTCGCGGCAGGCGGCAACGGCGGCGGCAGCACTGCTCTGACGGTGCAGTCTGCAACGATCAACGACACACCGGTCGCCGAAGCGACAGAGATTCACGGAAACGACACCATCCTGCTCACCTTCTCCGGCAACGTGACCGACAGCAGCGTTTGGGTCTCTAACTCCGGCAAGATCCAGTTGAAAGACGGCAGTGGAAATGCTGCTTCCATCTCTTTGACTACCCCCGGCGGCAAAAAAGTCGGCGTTGTGCTCGGCAACCTTGCGAAAGCAACATATACGTTGACGATCGGCAAGGAATTCAAGGATACCAACGGCAACACCCTCGGTGCAAAGTATGAGCTTACCTTTACTGTCAACAAAGGCAACGGCAGCGGTACCGGCGGCGGCAACGGCGAAAGCCCGCTGGAACTCGTTTCTGTGAAAGCCGGCGACAAGGATCTGGCAGGCGCCGAGCTCGAACCCAGCGGCACCATCACGATCACGTTCAGCCGCGGTATGGATGAAAACCAGGCAGCCAACTTTGAAAAAATCGGCATCTACGACAAGGACGGCAAGAAGGTCGCAAACGTTTCGTTCAGTGATTTCCAGAAGCCGGATGTCAACAGCAAAGGCAGCTACACTGTGCTGACTTATAAAAACCTTGCAACCGGCGAATACACGCTGAAGATCGGCAAAGACGTGAAAGCCAACAACAACCACACGCTTGAGAAAGCGGTGAATATCACCTTTACCGTAAAGGACAAGGACGACGAAAAGGTGAACTTCATCCGCAGCCTCCTTGATTCGATCGCGGACTTCTTCAAGAAGGTCATCGACTTCTTCAAGGGCCTGCTGAGCAAATAAGACAACGCGAAAAGCCGCCGGTTGTTCCGGCGGCTTTTTTTCTGCCTGCGCAACGAAAAGTTTTTTGCGCTGGTTCGCAAGATGGATATAATTGCAAGTGCGTTTAACAAAAAATCGTTCGAGGTGTTATTATACATATGCTTTTATTTCAAAGGAGGTGGTGCGTATGATTGCACGCAGCTGATTTGGAAATCGAAATAAAGAAAGAACAAGGAGGTAAAAAAACGATGATTTCCAAAGAACAGTTTTTAGAGCTCAAACACTTAAGGACAGCTCCCGCAAAACCGAAAAGATCTACCGTTACATATTGGATTGCGCGGTGATCATCATCGACGACGTGATGTACGCAAACATCACGCCGGAAGACCTGCCGATATTCTATCGTGCGATCTCATTTTTGAACGAGGCAAGGAGCCTCATCCTCATTACGAACCGTGAGCTGTCCGGCTGGATCAGCGCAGCGGAAGACACACACTTGATGCAGACCCTTGTGGACCGCATCACAGCAAACAGCCAGATCATTCGACTGAGCTAAAAAGAAAAGGAGGACCGGGCTGATCCTCCGAGAAACTTGATAGATACTTGAAATTGAAAACAATATCCTCTTTTGAGGATTGCATATATACGAGGAACCATTTCCAGAGATCTTCCGAAAGTGACAGATTTTCCGTGACGTTTTGCCCTCTGTGTAGGGGGAGATCAATCTCCATGCCTGATCCTCCGGACAACGGCGCGGGGTCACGCGTTGAAAATCGGGAAATCAAGAACTGGGGCTGCACAAACCGGATACAGAATGGCAGAGCCAGCTGCGATTCACACCATGTGAGAGAGGACGTACTGCAGAACACCTACCTCGCCGCGATCAGGGAGATCACGGACAACGCGGACGAAGTGCTCGAAACGGTCAAAAGCAGCATCGACGCAGAGTATCAAGGCGACACCGGCGATCGGCTCCGCGAAATCGAGGATCAGATCATCGCGCTGCAGGAAGCCGGACTGGCGCTTCACAAAGCGAAGCAGCGGATGGAAGTGAGCGCAGCGGACTATGCGGCAAAGGTCAAAGAGTACAGCGAGCAGATGAAGGCACTCGAAGCAGAGCGGGACGAAGCAGCGCAGACGGCCAATCAGTACACTGAGCTCAAGGTTATCCTCGACACCTTCGAGCGTGGCATCAAGGACGGCACGATCATGAGCGCAGACGACTCAGCCATCATGCGATCACTGGTCGAGCAGATCGTCGTCCGGGATACCGAGATCGAGATCGAATTCAAATGCGGCGTCACGATCCGGCAGGAATATATCAAATAAAGAGAGCCCTCGATCACCGGCAGCAGCACCGATGGTCGAGGGCTTTTTTGCGTAACGGAGTAACGGAATCGTTACTTGATCGAGCCGACCGATTGAAAATAGCAACACAATGTGATATAATGGGCAAAACAGAAATCACAGATGGTGAGGTGGGAAACATGATGATCAGTCCGGAGCATTTCAGGTCCTTACATGAAAACGATTCCTACGAAGAACTTCTTGCTGTTCGGGATGATCTGCTCGAAAGAATACGTCGCTTTGAGAAAGACGGCGCACCAGCGGAGGAAATGTTCTGTTCACCCTCACCGGAATCCCGGTACCAATCATATCTTCATTTTACAGCGGAAATCTGTAAACTGATCGCAGATAGATACCGGGACGATCAGTTCCAGATATTCTGGCAAGGCGTTGTTGAATTAAGAAACAAGAAGGCAGAGGCAGGGAACGCGGAAGGAACGGAGGGTGAAGAAGATGGATAAATTCGCAGAACTCACAGCATTCATTCCGAGAATAAAGGACGACTCCTTTGGCGAATGGTTTATTGACCGGGAGAACGACGGTACACCAGAACACCCAAAGCAAATGCCATTTGTCAATTACACCAGAGTGGTCGATCAATTCATAAATACGCTGTACGCATACTGCGAGGCACACCCGGAGTATGAGCACACTAAATACGGACACACGTTGGAGAGCCTCGGCATTGAGTGGGGATCAACGTCCATGGAGCAGGCCGACGTCAGCGACATGGAAGCAAAGGGTGTGATCGCGCTGCTCATTGGAGCCGTCCGTGCAGAACGTTTCTGCGACGGAGCATTGCTGGCGTTCTTCCAAGAGGGTTGCATCCTTCGCTGGTTGGAACGGCTGGCCGAGATAGACAGCCAGACATAAAGCGGCAATCCCGGTGGCGGCAATCGGTACCATTTTGCGTTTTTTAGCTTAAATCGGTACCTTTTGGGTAGTCTTTTACATGAAAGAAACGTCTTTTGTCTACCACGGCAAAAGGCGTTTTTTTCTGCATTTTGGGCAGAAATAGGGCAAAATCAAGCAAAATAGGGCTTCGGAGCGGTCGATCGGCTTCTCCGGAGCCCGATTGCTACTCGTTCCCAACGGCAGGCACGGCGTGTTGAACTGTAATCAAAAGCACCAGCGGCCCGAAGAGACTGCTGGTTTGTATCGCTTTAGGCTTGTTGCCTCGGAAATGTATCACCCGGGCGCGCTTTCACCGAACAGTACGTTATCTGTGCTTCCGTTTACCTGCCTTTCGTTTTTCGGGAAACGAAAAAACATGACAAAAAACCATTGAAATGTATTCTTGGATGTATTATAATACTCGATAGAAATGAAACACAATCTGCCACTCGTATAGATGAAAAGAAAAAGCAGGAGAGTTTGCGATGAATGTCTATGATTTTGACGGAACGATTTTTTATTCCGATTGTACCATCGGCTTTGCACGCTGGTGCATGGTGCGCCATCCGAAGCTTTTGGTAACGTATCTGCCGCGCGTGCTGAAACATCTGGTTTTGTATAAGGCGGGCAAGATCCCGAACCATCTGATGCAGCGCCGGATGTTCAGCTTTCTGACGATGGTCGACGATTTTGACGAGCAGATCGAGCGGTACTGGGACAAGTATGAAACAAAGATCTCCGCGTGGTATCTGGCGCAAAAACAGCCCGACGATCTGATCATCAGCGCGTCGCCGGCGTGCATCATCGGCCCGATCGCCAAGCGGCTGGGCGTGCACTATATGGCTTCGGAATACGATCGGGAATACGGGGTATTTGTCAATAACCTAATGTATGCAAAGGAAAAAGCCAAGTATATCATCGACCACGGCTTTCCGGTGATCGACAACTTTTATTCCGATTCGCTGGCCGATACACCAATCGCCCTGTGTGCAGAAAAAGCGCATCTGGTTACCAACCACGCGCAAACCGTGACTGACTGGCCGGAGCTGGATCCAGAAACAATGGCAACGGTGAAAAAGAAGATCGACACGGGCTGGAACATTCACTTGGATGAATGAGTCCCTGCTATAGAACGAAAACCCGGACAGATACACGTCTGTCCGGGTTTGTCTGTTTTTTTGTACGGTTATCCCTGTGCGTCGTCGGTGACATGCACGACGCAGTCGCCCGAAAAGCCGTGCCAGTGTAGGGTGACACGTGTGGTGCCGGGCGCGACGGGAACGGCAAGATTGCCGACAAACCGGACGACCGACCGGTCGTAGCCGCTGAACCATACGCCGGTCAGCAGCGGGAAATAGTCGCCGTCCGCGTCAAGCGCCATGGCCCACAGCAGCTGCGGTTTGCTGAGGGTATAGACCTGTTTATCCGCTTTGATTGTGGTGACCTGCGGTACGATGTTTAGCGGTTTGCGAACCACGACGAGATCCGTGTTTTGTTCGGCGGTGTCGTCGGTTTTCGGCGCGTCGGCAAGCGAGAGCGTGACGCGGTGCATGCGCGTGGACCAGTTGCCCCAGTTGTTGCCGTCGGCGCCGCCGTAGGCATAGGAGAGGTAGACGGGATCGTCTTTGCCGATATGACCGTCTGCCCGGCCGGAGATGCCGCAGTTATGCAGCTTTTTGGCCGTGTTGGTTTTGACAAAGCCGCTTTGGCGAAAGCTTAGACCGTCAAACGATTCCCAGACGGCGACATAGCTGTCGTCGGAAAACCGCTTTTCCGTAAACACAGCCACAAAGCGGCCGTAGGCGTCAACATATTTCACGTCCGCAGAATCGCCACCGTTTTTCGGCGGGATGCATTCACCGCAGAATCGGATCGTTGCCGGCCAGTTTTCGTCCGTGGCATCGGCGGTTGCAACGCGCGTGGCTGCGCCGGTTTCATCCGCCCAGGTGTAATAGATATACAGCGTGTCTCCCATCAGAACAAAGGACGGCTCGCCGCAGCCGAAGTATTCGGGGTTGCCGGTATATTCCACCAGCGGCGCCGGACATATGCCCCAGCCGCTGCCGGTCCATTTTTCATAGGGACCGTCCGGCTTTTTGCTGCGCGCCACACATACGTCGTTGTCCACACCGCGCGTGTCCACCGTTGTGGTATAGCCGACGTAGTAATAGCCGCCGAATTTGATCACGCCCGGGTCGCAGGTCCAGTTTTGATCCAGACTTTCCGGCGTGGGCTTGACGGCGATGGTTTCGCCGGTGCTGAGCCGCCCGCCGCAGATCAGCCGGTTGTAGCTGACAAGATCGACCAGATCGCCGGGGCCGTTGGCGGCGCTCCAGACGTCGAGGCTGCCGTCTTTGTTGAGGATCATCGACGGACCGTAGCGGTAGCCGCCTCTTTCGTCGCGCGGCCGAAAGGTGTCAAACCCTTTGTCGTTCGCTTCTATCTGCAGATACTTTGTCTCGTCGCCCGGCGCGACCGCTTTGCTCGGCTGATAATCGCCGCCCCAGGGGCGCAGCGCAAAGAGCTGGCTGAGGGTAAAAAAGACCACGAGAACCGCTTTTGTGATCTGACGTACCTTTTCCATAAAATCGCCTCCGCTTTTGCAGCCGCGGCAGTGCGCCGGACTGCTTTGGTTGCATTATAGCATGAGAAGGCATGCCGCGCAAGTATTTTTTGAGTACCCTTGATTTTTTGTTCCTTTTTGATATATAATCTGATACAAGAATCCCCGCGAAGGAGATGCAGATATGAACCGGAATACTTCCGCCCGCCGCTACCGCCACGTTGTGATCGTCGGCATCGACGGCATGGGCAGCTTTTGCCAAAATACCGAAACGCCCTGTATGGACGCCATCTTTCAAAACGGCGCCAAAACGACCGACGCGCAATCGATGTTTCCGACCATCAGCGCCCAAAACTGGGGCGCCATGCTGCTGGGCGCCGCGCCCGAGATCCACGGCCTGACCAACGGCGGGATCAGCCAGACGCGCTACCACAGCGACGATCTGCCGTCGATTTTTGCTACGGTGCGGGAGGCGTATCCCGACGCTGTGCTTTGCTCTGTGAGCAACTGGGCGCCGATCAACGGCGGTATCATTGAGGACGACCGCGGCGTGGAGATGCAGGAGACGAAAAGCGGCGAGGAGACGACCGACAAGGCTGTGACCTGTATCAAAGCGCGACGGCCCGATCTGCTGTTCATCCATATCGACGACCCGGACGAGGCCGGCCACCATTTCGGCTACGGCACCGAAGGCCATCTGCAGTGCATTACCCGCGTGGACGCGATGGTGGGCCGGATCTTTGACGCCTGCCGCGACGCCGGGATGTTGAACGACACACTGTTTCTCTCGATCACCGACCACGGCGGCTTCAAGCGCGGCCACGGCGGCTATACCGACGGCGAAAAGTACATCTTTTTTGCGCTGCGCGGCAAAACGGTCTGCAAAACGAAGGGCTTTTTCGCCCTGACGCGCGACGTCAACGCGATCGTGCGCTATGCGTTCGGGCTGGAGATCCCGGCAAAGAACGACGACGGCTATTCCTCGCAGGTGCCGCAAGGCGTGTTTTGCGATTGGGACCGGCCGTATCTGCGCGACCCGGAGGGCGTCCGCAGCGAGATCACGCCGCAGCCGCAGCCCGATCTGCACAGCGAAAAGGGCCTTGCCGCGTTTTTCCCGGAAGAGCAGATCAAGCTCGCCGTGTTCTTTGAATACGACGCCGCCGACGCGACGGGCAACGCCCGGTTTCGCGAGGAGGGCAATGTGAAATTCTACGGCGACGGTGTACACGGCGCCTATGCGGAATTCGGCGCGACAGGGTGCCTTTGCAGCGACGATGTGCGGTTCGGCAAGGACGATTTTACAGTCTGCGCCTGGCTCAAGGTGGACGGCGCCCCGGTGTCGGAGGCGTACTATTGCGGCACCAAGACCATGACCGATTCCGGCGCGGGTTTTGCACTCGGGTTTACCAAGGTCGCAACGTGGCTCGGCGTGGAAACGCCCGACCCCGCGTCCTATCAGGAACATATCACGCCCTATTTCCGCGACGTTTCGGGCGGCTGGATGCACGTTGTGTTCGCGTTTCACCGGCAGGAAAACACCATTGTGCTTTTCCAAAATTTCAAGTACAAGCGCACGTTCACATTGCCGGCGTATTTTGCCGCGGAGCCGATGGACGCGCTGCCGTTTACCGTCGGCGACGAAGCGTCGCACAAAATCAACACCGGCAACGACGCGCTGGTGTGCATGGACGATCTGCTGATTTTCAACAAGGCGTTCACGCCGGACGATCTGCAGACGCTTGCGGCGTATTATCAGTTTGAACCGTAACAAAAACCAAAAGCCGGGCAGTGCGGACTGCCCGGCGTTTTTGTTTTATTGAGGTCATACGGCGGGTTCCAACCGTGCGCAGAGGTTGTTGTGGATCAGCGAGAGCACCAGCGCCAGCAGCACAAACACGCCGACGCCGCAAAGCAGCATGGGCAGCATCAAAAGATAGGCCTGCACCGGCTGCAGCGGGCGGCTGCCGAAAAACATCGTCCAGAAAAAGTCCGGCCGGTAAAACGGATAAGGATAAAACGGCGGATCGCTCACTGCGCCGCGCACGATGGAAACGAGCGAATAGACAAGGGGATAGACCCCGACCAGCGGCAAAGCGCGCAGGTGGATGCGCTGGTTTGTCGGCGGCAGCAAAAACAGCACCAGCATAAGACACGGCATGACAACGTGATGCACGATCTGCACCACGCTCAGAAGGCACTGGTAAAAGTCGGTCCAATACAGCGGCGGCGTCATTTGCATCGGGATTCCGCCGCAATAGACCATGCCGGTCACAAGAATATACGTTGTCACCGTCAGCCGCACCATCGGGTGAAAGGCGATTTTTTGCGCCCGCCCGGCGCCGAATACGGCACAGCCGAGACACACCAGATAAAAGCATACATACAGATTGGACTGCACCGTGAAAAACGAAAAGAAGTTGAACCGGCCGTAGTCCACCGGATAGTACTGCGGGTCAAATATAAACTGATAGAACACCACGCGCAGCACAATCAGCGCGAAGGCGCACACGCCTGTGAACACCAGCAACGCGCCGAAGGCTTTGTTTTTCATCAAAGGACGCACCATCGGTTTCTCCTTCCCCGTTTACAGGCAGCGGAACCAGACCGTCATGTCGCTTTCGCCGCGATTGGCATAGGCGTAGTAGGGGATAAACGTTGCCTTTGCGGGGGTCGCCTTTTCGGCGCCGCAGGGGGCATAGAGCGCCGTTTCGTCGGCGGCTTCGATGCGCTGCGCCGGCAGGGTGATCACGTTCGCGCCATAGGTTTCGTCAAAACGCACCTCGGCGCCGCCGTGCGGTTCGATGACCAGATCAAACAGGTTTTCGCCGTTGTCCACACCCTCCATGCAATAGACCACCGGACCGTATAGCAGCGCGGCTTTGCCCGCGTCGGCGCGGACTGCCGGGTGGGCTGCGACAAAGGAGGGCTGCATGGCAAAATCAACGTCCAGCACGAAGGCGTCTTCGTCGGCGGAAAACGCGGCGTAGCCGTTTTGCATCCGGCAGGGCAGGGAGCAGGTATAGTCGCTGCACCAGCCGGGGATGCGGACAAAAACGGTTTTGCCTTTGGCGCCGTCAATCGTCAGGCGCACCTTGCCGTCCTGCGGATAGCGCGTTTGCATCCGCACAGTCATACCGTCAACCGAAGCCGTGTTTTCCATAAACTGGTGGACATACAGCGCGTCGTCGGTCACGGAATAGATCGAACCGCCGACCGTGGCGAGATAGCGTGTGACGTTGGGCGGGCAGCACGAGCAGCCGAACACCTCGAGCCGCTGCGTGATCGGCAGCCGGTCGCTGTCGTTGACGCTGGTGTGGCGGTGACGGTCGGAAAGGTTGATTTCCAGCGGGTTCTCATAGAAAAACGCTTTGCCGTCGAGCGACAGCCCGGCGAGTGCGCCGTTATACAGCTCGCGCTCCACCGTGTCGGCGTATTTGCTTTGCGGGTCGATTTCCTTCATCCGGTCGGCAAACATCGACAGCGCGATCGACGCGCAGGTCTCGTTATAGGCCGTGTCGTTGGGCAGGTCGTAGGGAATCGTGAACGCCTCGCCGTGGTGGCTCGAGCCGATGCCGCCGGTGACGTACATCTTTTTTTGCGTGATATCGTCAAACAGCGACCGGCAGGCGGCAAACAGGGCGGGGTCGTTCGTTTCCTTTGCGGCGTCCGCCATCGCGCAATAGAGGTAGCACGCGCGCACACAGTGCCCTTCGGCGGTCAGCTGCTGCCGCACAGGCAGATGCGACTGGGCGTAGCGTGCGTTGCCCCAGCCGGTGAGATATTCGTCGGTTTGTCCGCGTTCGTTCAAAAAGAACATGGCGAGATCCAGATACTTTTTGTCGCGGCGCAGGCGGTAAAGCTTAAACAGCGCAAGCTCGATCTCCTCGTGTCCCGGGGTGGTGAAGCCGGCGGAGTGTTCCACCGTGAACACGCGGATCACAAGATCGATATATCTGTCCAAAATGCGGATCAGCCGGTCGTGGCCGGTGGCCTCAAAATAGGCGACGGCGGCTTCAATCAGATGACCCAGGCAATACAGCTCGTGGTGATCGCGGATCCGAAACCGGTTTTCCGGCTCCGCAACGGTGTGGTAGATATTGAAATAGCCGCTTTCGTCCTGGTGGGCTTCGATGTCGTCGATGACCTGCTCCACCGTTTGCTGCAGCGCGGCGTCCGGCGTTTTTGCAAGAATATACGCCGCGCTCTCCATCCATTTTGCAATATCGGAATCCCAGAAAAAGTGCGGCTTCGGAATGTCGCTGTCGGGCGTCCAGTCGAATTTGAACGCGCGGAAACGCCCGGTGTCTTCGAACCGGTCGCGCACGGCAAAGATGGTGACGTCGCGGTTGAGCGTCTGTTTTTGACGCCAGAAGCCGCCGGTGATGTCAACTTGACTGAACGGTACTTGCTGCAAATGCTCCATCGTGATCCCTCTTTCGGTTTTGATTATTTGTATTATAATATAAACGGGCGGGGGAATCAATCCTTTTGGGCAAAAAGAAAAGACCGGCGCAAAGCCGGTCGGCGTGTTCTCAGCCAAAGGTTTCGTCGGTGATGCCGAACAGATCCATAAAGCCGTTGATGCGGCGCTGGAACAGATAAAAGATGCGCGGGGCAGCGCCGTTGTTGTCTGCCATGTTGAGCAGGGTGATGGCCATGTTGAAAATGGAATTGAGCAAGGTTCTCATACAATGATCCTCCTTTGTAAGCTTTGTAAAAAAGCCGGTCACCCGGCCTTTTTGTTGTTAACCTTTGATATCCTCTGCGAACTGTTTGAAAGCGTCAGCCAACTGCTCGCCGGTCGTGTCATCTTTAGAAACTACACCGAAGATACCGAAAACACGATACATGAGTTTCATAATGCCGCCAAGGATGGCCTGAAATTTGTCAAGATACTTTTCCATTAAGATACTTCCTCCGTTCATTTTTTTTCGAGAATGCTGTTTCTCATGGCTATATATTAACATATTGTGAAGAAAAAGACAAGGGCAGGCAGAGAAAAAGCTTTGTTCTATTTGTGAATTTTTTGTCAAAGCAATACAGAATATATGACACAATTACGAGAAAAAAGAAAAAGCCGGTTTCCCGACTTTTCGTGCACAAAAAATCTTATTTGTTGAACGCGTCTTTGATCGCATTGATCAGGCTGTCGATGTCGCCCTTGTAGCCGTTTGCTTTGTCTTCATCTTCTGCGCCGATCACGCCGACGTTTTTGAGCAGCTTCTGAAGAAATCCAACGAACGTGTTGAACAGGCTGATGATTTTATCAAAATCCATTTTGTTTTCCTCCTTGTTAGATTTGAGCAGAACTCATGGATGTATACTACCACATATTATGAAAAAAAGCAAGTGTTTGGACAAATAATATTTAAAAATTGTTCAAAAAAAGGCAAAAAGAAAAAGCCGGTTGCCCGACTTTTTGTGCACAAAAAACTTATTTGTCGAGTGCGTCTTTGACTTGATCGGCAAGGCCGACGAAATCGTTGATGTATTCGCCGTACGGAGTCTTGTCTTCGCTCTCGAGAACGCCGAGACCGACAAGCAGCTTGGTCAAAAAGCCAAGGAAGGTGTTGAACAATTCCTTAATCTTGTTGTAATCCATCGTTGTTTCTCCTTTCTGAAAACTCGGATATGGAAATCCTGCAACTATACTACCATATTATTTCCGGAATTTCAATACATTTGTTTGAAAAAAATTAAAGATTTATTCATAAAAAATAAGCCGGATGACCGGCTTATGCTGTATAAACTTATTCAGCGATTGCTTCGCCAACCGTTTTGGCGTCGTCATAGTACTGCTGCAGCACGCCGGGGAGCTTATCGTTGTCGCCGAACGCGCCGATGTTTTTGAGCAGTTTCATCAAAAATGCGACCAACTGATCAAGAATAGCAATAAATTCTTCCATAGTATTTCCTCCTTAAAAGATTTCAGAGATGGTAATCTCATGGCTGTATTCTAGCATACTTATATAGAAAAAGCAAGTATCAGCGATAAAAAAACAGGAAACGGTTTTGCTTCCTGCTCTTATGATGACTTATTTCTTGAACTGGTTAAAGATGTTTTCCATTTCGTCGATGATGGTGTTGACATTGCTGTTGTCTTCGCCGAGGTCAGCGATATCTTTGTCTGACAGCCAGAGTTCAAAAATCTTCGCAACAAGCTTAATCACGCCGTTGAAGAACCCCTTGATCTTATCGAAATCCATAATTATTTCCTCCTATTACTTCATTGTTTATTATTAGCAAGGCTATTCTATCATATCCGCCCGCAAAATACAAGAGGTTTTAAAAAAAACGCTGGTAATTCCATTAAGAAAAATGTAAAAAGAAAAGAGCCGGAAACCCGACTCTTTCTTTTGTTTTGTTTTGACTTAGAACTGGTCAGCGATGGTATCAAGTCCGTCTTTGATGTTATCCCAGTTTTCGCCGGTCACATCATATTCAAGCTCTTTGATGCCGAAGATCTTGAAGATAGCCTTCACGATTTTGATGATAGCAAGACCAATGTTGCTAGCTTTTTGGATGTAGTCTTTCATGGGATATATCCTCCTTAATAAAATATGTTGTGAGTGTTTCGAGATCTCATCTCACGGGAATATATTAACACATTGTTTACAAAAAATCAATAGATTCATCGGAATAAAGCGCACAAAAAATGTAAAAAGATGTTTTAATAATTTGGATAAAATGTATAAAATCGGTGTAATTTCCTTCCTCTTTCCGGAATTTTGGTGCCGATTTTGCGCGCTTTTCCGGTGAGCGGCTGCACACAGGGGAAAGTCATTAACTTAAGGAGCAGGCAACAAAAGCCCTCCCCATATAGCCGCGCCTGCGTTGCAGTGGCAGCGGGGAGGGCAACGCTTTTTCTGAAGCTGATACCATTGGCGCAGGGGAAATCTGCCCCGAAAAAAGAAAAACGGCCGCCGCGGCAGCCGTTCTTCGGTTGGTTCTTATTCAGCGTCGTCTTTTTTGCCGAGGCTCGCAAAGATGTTCTTGAGCGCGTCGATGACGTTGCCGATCTTGCTGTTGTCGCTGCCGATTGCCTTGATCGCGCCGAGAATCTGATCGATAAGGGTCTTGATGAAATCCATAGTATGTTCCTCCATAATTTAAATAGAATCGATGAACCGTTGTTCACTGTCCATATTTTAGCACACGAACCCGTAAAATGCAAGCGCGCTTGTGATTTTTCACAATTTGTTTCAATAATCGGGAAATCTGTGCAACCTATAACACAAATTTGACGAAAAAGTAAGTCTTTGCTAACTTTTGACTTGCTTTTTCTCTTCGCGGCAGGTATAATAGAAACGACCCGCATAACGGGAAACTGACCAACGGAGGTTGTAACCATGAAAAACTATTTTGATCTCAAGGGACAGGTTGCCATCGTCACCGGCTGCTCCACCGGCCTCGGCGTCCAGATGGCAAAGGCGCTCGCCAACCAGGGCGCGGCCATTGTTGCCGTGGCGCGCAGACAGAACATGATCGACGACGTTGCCGCCGCGATCAAAGCGGAATACGGCGTGGAAACGCTGGCTGTCCGCTGCGATATCACCGACACCGCACAGGTGGAAGCGATGGTGGACGCCGTTCTGGCGAAATTCGGCCGCATCGATATTCTTGTGAACAACGCAGGCACCGGCGCTGTGGCGCCCGCCGAAGATATCACCGACGAGCAGTTCGGCAACGAGATGAACATCGACCTGTTCGGCTCCTTCCGCGTGGCACGCGCCGTGGCAAAGAAAGCGATGATCCCGGCAAAGTACGGCCGTGTGATCAACATCGCGTCCATGTACGGCCTTGTTGGCAACAAGATCGCCGGCTCCGCACCGTATCACGCAGCCAAGGGCGGCGTGGTCAACCTGACCCGTGCGCTGGCTGCCGAATGGGGCAAATACAACATCACTGTCAACGCGATCTGCCCGGGCTATTTCTATACCGATCTGACCCGCGATACGCTGAACAGCGATTTCTTCCAGCAAAACGCCAAAACCATGATCCCCGAAGAACGCTATGGCGAAGAGGGAGAACTCGACAGTGCGGCGCTGTTCTTTGCGTCGAAGGCGTCGTCCTATGTTACCGGCGTCAATCTGCCGGTCGACGGCGGCTACACCTGTATGTAAGCGCATGATCTTTCGGACGGAGCCGACCGGTTCCGTCCGTTTTCTTTGCCGTTTTGCTTGACAAACCGCACGAAAGCGTGTAAAATACATTTGTTATATTTTCAAAGGCTTTGACAAAGAATCAAGGCGGATCCGGCCAACAGAGAGCGTGCGCCACGGCTGCAAGCGCGCGCGGGTCAGCGGACTGCTTTGCTGCCCCTTTGGAGCCGCCGCCGAAAGGCGTGACGTATCCCCGGCGTTAACGGGAAAAAGTGGTGCTTTTTGCACAAGCCGGGTGGTACCGTGGGCTTTGCTCACCCCGGCGTGCGGGAGCGCTTTATTTTTTTTGAAGGGAAGACACACACAATGGAATGGATGGGACTCAACGAGATCCGCGAAAAGTATCTGGAATTCTTTGAAAGCAAAGGGCATCTGCGGCTGCCGAGCTTTTCGCTGGTGCCGCAAAACGACAAAAGCCTGCTGCTGATCAACGCGGGCATGGCGCCGCTGAAAAAGTATTTCACCGGCGAACTGACGCCGCCGCGCACCCGCGTGACAACCTGCCAGAAATGCATCCGCACGCCCGATATCGAGCGCGTGGGTATCACGGCGCGCCACGGCACCTATTTTGAGATGCTGGGCAACTTTTCGTTTGGCGATTATTTCAAACACGAGGCGTGCCCGTGGGCATGGGAGTTTTGCACGAAAGTGATGAAAATGCCCGTTGAAAAGCTCTGGGTCACGATCTATCAGGACGACGACGAGGCGTTTGACATCTGGACGAAAGAAGTCGGCGTGGATCCGTCGCACATCGTCCGGCTGGGCAAGGAGGACAACTTCTGGGAGCACGGCGCAGGTCCGTGCGGCCCGTGCTCGGAAATCTATTTTGACCGCGGTGAAAAATACGGCTGCGGCTCGCCGACCTGCGGCCCCGGCTGCGACTGCGACCGCTACACGGAATTCTGGAACCTGGTGTTCACCCAGTTTGAAAGCGACGGCGCGGGCAACTACGCCCGGCTCAAGAGCTGCAACATCGACACCGGCATGGGCCTCGAGCGTCTGGCGTGCATCATGCAGGGCGTGGACAACCTCTTTGAAGTGGACACCGTGCAAAACATTATGAAGCACGTGATCCGCATCGCCGGCATCAACTATCACGATGATCTGCAAAAGGACATCTCTTTGCGCGTGATCACCGACCATATCCGCTCCACCACCTTCATGATCGGCGACGGCGTGATGCCGTCCAACGAGGGCCGCGGCTATGTTTTGCGCCGGCTGCTGCGCCGCGCGGCAAGACACGGAAAGCTCCTGGGCATCAACCGCACCTTCCTGTATGAAGTGTGCGAAACGGTGATTCAGGAGAACAAGAACGCCTATCCGAATCTTGAGGAAAAGCACGATCTGATTGTCAAGGTCATCAAGGCCGAGGAGGAATCGTTTGCCAAAACGATCGACACCGGTCTGAGCCTTTTGAAAAACATGCTCGACAGTCTGGACGGCACCGTGCTGTCCGGCGAAGACGCCTATAAGCTGCAGGACACCTACGGCTTCCCGATCGATCTGACCAAAGAGCTGCTGCAGGAAAAGGGCTACACCGTGGACGAAGACGCCTTCCGCAAGCTGGTCGAAGAAAACCGCATCCGCACCCGTGCCGCGCGCAAGGACGCCGGCGCAGAAGCGTGGAAGGGCGGCAGCGCCGCGCTGAAGGATCTTGCCGCAACGCAGTTTGTCGGCTACGAAACGCTGACGGCGGACGCTGAGATCGTCGGTATCCTGATGGACGGCGAGCGTGCCGAAGGCGTCGGCCGCGACGACGAAGCGACGCTGATCCTTTCCGCCACGCCGTTTTACGGCGAAAGCGGCGGCCAGGTCGGCGACAAGGGCGTGATCGTTAAGGGCGACACGGTCTTTACCGTGCAGAATACCACCAAAACGGCGGACGGCCTGTTTTTGCACCACGGTGTGCTGACGGCCGGCGACGATCTTGCTGTCGGCGACAAGGTGACGGCAGCGGTCAATAAAGACGCCCGACAGGCGACCATGCGCAACCACACCGCGGCGCATCTGCTGCAGGCGGCTTTGAGAAAGGTGCTCGGCTCCCATGTGGAGCAGGCCGGTCAGCTTGTGGATGAGCATGTCATGCGTTTCGACTTTGTGCATTTCTCCGCGATGACGAAGGACGAGATCGCCGAAGTGGAAACGATGGTCAACGAAAAGATCCTCGCGGCGATCCCCGTGGAAACAAAGGAGATGCCGATTGAAGAAGCGAAAGCGATGGGCGCGATGGCGCTCTTCAGCGAAAAATACGGCGACGTGGTGCGTGTGGTCAAAGCCGGCGACTTCTCCGTGGAGCTTTGCGGCGGTACCCATGCGCCCAACACCGGCGCGCTGGGTCTGTTTAAGATCGTGTCGGAATCCTCGGTTGCGGCCGGTGTGCGCCGGATCGAGGCTGTGACCGGTCTGAACGCGCTCGCGTTTGTCAACGGTACGCTGCAGACGCTCGACGACGCGGCGGCCGCGCTCAAGATTGCCAACGCGAAGGAGCTCGTCTCCCGTGCCGGCGCTGTGATGGCAGAGCTGAAGGCGAAGGATAAGGAGATCGAAAAGCTGTCCGGCCAGATCGCCAACGCCAAAGCGCAAAGCATGCTCGACCATGCGCAGCAAATCGGCAGCGTGAAGCTTGTTACGGCGTTCCTGCCCGACACCACAGTGGACGAGCTGCGCCGCATGTGCGACCTTGTCAAGAGCAAGGGCGACGACTACGTCGGCGTCATCGGCGGCGTGCAAAAGGCCAAGGGCAGCGGCAATATCTGCACCTGCTGCGGCAAAGCGGCTGTGGCGGCCGGCGCCCACGCGGGCAACCTTGCCCGCGCTGTGGCACAACTGGCCGGCGGCTCCGGCGGCGGCAAGCCCGATTCCGCCATGGCAGGCGCCAAGAACATTGACGCGCTGCCCGACGCGATCAAACAGGCGGCCGATCTTCTCGGCGGCATGCTCAAATAAGGAGGAAGAACCATGAGTGACTGCATTTTCTGCAAAATCGCAAACGGAGAAATTCCGTCCACCAAGGTCTATGAAGACGACAGCGTGCTCGCGTTCAAGGACCTGTCGCCCCAGGCGCCGGTGCATGTGCTGCTGATCCCGAAACAGCATATCACGTCGTGTGACGATATCACCCCCGACAACAGCGCGGTTGTGGCCCACATCTTTGAAGTGGCTGCGCGGCTGGCAAAGGAATTCGGACTTTCAAACGGCTACCGCATCGTCAACAACTGCGGCGAAGACGGCGGCCAGACTGTCAAGCACCTGCATTTTCATATGATGGGCGGCCGTGCGTTCGGCTGGCCGGCAGGGTAAGCTGACAGTCATCCATCGTCAGTCGTAAGTCGACAGTATATATAGAAAGGGATGTTGTACTATGAAAACCTATAAAATGACCATCGCGGGCCTCGAACGGGAGCTGCCGATCTGTGCGGCAGGCCCGAACCTTGATATCGCGGCGTTCGTCATCTTCGGCGACGTGGAGATCACGGTTGCGTCGGCCAAGGCGCTGCTGGAAAAATGCCCCGATTTTGACTATATCGTGACCCCGGAAGCCAAGAGCATTCCGCTCGCGTATGAGATGGCAAAGCAGAGCGGCAAGCCGTACTTCGTTTGCCGCAAGGGCCCGAAGCTGTATATGACCGATCCCGTGTCGGTCAACGTGCGCTCCATCACCACCGCCAAGGTGCAGACTGTCTATCTGGACGGCGCCGAGGGCGAAAAGCTGCGCGGCAAGCGTGTGCTGATTGTGGACGACGTGATCTCCACCGGCGAATCGCTGGCAGCCGTGAACAAGCTGGTGCAGCACTTTGACGCCGACATCGTCGGCCAGTGCGCCATCCTTGCCGAAGGCGACGCCGCCGACCGCGACGACATCTTCTTCCTTGAGAAGCTGCCGCTGTTCTTCAAATAAGATCTGCGAAGGAGAAAACGATGACCCGTCCGTTTGCCGTTTCCGGCCTGACGCTGTTCTTCGTGATGCTCGCGCTTTCGTTTGTGTCCGACGCAAAACCGGTCATGATCGCAGGCGCGGTCTGCTTCGTACTGTTTTTGTGCAGTCTGCTGCATCCAAAAATCCGCAAAGACGCCCGTTTGCCGCTGTGCTTTTTCAGCGCGCTGACGGGCTGTTTGCTTTTTCTGCTTTTTTGCACCTGCTGCCGCGTCCCGACGCTGTCGCTTGCCGGCACCCGCCGGACGCTCAACTGTACCGTCAGCTCCTATCCCTATACCGATTACAAAGGCCGCACCGTCTGCACGGTGAAGGCAGCGTGTGACGACGGCACACGGATTCCGGGCACAGTGCGCGTCTATCTGAACCCGGGCACACCCGAAACGGACCAGCTCGCGCCGGGCGACCGGCTGCAGTTTGCGGGCAGTCTGTTTGCGCTCGGCGGCGACAACCGCGATTCCGTGCGGTCCTATCACGGCCGGATGCTGTTTCTGGGTGCGCGGCCGGTGCTGCGGGTGACTGTGCAGCGGGCGGCGCGGGTGTCGCCCTATGCCCGGGTGCTGCGGCTGCGGCAGCGGATGGTGGAAGTGCTGAACCGCTCGTTCGGCGACGCGCAGGCGAGCTTTTTGACGGCGGTTTTGTTTGGCGAAAAGGGCGGGATGCCCGACGGGCTGTATCAATCGTTCCGGCGCGCCGGCGCGGCGCATATCATGGCCGTGTCCGGGCTGCATCTGTCGGCGTGGGTGTTCTTTCTGATCGCGCTGTGGCGCAGAAGGACGCAGAATCTGCGCACGGCGGGTCTTGTGCTGTCGGGCGTGGTTGTCTTGCTGATGGCGTTTGCCGGCTTCAGCGGCTCGGTTTTGCGCGCGGGTCTGATGATGATTGTGTATCTGTTCGGCTTTGTGCTGGGTGAAAAGCCGGACGCTGTCAATGCGCTCGGCTTTGCCGCAACGGTACTGCTGATTGCAAGGCCGGCGTTCTGCATGCATGTGGGCTTTCTGCTGTCGGTGCTTTCCACGCTGGCGATTCTGGTATTCGCGCTGCCTGCAGCCAATCGGCTGGAAGAAGCGATTGAACAAAAGCAGCTGCCCGGCGCGCTTTCGTCCGGTCTTGCCGGCGCGGGCACGTCGGTATGCATGAGCCTTTGTGTCGGCGTGGTCACGCTGCCCGTGCAGATCTACGCGTTCGGCACCGTGTCGCTCCTGGGCGTTGTGACGAATCTTTTGCTGCTGCCGTTTCTGCTGCCGGTGCTGGTGTTCACCGGGCTGTTTCTGGCGCTGCACGCCGTGCCGCTGCTCGGCGATGCGCTGCGGTTTTTGACCGACACGCTGGCGCAGTATTGCATCAAGGTGGCCGGGTGGCTGGGCGGGATGCCGTTTGCCGAGCTGACATTGCCCAAAAGCGCCGCCGCCGCGGCGCTGGCCGTCTGTGCCGGTGCGCTGGTTATTTTTGCAATTTGGCTTTATCGCCGGCAAAGACTTGACCATTTACTGAAAAACGTGTTATAATAAAAAGAATCTTGTTGAAAGCGGTGAGAGCATGGCGGTCTTTGACGAAAAAGCGTTGTGCGCGCATATTAAGGCGCAATCGTTTCTGCCGTGCTATTTGTTTGTCGGCGAGGAGGATTACCTCAAAAAGCTGTATCTCGACAAGCTTGTGGACGCGGCGGCCGACAAGGCGTTCGCGTCGTTCAATGTGGAGCGCTTCGACGGCAAAAGCGTCGATTTGCGCGATGTGTTCGACCTGGCGGCAACGATGCCCATGATGGCCGACCGGCGTGTGATCGTGGTGGACGACATGAAGCTTGACCCGATTTCCGCACGCGATCTGCAGCTGCTGACGGACGGCCTTTCGGCGCTGCCGGACACGGCGATCGTTTTGTTTTTGCAAACGCTCAATCCCGTTTCCAAAAAGACGGGCAAGAAGGTTCGCGACCTGTTCCAGAAATACGGCGCGGTGTGCGAATTGCAAAAGCGCAGCGGCCAGGAGCTGTACCGTCCGCTGATCGCCTCGGCGTCGAAGCAGGGCTGCGTTCTGTCATCCGCCATGGCGCAGTATCTCGTCTCGTGTGTCGGCGACGATTTTCATATGCTGATTCAGGAGCTGCAAAAGGTTTGCGCCTATGCGCAGGGCGAAATTACCAAGGCGCATATCGACGCGGTGGCGACCAAAACGCTCGACGCAAAGGTCTACGGTCTGGCGCGGTTTTTGCTGCAGCAGGACTTTGACAAAGCCTACGGTGTGCTCGACACACTGCTGCAGATGCGCGTGGAGCCGTACTATATTCTCGGCGCGCTCAACGGCGCGTATATCGATCTTTACCGTGCGAAGGTTGCCGTGTCCTGCGGCGGCAGCGTGCAAAGTCTGATCGGCGCCTACGGCTACAAGGGCCGCGAATTCGCAATTCAGAACGCTGCCCGCGACGCGGCAAAGCTGACGCTGCCGCAGATCCGCCGGGCGCTCGATACGCTGAAGGAAGCCGACCGCAAACTGAAATCGACCGGCGAAAGCGGCGCGCTTGTGCTCGAACAGCTGATCGTGCGGCTGCTGCTGATCGCCAACGGTGAACGCGTATGATCCGGTTGCAGCAGGCGGTGATCGTGGAGGGCAAGTATGACAAGATCAAGCTGTCCAATCTGCTCGACACGCTGATTCTCACCACAGACGGGTTCGGCATTTTTAAAAACAAAGAGAAGCTGGCGTTTTTGCGCCGGATCGCCGAAACGCGGGGGCTGATCGTTTTAACCGACAGCGATTCCGCCGGGTTTCTGATCCGCAACTTTTTGCAATCGAGCATTCCGCCGCAGTATCTGACACATGTGTATGTGCCCGATCTTTACGGCAAGGAAAAACGCAAGAAAACCCCCGGCGCGGAAGGCAAGCTCGGTGTGGAAGGCATGAGCGAGCAGGTGCTGCTGGACGCGTTCCGGCGCGCCGGGATCACGGCGACACAAAGCACGCTGCCGCAGGACGAACCGCTGACAACGGCGGATCTGTTCAGCCTCGGTCTTTCCGGCAGACCGAACAGTGCGCAAAGGCGCAAACAGCTTTTGCAAGCGCTTGCGCTGCCGGAGCATTTGTCCAC
Source organism: Oscillospiraceae bacterium (assembly GCA_902786285.1). Lineage (GTDB taxonomy): Bacteria > Bacillota > Clostridia > Oscillospirales > Acutalibacteraceae > UBA6857. The sequence goes on along the minus strand of CADABX010000008.1, from coordinate 4,170 downwards.
ATCGGCGCTGCTGCGGGTGCTCAACGATTTTGTGGGGCGCGATACATTTTTGCGGGCATTGGAGGAACTGGAAGCATGAGAATCGGACACGGATATGACGTCCACCGGCTGACGGAAAACAGAAAGCTGATCCTCGGCGGTGTGGAGATCCCGTTTGAAAAAGGGCTGCTCGGCCATTCCGACGCCGATGTTTTGCTCCACGCAATTGCCGACGCGCTGCTTGGCGCCGCGGCACTGGGCGATATCGGCAAACTGTTTCCCGACACCGATCCGCGCTATGCGGGCGCAGACAGCCTTTTGCTGCTGCGGGAGGTCTGCGGCGTTGTTGCCGGGCAGGGCTATGCCATTGAAAACATCGACGCAACGGTGCTTTGCCAGGCGCCGAAGTTGCGTCCCTATATCGATACAATGCGGCAAAACATTGCCGGCGCCTGCGGAATCGACCCGGGGCAGGTGAGTGTGAAGGCCACGACCGAGGAGGGCCTCGGCTTTACGGGCAGCGGCGAAGGGATCGCCGCGCACGCCGTGGTACTGCTCAGATAAGGAAGAAGAAAGATGGAGATTCGCAAAGCGGCACCGGCCGAGATCCCGCAGATTTTAAAGCTTTTGGTGCAGGTCAACATGGTGCACCACAACGGCCGGCCCGATCTGTTCAAAGGGCCTGCGACGAAATACAGCGAAAAAGAGCTGAAAAAGCTGCTGCGTGACGAAACAAGGCCGGTCTTCGTCTGCATGAACGGCGACACGCTGTTGGGATACGCGTTCTGCATATTGAAAGAAGTCAAAGACGACCAATTGCTCGAAAGCTGCAAAACGCTGTATGTGGACGATCTTTGTGTGGACGAAACAAGCCGCGGCAACGGCGTCGGCAAAGCGCTGATGACCCACGCGGTGCAATATGCCAAAGACTGCGGGTGCCGCAATGTGACGCTTAACGTGTGGTCGTTTAATGAAAAAGCCATGCGGTTTTACCAATCGTTCGGTATGCACGAACAGCGCCGGACCATGGAACTGCTGCTATAAATTTTGAAAAAAATCGTGCGAAGCAACATTTGGAGGTTCAAAAGATGAAACGATTGTTCAGTTTATTGTTGACGGCTTGTCTGCTGCTGGGCCTTGCGGTGCCCGCGTTTGCGGATGAGGCGCAGACAGCCTGTCCGATGATCTATCTGGAAGGGCAGGGCATCGGTCTGTACCGCGACGACGGCACGCAGGTCTATAATCTCGGTATCGACCTGATGAGCCGGCTGCAGCCGAATCTCACGGAGCTGGTAAAGCGCTCGTTCCACGGCGATTATACCGGAGATTACGGGCCGTTCAGTGAACTGCTGTATGAGACGGTGGTGCCGGTCTATGAAACCGAAGCGCTTGGCAAGGACGGCACGCCGACCGACGGATCGCATGTATATCCGGGCAATATGTGGCGCGGACAGGGCTCTTTGTCGAATATCAAGGAGACGATCCCGCTCGCAAGCGGCGAACGCTATCCGGTCTACCGCTGGCACTTTGACTGGCGGCTGTCGCCGATTACGCTGGCCGACGAGCTGCGCGATCTGATCGACGCGGTGCTGGAGGAGACCGGCGCCGAAAAGGTGGATCTGATCTCGCGCTGCCTGTCCACCAACATCGTGTATGCCTATCTGTATACCTACGGTGGCGACAAGATTCACTCGAGCACCTTCTATTCCAGCTCGACCTATGGCATCGGCGCAGCAAACGCGCTGTTTTCGGGTGAGCTGACCGTTGACCCGAACGCGTTGGAACGTTTTTTGAGCTATTACCGCGATTCGAACAATCTGGTCATCCGCGACGAACAGACGACCGATCTGATCTTTGTTTTGCTTGCGCTCGCCAACGAGATGAAGCTGGTCGGCGTCGGACTCGACCGCTTTATGCGCACCTATAACGCGTTCAAAAAGGAAGCAATGGTGCCGATTTTGCGTGCGACCTTTGCAACCTTCCCGAGCTATTGGGCAATGGTTTCGCCCGCATATTACGAAACAGCCCGCGCCTATGTGTTTCAGGGCGTGGAGGACGAATATGCCGGACTGCTGGAAAAAACCGACGCCTATTATGAGATGCAAAAGCAGATGAACGAAAAACTGCTTGCCCTCAAGGACGACGTGCGCTTTGCCGTGATCGCAAAATACGGCTATCCGGCGTTCCCGCTGTCCGACGACGCAAACGAGGAAAGCGACGGCTATGTGAGCGTCGGCTACGCGTCCTACGGCGCGAAGGCTGCGGATTACAACAAAACGCTGTCCGACAGCTATATCCGCAAGGCGGTGCAGAGCGGGCACGCGCGCTATCTGTCCGCCGATTGCAAAATCGACGCCGCAACGGCGCTGTTTCCGGACACGACCTGGTTCACCAAGGATCTGTATCATACCCATTTCCCGGACTGCGTCAACGATCTTTGCGTTGCGTTTGCCAACAACGACAACATGACGGTCTTTACCGATCCGGCCTATCCGCAGTTTTTGCAGTATACGCCAACGAACAGCGCCGGCTCCGATTACGCCACCGGCACGCTGACGCCGATCCGGTCGATCGACGACACCGAGGACAACACCGCCGGCACAAAACGAACCTTCTGGACGGTGCTGCGCGACTTCTTCCGTGCGCTCGGCACGTTCCTCAAAACGCTGTTTCAACGCTGAAAACCTAACAAAGAAATACCGCTTCCCCGGAGCAGTCCGGCCGGAAGCGGTATTGTTTTATGCGGATGTTTACAGGATGATGATCAGCAATCCGACGCCGGCAAAGGCCATGGCCATAAACGCAAAGATGCCGACAAAGAAGGCGAGGACGGTGCCAATGCCGCCGAGCGCCGCGGCATACTTGATCGGCATGGTGGTTTCGGCGTCGTTGATATTCTGCCAGACAAAGCGGACGCTGTTGCCGTCGGTATAGAACGCGTCGAGACCGATGTTGTCCTTGCTTGCCGCCTCTTGGAAGCCGAGCTCCTTGAGCCCTTCGGTAAACAGGCGGGTCATTTCGGCGTCCTTGAGGGTGATGGTGCCGGCGGTACGCAGCTCAGTAGCCGGCTCCTGTCTGCGCAGATGGCCCTCTTTAAAGCCGGTGCACCACCAGTATTTGCCGTAGTCGCGGGAAAGCTCGCGCACATAGCTGCCGTTGCCGGATCGGTCGTGATACAGCGTCATTTCCATATCCAGCCAGTCGCTCTTGCCGGCGCAGTTATACATCGTAAAGATGTTTGGCGCTTCGTCGCTGTGGCTTCTGGTATAGACGCCCTGTTCCGCGCCGTAGAACAGCAAACCGTACTGACCCTTCCACAGCTGGATCATCCAGTCCTTGCCTGCATAGGTGAAATAGACGCGCACATAGTCGTATTCCAGCAGCATATACGGCGCCACCAGGTCATAAAACTTTGCAAAGCCGTAATTGCTTTGCCAGCAGTTCTTGTCGTTCGTATAGTAGTAATCGTCGCGGAAGCTGTATTTATAGCCGAGCACCTGCTTGTGTTCGATCAGATGCTGGATGGCGTTGCGGTCTTTGGTGACGTGGATCACCATGGAATCGTGCGCTTCGGTTTGCCCATCGCTTGCCGTGACCGAGATCGCGGTGCGGCCGATTATTTTGCCTTTAACCGTGCCGTTTTCGTCCACGGCGGCAACCGACGGATCGTCGCTTTTCCAAATGAGCGTCGGCGTTTTTTCAAAGCCCTGCACCTCGGCGTGCAGGCCGATTGTCTTGTTTAGCTCGACCTCCACATTGTCCGCCGTGATCGACACCTGCGGGTTCGCGACAGGCGTTTCCGGTTCGGTTGCCGGTTCACTGGTCGGTTCGTTCGACGGTTCGCTGACGGGCTGCGATTCCAACGCAGACGAAACGGTCTGCGGATCGGTCGGATTGTCCTGCGTTGCCGCGGCGCCGAGGATACAGACAGACAGCAGCATCCAGCTCAGCAGCAGCAAAGCGATCGGTTTTTTCAGTTTTTGCATAGGGTACCTCCGTTTTTCATTTGTCGCAAGCTATTGTAACAAAGGCGAAAAGCTTTGTCAACGGAATCCTATGCAAAAAGGGCACGAAAAAAAACCGCCTGCAGCAGGCAATATCATTAAGATAAGGAAATAAAAACAGACAGAAATGCAGTCGAGATGAGAAACTCGACTGCATTATCATTATGAAAACACGAGAATAAGACCG
>CADABX010000007.1 GCA_902786285.1 Oscillospiraceae bacterium | reverse complement strand
CAGCTCTCCCTTGATATGTGTTTTTGTGGTTATTAACATCATATCACATTTGAGTTGAATTTCTTCTTTTATTTGTTACCCATCAATTGTACCATAACAAAGCAAGCATTCAGGCGGGATCCCAGGCCGGTGCTTCCTCGCCGAACAGGCTGTCCTGCAACGCCAGCATTTGCGCCTTGCGCGCTGCGGTACGCTCGGAATCGAGCAAAAAGGTGCCGTTTTCTTTGCGTAATACGCAGCCTTCAAAGACATCGTCCGGCAGCTCTTCGCGCGAAATGAGGCAGGTTTCGCCGTTTTCACAGGTGCAAACGGCTTTGTCCGTGTCCAGTCGGTCCACATAGTATTCCATCTTTTTCTCCTTTACTTTGCCGTATCCACGCGGTAGCCGTCGGCATAGCAGGACACGGTGACGGTGGATTGTTCGTCGGTGCGGTAGATCTCTGCGCCGCGCTGACTGAGGGCGGCAAGCACCGCGCGGTGCGGATGGCCGTAGTCGTTGTTTTTACCGCAGGAGATCACGGCCGCTTGCGGATGCGCGAGATCGAGCAGCGCTTCACACAGCGCATTGTCGGCTCCGTGGTGCGGCACCTGCAAAACATCGCAGCGAAGATCGCTCCCCGCTTCCACCAGCCGCTGCTGCGCCGCAATCTCTGCGTCGGCGGTCAGCAGCAACAGCGTGTCAAATGCGCGCACCGTGCACACAACAGACATGTTGTTGAGTTCGCTGTCCTGCACCAGCGGCGAAAGGACCGTCATTGTTACGTTGGGCAGCGAATACTGCGATTGCGGCTTTGCGGCAACCGCTTTGATCTTTTCGCTCTGCATCGTTTTGAGCAGATGCTCATAGCACGTCGTTGCGGGGATGTTCTCTTTCGTAAGCCGCGGCAGGATCACCGCACCGACAGGGAACGCACGCATCACGTCGGGCAATGCGCCGATATGGTCCGCGTGCGGATGGGACGCCACCACATACGGCAGCTCGCGCACGCCGCAGTCTTTGAGATAATTGATGACACGATCGGCGTATACCTGTTCGCCGGCGTCGACCAGAATGCCTTGCGTGCCGCTTTGGATCAGCGTCGCGCTGCCCTGCCCCACGTCGATGAAATGCACCGTGACGCGGTCATCGGCGGTGTAGTCGGTATCGGCCGGGTGCAGAAGGTTGCCGCCGTAGACAACGAGGATGGCGATGAGCACCAGCGCCGCCCACCACAGCAGCCCCTTAGCGCCGCTTTTGTTTTCCTTTTGCGCCCGCATAGGCTTTGCCGCCTCCCTTGCTTTGCCCTTTGGCGCCCGGTCGGGCGGCCGCTTTCGGCGACGGACGGACCAAACATTGCGGCCCGGTGCCAATCAGATCATAGCGGCCGCAGCGGCGCAGCGCCTGTTCCACCAAATCGTGGTTCTGCGGCAGATAGTATTGCAGCAGCGCGCGCTGCATGGCCTTTTCCTGCGGTGATTTTGCCACATAGACCGGCTCCATGGTATACGGATCCAGCCCGGTATAGAACATACAGGTCGAAATCGTGCCCGGCGTGGGATAAAAATCCTGCACCTGCTCGGGACGGATATGGCGTTTTTTGAGAAACAGTGCCAGCTCCACCGCTTCCTTGAGCGTGCTGCCCGGATGGGAGCTCATCAGATAGGGCACAAGATACTGCTCCTTGTGCACCTGACCGGAGAGTTCAAAATACTTTTTGGAAAACGCGATATACGCATCGATGTGCGGCTTGCCCATTTTGTCGAGCACCATCGCGGAGCAGTGCTCGGGCGCGACCTTGAGCTGGCCGCTGACATGGTATTTCACCAGCTCGCGGAAAAATGTGTCGTCCTTGTCCTTGAGCATATAGTCATAGCGGATGCCGGAGCGGATGAAGACCTTTTTCACCATCGGCAAGCTGCGCACGGCACGCAGCAGATCAATATAATCGCTGTGATCGGCAATGAGGGCCGGACACGCCTTTGGGGCGAGGCACTTTTTGCCTTTGCAAAGGCCGGCTTTGAGCTGCTTGTCGCAGCTTGTGCGGCGAAAGTTCGCCGTTGGGCCGCCGATATCGTTGATGTACCCTTTGAAGTCGGGCAGCGTCGTTAAAAGTTTTGCTTCTTTAAGGATCGACTCCTTGCTGCGTGTGGAGATGAACCGGCCCTGATGCAGCGCGATGGAACAAAAATTGCACGCGCCGAAGCAGCCGCGGTTGTGCGTAATGGAAAAGCGGACCTCCTCGATGCCGGGCACCTTGCCGATGGCGTCGTACGACGGATGGTAGGTGCGCATATAGGGCAGCGCATAAACGGCGTCGAGCTCCTCCGTGGTCAGCGGCGGCATCGGCGGATTTTGCACAAGCATCTTTGTGCCGTGGCGCTGACGGATCAACCGGCCGCGGATGTGATCCTGCTCGTCCTGCTGGATCCGGCAGGAAAGCGCATACTTTTCCTTACTTTCACACACCTGTTCAAACGACGGACACTCCGCACCGGCAAGCGGCGTTTCGCGCACGTCGCACGCGTAGCAGGTGCCGCGGATGTCGCGCAGCGCCGAGACCGGCTCACCCTTCGCCAGCCGGTCGGCGATTTCAACCGTCTGCTTTTCACCCATTCCGTAGGAGATCAGATCCGCCTGCGCGTCAAATAGGATCGAGCGCCGGATCTTGTCGTCCCAGTAGTCGTAATGCGCAAAGCGACGCAGCGACGCCTCCAGCCCGCCGATGATGATCGGGATATCGCCGTATGCCTCGCGGATGCGGTTGCAATAGACGATCACGGCGCGGTCGGGGCGCGCGCCGGTTTTGCCGCCCGGGGTATAGGCGTCGTCGTGGCGGCGCTTTTTGGCGGCGGTATAGTGCGCGACCATGGAATCGATGTTGCCCGAAGACACAAAAAAGCCGTACTTCGGCCGCCCAAAGCGCATGAAATCGGCTTTGGAGTGCCAGTCCGGCTGTGCCAAAAACGCCACGCGATACCCGGCATGCTCAAGCACACGCGTGATGATGGCGGCGCCGAAGGACGGGTGGTCCACATAGGCGTCGCCGTTGACATAGACAAAGTCCGGCGCGTCCCAACCGCGCCGGTCCATGTCTTGTTTTGTAATTGGCAAAAAGTCCATGATCGTTCCTTAATCTGAAAGAATGTCGAACGACTGCGCGTCCGTTTCGCTGTAATCCTTGCCGGCCATTTTTTCGGCAAGCTGGGCTTTGCTCATCAGCACCTTGCGCGGTTTGCTGCCCTCGCTCGGGCCGACCACGCCGCGCTGTTCCAGCTCGTCCATAATCCGCGCCGCGCGGGCATAGCCGAGCCGCAATTTGCGCTGCAAGAGCGTGGTGGACGCCTGCTGCGTTTCAACCACAACCTCGATCGCCGCGTCGAGCATCACGTCGCCGCCGTCGTCGGCCTCGTCGCCGGCCGAAGCCAGCGCGGTCTTTTTCTTTTCGGCGGTTGCAAGCTGATTGATCGCTTCGGTGATCTCGTCGTCATATTCCACCTCGGCCTGCGCCTTGATGAAATCGACGATATTTTCGATCTCCTCCTCCGACACATAGGCGCCCTGAATACGCACGGGCTTCGAGTTGCCGATGGGGCTGAAGAGCATATCGCCGTTGCCGAGCAGCTTTTCGGCGCCGATGGCGTCGAGGATGGTACGCGAGTCGACCTGGCTGGATACCGACAGCGACAGACGCGACGGAATGTTTGCTTTGATAATACCCGTGATGACGTCCACGGACGGACGCTGGGTGGCGACCACCAGATGCATACCGGCGGCACGCGCTTTTTGCGCCAGACGGCAGATGGAGTCTTCGACCTCTTTGGGCGAAATCATCATCAGATCGTTCAGCTCGTCGATGAAGATGACGATCTGCGGCATATGTTCATATTCGGGCTTGCCGATGATGTATTTGTTGAAGCCCTTGATATCGCGCACGCCGCACTGGGAGAACAGCTTGTAGCGGTTTTCCATTTCGCCGACCGCCCACGCGAGCGAACCGGCAGCCTTGCGCACGTCGGAAATGACCGGCACCAGCAGATGCGGAATGCCGTTGTAGACGGAGAATTCGACCTGCTTCGGGTCGATCATCAAAAGCTTGACGTCGTCGGGCGACGCGTTGTACAAAATCGAGCAGACCATGCAGTTGAGGCATACCGATTTACCGGAACCCGTGGTGCCGGCGATCAAAAGATGCGGCATTTTTGCAAGGTCGGTGCAGTTGACCTGACCGGTGATATCCTTGCCGAGTGCGACGTTCAGCTTCGATTTGCTGGACTGGAACTCGGACGACGCGATGATCTCGCGCAGTGTGACGCTGGCGCGGTTCTGGTTCGGCACCTCGATGCCGACCGCGGATTTATTCGGGATCGGCGCTTCGATGCGCACGCCGGAGGACGCGAGGTTCAGCGCAATATCGTCCGCAAGGCTCGTGATCTTACTGATCTTGACGCCCGGCGCCGGCTGCAGCTCATAGCGTGTGACGGACGGGCCGCGGCTCACGCCGATGAGTGTGGTCTCCACACCGAAGCTTTTGAGCGTGTCCACCAGCTTTTGCGACGTCTGACGGATCTCGGCGGAGATGTCGCCGACCTTGCTGAAATCGGGTTCCTTCAGGCAGCGGATCGGCGGCAGCACATAGTCTTTTTTGCTGCGGCGCTTCTTTTCCTCCGGAAATGCGAGCACTTCCTTCTGGTTCTTTTTGGCGTTGCGGTCGGCTTGTTTGATCGCATCGTCAACTAATCTTTGCGCGCCGTCGTCCAGCGTGTCGCCGTCCGGGATCTCTTCAAAGCCGTCGGGCAGCTCGGGTTCCGCAGGCACTTCGGGCATCGCCGGTATGATCGGCGTTTCGGCTGTTTCGGGTTCTTCCGCCGTGTCTTTCGGTGTGGCTTCGCCCGGCTCCACAAAGGTAAACAGCCGGTTTTGCGGCGTATAGGGCTTCGGGGTGCGGTATTCGCGGGCAGGACGGTCGTCCTGCAGTTCGACGTCGGTTTTGGTAAAATCGAACATGGCGTGGCGTTTTTCCTGTTCGCGCCGCAGCCGCTCCTCTTCGAGTTCATAGCGCTGCGCGTCGATTTTTTCCTGCCGGTCAAGCTCGCGCTGCTGACGGCGGATGCTGCGTTTTTCGCGGCCGCGTTCGTGGGTCGCGTCGATTCTTTCCTTGCTTTTGTTGATCGCGCTGGACACGGAATCACTCACGGTATCCACGCTGATGTTGAGATACAAAATCACGGCGAGGATCAGCAGCGCGAAGACGATCACAAAGCCGGCCGCCTTGCCGCAGGTATGCAGCAGTCCGCCGCCAAACGCGGCGCCGAGGATGCCGCCGGTCATCGAAAAGCCCTCATACGCGATGGAATAGCCGTCGCTCATCGCCTCTTTGAGCTGATCCACATAGGACCCGCCGTCAACGCTGAACGTCGCAAGATGGATGATGGAGCTGAAGACAACGGTTAAAAACGCGCCGGCCAGCGACGTCAAGGTCAGCGAGCGCCGAAGACTGTCGGTCGCCATACGCACGCCGATGATAAACATGCAAAGATTAAACACATAAAAGCCGGTGCCGAAAAACGCAAAAAACACGCCGCGGATCTTGGCCCAGACGTTGTAGCCCGGGATAAACGCGATGCACAAAAACACCAGCGACAGCACCAGATAGATCAGCATCAAAAGCTTGCGGTGGCTTTCGTAATAGCTGACCTGCGGCTGCGCTTTTTTGCCGCCGGACGTCTTTGCGCGTCCCTTGGAAGCATTGTTCTTTTTCGGCGCGGTCTTCTTTTTGGAAGCCGCGGCCTTTTTCTTGTCTGCCATACTCTCCTCTTCTTTTAAAACACAAACGCGCTCACCGCGATGAACAGACCGAACACGACCGCATACACGGCAAAGAACACAAAGTGTTTGCGCAAATTGAACTTACTGATCAGATGGATCATCAACAAACTGCCGAGCGCCGCGCCGGCAAACGCGACAGCAATCATCACCGGACTGAGCACAACGCCGCCGATGATATAGCGCACGATGCGGGCGGCATTGACCACGAACATGGACGGCGCAAGATACACGAGCATTTCGCGCACGATCACCTTCGGCTCCACGTCGCTGAGCATCAGCCCTGTGCTGCCGAGCGCGACGTGGGACACGCCGGGCAAAAGATACGCGAGCGTCTGATAAATCGCAAAGCGCAGCACCGACAGCGGCTTCGACGAGCGCACGGGCGCGGCGTAGTGCTGGCGGGTATACCAAACGGCGATGAGCAAAAACAGCCCGGAGCCGACACAGCACGACGCGGTGACCAGCAGATAGTTGCTTTGCAAAAGGTTGGTGAAAATATCCATCACCAGCCCGACGTCCTTGATCGGAATGAACATGAGAGCGGCCGGAATCAGCGAGATCAGGATATTCAGCAAAATGCGGCGATAGCTTTGTTTCGACGCGGGATCACTGCCCTTTTTGGTGAACACCGAATAGATCAGCGCCTTGCGATAGATCCGGCGCAGATAGCCGAACACCACCACGGAAAACGCCACGGCGATCACAGCGTAGTAAAACCCGAGCAGATCCTTGTCGTTCGTAACCGGAAGGACGGACGACAAATAGGCATAGTGGGCGCCGAAGGAAACGGGCAGCGCCGTGAAGATGCCGCTGATCAGCGAGATGATCAGCATTTTGAGATAGTAAAGCATAGCGGTTTCCTTTCTTAGAATCAGCAATCAGACTTCTTCGTCCGGCGTCGGCGCGGCCGTTTCCGGTTGTGTTTCGGGCGCCGCTTCTTCGGCCGGCGCTTCTTCGGCGGAGCCGGTTTCAAGCAGCCGCTTGAAGCTGTCGCCGTCGATCTTTTCATGCTTGATCAGATACTGCGCAAGGGTGTGCAGCTGATCCTCATGGCACGACAGGATCGCTTCGCAGCGGGCATACCCGTCGTTGACGATGCGCTTGACCTCTTCGTCCACCTGCGCGGCCACCGTTTCGGAATAGGCGCGCGCGGAGGAATAATCGCGGCCGAGAAATACCTCATGCGAGCCGGATTCCAGCGACAGCGGACCGATCACGTCGCTCATACCGTAGCGCGTGACCATGTCGCGGGCGATCTGTGTGGCGCGTTCCAGATCGTTGGAGGCGCCTGTGGAAATATCACCGAGAATCAGCGCTTCGCTGACCCGGCCGCCGAGCAGCACAACGATATCGTCGAGCATACTGCCCTTGGAACGGTAGGATTTGTCCTCCGTCGGCAGCGACATCGTATAGCCGCCCGCCATGCCGCGCGGAATGATCGACACCTGATGCACGGGGTCCTGGCTTTCCAGATGGTAGGTCGCAATCGCGTGGCCGGCCTCGTGATAGGCGGTGAGACGTTTTTCCTTGTCGGAGATCTTGTGGCTGCGTTTTTCCGTGCCCACAACGACCTTGATGGTCGCTTCCTCAATCTCCTCCATGGTGATCGCTTTCTTGCCGCGGCGGGCGGAAAGCAGCGCTGCTTCATTGAGCAGGTTTTCCAGATCTGCGCCCGTAAACCCGGCGGTGGACGCCGCGATGACGGACAGCTTCACGTCCGGCGCCAGCGGCTTATCCTTGGCGTGGACTTTCAAAATCGCCTCTCTGCCCTTGATATCCGGGTAGCCGACGGTGACCTGACGGTCAAACCGACCGGGACGCAGCAGCGCCGGGTCAAGGATATCGGGGCGGTTGGTGGCGGCGATGACGATCACGCTTTCGTTGGCGTCAAAGCCGTCCATTTCCACCAGCATCTGGTTGAGCGTCTGTTCGCGTTCGTCGTGGCCGCCGCCCATGCCGGCGCCGCGGTGGCGTCCGACGGCGTCGATCTCATCGATAAACAGAATCGAGGGCGCAAGCTTTTTGGCCTGGGCAAACAGATCGCGCACGCGCGATGCGCCGACGCCGACATACATCTCCACAAAATCGGAGCCGGAGATCGACAAAAACGGCACATTCGCCTCGCCTGCCACAGCGCGGGCCAACAGCGTTTTACCGGTGCCCGGAGGGCCGACAAGCAAAACGCCTTTGGGAATGCGGGCGCCGAGGGCGCTGAACCTTTTGGGATCCTTGAGGAATTCCACAATTTCGGAAAGCTCCTCTTTTTCCTCGTCGCAGCCGGCAACGTCTTCGAACGTCGCTTTTTTCTTGGTGTCCTTCGCGTCGGTCACACGCGCCTTGCCGAACGACATGGTGCGGTTGTTTTCCATCATGATGCCCTGTCCCATCTTGCGGTAGATATAGAACATGGCAAACACGAAGATACCGCCCATCAGCAGCATCGGCAGCATGGAGAACCAGAACGAGTTGTTGGACCCGGCCTTATAGTCATATTTGATCTGCGCTTCCGGGTGCTCCTCGTTATACTTGACCACGTCCTCATGAATATCCATGATAAACAGGTCGACGCTCGGCAGTGCGTATTTTTTGACGGCGTTGTCGCCCTTCACTTTATACAGCAGCGCGCCGGAGCTGAAATTCACGGTGTATTCCGTGATCTGGTTGTTGTGGAACAGGTTCATAATTTCCGCATAGGTCGCCTTTTTTTCCGCGCGGCCGTTCGAAAACATGGCAATGCTGCCGATCAGCAGGATCGGGATGATCAGATACAGCAGATTGCCCCATTTGCGTTTGTCTTGCATCAGTGGGACTCCTCCTCGTTTTGTGTCTCAGTATTGTAAACTTCCGGCTTCAGAATGCCGATGAAGGGTAAGTTCCGATATTTTTGGTCAAAGTCCAGTCCGTAGCCGACCACGAATTCGTTGCGCACTTCGGCGCCGACATAGGTCGGTTTGATTCTGACGGACGGATCACGGCGCTCGGGCTTGTCGAGCAGCGTACAGATTTTCACGGAGGCCGCGCCTTTTTTGTTAAAGATATCCGACAGCTTTTGCAGCGTGCGCCCGGTGTCGAGAATATCCTCCACGATCAGAATATCGTACCCGTGCACATCCTTGACGCTCAATTCGTCTGTCACGGAAACCTTGCCGCTGCTTTCGGTGCCGGCGTGATAGCTGGACGCGGTGATAAAATCGATTTTGCAGGGAATGGTGATGCTGCGCATCAGATCGGCCATAAAGATCACCGAGCCCTTGAGTACGCTGACGATCAGCAGATTGCGGTCCTTGTAATCGTGGCTGATCTGGTGCCCCAGGCGGTTGGCGATTTGTGCAAGATCCTCCTGGCTGTAAAATACCTCCTGGATATCCTGTAACATGCTCATGCATGGTCCTCCTTTTTTTGCAGTACGAGCCGGTGTGTTGTGCTGTTGGTTGCCGCAAACGGCAGCGCCGCGCCGACGCCTTCCAAAAAGGCGATTTCGCCGTCGGCGCAAAGAATCGCGCGGGTTGCGCGCATTTGCGGCGTCAGGTTCAGTTCGTTGAATAGTTTTTTGAGTGGTTTTGTGCCCTGCCGGTCCGGATAGCGAAACCGGTCGCCGGGCTGTCGGGTTCGCAGCGTCAGAACGCCGCGCAGCTTGTCGCCGTCGAGCTGCCGCTGCGGCGGCACTCGATCGTCCGGCTGCGGCGGGCAAAGATAATAGTCGCCGTGCGGCGTATGGAACACGCCGTCGATTTGCGTCACGCAATAAGGTTTGGGCAGCACCGCCGGGGTTTCCAGCGAAACGACGCCGCTTTGCACGGTAAAAAACAGGTTCTCCCCAACCGTCACCCGGCCGCGGCCGGCAAGGACAGCGCCTCGGCAAAGCGCAACATGGGTTTCCTCCGGCATTTTTCGCATCGCATTTTCGAGCAACAGCATCACGCACTGATCGAGCAGCGCCGGATGCAGCTTTTGCAGCGCAGACAGCACATAGCCGGTTTCGGTTTTCGCGCATGCGAGCGCCTTTTGCGCTTCACCGGCGAGAAAGTCCTGCTGTTTTGCCGCGGTTTCAAAAAACCGCGCCCAGCTTTGTTCAAACGACGGGTTGATCTGCCGGAACACCGGCAGCACATGATGCCGCAGAAGATTGCGCGTATAGGCGTCGGTGTCGTTGCTTTCGTCAAAAACAAACGGCAGACCCAGCGATTGGATATAGGCTTCGATTTCCTGTCTTGTGCAGTCGATCAGCGGCCTTATCACGTTGCCGCGCACCGGCGGGATGCCGGCGGCGCCTTTGGGCGATGTGCCGCGTGTGAGATGAAACAGCGCCGTTTCTATCCGGTCGGTCAGCGTATGCGCCACAGCGATGCGGTCGCAGCCGGATGCGCGAAACGCGTCGTAACGTACCTGCCGGCCGGCTTCCTCGAGCCCGATGCCCTTTTCGCGGCTGAGCGCCGCCACATCGGCACGCACCACCGTACACGGCACACCGTAATCGCGGCAGCGCTGCTGCACAAACAGCGCGTCGCGGTCGGCGTTTTCGCCGCGCAGCAGATGGTTGACGTGCACCACCTGCAGCCGGTAGCCGTATTGCGGCTGCAAACGCACCAGAAGATCGAGCAGACACATGGAGTCCATCCCGCCCGACACGCCCGCGCAGACGCTTTTTGCGCCTTCCAGCATCGCATAGCGGTCGACCGTTTGCTGCACCTTACATATCATTGCGCATCGTCTCCAGATTGGAAAACAGCGTATAATCGCCGTTCCACGCGACCTTGACCGTGTTGGTCGGACCGTGGCGGTTTTTGGAAATGATGAATTCCGCTTCGTTGATGGCGGGCTTGTCCTCTTCGGGAATCTCGCCCTCATCGTCGGTATAGTATTCCTTGCGGTAGAGCATGATCACGATGTCGGCGTCCTGCTCGATGGAGCCGGATTCACGCAGGTCGCTCAGCTGCGGCTTGTGCGATTTACCGCGGCCTTCGGTGGAACGCGCCAGCTGCGCGAGCACAACGACCGGGATGTTGAGGTCCTTGGCCATCAGCTTGAGGTTTCGCGTGATCTCACTGACCTCCTGCACACGGTTTTCGATCCGCTGGCCGCTTTTCATGAGCTGCAGATAGTCCACAAACACCGCGTCGACGTCTCTCAGACGCCGGATGCGCGATTTCATTTCGGGCACCGTCATGTTGGATGTGTCGTCGAAATACAGCTCGCAGTTTGACAGCAGCGACGTGGCTGTTGCGAGCCTTGCCCATTCGTCCGACGTGATATTGCCGGTGCGCATCTTGGTGCTTTCCACCCGCGCCTCCGTAGCCAGCACGCGCTGGGCGAGCTGCTCCTTGGTCATTTCCAGGGAAAAGAAGACAACCTTCTTTTTGCCCAGCATCGCCGTGTTGCGCGCCATATTCAGCGCAAGGCTCGTTTTACCCATGGCGGGACGCGCACCGATGATGACGAGGTCGGATTTGTTGAGACCCGTGATGCTGCGGTCGAGATCGGTAAAGCCGGTCGTGTAGCCCTTGTACTGATCGCTGTCGGCGGACGAAAGCTTTTGCAGCTTATCGTAGACCTCGTTGATGATGATATCGCCGATTTTGGTCGGGCCTTTGCTGATCTTGCCCTGACGGATATCGTAAATCTTTTGTTCCGCGGAATCGAGCAAAAGATCGGCTTCCTCGTCTGCGCCGGACGCGTCCTCGATGATCTCTTTGGAAACGTTGATCAGCGTGCGTATGTAGTATTTTTCCTTGACGATCTTGCAGTAGCTTTCCACATTCTGGGTGGAGGGCACCGATTGGGCGAGCTGATAGAGATAGTTTTTGCCGCCCGCATCGTCATAGACGTTTTCGCTTTTGAGCCGTTCGAGCACCACAAGCGGATCGACTTTGCCGCCGAGGGCGTCGATCTCCTGCATAATATTGAAAATCGCCTTGTGCTGCGGCAGGTAGAAGTGATCTGCTTTGAGCAAAATCAAAACCTGCGTGATGCAGTCCGGCTCGGTCAGAATCGAACCGAGCACCGCCTGTTCGGCCTCCAGACTGTAGGGCAGCTGAACGTCGTCGAGCGAGACGATCGTCTGATTGTTCGGCATATTATTCACCAACCATTACGTAAAGCTTCGCGCTGATGCCGGTATACAGCTTCACTTCAAATTCATAGGTGCCGAATTGTTTGATTTCTTCGACATTGATCTTGCGTTTGTCCACGTTGACGCCAAAGGTGCTTTTGAGCGTTTCGGCAATCTCCTTGGCGGTCACGGAGCCGAACAGCTTGCCGTTCTGGCCGGCCTTGGCGGAGATGCGGATCGTTTTGCCGCCGATCTCGTCCGCTGCCTTTTGCGCCGCGGCCGTTTCGGTTTTGATCCGGTAGCGTTCGGCGTCCTCTTTGTTTTTCAGTTCGCTCATCGCCTGGGCGTTTGCTTCGGCGGCAAGGCCCTTCGGGAACAAAAAGTTTCTGGCGTAGCCGTCGGACGTGCTGACAAGCTGGCCTTTTTTGCCGAGTCCCTTGACATCCTGCTTCAAAATCACTTTCATAAAGTTTGACCCCCTTGTTAAAGATCCAGGATCTGATCGATCGCTTGTTTGAGTTTTTGCATCGCTTCGTCAAATTTCACATTGCCAAGCTGGCAGGCCGCCATGGTCTGGTGGCCGCCGCCGCCGAGCGCTTCCATAATGAGCTGGACGTTCACTTCGCCGTAGGAGCGCGCGGAGATCTGATAGCTGTTGCCGAGGCGGAACAAAACGAACGACGCTTTGACGTTTTCGATATTGAGCATCTCGTCCGCCGCCTGCGATGTGATCAGCCGTTCGTTGGCGCATTCCTGCGTCAGGGTGGAGATGGCGCAGACCTCGCGGTAGCGCACGGCAGAGTCGATGATTTTGTTTCTTGCGCGGAAAATATCCATATCCGTGGAAAACAGCTTTTTACATTCCACGGTGTTTGCGCCGCGCGAACGCAGATAGGCCGCCGCCTCAAAGGTGCGCACACCGGTACGCAGCACAAAATGGCGCGTATCGAGCGTGATGCCGGCAAACAGCGCCAGCGACGACACCGGGTCGAGGATCGGCTTTTTATCCATATACTGCGCCAGCTCCGTCACCATTTCGCTGGCGGACGACGCGTTGGGAATGTGGTAGAACACCACGGTGTTTTCAATAAACTGCACCGATTTGCGGTGGTGGTCGATCACGATCACCTGCCCAGCCTTATCCACCAGCGGCGGACATTCGGTGAAGTCCTGCTTGTGGGTATCGGTGACAAACAACAGTGTGTTGCCGCTGACGGCGAGCAGCGCCTTTTCCGGGGAAATGAAGGCGTCTTCATGGCCGCTTTCGCGGTAGATGTCGCACAGCGGTTTGGAAAGGGTTGTGGATTCATCCACCAAAATATGCGCCGGTTTGCCGTAAAAGCGCGCGATCTGATACAGCCCGATGGACGAGCCGATGGCGTCGAAATCGGAGAAGCGATGGCCCATGATCAGCACCTGTTCGCTCTCCTGCACGATTGCGGCGATCGTCTTTGCGATCAGGCGGGTCTTGGCTTTGTTTTTGCGTTCATACCCGGCCGACACGCCGCCGTAAAAGCGGTACTGCGCTTCGTGGCGCAGCGCCACCTGATCGCCGCCGCGGCTTTGCGCCATGTCGAGCGACTGGCGTGCGGCGTTGTTGGAGTCGTGGAAGCTGTCTTCGCGGCCCACGCCGATCGACAGCGTCAGATCGGTCTGCTTGCCGTCATAGGTGAAATCGCGCACCTGATCGAGGATCTTGAACTTGTCGTTCACCATCCGCTGCAGCGATTTTTCCTCCACGATGATCAGCATGCGGTCGGACGAGATCTTGCGGCACAGCGCGCCGTAGCCCGACGCCCAGTCGTCGATCATCTGTTCGATCATGGAATAGATGGCGGCGCATTCGCTTTCTTTAAACGTCTGCAGCAGCTCATCGGCGTTGTCGAGCACCGTGAGCATCACGCTCGGGCGCGAATCGTAATAGGCGCGCTCCGTTTGCCGCAAAGCGGTCTCGTCGAAGAAATACAGCAGATACAGCGTCTCCTCGTCCATCGGCACTTCGCTGGAATATACGGCGAAGAATTGTTCGCCGCATTTGATCTTGAACCCGCGGCCGACAAAGAGCTTGTCGAGGCTGTCGCGCCGCAAAAGCTGCTGAAGCTTGCAGGAGACGGTCTTTTTGTCGATATGGAACGCCGTTTCAAACGCGCTGTTGAGCCAAAGGATGGTGCCGGCGCTGTCGGTGACGCAGCACGCCACGCTCAGCGCGGAAAAGGCCTTGCCCTTTTCATAGTCCAGCTCGTCCGCCACGGTGTGGATCTGATACAGCAGCTTTTGCTGCACCACGCGCCGGTAGATCATCTGCAGCAGGAAAAGCGCAACAAATACGCCCGCCTGCACCAACGCCAGCACACGGTGATAGCGGAACATCAGTGCAGCCAGGATCAGCCCTGCCGTTAAAAACAGCAAAGACATATCCGCGCGTTTCCAAAGCTTTTTCATCAGTCAATCTCCAAAAAAACAGGTAGTATCATCGGGCTGCGCCGCGTGCGCTCATACAGCAACCGGGACACGTCGTCGCGGATACGGTTTTTGATCGCGCTGTATTCACGGATATTGCGGTCGTAGCACTTGAGGATGGTTTTGGTCGCGACCTTTTTGACCTCTTCGATCAGATCCTCGTTTTCGCGCACATAGACGAATCCGCGCGAAACGACGTCCGGGCCGCCGGTGAGATAGCCGGTGGTGCGGTCGATGCCGGCGGCAATGATGATGATGCCGTCCTCGGCTAAATGCTTGCGGTCGCGGATGACCACGGAGCCGACGTCGCCCACGCCGCTGCCGTCCACAAAGATCTGGCCGGCGGGCACGCTGCCGTTCTTTTTGATTTTGTCGGGCAGCAGCTCGACCTGCACGCCGTTGTCCACGAGCATGATATGATCGTCCGCCATGCCGACGGCTCTGGCGAGACCGGCGTGCTTTTGCAAATGCTTTTGTTCACCGTGCACGGGGATAAAGAACTTCGGGTGGATCAGGGAGAGCATGAGCTTGAGCTCTTCCTGGCATGCGTGGCCGGACACATGGACGTCATACATTTTTTCATATACGACCTCTGCGCCGAGCTTCATCAGCTCGTTGACCACGCGGCCGACGGTCTTTTCGTTGCCGGGGATCGGCGTTGCGGAAATGATGACGTAATCGTTCGGCGTGATCATCACCTTGCGGTGGTCGCTCAGCGCCATGCGCGTCAGCGCGCTCATCGGCTCGCCCTGGCTGCCTGTGGTGATCAGCACCAGATCCTTCGCGCTGTAGCGGTGGATCAGATCGAGCGGGATCAGCACCTCGTCGGGCACCTTCAGATAGCCGAGCTCGCGGCCGACAGATACCACGTTTTCGAGACTGCGGCCGGACAGCGCCACTTTGCGCCCTTCCTTTTGCGCCACGTCAATGATTTGCTGGACACGGTGGATATTGGAAGCAAACGTCGCAATGATGATGCGCCGTTCGCCGGCGTTTTTAAAGAGCCGTTCAAACGATTCGCCCACCTTGCGTTCGCTTTCGGTAAAGCCCGGGCGCTCCGCGTTGGTGGAATCGGCGAGCATGCACAGCACGCCTTCGTTGCCGAGCTGGCCGAAACGGGCAAGATCGATCATGCCGCCGTCGATGGGCGTGGCGTCGATTTTGAAGTCGCCCGTGTGGACGATGGTGCCGCCGCCGCATTTGATGGCGAAGCCGACGGCGTCGGGGATCGAGTGGTTGACATGGATAAATTCCACGTCGAAGCCGCCCAGCGTCACATGTTCGCCCGGGGAAACCTCGTTGAGCTTTGCGGACGAAAGCAGATTGTGCTCTTCCAGTTTCCCCTTGATCAGACCGATCGTCAGCCGTGTGGCATAGACCGGCACGTTCAGCTCGCGCAGCAGATAGGCCAGCGATCCGATATGGTCCTCGTGGCCGTGGGTGATGACAACGCCGCGCAGCTTGTCGGCGTTTTCCTTGACATAGGTAAAATCGGGAATAACAAGATCGATGCCGAGCATATCCTCGTCGGGGAACGCGAGCCCGCTGTCAACGATGATCATATCGTTTTCATATTCGAACACGGTCATGTTCTTGCCGACTTCGTTGATGCCGCCGAGAAACGAAATGCGGATCGGCTGCGCCTTGGGCGCCTTGCGCTGTTTGTTTCGCTTTTTGCCCTGGGAGCGGTTGTTCCGGTAGTCAAACGGGCGGTTTTGCGGCTGCTGTTGTTTTTTGCCGCGCAGATAGCGGTTTTGCTTATTGCCCTGGGCGGCGTTGGGTTTCGGCTGCTGTTTATGGTTTTGTCTGCCCATCGAGGCAAGACCCTTGTCGAGTTTTGTTTTATTGCTTTTTTCGCTCATAAATATTCGTTCAACACTCCTTTACTATACTGAAATCTCTATGTACGAAAAATATTCCAATATAAATAGTCATTATATAATACTATGTTTTTAAAAAGAAGTCAAGAAGTCTCGGCGAAATCCGAGGGATTGACGAAAAAAAGACTGCCGTTTGAAATTATTGCCGCTTTTCTCTTGCATCAAACAGGGTCTTATGGTAAAATCTTGGGCGGTGATTGTATGAAGGACGTAACGATTTATACCGACGGCGCGTGCTCGGGCAACCCGGGCGCCGGCGGCTGGGGCACGATTCTCAGCTATAACGGCCGGGAAAAAGAGCTTTGCGGCGCCGAACAGCAGACGACCAACAACCGCATGGAGCTGACCGCCGTGATTGAAGGGCTGCGGGCACTCAAGGAGCCCTGCCGCGTGCTGATCGTGACCGATTCGCAATATGTCGTCAACGGCATTGAAAAGGGCTGGGCGAAAAGCTGGAAAGCGAACGGTTGGCGCAAAAAGGACAAAAAGCCGGCGCTCAATCCCGATCTGTGGGACGAACTGCTGGCGCTGCTGGACAAGCACGAGGTCCGGTTCCAATGGATCCGCGGCCACGACGGCCACCCGCAAAACGAACGCTGCGACGCGCTGGCGGTGGCAGGCTGGACGAAGCTCAAAGAAGAATAAGACGGCAAGATGGCAAGAAGCAAGAAAGCAGACGCGGTTGCGCCTGCTTTTTTATATCAAAATCCCGTTGCAATGGTCGATTTCGTGCTGGATGATCTGTGCCGGAAAGCCGGCAAACGCCCGGGTGTGCCACACAAAATGCGTGTCCTGATATTTCACGGTGATTTCTCGATATCGTGTGGCCGTGCGCTGTCCCGGCAGCGACAGGCAGTCCTCCGTCGTCTGAAAGGCGCCTTTTTTCGTGAGAATCGCCGGATTGAGCATCAGCAGCACATCTCCGGCAAAGTCGATCGCGATGATGCGCTTATGGACGCCGATCATATTCGCCGCCATACCGACGCAGTGCGCCCGGTTGGCATGCAGCGTATCGCGCAGATCCTGTGCGGCCGGCAAATCGGCAAATGTGGCCGGGGTCGACGGCACGCCGAGGCGGATCGGGTCGCGGACAACCGGTCGGATCATTGCGTCTCCCCTCCCTCGTTCAGGATGGCGCGGCAGCCTTTTTCGATATCGCAAAACGCGGTTTCAAAATCGCCGGTGTACCACGGGTCGGCAACATTGCCCGGCCGGTCGGTGAGATCGAGCAGCTTTTGGATCTTCCCGTCCGGGTCGCCGTCGAAGATGCGCCGCAGATTGCGCACATTGCTGTCGTCCATGCAAAGGATGCGGTCAAAGCGCGCGTAGTCGTCTTTCGTGACCTGCCGCGCACGCTTGCCGCTGCAGTCGATGCCGTGGCGGCGCAAAAGCGCCCTTGCCGGCGGATAGACCGGCGCGCCCACGCCGCGAAATACGTTTTCGTCGCTGGTCGCGGCGGATTCGATCAGAAAGTCGCCGTCTTTCCCCGCGTCACGCGCCATTGTGCGCAACAGATATTCCGCCATCGGACTGCGGCAGATGTTGCCCAGACATACAAACAAAATGCGCTGCATACCCATTCCCCTTTCGCTTTTTCAGTATACCACAGGTTTCTTTTTTGCGCAAGAAAAACCCGCTGCCGAAGCAGCGGGCTTTGTCTTGTCAGAGGATCCCTGTTTCAATCAGATTACCGCCAGGAAACGATCTGGCAGATCAGGTGATAGAAGAAGTGGATCGCGGTCAGGATCCAACCGGCAACCGGAATGCTGCGGTAACGCTCCCAGACCGGGCACATGTTGCAGCGGAAGGAGCCGTCCTGCGTCTGGCCGCAGCCGGTGCAAACGCCGTTCTGGTAGTTATGCACATGCGCATTGGTCTTTGCGCCGCAGGTATCGCACTTGCCGTCACCGTTGACATCGGTGTGCTGGTGGTTTTCGGTCGGGTTGCCGCAAACGTCGCAGATCGTGTCGCCGTTGGCGTCGGTGTGCGCAAGCTGCGGGATGACCTCAAATTCGGTGTGAGTTGCGTCATTCTTGCAGGTACGGGTCCGGCTGCCCGGATGGGCGCAGGTTGCCGGAGATTCGACCCAGTCGTTCCAGTCGTGGTCCGCCTTTTCGGTGCCGGTGTTGACCTCAAAGTGCAGGCCGCAGGTCGTGCAGGTGATTTCCTTGTACGCCACATGGCTGCAGGTCGCCGCATGCTCGATCCATGCGCCGGTATGGTCCGCAAGCTTGTAGGAGCCGTAGATGTCAAGGCCTTCGTTCACAACAGCAAAGTCCTTATCCCACTTGTCAAAGACATAGTGTCCGTTTGCTTCGCCTTCCACGCCGTACATTTCGGTCACGTTCGGGGCCGAAACGCCGCTGCCCTTCACAACGGTCTTGGTCAGCGTGACGTCGAGCCAGTGGAAGACCACGTTGTAATGGATCGCCGCGCTGTCTTTCACAGTATCGGTGTAGTCGCCGTTGCCGTCTTTTTCAAAGATCTTGTCGAGGATCGCCTTGATGGCTGCCACCTCGTCGTCGATGATCTGCTGTTGGTCGGCGGTCAGGTCGCGATCCAGCGGATGGTCGAGTTTGTCCTGGGCCTCCTGCTTGAGTTCGTCGGTAATCACGTCGTTGGTCACGACCGTGCCGAGCTTTTCAAACAGGGCGTCATATTCGCTGTAGTCGGCGGGCTCTGCGGAAATCTCCGTGAAGACAGCCGTATAGGTCGCGTCGCCGGACACGGCAACAATTGCCGGTTCCCAACCGGTGAAACGGAAGCCCTCCTTGGTCGGGTCTTCGTGGGTCGGGGTATCGCCGACTTTATAAGTTTCAGTCGTTTCCACGCCATCAATGCTCCACGTGATGGTGTAGGCTCTGTTCTCTTCGGCCTTGTCAACCAGCGCCTGCAGGTCTTCGAGCTTTTCGTTCAGTTCGTCAATCTTCGTCGGGTCGTCCTTGATCGCGTCGATGTCGTCCAGCAGATCGTTGAGATCGTCAATGTAATCGTCGTCATAGTCCTTGCCGGAATCCGGATCGTTCTCATCGCTGATGATCGCGTTTGCGTCTGTGATCGCCTCGTTATCCGTCAGATCCTTCACATACAGCGCGGTGATGGTGTCGTCCCTCTGCGGGAAGGTGTAGATGCCGGTTTCGGCGTTGTAGTTGGCGTTCTCGCTGAAGCCCTTCAGCGTGTAGCCCGAAAGACCCGGGTTGAGGTGCGCGGTCGTGCCGGCCTTCTGCGTGAATTCCATGTAATCCGTGTTCACGTTGTTGGTCAGCTTCAGCGTATAGGTCTTATATGCCGTATCCGGATCGACCGTGATGCTGTTGTTTTCGTCAACGTCGATCTTGTCGTTGCCCTTCAGCGTGTCAAGAATCTCCTGAATCGCGTTGTCGAGCGTTGCCTGTTCGTCGGTGATGTAATTCTGCGGAATCGCTTCGAGCGCGGTTTTGGCTTCTTCCAACGCAGTCTTCACGTCGTCCGTCAAGTCTTCGTCCAGCAGGTCGCTGATCTGTTCCAGCACGCTGTCATAGGTCGCATAGTCGGCGCGGTCAACCTCCTCGGTCCTGACCGGGTGGTCTGCGTTATTGGCGCAGGTCCAGGTCTTGACGCCCTTGCTCCAGGTACCGGTCGCTTCGTCATATACCGGACGGGTAATGGCCGGCTGGCCGGTGTAGGCGTGTTCAACCACAAGCGCGGCAACCGCAGCGTCGAGCGCAGCCAGCGCGTTGTTATAGGCGGTCAGGTTTTCGGTCGTTGCGCTTTGGTCCTTGAAGGCGCGGACAGCCGCAACAGCGTTTGTATACGCGGTGTAGCTTTCTTCGGTGTAGCAGATGCCGGAAACGCCTGCGGTCGCCGCTGCGATGGCAGCTTCCACGTCGTCGCCGTTCAGGCTCAGCTCTTCAAAGAACGCATAGAGCGTGACGTCGCCGGTCACGGTATAGGGATCCGCAGCCTTTGTGCCGTCGGCGTGGGTCTCATCGGTATACCAGCCTTCAAAGTGGAAGCCGTCCTTCGCGGTTTCGGGAAGCGTGATCTCGTCGCCCTTCTTCGCGCCGGTGATACTTTCCACAGCGGAGCCGTCGGTCACGAAGGTGATGGTGTAATGTTTATACCCGTTGTCGGTAATATTGCCGTCTTCGTCTAAGATTCCGCCTTCTTTTGCCTGCGCATAGGCCGCATTGAGAATCGTGACCGCAGCGTCTACCTGCGTTTGCTCGTCGACAATCAGGTTATCCGGCAAGTTCTTGATTTCGTCCATACCGAGAACGTTGTTGATCGCAGTTCTGAATTCGTCGGTAATATCCTGTTCAAGATAGCCTTGCACCTTCGCAATCAACTCGTCAAAAGCATCATAATTTGCTCTTGCGACAGATGCGGTCTTGTTGTGTTCATCGTTGCTCGTGCCGCCGACAGTCTGGCAATACCAGATCTTCGTTCCGTTAGACCACGTACCGTTTTCATCTTTGACCGGACGGATGAGTTGATCATATTCCGCGTTGTAAACATGATCGCCGTAGTCGCCTTCCACCGTCTTGTCGGGTGCGGTGTAAGCACCATACGTTGCGGTATAAACCGTTGTTTCTTTTGCAAGGCAAGTGCCGTTCGTGTGAGATTTCTGGCTCACTGTGCCGTTCTGTGTCTCGCTGTAGCCGCAATCGCAGGAGAGTGCAACCGTGGCTGTTGATGCGTCTTCCGCCCATGTCCATTCGGCGGAGAAGCTGTGAGCCGTGCCGGTTGCAACGGCAAGAACCGTTTTATTTTCCGTAACGGCACTCAGATCTGTATCAGCCCAAGCATAGGTGTAATGCTTCGTTGCATCATAATCGTCCGCCGGAGCATCCGGAATGTCAGCGGAATCAACCGCCTTGCCGTACTTCACGGTGACGGCCTTTATCGCTTCGGCTTCGGCGTTCTTTTTCCATGTTACAGTGAATTCCTGCAGCGCGGCGTCCTTCGGCGTAACTGCGCCGGTTGTTTCATCAATATCGAAGTACTCCTGAATCGTGTTCATCAGCGCAGCGGCGGCAGCGTCAATCTTTTGCTGGGCGTTTTCTTCGTCGAGAGTCTTTTGAACGGTGTAGTTTCCTTCACCGTCTTCGTTGTAGGCCGCCCGTTTCGCTGTTGCAACGGCAGTTTCAATCGCAGTTTTCACGTCATCTGTGATGCCTGCAGCTGCAAGGGCTGCATCCGCTTTTTCAAGCGCAGCGTCCATGTTCGTGTAATTTGCAGTTTTAGCGGTTGCGGTGAACTGCGCCGTATAGGTCGCGTCGCCCGTCACGGTCGCAATCTCCGGCGACCAGCCGCTGAATTCGTAGGTGTTAGTTGCATCTTCAGCCTTCGTCGGGTTCGTACCATAACTCGGCGTTGCGCCGTATTCATAGGTTGTTTCGGTTTCCACACCGTCAACAATCCATTTCACAGTATAGCTGTTTACCGTGCGGGTCGTGTTCTCGTTGCTGTCGGTTTCGTCATAAACGGCGTAGAAAACGAGGTTGCTCGTTCCGGCTGCCGGAAGGGTTGCAAGCGCAGTCGTCGCGTTGTTTGTCGTTGCCCAGCCGATAGAGGTATAGGTGTACTGCGGGGTGACTTTCGTCGGCGTTGTGCCGGTGAAGGACGGCGTTTCACCGCACATGATATCCGTTGTTTCACCGATTTGCGTGCTGCCGTTCATCCACGTCACGGTCACATAGTCGTTATAGAGCGAATAGTAATTTGCGCTTGCGGTGACGGTTGCGGGAATATCAACAACTGTATTCCAACCTTCTTCCTCATACGGCGCCGCAGCCCAGCCGGCAAATTTATATTTTACGTCACCGCTGTCCGCAATCGTCGGATTAGCCGGCGCAACATAAGGATCATTGTAATGATAGGTCTGGATCTCATAAGGGTTATCGATATCGCCGTTATAGAACGTCAGGGTGTATTCACGCGGCGAGGCGTCGAACTGTGCATAATAGCTCGCATCTGCAGTCACGGCCGGCAAGTTTGTATAAACTGTTGCGCTGCTGTCCGTGCCGTCTGCCCATTTCTGATTGAATGCATAGACAGTGTCGTTGGTCTGCGTTTTGGTCGGTGCGGGCATTTCTTCGTCATAAACAAAGTTCGTGCCCCACTCCACATTTTCCGCATCCATCAGCTTATTGCCGTCTCCGTCATAGAAGCTGAGCGTAAAGGTCTTCAGTCTGCGGTTGTCAAATGCCTGATATTCCACGTCGCCACGAATCAAAATGGCGTCGTTGGCTTCACGCTGCGGCGCGGGATTCCATGTGATCAGATCGTAGTCGTACTTATCGGTTTCCGTGGACGATCTGTCAAGAGAAGCAAGGCTCGGCTCCGTCACGACAGTGCCGTAATCGCCGGATGTGCGGCTGATCTCCACGCCTTCAAAGTTCTTGAAAATCACCGTGCCGGTCTTTTTGACAAGCGTCAGACCGTCGTTGTCAAGCATATATGCCGCATCGGAAATCTTTTGTGCGCAGGCAGCGACCTGTCCAGCAACGTCGGAAGCATAGTCAAAATTCTTCGGGTTGGCAGCCACCATTGCCGCAATCGTTGCTTTGGCGCGACGCACGGACGCATCGGTGTACATCCATTCATTGTTTTCCAGCTCGGTTTCCACTGCTGCAGCATCAGTGAGCTTGCTGTAGACTGGCTGATAGTTAATTGTATAAAAATCAGTTAACGAAGTAAACGTACCATATTTATACTGTCTACTGCTGCTTTTATAACTGGTCTTTGCATCAAATTTGAAATTTGTCTCATGGTCATAATATGAGGTGGTATTACCGGTGCCATAGTATTGGATCATATTCCACCAGAAGCGGGAATCCCCATCTCTTTGGGAATCGGGGGATTCGCCCGGCGCACCACCGTCATGCCAATAGGCGGCAAACTGCTCCGCTGTGTTTATGTTGTCCTTTGCCCAGACATCCCAAGTCTTGCTGTAGCCTTGCCAAAAATCGTTTTTCAACTCATATACACTGCCGTCATTGTTATAATCCGCATAATGAATGATATGAGAAGAACCACCGGTATCGTTACACCGGGATTCCAAAGTAATTGGAGCGTAGGCCTCGTGAACACCATCGTAAACCATAACAACATTTCTGGGAATAGCAACTTTAAAATCAATTCTGCCAACACCCCACGCAACGTCCCCTACGCCATTTCCTGACCAAGAAGTCGTCCCAATCGGTGAATAAACCAAGTTGGAATAAGCGCCCGTGGTTTCTGCTCCCTGATGATAGGCTTGCGCGTCAAACGTGTTCGCCGCCGTGCCAAGTCCGGTCGAAGCCGCCGAAGCGGAATAGTTCGGATAGTTATCGCTGACAAGCAGGGTCATTCTGTCGCCAATAGAATTTGCAGCCGCTTCCACCTGCGCCTTGGTCACATAGCGGTTATTCAACACCGCTCTAGCGCTTTCAAGGTTTGCAGACTGTTCTGCGGTCGGTGTGATCGTGCCGTTGTCAATGCCGGCAATCAGCGCAGCAAGCGTGGATTTATCATAGATATGATAGTTGATCTCAATTTCTTTATATCCGTCCTTCATCACGGAAGAAGCAGACGTCACACTGTTATGGGTTGAGCCATCTTTCAGAAGGCTTCTGACCTGCCAGCGCCAGGACAAGCCGGAAACACCATACCAGTCAAAATTCACAAGGCCGGTGCTGCCGCCCCAACCATAGGTGGAATAGGTATAATCACCGGTTTTTGTCGGTTGACCGGTCAGAAAGACATATTCATTATAGTCTTCGTTGCTGTTGTTGACATACTTATACAGAATACCGGGGTTGGTCGCCGTATCATTGTTATAGACTTGTGCAACGTCATCGTTGTGGAACCAGTAGTCTCCGCTTTTCGTGTTGTTCGCTTCCGTCGTTCTGCGCGTGTCGCTTACAGTGCCGACGTGACCGTAGTTAAAGAAAACGGAATCCGTAATCTGCGCTTCGGGAACATTCAGATAATCGCTGTCATTCGCAACATCGAGTTCGCCCCAAAGCATACCGGAGAGTTTCAGACGATAGCTGTCGTCGTTGCCGTAATGCGCCTGAAATGCTGCCTTATAGCCGGTTTGTTCCAAGCTTTCGCTGATATCAAGATAGATATCGCTGGGATATTGATAGTATAAATAGTTTTCATCTTTTCCATCAAAGTCATCCCATGTAAAAGAGTTTGTTCCCGTGCCGTTCCAAATGGGAACGCCGTAGGCACCGGTTGTTGCCGTTGCATTTGTCGCAGTATTCCATGTTCTGTCCGGATAATTACTGACGTCAAGGTCGGCCGCCCACACACTCATTCCCGCAGACATGCAGCTCATGGCCATCAGCACGGTCATGAACAGAGCCAGCGCGCGGCGCAGGTGTTTGTTCGTATGTTGTTTCATAGAGATTCCTCCTTCAAAGGTATCTATTTATACGTAACTATCATACAATAAAAGCGCAAAAAAATCTATGCGCCAACACTCCATAATTTCACAGCCGTGTTTGTGCAGTTTTTACAAGGCGCGCCGAGCCGTTTCGGGCAGTTTTACGACGGTTTTCCCGCCGTGTGAACGAAGTGTGAAGACTGCGCGATTCTTTGCGAAAATCTGCATTTGAAATCGGCCGCCGAACTGCGGACATTGCACAGCGCAACTTTTCCCTTCGCGCCCAGTCGATCGACCCCACCTTCCCCGGAGGGGACGGCTGCTTTGTCTGCTAGCGGCCCACGGATCGGCGCCGCGATGGTTTCCTTCGCGGGAAAGCGCGTTCCGCCGGCCGGCGGTTTTTCGCGTCCCAACAAAAACAGCCGCCCGGTTTTCCGAGCGGCTTCTTGCTGTCTTGCTATCTTGTATCTTGCTGTCTTGCTGTCTTACACGGTCACGCGCCAGCCGCGGGTATCCGGGCGCTTGCCCCACTGGATGCCGGTCAGCTCGTCATACAGCTTTTGGGTCAGTTCGCCGATGCCGCCGTCGCCGATGTGCATCACTTCGTCTTCATAGCGCAGCTTGTTGACGGGCGACACAACCGCAGCCGTGCCGGTACCCCAGACTTCTTCGAGCGAGCCGTCCTTGGCGGCTGCCACAAGCTCGTCCACGCTGATGCGGCGTTCTTCCACTTCATAGCCCCAGTCTCTGCAAACCTGCAGGATGGAGTCTCTGGTCACGCCCGGCAGGATCGAGCCGTTGAGCATCGGGGTCACAACCTTGCCGTTTATCTTAAACATGATGTTCATCGCGCCGACTTCTTCAATGTATTTGCGCTCCACACCGTCGAGCCAGAGCACCTGCGAATAGCCGTCGTCGTGCGCCTTGACCTGCGCGATCAGGCTGGCCGCGTAGTTGCCGCCGGTCTTGGTGTAGCCCATGCCGCCCTTGACCGCGCGGACATATTCGTCTTCGATCCAGATGCCGACCGGCTCCAGACCGCTTTCATAATACGCGCCCGAGGGAGAAAGGATGACGATGAACAGATAGGTTTTGCTCGGCGCCACGCCGAGGAATTCGTCGGTGGCGATGATGAACGGACGGATATACAGCGACGTGCCGGGATCGGTCGGGATCCAGTCGCGGTCCACGTCGACCACGGCCTTGATCGCATCCACAAAGTCCTCCTCCGGCAGTTCGGGGATGACCAGACGTTTGTTGGAATTGTTGGCGCGCTTGGCGTTCATATCGGGACGGAACAGATAGACGGAGCCGTCTTCGCCCTTGTATGCCTTGAGGCCTTCGAACATCTCCTGCCCGTAGTGGAACACCATCGCGGACGGAGCGAGCGACAGGTTTTGATACGGCACGATGCGGGCGTCGTGCCAGCCCTTGCCTTCGGTATAGTTCATCACGAACATGTGATCGGTAAAGATCTTGCCGAACCCGAGCGGCTGACCCGGCGCGGGCTTTGCTTTCGGCGTGGTGGTTTTGGTGATTTTGATATCCATAACAGAAGCATCCTTTCTGTAATAAAGTCGATGTTCAGGGATTGAGGGATTGAGGGATTAAGGAATTGAGGGATTGAGGGATTGAGGGATTGAGGGATTGAGGGATTGAGGAGGTGTCGGAACGCTTGAAACGCGGGACCGGTTCGTCTGCAGGATCAAGTTTCAGCGCGTCACTTAACCCCTTAGTCCCTTAGTCCCTTATTCCCTTTCCGTTCATTCCGTAAAGCCGAAGCCGGTTTCCAACGCCTTCAGGTTCACGTCCAAGAGATTCATCTTGCGGGCGGGAATCACCTTTTTGAGCGCGTCCTCGGTGTGGTCAAAGCTCATGTCTTCGCTTTCCTTCAGCAGCTTGCCGATGAGGATCATGTTGGCGAGCGTCGAAAAGCCGGAATCGTTGGCGAGCTTTGTGGCCGGGACATAGCAGACCTTGACGTCTGTGCGGCTGACCTTTTCGGCAATCAGGCTGGAATCGACCAGAATCAGACCGCCGGGGACCACCGCGTTCTCATACTTTTGCAGCGAGGGAAGGTTCATCGCGATCAGCGTGTTGGGCGCGTTCACGATGGGCGAGCCGATGGGCTCGTCGCCAACGATCACGGAGCAGTTGGCGGTGCCGCCGCGCATTTCGGGGCCGTAGGACGGGAGCCAGGAAACCTGTTTGCCTTCGATCAGACCTTTATAGGCGAGGAACTTGCCGGCGAAAAGGACGCCCTGTCCGCCGAAGCCCGCGATGAGGATTTGGTTCATCATTTCGCTTCCGCCTCCTTCCCGGCAGATCTGTCTTTATAAACGCCGAGCGGATAATACGGGATCATGTTTTCTTCGAGCCATCCCAGCGCCTTTTCCGGCGACATGCCCCAGTTGGTCGGGCAGGAGGAAATCACTTCGATCAGCGAGAAGCCTTTGCCGTCGATCTGATTTTGGAAGGCTTTTTTGATCGCCTTTTTCGCCGCGCGGACGTTTTTGACATTGTTGACCGCCACACGCTCGATATATTCCGGGCCTTCGAGCTGCGAGAGCATCTCGGAGATCTTGACCGGATAGCCGCACTGCTTGACGTCGCGGCCGTAGGGCGAGGTCTGGGTCACCTGACCGGGCAGCGTGGTGGGCGCCATCTGGCCGCCGGTCATACCGTAGATCGCGTTGTTGACAAAGATCACGGTGATGTTTTCGTTTCTTGTGGCGGAATGGACGGTCTCCGCCGTACCGATCGACGCGAGGTCGCCGTCGCCCTGATAGGAAAAGACGATCTTACTGGGGTCGGCACGCTTGATGCCGGTGGCAACTGCCGGTGCGCGGCCGTGGGCCGCCTCGACCATATCGCAGTTGAAGTAGTTATAGGCCATCACGGCGCAGCCGACCGGCGCAACGCCGATGGTGTCGCCCTCGATCCCGAGTTCGTCGATCGCTTCGGCGACGAGACGGTGGATAATACCGTGGGTGCAGCCGGGGCAGTAATGCAGCGGCACATCGCACAGGGATTTCGGTTTCTGGAATACGATCATGACGCTTTTCCTCCTTTGTCTGCTTCTTCAATCGCCTGGAGCACCTGCTCGGGCGACGGGATCATGCCGCCGACGCGGTTGACGAGCTGCACCGGACGCTTGCAGCGGATGGCGAGCTCGATGTCTTCGATCATCTGGCCCATGTTCATTTCCACGCTGAGGAACGTGTGGCAATGCTCCGCGGCGGCCAGCAGCGGCGCTTTCGGGAACGGCCACAGGGTGATCGGGCGAATCATGCCGACCTTGATGCCGTTCTTTCTCGCTTCGTTGATCGCGTTTTTGGAAACGCGGGCGGAGATACCGAACGCCACGACGCAGATCTCGGCGTCGTCCATCAGGTAAGATTCATACATCACTTCGTTTTCTTCGACAGCCTTGTAACGCTCGTAGCGGGCGAAATTGAGCTGTTCGAGCTCTTCGGGCACGAGAGACAGGGAGTTGACGATGTTGTGGGGTCTTGCACACTTGGTGCCGGTGACGGCCCAGGATTTGTCATATTCTTTGACTTCCACATCGCCGAGCTCCACGGGCTCCATCATCTGGCCCATGGTGCCGTCGGCAAGGATCATCGCGGTCATGCGGTATTTGTCGGCGAGGTCGAAGCCCTTGATGGTCAGCGACGCCATTTCCTGCACAGACGCGGGCGCAAGCACGATCATCTTATAGTCGCCGTGGCCGCCGCCCTTGGTCGCCTGGAAATAGTCGGACTGCGAGGGCTGGATGCCGCCGAGACCCGGGCCGCCGCGCTGGACGTTGACCACAAATGCGGGCAGGTCGGAACCGGCAAGATAGGACAGGCCTTCGCTCTTGAGCGAGATGCCCGGAGAGGACGAGCTCGTCATCACGCGCTTGCCGGCGCCGGCAACACCGTAGACCATGTTGATGGCCGCGATCTCGCTTTCCGCCTGCAAAAAGCAGCCGCCGATCTTGGGCATGCGTTTTGCCATGTAGGCGGCAACTTCTGTCTGCGGGGTGATGGGATAGCCGAAATAATGGCGGCAGCCGGCGCGGATGGCCGCTTCGGCAATGGCCTCATTCCCCTTCATCAATACTTTTTCAGACATGTTCACACCTCACTTTTCCACGGTTATGATGCAGTCCGGACACATCGTTGCGCAAAACGCGCAGCCGATACACTTGGACTGATCGGTGATCTCTGCAGGAGAATGACCTTTTTTGTTGATCTTTTCCTTGTTGATCACAATGATTTGTTTCGGACAGACCATCGCGCACAGGCCGCAGCCCTTGCACCAGTCTGTTCTGAACGTCACTTTTGGCATATTGGTTCCTCCCTTTATAGTTCAAGGTTGAAATAACTGTTTTTGCAGCCGCAGCCCGAAAACGCCGGGCAGCAGCGCCGCCGCCTGCGGCGCAAGGTCTTCGCGCACGGTTGTCAGCTGCAGCGGCAGACCGGAAAGCGCACAAAGCTTTTGTGCCTCCCGGTGCTTGTCCAGAATGTCCTGCAGCGTCGTCAGAGCGCCAAGGTTCGAATTGTGGACAATCGCGGTAAACCGCAGGCCGCACGCCGCTTCGATTTCGCGCATGACAGCCAAAGCGTCCTCGGCCGTCTGTGTCAGCGGCCGGTAAAGATTGAGCACAAAGAACATGTCGTAGCCGCCTTCGGCGTTTAGCTGGTCGGCAAAGCGGCCGAGCGCCACAGCGCCCTGATCGTCGCCGCCGATATCCATGACGACCTGCGTATCCTGTTCCGCGATCGGGCGCATCATGGCCGCCGGCAGCGCGGGGATATCGAGGTTACTGCCTGCGTAGTCGGAGGAAATCAGCTCCACACCCGCCGCATCCAGCTCCTGCTGGCTGTCCTTCGTGCGGAAATACGGGTTGACGATATCGAGGTCGATGATCGACACGCGGTCGTGCGTTTTACGCAGCTCGAGCGCAAAATTGACGGCGATGTTGGTTTTGCCGCTGCCGTAATGGCCGCAGAAGATGCTGATCCGCTTATGCTGCATCGCTGTCACCGCCTTTCGCTCGTTCTTTTAATTATACTACATCGGTTTTTGTTCGTCAAGGTTTTAAAGCGTTAAAGTTCTATACGTGCTTTTTCTGTCGACAGCGCCGGCCGATGGCCGGCGCATCTGTGCACTAGGCACTGTGCACTGTGCACTGATTTACAGCTTGCTGCGAATGATCTTGCCGCTGATCGTCTTGGGCAGATCGTCGCGGAAGACCACGATGCGCGGATATTTATAGGGCGCGGTGTGATGCTTGACGTAGTTCTGGATCTCTTTTTTGAGCTCCTCGGTGCCCTCGGTGCCCTTGGTCAAAACAACACTCGCCTTGACCACCTGGCCGCGCACCTCGTCCGGCGCGGCGGACACACCGCATTCGAGCACGTAGGGCAGCTCCATAATGACGTTTTCGATCTCGAACGGTCCAATGCGGTAGCCGGAGGATTTGATCACGTCGTCGATCCGGCTGACATACCAGTAGTAGCCGTCCTCATCGCGCCACGCGGTGTCGCCGGTGTGATACATATTGTCGTGCCATGCGGCTTTGGTCTGCTCCTCGTCGCCGTAATAGCCCATATACAGGCCGCACGGGATGCGTTTGTCGGTGCGGACCACGATCTCGCCCGTTTCGCCGTCCTGCACACTGTTGCCGTCGGGATCGACGATATCGATATCATACGCGGGGATCGCCTTGCCCATGGCGCCGGGCTTCGGCGTGGTGCCGATCAGATTGCCGATGGTCAGCGTCGTTTCGGTCTGGCCGAAGCCTTCCATGATCGTCAGGCCGGTCGCCTTTTTAAATTGATAGAACACCTCGGGGTTGAGCGCCTCGCCGGCCGTGGTGGCGTACTGGATGGACGACAGATCGTATTTGGACAGGTCCTCCTTGATCAGCATGCGGTACATCGTCGGCGGTGCGCAGAAGGTGGTGATGTTGTATTTCTGGAACATCGGGAGAATATCCGACGCGTGGAAGCGGTCGAAGTCATAGGTGAAGATCGCGCCCTCACATTCCCACTGGCCGTACAGCTTGCCCCAAAGCGCCTTGCCCCAGCCGGTATCGGAGATGGTGAAATGCAGCCCGTCGGTGCGCACGGTGTGCCAGTATTTGGCGGTGATGTAGTGGCCGAGGGCGTATTTATAGTTGTGGCAGGCGATCTTCGGGTAGCCTGTGGTACCTGAGGAGAAAAACATCACCATCGGGTCGGAGCCGCAGGGTGTGTCGGCTGTACGCGGAAAGCTCGAGCGGAACATGGTGTATTCGTCTTCAAAGCTGTGCCAGCCCTCGCGTTTGCCGCCGACCATGATCTTGCAATCCAGCGCGCCGACGGTTTCTTCGGCCAGCTCCACCTGATGCGCCGTGTCGTCGTCCGCCGTGCAAAGGATACCCTTGACGCCGGCCTTTTCGAAGCGGTATTCGAAGTCGTGCGAGAGCAGCTGATGGGTCGCCGGGATGGCGATGGCGCCGATTTTATGCAGCGCGAGGATGGAGAACCAGAACTGATAGTGCCGCTTGAGCACGATCATCACGCGGTCGCCCTTGCCGATGCCGAGGCTCTTGAGATAGTTCGCCGTGCGGGCAGATTCGCGCTTCATATCCATAAAGGTAAAGCGGCGTTCGGTCTTGTCGTTGGCAACATGGAGCATCGCCAGCTTGTCCGGCTGCTTGTCGGCAATGGCGTCCACGATATCGTAGGCAAAGTTGAAGCTTTCCTCGTTTTTGAAATCGAGTGACAACAGCCGGCCCTTGTCGTCCTCCTTGGCGTCGATAAAGCGGTCGACCACATAGCTTTCCTTTTTGGCAACGGCAAAGACGGCCTGCTCCATCTTCTCCTCGTCAACCTTTTGATCCTCGGGCATGATGACCGCGAGGAAGTTGCACTTTCTGCCGCCCAGGGCGATCATGCCGTGCGGGATGGAGGAATTATAATAGATGCTGTCGCCCTCTTCCAAAATCTCCGTGCGCGCACCGACCTGCACCTTCAGTGTGCCGCTCAAAACAAGGTCAAACTCCTGGCCGGCGTGGGTGGTGGTATGGATCGGCTTGTTTTGCAGCTCGTCGGAATATTCATAGGTCGCCCAGTAGGGCTTTGCGATCTTGTCGCGGAACAGCGGCGCGAGCTTTTGGATCTCGATTCCGTCCTCTTTGGACGTGCGGATGCCCTGCCCCTTGCGCGTCACGGTGTAGTTGGACAGATGGGCGCTCTGGCCCTCGAGGATATCGGTAATGCCGATGCCGAATGCAACGGCGCATTTATGGATAAACGTAAACGGCAGGTCTACAGTGCCGGATTCATATTTGCGGTACTGTTCCACAGTCAGCTCTGTTTTTTCCGCCATGTCATCGACCGAAATGCCGATAATACCGCGCATTTCCCGGATTCTGGTTGCGATCTGGCCGATCTCATTGGAAAAATGCTGTTCACTCATTTTAACTGCCTCCTAAGAATATTGATAGGAAAAAATAAAAAGCCCGTCTCAAAAACTTTGAGACGAGCATGTTATACCCGCGGTACCACTCAAATTGCGGCAAAAGAGCCGCCACTCTCGGACTCCAACAAGTCCTATGCATTCACGCTGCAATCACGGAAGATATCTACTCGCTTTCGCTTTCGGGTCTTCAGCTCGGAAGGGATGGGAACTTGAACAGCCGTCATGCCGGGCTTACACCAAACCCCGGCTCGCTGAAAGACGTTTTGTTCGTCCGTCTTCGTCATCGCTTTTCAAATGAGTATTGAATTGTTGAAAGAATATTAGCACTTTAACGCAGAAAAGTCAAGTGCATTTTGAAAAATTATTCGGCAAAGCCGGATTCCACCAGCTTCACAAGCGCGTTGACCGCTTCTTCCTCGTCGGCGCCGCCGGCGATGATGCGGATGTCTGTGCCGCCCATAATGCCCAGGGACAAAACGCCCAAAAGACTCTTGGCGTTGACGCGGCGTTCTTCCTTTTCTACCCAGATGGAGGATTTGAATTCGTTGGCCTTCTGGATAAAGAACGTTGCCGGACGGGCATGCAGACCCACTTGATTCTGTACGGTTACATCTTTCACATACATACTATCTATCTCCCAAAAAACGATGCTGAAATATAGGTTTCGGTTGCTTCATATTATATCACAAATCGCGACTTCGTCAACAGGAAAAACGGGGAAAAAATATTTTTGGTTGCAAGCCTAAACATTAACGGAAAATGAACAACGAATTTGTGCAACTTCACAACATATCGTGTATGAGTTCAAGCAAGATGCACAAGAACAGTCGGTAGTCGTCAGTCATCGGTCGTCAGTAGCGCCGATCAGTGATCGGCTTTGTTTTGGCTGTCACCCGGTCGATCGGAGATCGATGCTACAACGGCTGCCCCGTAGCGCCGCCGTGTCGGCGGCTATTGTGCCACGCCGTCCGCGCCCAGTCGATCGATGATCGACACTACGGGCGCTTTGTTTATATATATTTGTAGCGCCGATCAGTGATCGGCTTTGTTTTGGCTGTCAACCGGTCGATCTCCGCGCCCAGTCGATCGATGATCGACACTACGGGCGCTGTATTTTTTTTAATTGTGAATGAAACATGAGCAACCAGCGTTTCCCAACATTTCCCGTTTTTTCCTGTTTTCTGTTTTTCAGTCTTTTTACTTGTCAAAATGAGAATCTCATGTAACAAAACCCCGACAAAGCCCACCGTTAGGGCATTTCTGACTGTGAAAGAGATGTGAATGACGTGTGAAAGAGGTGTGAAAGACAATTCTCATTCACGCTTTTCCAAATAGGATTGCCCTTTGTAAATGCCATTCACATATCTCTTTTCGCTCCGTTTCCACCCCTCCATGTTATCCATGACCGTGAAAAAACAACAATCGCCCGCTGTGCCGCGCAAAACAAAAAGCACCGCGTGCGGTGCTTTCGGGTTGGTTGGTGGTTGGCTTATTCGCCGTCGGTGTTGTTCAGCTTGTCTTTGTTTTCGTCAAGCAGCTCTGCGCCCTTGCCGAAGATCCAGCCGAGAGCTTCTTCATCGGACGAGGTCAGAATGCGGGAGATCATTTGCAGCAGCTTGACAAACAGTTCAACAATAGTATCCATAATGTATCCTCCAATTCTGTTCTTTCGGGGTTCTCCCCTGTTCGGTTCGATTATAGCACGCCGCACCAACATTGGCAATAGATACCGGCGTATTTTTTAAAAAATGTTTACACGCGCAACAAACCGGTGCAAAACGAAACGCTCCGCCATACCGGAGCGTTTTGTGTGTTATTCGGAAATGATATCGAGAATCTGGGCACCTTCGTGTTCGCCTTCCAAAACAAGGATCCAGCGGACTTTCTTGATAATGCTCTTGACAAAGCCCCAAATGCTGGCGGCAGCAAGTTCTCTGAGTGTCTGGTCAATGCTGTGAATCAAATCTGACATCATGCTTTCGCTCCTTTTTTAGCTGCAGTCGGATTTCGGAAAGGATTTCCATCTGCTGTTTTGATTGTAGCACCATTAAAAATAAAAAACAATAGTTCTTAAAATTTGTTTACAAACATTGCAAACGGAAGCAAAAAACTCCGGAGGACCGGAGCTTCATGCTGTGCTTTTTGAAGTCTCAGTTGACCATCACGTCTATGAATTCAACCGCGTCGTCGTCGCCCTTGTCTTCCAGAATGCCTCTGATTTTGTTGATGAAGTTCTTGACCTGCTTCCAGATGTCATGCTTCACGATACTGTTCAGGAACGCATCGATCTTATCAAGATACTCTTTCATGGGATTACTTCCTTTTTTGTAAAGTCAACGAAAACCGGAAACGATTTCCTGCTGCTGTATTGATTGTATCACGCGCTTTTTCGTTTTGCAAGTGTTTTAAAAAATCGTTTACAATCTCACAACAGGACGCGCAAACCCAAAACAAAACAACGGCAAACTTTGCCCGAAAGCAGCACAAAACCCCGGCGAACCGGGGTTTTGTGTTAAGAATAACTATTCTTACTTTTGAGCTCAACTTATGCGAAGATGTCTTCGATGATCGCAGCGGTCTCTTCTTCCTTCTCAAGGTGGAGGAGAGCAACAAGCTTACCAACGATGTTCTTGATGTAGCCCCACAGATCAGAATTGTTGAGATCGTTCAGAGCAGCACCGATCTTGTCAAGAAAATCTTTCATTATAACGTACTTCCTTTCTAAAGTAGTCATTTCGGGTTCCATATACAGGTATACATCTCCCTCATGCCGTGTATATATTAACACATTATTCACAGATTTGCAAGCCGCAATTTTGCACAAAAGAACCGTTCATACTTTGGTTAATTTTAACAAGGTAAAGTGCGCGCATCAAAAGCCGATCGGGTTCCCCGGCGGGAGAAGCCCCGTTTTCAGTGCTTTGCCCGGCGCGTCATGCAGTGCAAGTCAAATTGCATCAAAATCATCATAAAAATTAAAAATAATTGTAAACACTGTCCCCCGCCCCTTGCTTTTGGGCGGGATGCATGGTAAGATATGGATAGTGAGCAAAGGCTCATGAATTTTTAAAACGGAGGCGTAACCATGGAACAGTTGAAGGGCATCCTTAACGCTTTTATCGAACTGATCGAAAAGCTTGTCGGCGATAACGAATCCCTCAAGGGCATCATCGACACCCTCAAGAAGATCTTTACGACTGCGACCGAATCCAAAGACGAAACCGCAGGTGCGTAATCTAAGCGAATCCCCGGCCCTCGAAAGAGGGCTTTTTTGATTGGGTGTGTATCTCCTTAGTCGCCCACGGGGCGACCGCTACGGTTTTTATTATTATTGTGTAGCGGCGGCCCCGCGGGCCGCTTTGGCATATCTCCTTAGTCGCCCACGGGGCGACCGCTACAGATGATTTTCTTTTTTATGTTGCAATCGCTTTTCTATTATGATATGATGAATCAGGTGATAGTGATGAAGTATCAAAAGCGGCGTCGGATGCAACATTTTGATTATTCTTCTGTGGGTGCTTATTTCATAACAATCTGCACCCTCCAACGGCAGAATTATTTTTGGACAAAAGACAGCTTCAAGGAAACCGAGGATATCTCATATTCGGATATCGGAAAAGCAGCAGCCAAAGCCATTGAACGTATTCCTGTGGTATACCCTTCTGTTCAACTGACAGAATACGTTATCATGCCGAATCATATCCATCTGCTGCTGGAACTAACAGACAATGACAACAATATTACAAACATTATCAACCAAACCAAAGGCCGTATCACCAAAGAAGCCAACTGCCTGATCTTTCAAAAATCCTTTCACGACCATATTATCAGAA
Source organism: Oscillospiraceae bacterium (assembly GCA_902786285.1). Classification (GTDB taxonomy): domain Bacteria; phylum Bacillota; class Clostridia; order Oscillospirales; family Acutalibacteraceae; genus UBA6857. The sequence continues at coordinate 12,785 of CADABX010000007.1, read as the reverse complement.
CTGAAAAAGAATACAGCATAATACGGCATTATATTCGTAACAATCCACGAAAATGGAAAGAAGACTGCTACTTTCTTGCAGAATGACAGTATTCCCTTAGTCGCCCACGGGGCGACCGCTACCCTGCTTCGTTTTATTCGTAGCGGCGGCCCCGCGGGCCGCTAATAAAAATACAACAAAGGAAATGATCTCCCATGACCCAGGTCGTTGCCGCACTCATCTGGCAAAACAACCGCTTTCTCATCTGCCGCCGGCCGCCGCACAAAACGCGCGGGCTGCTGTGGGAATTCGTCGGCGGTAAAGTGGAAACAGGCGAAACAAAACAGCAAGCCCTCATGCGCGAATGCATGGAGGAGCTTGCCGTCAAAGTCCGTGTGGACGATGTGTATATGCAGCTTGTGCACGAATATCCCGACATGACCGTGGAGCTGACGCTGTTTAACGCCGCCATCGTGGAGGGCGAACCGCAGCTATTGGAGCACAGCGAGATCCGCTATATCTCCGTCGACGAGATCGACCGGTTTGACTTCTGTCCGGCCGACGTGGAGATCCTCAAAAAGCTCAAAGCCGATTTCGGCGTCAGCGCCAACTGAAAGTCTCTTTTCCCGCGCCGAGCTCAAAATGGCATTTCACAATGCCGAGATCCACGTCGCTGTAAAACCCGCCGGTCGGCTGCACACTGACAAAATCGCCGTTGCGGCTGAACAGAAACTTTTGCTGGTTCGTGGCCGTGGGCGCCTTGAGCGCCGCCGCGATGCCGGCTTTGTACCAATCGGGCTGATCCTCTCCGCCGCCGACTTGTGCGGCGGTTTTTGTTTTGCGGTCGTGGCCGTTGGTCTCGCCGTAGCCGAGCGCAATGAGCAGCGGCATCTTTTCGCCTTTTCCGATCTCGGCGGCCGCCTTTCGCTTGCTGGCGGTCAGCGCCACCCAGCAGGTGTTAAGTCCGAGCTGCTGGGCAAACAGCACAAGATATTCGCCGTAATAGCCGATCGTCTCGCCGAGGTCTTTCCCCTTTTTGCCGACGCAGGCGATGTAGTTTTTCACATTGGTAAAATGGCCGTAGTGCGCGAGCGGGCCGGAAAACGCTTTGGGCTCGTCCGTCACAATCTGGAAATGCAGGCCGCCTTGGGCGTTGAGCTCCGCCGCCTTTTCGCGCAGCGCGGCGATTTTTTCGGGTTCAATCGGTTTGTCTTTGTACTGACGCACGGAGTGCCGCGCGTCGATGGCTTCGCGTAATGTCATCGTTTATCACCTCGCGTTTATTGTAGCACAGCGGCAAAGCGTGTGTCAAATAAAGAATGATAAAGCTTGCCAATCCCCTTGCGGCATGGTATACTATTGAAAAAGCAACGATGAAAGGCTGATGCTCGATGGATAAACAAACGATTCTTTCCCATTGCGACCACACGCTGCTGGCCGTGGACGCCACCTGGCCGCAGATCCGCGAATTGTGCGACGACGCGCTCCAATACCATACCGCGAGCGTGTGCATCCCGCCGGTGTTTGTCAAGCAGGCGAAGGACTACCTCGGTGACCGGATGCGCGTGTGCACGGTGATCGGCTTTCCCAACGGCTATATGACCACCGCCGCAAAGGTGGCGGAAACGGCGGACGCTGTTTTGAACGGCGCGGATGAAGTGGATATGGTGATCCACGTCGGCGCCGCCAAGGCGGGCGATTTCGATGCGATTGAACATGAGATCAAAGCTGTGCGCAAGGCGTGCGAAGGCAAAACGCTCAAGGTCATTATCGAAACGTGTCTACTCACCGACGACGAAAAAATCGCGCTGTGCGGAGTTGTCAGCCGCAGCGGCGCGGATTATATCAAAACCTCCACCGGCTTTTCCAAGGGCGGCGCAACGAGACACGACATCGAACTGTTCCGTGCGCACAAGGCCGATCATCTCAAGATGAAGGCCGCCGGCGGCATCAGAAGCTGGGAAGACGCCGAAAGCTACCTCGCCCTGGGCTGCGACCGGCTGGGCACGAGCGCGATTGTGAAGCTGATGAAAAACGAGGATGTTCAGGGGTATTGAGCAAACCAAATTGTAAAAGCTGCCGCTTCAAGCGACAGCTTTTTGTTATACCGTTACGGTTCCAAACACACCGAACGCCGCCAGCGCACGGGCGCTTTCGCTCAACGGCAGACCGACCACATTGCTGTAGTCGCCCGATATCTCTTTGACCAGCACACAGCCGAGCCCCTGAATACCGTAGGCGCCGGCCTTGTCCATCGGCTCTTTCGTTGCCGCATAGGCGTCGATCGTCCGGTCGGACAGCGCGTAAAACGTCACGTCCGTGGCAACGGCGAAGACCGTTTCCTTTTTGCCGTCTGTGATGCAAACGCCGGAATAGACCGTGTGCGTGTTGCCCGAAAGACGGCGCAGCATCGCTTTCGCTTCCGCTTCGTCCTGCGGCTTTCCGAGGATTTCTCCGTCGATTGCCACCACCGTGTCGCAACCGAGCACGACCGCGCCGGGGTTGGTTTCGGCAACGGCCTGCGCCTTGCGTGCGGCGTTGCGCCGGACCGCTTTTTCCGGCGTGATACCGGCGGGCAGGCTTTCGTCGGCGTCGGAGACCACGATTTCAAACGCGTAGCCGGCCTGTTTCAGCAGTTGTTTGCGCCGCGGAGACGCGGACGCTAAAATGAAACGCGCCATCAGAGCTTGCCCTCCTCTTTTAGCCGCGCGATTTTGAGCACGGCGGCCACGGTTTTGCTGTCGGTGATCTCGTTGTCCATCACCATGCGCACCGCATCGGAAAGCGAAATCTCCTCGGTTTCAAGGAATTCGTCCTCGTCAAAATGCTGCTGCGTTTTGTGCAGCCCTGTGGCGAGAAAGAGGTGGATGATCTCGCTGCAATAGGCCACGGTGGGATAGACGCAGCCGAGCGAGCGTACATTGTCCGCCTGCAGCCCGCATTCCTCCTCAAGCTCGCGCATCCCGGCCTCCAGCGGCTCTTCGCCTTTTTCAAGCTTGCCGGCCGGCAGCTCAAGCAGCACCTTGTGATACGGATAGCGGTACTGGCGCACAAACTGCAATGTGCCGCGGTCGCTGAGCGCCGCCACACACACGCCGCCCGAATGCTCCACAATTTCGCGGATGGCGTTTTTGCCGTTGGGCAGCTCGATATCGTCCACATGCAGGCGAATGATTTTGCCGTCGTAGATGGTGGTCTCCCGCAGCGTTTTTTCAAATAATTCCATCGGTTCCTGTCTCCTTCGGTTCTATTCTGCCCTGCCCGGCGCTATGATGAAACGGGAGGGATCGTCTTGGAGGATTCTTTTGATTACGCGGCGCTGTGCCATGCACTCGAGAAGCTGTACCGCGATTTCGGCATTTTGCCGCGTGTGTTTGGCCGCACGGCGCTGGGGCGTGCGCTGTTTGCGCTCGATCTCGGCAGCCGCCGCTGCCGCACGTTGCTGCTTGCCGGTGTATCCGGCGCCGACGAAACAGCGCCGTTGCTGCTGCGTTTTGTGAAAACGCTTTTGCAATGCCGCAAAGACCGCGTGCCGTTTTGCGGCGTGGATCTGCGGCGTGCGTTTGGCGACTGCGGGCTGACGGTTGTGCCGTGTCTCAACCCGGACGGACTGGAGCTCAACGCGCACGGGCTGTCTGCCACCGGCGCCTTGCGAAACTTTTTGCGTCCGCTGGTGCAAAATGACATGCCGTGGCACGCCAACGCATCGGGCGTCGATCTGCGGCATCAGTTCAGCGCCGGATTTGACGCATACCGTGCCGCCGGAAAGCCGGCGCCGGGCGCGTCCGGCTTTGGCGGAGAACGCCCGCAAGGCGAAGCGGAAAGCCACGCGATCGCGGCGCTTTGCCGCAAAGAGCGCTTTGTCCGCGCCCTGCTGCTGCAGCCGGGCGACCGAGGACTGACCGTCCACCCGCCGCAACCGGAGCGGGATTTTTCCCTTGCCGATAAGCTCCTCGCGCAGGAGCTCTCTGTGTCGCCGCAGCGGGCGACCACGCCCGACGGCGGGTTTCCGTTCTGGTTCAGCGAAACCTTTCACCGCGCCGCTTATACAATACAAACGGGCAAAGGGACGGACCCTCTGCCCGAAAAGATGCTGTTTTCGTGTTTGCTGTTGTCGATGCTGCTGTGATCACAGGCGGCTGTCCTTATCGGCCGCGGCCCTGACCGCGTCGGCAACAGCGGATTCAAAGCCGTCCTTTTGCAGTGCGAGCAGCCCTTCGATCGTGGTGCCGCCGGGCGAACAGACCCGGTCGATCAGCTCCTGCGGATGGACGCCGCTTTCGAGCACCATCTTCGCGCTGCCGAGCACCATCTGCGCCGCAACCTGCTGCGCCTGGGCGCGCGGCATTCCCTGCTGCACCGCAGCACGGGCAAGCGCATCGATGAACAGATAGGCATAGGCCGGTGCGCTGCCGCCGATGACGCCGAAGATCGGGAACAGTTTTTCCGGCAAAGCAATCGCTGTGCCGAACGAGGCGCAGAACCTGTCTGCAAACGCCAGATCTTCCTTTGTCGCCGTGTCGCTGCCGCAATAGGCCGACACCGCCGCAAGCACCGACGCGTTGATGTTCGGCATCACACGGATCATCCGCACCGGAAAGCCGAGCGTGTCGGCGTAAAACAACAAGGGTTTCCCGGCTGCGATCGTCAAAAGCAGCGGCTGCTTTTCGCGCACAAGATCACGGATCTCTTGCAATACGCTTTGCAGCACGTTGGGCTTGACCGCGAGCACGATACAGTCGGCAAAGGCCGCGAGCGAAAGCACGTCGTCGCACACAGCAATCCCGTACCGGTCGCCCAGCGCGGCCGCTTTTTTTGTGTCCACATCAAAAACGGCAAGCTCCTGCGGCGCAAGACACGCCGAGGAACACAAGCCTTCGATGATTGCCGACGCCATATTGCCGGCGCCGATAAATCCTGTTTTCATATCTTATTCAGCTGCTTCTTCCGGCAGATCGGAGGTGCAGTGCGGGCACTTGGTCGCTTCGATTGCAACCTCGCTCTTGCAGTACGGGCACACCTTGGTGGTCGGCGCAGCTTCTTCCTCCGGCTTTTTGCCGAGGTTCATCAGCTTGTTGACTGCCTTGACCATCAGGAAGATGCACAGCGCCATGATCAGGAAGTTGATGATCGTGGTGATAAAGTGGCCGTAGTTGAGGGCGAGCGCCTGAGTGGCTTCACTGTCCAGACCGGTGTAGTCGACCCACGGCAGCTTGATCATGCCGGCAACCTCCACGCCGCCGATGGACGCGATCAGGGGATTGATAAAGTCGTCGGTCAGCGCGGTGACGATGGAACCGAACGCAGCGCCGATGATGACACCGACGGCCATATCCATCACGTTGCCGCGCAGCACGAATGCTTTGAATTCACTTGCAAACTTTTTCATTTTTCTTGTCCTCCATTTCGGAATATTGGTGGTTTTATTATACATGGTGCGCCGTGATTTGTAAAGAGGTTGGGGCGAAAAACGTCAGATCCCCGTCAGATCAAAGGGTGGGATATACTGCGTGTCGGCGCTCGTGCGCTCCTGCACATAGGCGTTTCGGAATCCGAGGTCGGCAAGCGCCGCCACAACCTTGTCGTATTCGCGCCGGGTGATCGGCCGCTGCAGTTCCGGAAACCGGTCGATCTCGCCGCAGGGCGTGTACTGCGCCATCAGGCTGACGATCGTCTTTGTGCCGAACCGGTCGGCGATCAAACGCAAAACTTCAATCGACGCGTTGGTGTTCTTCGGCAAAATCAGATGCCGCACGATCACGCCCTTTTGAATCAGCCCGTTTTCGAACACATCCGCGGGCTGCTGGCGTTTCATCTCTTCGATCGCCAACGCGGCAACGGCCGGGTAGTCCGCCGCGCCGGCGTATTGCAGCGCACGGTCGGGCCGCGAAAACTTGAAGTCCGGCAGATACACGTCCACAAGGCCCTCGAGCTTTTTGAGCGTCTCCACGGATTCATAGCCGCTGCTGTTATAGACCACGGGCACCGGGCTGCGGTAATCGCGCAGCACACGCGCGAGCCGTTCGGCGTAGTGCGTCGGGTTGACCAGATTCAGATTATGTGCGCCCTGCGCGATCAGCGCGTCAAAGATCTCGCACAGACGTTTATCGGAAATCTCTTTGCCGAAGCAGCCGTGGCTGACCTCATAGTTTTGGCAAAACACGCACCGCAGGTTGCACCCGGAAAAGAACACCGTGCCGGAGCCGTTGGTGCCGCTGATGCACGGCTCTTCCCAAAAATGGGTTGCCGCGCGCGCCGCAAAAAACGATTCGTTCACACCGCACACACCGGTTTTCTTTTTCCGATCCACCCCGCAATGACGCGGACAGGCGCTGCAGACCACAGGCGTCACGCCCCTTCTTTTTTGTTTTATTATAGCATATCGCATTGACTTTTGCCACCGATTTGCTTATAATTTTCACAGAGAAATACATGGAGGTGCCGCTATGCTGCTTGCAATGGATATCGGAAATACCAATATCACCCTCGGCTGCTATGCCGACGGTGCGCTGCTGTTCACGTCGCGCGTCTATTCCGAAAAGCACCGCACCGCGGACGAATACGCCACGATGCTGATGAATATTTTCCACCTGCACGCCGTGCGCGGCGTCGATTTTCGCGGCGCGATTCTTTCCAGCGTAGTGCCGGAGCTGACCGATCTGCTGTTTCAGGCGGTCAAAACCGTGCTCGGCAAAGCGCCGCTGATTGTCGGCGAAGATGTGCACGACGGCTTTTTGTGCGACATTTTGCCGGTCGGCGATATCGGCGCGGATCTGATCGTGGACACCGTGGCGGCCAAAGGGCGCTATCCGCTGCCCTGCCTTGTTGCCGACCTCGGCACAGCCACCAAGATCATCGCGATCGACAAAGACGGCAAGTTTCTCGGCTGCACCATCGCCCCGGGCGTCAAAATTTCGCTCGACGCCCTCGCTGCGGGCACGGCGCTTTTACCTGCCATCAGCTTTACGATGCCGGAACACGCCATCGGCACCAACACGATCGAATGTATGCGCTCCGGCTCCGTGTTCGGCACCGCCGCCATGCTCGACGGCATGGTGGACCGCATCACCGCAGAGATGGGCGAAGAAAACGTCTCGCTCGTTGCAACGGGCGGACTCGGCGGCGGCATTGTGCCGTGCTGCAAAAAGGCGTTTCAATATGACCGCCATCTGCTGCTCGACGGGCTCAAGATGATCTATGAAGCGCACACGGCAAGGAAACAGTAATCAATCGGACCGCAGCTTTGACTGCACCGTGAAAATGAAAACACAGAAAGGAAGTCTTCACGATGAAAAAAACGATCGCCCTGCTGCTCACATTGCTGCTGGTGTTCTCCTGCGTGCCGATGGCTTTTGCCGCAAACGGCTCGCTGCTGAACAAGGGCGACTGCTCCTACGGCGCCTATAAGCACGTCTTTATCCTCGGCGTTGACGGCGCAGGCAACTATTTCCAGCATGCCGATACGCCGAACTTTGACCGCATCTTCAAAGACGGCGCTGTCACCAACACCGCGCGCGCCGAGGTCTATACCGACAGCGCACCGAACTGGGGCAGCATTCTGACCGGCGTGTCCAATCTGCGCAACATGTATACCAACGGCAACATCTCGCCCGAAGGCGACGAACCGCCGAAGATCCAGCACATGCGCAAGTATCCCACCGTCTACAACCGCATCCGCTGCGCGATGCCGGACGCCGTTCTCGCCTCGTTTGGCAACTGGAGCGCCATCAACTACGGCATTGTGGAGGACGATCTGGATATCTACAAGCACAACGATCCGACCGACGAGGAAGTGGCGAAGAGCATTGTCAACTATCTGGACGAAGGCAACAAACCGACGCTGCTGTTTACGCAGTTTGACAGTGTGGACCACGCCGGCCACACCTACGGCTCAGATTCCGAGCTTTATTTCAACCAGATCCACGTGGTGGACGAATATCTCGGCCAAATCTATGACGCCATCATCCGCAACGGTCTGCTGGACGATTCGCTGATCATTGTGACCCCCGACCACGGCCATAAAGCCGAAGGCGGCCACGGTCGGTTCTCGATGCGCGAATCGGTGATCACGATTGCCGTTGCGGGCAAAACCGTCAAAAAGGGCGGCACCATGGACAAGGACACGCGCAACCGTGACGTGACGGCCATCGCGCTGTTTGCCCTCGGCATCCCCAAGCCGCTGGACATCACCGCCCGCGTACCGGCGAATCTGTTTAACGATTACATCGGCGAAGTTCGACCGATCCACCGCGACATTCTCGACGCGATCATCTCCGGCGTAATGTGGATTTACACGCTCTCGACGAAGGACGAGTGAGAAATTAAGAATTAAGAATTAAGAATTAAGAATTAAGAATTGAAGATTGAAAATGTGAACACCCGCTCTCTCTGATGAGGGCGGGTGTTTTGGGTTCGTTTTTTTCTTTTAAATCAGTAGCGTGCACCGAACAACAGCGCGAAAATGCGGTGGAAAAAGGCGATGATCTTTTGGAAGAAGCTACCACTGTGATCTCTACCACAAAACGGACATCTACCTGAAGTCGGTTTTTCTGATTGACCCGGCTCATCCGGTTGCGCTGTGGGAGGAATTACTTCACCTGCTTTAATGGTTTCCCCGCACACAGTACAAACCACGTCGCCTGTGTAGCCGCTTTCTGTTGCGGTAGCCTCCTTGGCATTCACAATTACTGTAGTGTGACCAAGCACATCCGTCTCAACCGTTTCACGATTCAGTTCGTCTTCGCAGACAGAGCAGTAAATTACACGATCATATTTGCCGCGCTCTGAACATGTGGCTACTTTTTCATTTTCAATCACCGCTTCGCCGGGAGTATGTTCAATCATATCAGTTTCTCGCTGTGCTCTGTTCAACTCTGCTCCGCATTCAGTACAGTAAACCGCTTCGTCATAGCTACCCTTTGCTTTACACGTTGCGGCAATTTCATTTTCGACGACAATTTCTCCGGGAGTGTGGGCGAGCATGTCGATTTCATGCGACGATCTTGAAAGCACTACACCACACTCGGTGCAGTAGACCACTTCGTCATAGCTACCTTTGGCTTTGCACGTTGCGGGAACTTCATTTTCGGTCAACGCTTCGCCGGGGATATGTTCTTGCATACCGCTAGAAAACAAGTAGTCAGATTGAAAAGTATCAGAAGATATGTTGACAAGGCAACAAGCAGGACGAATTCCTTGTGCTGTCCAACTAACGTCGCCGTCGTATCCTAGTCTTCCGTATTCATTATAATAGCACACAGAACCTGAGTCTTTGCCAGCAGTACGCAATAACCAATAAGGCTTCTGCCAATAAACACCATCTGTTGAACAATGAAGCCCTTGGCAACAAGAATAGTCTGTTCCTTTATTCGCGCTCTTATAATACCCTGAGCATAGTGACTCCCAAAGAGAAAGTAGAAAAATCTTGTCATTTGTTGTTGCAGAATTGTAAGTGCTGTAGTATGCATTATTATTGAGATTCTTCTTAAGTATATTAGCTTTTTGATTCTCACTGAATGCCGTCTCGTAAAAATCATAATTAAGCCAGTTCCGAATTGAAGAAGCTGCATAATCGTTTGCATAAACTGTTTGTGTTTTGTCACGCCAATAATCATCATTTATTTTATATTTAGTATTATTATAAGCTTGGGAGTCAATGACATTTTCACATAAAATGAGCCCAGTTGTTGTGTCTAAAACTCTCCATATTAATGGCTCATATTGAAAATAATACACCTTATTTGTTTTATAGCCGTTTTTTTCCTGCTTTGGATACAAAACCGAAGTCAAAGGTACATCTGGCCGATATTGGTTGAACACGACAGCACGATACTTGATACCCTCACAATAAAAATCTGCAAACCGCATGAAGTCGCTTGGAACAATACTCTCATCATATAGCAGATTTTTCGGTGAATTAGGATAGTAATCATAGCTTTTCCACGTTGCCAGTTTTGCCGCGTTTTTCAATGAAGTTGTCTCCCTAACCTCAGTCTGTGGGTAGCTGCCAAATTGGATTTGATCGCCGACTTTATAGGTTGTATCAGCTTGAGCACCCACAATTGAACCACATACAAATAGAAGTAGAAAAAATACTGTAATAGCTACAGATTTAATCAGAATCGCAAGACTTCTCATTTATTGCCCACCCCTTCCAAATACGCATAACAACAGCAACTACGAAACTCTTCTCGCAAGAGCTGATTGAAATTACCTGCACCTGTGCATAATCCTCGAGATTTATCACCGGTTTTGATTTTTAATATACCGGCTTCATCCTTAAAGAGTTGTCGATCTCCACCCCAAAAACGACAGGTTGAACATCTTTTGCTTGTTGCTCTTCTGATTGGCATTTAAAACATCCTTTCTCTTATTTCATGGAAAAATAAAAAAGCGCCTCAAACGAGACGCCAAAAATGCATCTCATTTGCTGCGAGACAAATCCTACTGAGAAGCAAAGCATGAGTAGGTAGAGAATGCATTTTTTACAATGCATCTCATACTTTGCCTCAGATAGGACACTTTTATTCGGATTTGTCTCGCAAAAATACTTTACCATAAGATGAACAAAAAAGCAAGTATAAAGTGAAAAAAGCCCGCACAAAGCGGGCTTTCCGTTTGGATGATTATTTCCGAATGAGCGCGAACAACAGCACGAACAACTGCCTGTAATCCGTAAGGATCTTTTTCAGCCGCACAAAGAAGCCGTTCTCCCGGCGATAGTCACCGAGGATGTTGTAATCCGTATCCGCACTCAGCGGCACCACGGACCGATCCGGCTGCTCAACCAAAAACTGCGGGTAGGTCTCGTTCTGCACCGACGAAGCGCCGTCGGCGGCGAACAGCCAGTCGAAGAAGCCGAAGACCGAGTCCGGGTCCTCCGTATAGTTGTTCAGATGCGTCGTGTTCTTGATGAACCACGTCTTTTCAGGGAAGGCGCAGGTGGATGCATCGATCACGCGGTCGGGCGAGATATAGTTGATTTCGCCGGGCACCGCCTGCACATAGTCCGACGGGAACGTTTTGTCATAATCGGCCGCCGTTGCGCCCAGCGACGCATATTTTACATCCACCACGAAGTCGGAGTTCTCATAGTGCGATTCAATGATCGGCACGTTGGGGAAGCCGTATTTGGCAATGATCGACACGTCGGTGCCCTGTTTCATCACGCCGGCAAGAATCTCCGGTACGCGGGTCTGCACGTCATGATAGAAATCCACCTTTTCACGGAAGGCATCGGTAACAACGTCTTTTGCATACTCGTTGCGGACGTAGTCATAATCCTCATCGGGCAGCATGGCCCAGAAGCCCGGCATCCGGCCGAAGATATAGAGCAGCGCCTGACGGTAGGTTTTGGCAAACACGCCGTTGACCAGGGTTTCCACCGGCGCCACAACCGCGTCCGTTGCGCCGTGCTGATGCAGGATATCGACAATAGTCTTGATCACCTCACCGCGCAGATCCATGCCGAGCACGCCGTTGAGATAGGCCACGGTGGATTCAGCGTCCATCTTAATCGCGTTGCGGAAACCGTCGCCGCAGAACGAAGAGCCCTGAAACGCGCCGCAGTAGCAGACCGCGCGGTCAATGTATTCCGGGCCGTAGATGCTGAAATAGGTGCTCAGCACACAGGTTCCCATGCTGTGGGCAATGATATCGACCGTTTCGGCGCCGGTCGCCGCCAGCACATACTGCAGAAAGTCATGCAGCCCGCCGGCAAGCGTCTTCATGTCGCGGCGCCAGTCATAGCTGTAAAAGATGAAGTCGGTTGCGGTATAGCCGACATCATCGTGATATTTCGCCTGCAGCTCCTCTTTCGTGGGGTAAACAAAGGCGGAAACCGTCTTTTCACGGATTGGGTCGCCGTTTTCATCGCAGCGCAGGCCGTCAAGCAGGTTCAGGACCAACTTGTTCAGCGGGTAATCCATCAAGGAGTAATCTCCCTGCAGAACGCTCTGCGCCAGCGGGCCGACGGCTTCGCGCACGCCCTGCAGGATCGTGTCCCTCGACGGCGGGAAGACCGTTTCGCCGGTCGCGCCATCCACCGTATTGGTGGAAATAAAGCCGCCCATAAAGATGACCGGGTGTTCATTCTTCTGCGTCGGCCGCCATGCAAACGCTGTGACAGAGAAAACAGAAAGCAGCATCAGCAAAGAAACCAGCAGACAGCAAAGCCGTTTCATCATAATCACCTCAAAGATTTCTTAATAGTTTAATATAATCATATCACACCGACGCGCCGAATGCAAGCGCAGGGCAAAAAAAGCGCCGCCCCGCAGCGGGAGCGGTGCAGCCGACTTTTTGAAACAAAAAAAAGAAAAGCCCGAAACATCTCGTCGGACCTTTTCTCCTAAAGCGAAGATATTTATGTACCTTCAAAACTGAACAAAGAACTTTCAATGCATTTGAGGTCTGTAGTCCTTGAACCAAGTCTTTATGGTCAAGCCCTCGACCGATTAGTACTGCCTAGCTGAATGTATCACTACACTTACACTTGCAGCCTATCAACCTCATAGTCCTTGAGGGGTCTTACTAGCTTACGCTATGGGATATCTTATCTTGGAGACGGCTTCACGCTTAGATGCTTTCAGCGTTTATCCGATCCGCACTTAGTTGCCCAGCTGTACCATTGGCATGATAACTGGTGCGCCAGCGGTGCGTCCATCCCGGTCCTCTCGTACTAGGGACAGCGCTCCTCAAATATCCTACGCCCACGACAGATAGGGACCGAACTGTCTCACGACGTTCTGAACCCAGCTCGCGTACCACTTTAATCGGCGAACAGCCGAACCCTTGGGACCGAATTC
>CADABX010000006.1 GCA_902786285.1 Oscillospiraceae bacterium | reverse complement strand
CTCTCCCTTGATATGTGTTTTTGTGGTTATTAACATCATATCACATTTGAGTTGAATTTCTTCTTTTATTTGTTACCCATCAATTGTACCATAACATTTCTATAGGGATTGAGGGGTGAAGGGATTGAGGGGAGAAGTGACACGGGAAACGTGTGCATAACGGAAAACGCCGCTCCGCGCTGGGAAGCAATCAGCGGTCGGCGGTTAGCCGTCAGCCTATACTTGAATTTTATCTTCCCGTTTGGTTTTTATTTTTCACTTAGTTCCCAGTCCCTTCATCCCTTAGCCCCTCAACCCCTTTTTTTCTTTAAAATAATTGTAAACTCTATTCACAAATGCAAAACTTTATGATACAATAGCAGAGAACAGGAGGTGACGGTATGTTTGAACGGCTGATCAATATCGAGCGCATGGAAACGGCGATCTCGCTGTTTGGCTCTTTTGACGAAAATATCAAGCTGATCGAGCAATCGTTTGACGTGCATATCGTCATCCGCGGCGCCGAGCTCAAGATTCAGGGCGATGTGGAACAGGTGATGCAGGCCGAAAAGGCGGTGCTGTCGCTGCTGCATCTGCTGCAAAAAGGCGAAACGCTGGGCGAACAAAATGTCCGCTACGTCATCGCCATGGTCAAAGAGGGGAGCGCCGACAGTCTCAAAAGTATGGGCAGCGACTGCGTTTGCATCACCGCCAAGGGCAAACCCATCAAAGCCAAGACGCTCGGCCAGAAGAAGTACGTCGACGCGATCCGCGAAAAGACGATCGTCCTCGGCGTCGGGCCCGCCGGCACCGGCAAAACCTACCTTGCCGTGGCTATGGCGGTCAGCGCCTTCCGCGCCAAGGAGGTCGAGCGCATCATTTTGACGCGTCCTGCCGTGGAGGCGGGCGAAAAGCTGGGCTTTCTGCCGGGCGATCTGCAGCAAAAGGTCGACCCTTATCTGCGGCCGCTGTACGACGCGCTGTTCGACATGCTCGGTGCGGAGCAGTTCCAGCGCTATCAGGAGCGCGGCAACATCGAAGTGGCGCCGCTGGCGTATATGCGCGGCCGCACGCTCGACGACAGCTTCATCATCCTTGATGAAGCGCAGAACACCACCCCGGAACAGATGAAAATGTTTTTGACGCGACTGGGCTTCGGCTCCAAGATCGTCGTCACCGGCGACATCACACAGATCGACCTGCCGGACGGCAAACGTTCGGGTCTCGTGGACGTCATTCGCATTTTGAAAAACGTAGAGGACATTGAAACCATTCGCTTTTCGGAAAAGGATGTGGTGCGCCACAAGCTGGTGCAGGACATCATCAAAGCGTATGAGAAATTTGAGGAGGGCAAAAAGAAGAAATGAAGGACCATATCAAGGTGATCATCAGCAACGATCAGACGGTCGAAAAACTGCCGCGCGGCCTGCGGATGCTCATCCGCCGCTGCTGCAACGCCGTTTTGGTCAACGAACAGTTCAAAGGCTCGGCGGAGATCAGCGTAACGATCGTGGACGACGAAAAGATCCATGAACTCAACAAAAAGTACCGCAACGTGGATCGCTCCACCGACGTGCTTTCCTTCCCGCTCGGTGCGGAGGGCCAATATGACATCAACAACGACACCGGCGCCCAGATGCTCGGCGATATTGTGATCTCCATTGAACACGCAAAAAAACAGGCGGAGCTGTACGGCCACAGCTTTGACCGCGAGATCGCGTTTCTGACCGTCCATTCCATGCTGCATCTGCTCGGTTACGACCACGAAGCCGGCGGCCTCGAACTTGTGCGGATGCGCGAGCGGGAAGAGGCGGTGCTGACCCAGCTCGGTCTCGAGCGCAGCGGCAGCTATTACACCGTGGAAGAATAAACGTATGAAAGAACAGTACAAAAAGCTCTTCAAGAGCTTCGGCTACGCGTTCGCCGGTGTGTGGAACACGCTGCGCACCGAACGCAATTTCCGCATCCACCTGACCTGTATCGGCTACATGCTCGGCTTTTTGCTTTTGACCGACTGGTTCGTTCTTTCCCGTACCGACTGGGCGGTGCTGCTTTTGGCGTGTGCGCTGGTGCTTTCCATGGAGATTGTGAACACCGCGCTTGAAAGCGTGGTCGATCTTGCCACACAGGAACGCCATCCGCTCGCCAAAAAAGCCAAGGACGCCGCGGCCGGCGCCGTGCTGGTTTGCGCGATCTTTGCCGTGCTGGTCGGGCTGTGCATTCTGCTGCAGCCGCAGGCGTTTAGCCAGATGTTTTTGTATTTCAAAACGCATCTGTGGGCGTTCGCGCTGTTTGTTTTGAGCATCGTCCCCGCCACCGCGTTTATCTTTTTCGGCGGCCGCAAACAGGACGACAACACCAAAAAGTAAATGCTTGTGCCGATCCCCGATCGGCATTTTTGCTTTGCAAAAGAAAAACGCCGGAAAACCGGCGAACGTGTTATTTGCGGCGCTGCACTTTTCGCTTGTTGCCGTGCGCGTCCACGATATAGGTGTTTTCGAGCTGGCCGACTAAGCTTTCGCGAAACGACGCGATATACAGCTCACGCAGCATTTTCTGCTCGTTGCGTTCTTCGTCGGTCAGACCTGCGGGCGTTTTCGATTTTCTCGCAAGCGCGTTGATCCGCGCAATCTGCTCTTGTGTCACCATCAGCCCTGTGCCTCCCATTGTTTCCAGATCTCCGTCTGCACGCCGAGCGTCGCCTGCTTGCCGTTGCGCACAATCGGCGTTTTGAGCCAGCTCTGGTTTTCCAGCAGCTTTTCCTCTTTGGCTTCCTCGCTCGCCAGATACGCGATTACGGCGGCGTCGCCCTGCTTTGCCTTGTCGCTCACAAGATCGTCACATTTACATTTGAGCGCCGTCTTCACCGACCGCAGCTCGCCCTTGCTCATGCCGAATTTCAAAAGATCGACAAACTGCACCTTGATCCGCCGCTCCTGAAAAAAGCGCTGCGCCTTCTTGGTGTCAAAGCATTTTGCCGTGCCGTAGATCTGGATATTCATAGCTACACCCGTTTCTTTCGATTGATCGACTCACTATATCATATTTTTGCCGTTTCGTCAAGCAAAACGGCCAAGGAAGGAGCGCTTTCCATGTCCAAAACCTGTGTTGTCATCGGCGCCGGCCCCGCCCGCAAGCTTTCGGTGCCGGCCGATGCGTTTGTCATCTGCGCCGACGGCGGGCTGGCCGCAGCCGCCAATTATAACATCACGCCCGATCTCATTGTGGGCGACTTCGATTCGCTCGGCATTGTGCCGAAGGGCGACAATGTGGTCGTCTATCCCGTTGAAAAGGATGTGACCGATTCGTTCATCGCCATCGAAGAGGGGCTAAAACGCGGCTTTGACCGCTTTGTGTTCTACGGCTGCGTCGGCGGCCGGCTCGACCACACGCTCGCCAACATCCAGCATCTGCAGTATCTCGCCGAACACGGCGCACAGGGAATGCTGGTCGGCGACAAGGAGACGCTCACCGTCATCAAGGACGCGGCGGTGCACTTTGATGCAAAGCGCAAGGGCGGCGTCTCGGTGTTTTCGCTGTCGGAAAAAAGCGAGGGCGTCACGATCGAAGGGCTGTTCTATGAAGCGAAGGATATCGTGCTGACCAACGGCTTTCCACTCGGCGTGAGCAATCATTTTACCGGCAAACCCGCGACGGTCAGCGTCAAAAACGGCGTGCTGCTGATTGTGACCAGTGCCCTGTAACATCTAAAAGTTTATATCTGATTGCAAGTATGTTTGCGTCGAACAAGGATAAGGACGCCGCAGGGCTGACGCCCTGCAAGGACGCAGACGCAGTGCGACACGAACAGACGCCGCAATGCTTTAAAAGTTTTAGGTGTTACAGGGTACTAAGGATTGAAAAAGAAACGAAGCTATGCTATAATGAAGCGATCTCACAAAAGAAAGGATGACCCCGATGGAGAACCTGAACACACAGGACAATCTTGCAAGCGTAATCCTGTATGAGGGAAACAACGACACCCTGATCTATAAACATCCGGCGGAAAACTTCACCCTCGGCTCCCAACTCATCGTGCACGAATCGCAGGAGGCGATCTTTTTCCGCGACGGACAGGCGCTCGATCTGTTCGGCGCCGGACGCTATACGCTGGAAACGCAGCTTCTGCCGAAGATGGATGCGGTCTACAAGCTGCCGACGGATACGAAAACCACCTTCCACAGCGAAGTCTATTTTTGCAACAAAGCGACGCTCATGGGCGTCAAATGGGGCACCGACAGCAAGGTGCGTCTGTTTGACCCGGCAACGGGCATGCATGTCGAGCTCGGCGCGAGCGGCGAATTCAACATCCGCGTGTCGGATTTCCGCCGCCTGCTGCTCAAGGTTGTGGGCACGTCGGGCGGTCTCGGTCTGTCGCAGCTGCTCGGCACCGCGGACTGCCGCGGCGTCATGCGCGCCATGGTGATGACGCAGGTCAAGGCTTATCTGGCCCAGACGATCAAAGACTGCGGCATCGCCGTGCTCGAAATCGACGCCCAGCTGTTAAAGCTCAGCGAAGCGCTGCGCGACCGGATCAACGAAGCGATTGCGGATTACGGTCTGTTTATGCCGGAATTCTTCATCTCGCGCATCGTCACACCCGACGACGACCCCAATTTCAAGCGCCTGCGCCAGCAGTACGCCGACCGCTATCTTGCCGTGCAGCAGGAGGAGATCCGCAAGCTCGAAGCCGAAGCCGCGCAAAAACGCCGCGAAGTGGAGGCGCAGACCGAAGCGCACCTGCGGCTGATCGGCGCACAGGCCGAAGCCGAAGCATATAAAATGAAAGCCGAGGCCGAAGCCGAAGCCATGCGCATGAAGGGCTACACCTACAGCCAGGAAACGGCGCGCATGGTCGGTATGGAGGCGATGCAAAACGGCATCGGCGGCAGCGGCGGCTCGTCCATCGGCGACGTGGCCGGTCTCGGCGTTGCGCTAGGCGCCATGGGCGGCATTGCCGGTATGACCAAAGACGTGGTGGAACCGATGCTCTCCGGCGTCGCTGCGCCGAAAGCAGACGGCTGGGACTGCCCGACCTGCGGCACCAAGCAGATCCCGAGCGCCTTTTGCCCCAACTGCGGCACAAAAAAGCCGCTGCCGGCGGCGTGGAATTGTCCCGCCTGCGGCAAAGCAGGCATCACATCGCGCTTTTGCCCCGATTGCGGCGCCAAGCAGCCGCAGTAACGAAAGAAAGAGGTGCTTTCCATGAAAAAGAATCTTGTTCGCGAAATCGTGCTGGTGGCGCTGGCACTGGCCGTGTTTCTCGTGCTCGCGTTCGTCATTCCTTTTGAACATACCAAGCTGTATTGGACGGCGTTCGCGTTTTCGCTGTTCGCCGTGCTGATGCAGGCCGTCACGATCGGCCTCGCGTTTCACAAGGGCGAAACCTATAAAAGCAAGTTCTACGGCTTTCCGATCGCACGCCTTGGCGTGGTCTACCTCATCGTGCAGATGCTGCTCGGCTTTTTGGGCATGGCGCTGGGCGACCGGGTGCCGCTGTGGTGCGGCGCAGTGTGCTATGTGCTGCTGTTTGCGGCGTTTGCCGTCGGCCTTGTCGGCGCGGACGCGGCACGCGAGTTTGCGGAAGCCCAGGACGAAAAAGTGAAGGACGCCGCCGGCAACATGCGCATGCTTCAAGCCAAAGCAGCGGCGATTGCCGGTGCGTGCGACGACGCCGAAACCAAAACCTACCTACAAAAGCTCGCGGAGGATTTCCGTTTCAGCGACCCGATGAGCTGTGACGCGACAAGCGCGCAGGAGCTGCAGCTCTCCGTTTTGCTCGACGAACTGCAAACCGCTGTTGCCGCCGGCGACTTTGCCGCCGCGCGCAAGACGATTTTGCAAACGCAGACTGCGCTGCAAACGCGCAATGAGCTTTGCAAGCGCAGCAAATAAGGGGACAGTATGGCCATTTATCAATGTAAGATCTGCGGCGGCGACCTTGACGTGCCGGAGGGCAGCAACGTCGGCGTGTGCGAATACTGCGGCACCAAACAGACCGTGGGTGAACCGTCCGCGCAGGCGCCGCACCCGCAGCCCGCGCCGAAACAGCCGGAACCGAACCGATCTGCACCGCAGCAGCAATCCGCGCAGTCTCCGCCGCCGGGCGCACAAAAACCGTTTGAAGACCGGAACGCCAAAGCTGCGTTTGCCGCAGAACAGGCGGCCGCAGCCGCCGCACAGCGCAAAGCTCAAAAGAAACAGCGCCGCCGCAAACGGCTGAAAATCGAAGCACTCGTGCTGCTCGTGCTGCTTGTGCTCGGCACACTGACCGTAACGGCGATTTTGCCGCACAGCTTTTATCAAAAGGCGATGACTGCGATCGACAGCGGCGACTACGCGACGGCCTACCGCACGCTGGTACTGCTGCGTGGCTACAAAGACAGCGCCGACAAGCGGCAGGAGATCCGGCTCAAAGCCCAGATGCAGGCGATTGCAAACGCCGGCGTCAAAGACGAGGTGACTTTCGGCACCTTTGAACAGGACAACAAAGCCGCCGACGGCAAAGAGGACATCTTCTGGATCGTGCTCGACAAAGCCGACGGTAAAGCCCTGCTTGTCAGCAAATACGCGCTCGATTTCCGTCCATACGGTAAAGACGGCGACGTCACCTGGCAAAATGGCAGCCTGCGCGCGTGGCTCAACGGCGACTTTTTGCGCGAAGCATTTACCAAAGCGGAACGGGAAAAGATCGCCAAAACGACCGTTTTACCCGACAAAAACCCGGCCTTCGGCGCCGATCCGGGCGACGCGACCAAAGACAGACTGTTCGTTTTGAGCCGCAGCGAAGTGCGCACCTATTTTTCGCTTGCCGAATCCGCCTATTGCAAAGCCACCGCGTGGGCCTCGGTCAAGGACACGTCCGACTACCGCCTGAGCGCGAAATGGTGGACGCGTACCCCGGGTAGCGCACCCGGCCGCGTGATGGCGATCGGCGCGCTGACCAGCATCTTCGGCGAACCCGTGGAGGATACGGGCACAGCGGTGCGGCCGGCGATGTGGGTTTCGTTTTAGGGCCGAGGGTTGCGGGTCGCCGGTGGCGACCTCTCAGCCGTAGGCTGAGAAGCAACGACCGAGGCGGCAGCCGAGAATGCCGTCGCGCCACAGCTTTCACGGTGGGAGTATCACGCATAAACGCGACGGCGGGTGAGGTTTGAACGTCGCCACAACAAGCCTTTTCCCCTTCGCGGCGGTCACCTCCCCGTCACCCGCCGCGTCGAGCGCGTCCCTTGGCCCTATGCCCTTTGCCCTTTGCACTAACAAAAGCCGCCCCAGACGGAGCGGCTTTTGTTGTGTGTGTATATTGAAATGTACGGGAAATCTTATTCTTCGGCTTCCGCCTTTGCGTCTTCAATGACCTTCTGGGCCACGTTGGCCGGCGCGTCTTCATAGCGCGCGAAGGTCAGGGTGAAGTAGCCGCGGCCTGCGGTCACGGAACGCAGCATGGTGGAGAAATCGCCCATTTCGGCCATCGGCACTTCGGCAACCAGTTCCTGCATCTTCGGCTCGTCCGCGGCGCCCATACCCATCACGCGGCCTCTTCTCTTGGTGATATCGCCCATGATATCGCCGAGGTTGGCGTCGGGGATGTAGACCTTGAGATCGCCGATCGGCTCAAGGATGACCGGTGCGGCCTGCGCCATACCGTTCTTATACGCGATCTTCGCGGCGGTACGGAACGCCATATCGTTGGAGTCCACCGGGTGGTAGGAGCCGTCGTACAGCACAGCCTTGAGGCCAACGACCGGATAACCGGCAAGCGGGCCCTTCTGGATCGCTTCCTGCAAGCCTTTTTCAACAGCCGGGAAGTAGTTCTTCGGCACGGAGCCGCCGACCACTTCGCTTTCGAAGATCAGCTCGTCGCCGTCGTGCGGCTCAAAGCGGATCCACACGTCACCGAACTGACCGGAACCGCCGGACTGCTTCTTGTGACGACCCTGCACGGAGCAGGACTTGCGGATGGTTTCGCGATAGGCCACCTTCGGGATCTTGAGGTCGATCTCTACGCCGAACTTGCTCTTCAGCTTGGCAAGCACGATGTCCAGATGCTGTTCGCCCAGACCGGAAAGAATCATTTCGCGGGTCTCTTCGTTGGTGGAGAACACGACGGTCGGATCTTCGCCCATGATCCGGCGCAGACCGGCGGCGACTTTGTCTTCTTCGCCCTTCTTCTTGACGACGATCGCCATGGAAAGCGACGGTGCCGGGAACTTCACGCCCTCCAGGTTCACAACCTTTTTCGGGTCGCAGATCGTGTCGCCGGTGTCAAGCGAGTTCAGCTTGGTGATGACGCCGATGTCGCCGGCGCCGATCGCGCTGATGTCCTCCTGCTTGTTGCCGCGGACGCTGATGAGCTTACCCATACGTTCGCTGCTGCCGGTGCGGGCCACATAGGCGGGCACGTCGGCGGTGATTTTGCCGGAAACGACCTTCACAAAGCTCATCTTACCCACGAACGGGTCGGCAACGGTTTTGAAGCAGATCGCGGCAAGCGGGCCGTTCGGGTCGCACTTGACCTCCACGTCGTTGCCGTCGTCGTCCTTCGCGGTTTCGCCGCCGGCCTGGGCCGGGGCGGGTGCGGAATAGACGATGGCGTCCAGCAGCAGATCCACGCCGTCGAGCGTGGTGCCGGAGCAGGCATAAACCGGATAGATCTCGCCGGTCTCCACGCCCTTGGTCAGGCCGTTGATGATCTCCTCCTTCGTCAGCTCTTCGCCGTCGAAGTATTTCATCATGAGGTCGTCGTCCACAGAAGCGACCGCTTCCATGAGCACTTCCTTCATCTCGTCGAAATGCGGGTCAGCCGGCATATCGACCGGGGTTGCTTTGCCGTTTTTATAGGAGAACGCTTTGCCGGAGCAAAGGTTGACATAGCTTTCCGCTTTGCCGCCGACCATGTGGGGCACGACGACCGGGCAGAGCTTTGCGCCGATCTCTTCCTTCAGCGCTTCAAACGTTTTATAGAAATCGCGGTTTTCCGCGTCGACCTTCGTGATGGCAAAAAACTTCGCAATGCCGCGGGCATCGGCAGCCTTGATGGCCTTTTCCGCGCCGACGTCGAAGCCGGAACCGGCAGACGTGACGATCAGGGCGCATTCCGCAGCGCGCATCGCTTCATAGACGCCGCCTTCAAAGTCGAATTTGCCCGGCGCGTCGAGCAGGTTGATTTTGCAGTCCTTCCATTCCAGCGGCGCAAACGCGGTGGACAAAGAGCACTGGCGTTTCTTTTCTTCGGGGTCAAAGTCCAGCACGGTGTTGCCGTCGGCAATTTTACCCAGACGGTCGGTCGCCTTGGCAAGATAGAGCATCGCTTCGGCAAGGCTCGTCTTACCTTTTCCGGTGTGGCCGGCAATGGCAATATTTCGGATATGGTTCGCATCGTATGCTTTCAAAATAAAAACCTCCTTGCACCCGTCGGCACAAAAGCCGCGGTGCGATTCTTCTTTTCGGGGATCGGTCCCGGGTCGGCTTCACAGTCGGCGCGGTATCCCGTCTGTCCGCAAAGCTGTCAACGCATATTGTATCATATTCTGCATAAACTTTCAAACTGATTTATGACTAATTTTGTGGATTCTTTTTTGTTCACACTGCATAAGTTGCGCCGCACGGCGCAGTCGGCAGTCGACAGCTATCGGCCAGCGGCGGGATTGCCGGCAGCACGCTGCTGAACGCAAGCGTCAAAACCAGCACAAGGCTCAGCAAAACGCTGATGGGTTTGCGCATTTGTTTATTCAGAAAATTTCCTCTAATCGTTAGGTTCGTTTTATATTAGCACAGCAAAGCGTAAAAGGCAAAGTTTTTTTAAAAAATATATAAAAAAGAAAGGCCGTTGTTTTTTCTCTCCGGGCAATCTATAATGTGGATACAACCAAAAAGCAAAGGAGTGTCTGACTGTGCAATATCTTTCCAAAGCGGAATATGAAGCGGCGACCGCCGCAACGCGTGATAAGCGCATGAAATGGTGGCGCGAGGCGCGGTTCGGGATGTTCGTCCATTTTGGATTATACGCGCTGCTCGGCCGGCAGGAGTGGGCGATGGCAAACGAGAATATCCCGCCGGAGGAATACGAAAAGCTCGCGGAGCGATTTCAGCCGAAGCCCGGCGCGCCCCGCGAATGGGCCAAGCTCGCCAAAGCCGCAGGCTGTAAATATATGGTGCTGACCACCCGCCATCACGAGGGCTTTTCCCTGTGGGATTCCAAGGTCAACCCGTTTAACAGCGTCAACTTCGGGCCGCACCGCGATCTTGTACGGGAGTTTGTAGACGCCTGCCGGGAATATGACCTCGGCGTGGGGTTTTATTCCTCCGTGATGGACTGGCACCACCCGGACGGCAGAGACTGCGCCACCGACCCGGACGCGCGGCGGCGCTACAACGACTATCTGACGGCGCTCAACACCGAGCTGCTGACCAACTACGACAAGATCGACATTCTCTGGTATGACTGCCCTATGCCGCTGGAAAGCTTTGAAGGCTGGGATTCGCTGCGCCGCAACCAGCATCTGCGCGCGCTGCAGCCGGATATCATCATCAACAACCGTTCCCATTTGGAGGAGGATTTCGGCACACCGGAGGAGGAGATCCGTCCGCAGGACCGCGACTGGGAGGCCTGCATGACCTTCAACGAGCTGAGCTGGGGCTATATCGATTCCGCGCAGGCGGCGCCTTACAGCTACAACGCGCAGCGTATCCTGCGGATGCTGTGGCGCGTGACGGCGAGCTGCGGCAATCTGCTGCTCAATATCGGCCCCGCGCCGGACGGCTCCGTCCCTGCGGAGGCGGTGGAACCGCTCACACAGGTGGGCCGCTGGCTTTCCGCCAACGGCGACGCGGTGTACGGACAGGTTTCCCCGGCCGTCGGCGAATTCAGCGTCCGCAGCACCACCCGCAAGCAAAATCGCGTTTTTGTGTGGAACTGGATCTGGCCGGACAACGGAGAATTTACCCTTGGTGGCTATTACACAAAGCTGCTTTCGGCGCGGCTGCCCGCCACCGGGGAGGCGCTGCCCTTCACACAGGATGCGGCGCGCATCACGGTGAAAGGCTTGCCCGCCCGTTCACCCGATCCCGTCTGCAACATCGGCGTCGTGGAGCTGATCTTTGAAACGGAACCGGAGCAGGACCGCGGCAACCTGTTTCCGCAGCTCCACGGCGGAGACAGACTGCTGTCGCTTTAACGTGTAAGCAGCGCCGCTTCTCCGGTTGCCGATCATCACAAAAGAAGCCCTTGGAAACGCCCTGTTTCCGGGGGCTTTTTGTATTTTGAAGAAATTGTTGTCTCTTGCTGAACTGTCAGGCTTTACCGCCCCTCGGCCCTTTGCCCTTTACCCTCGGCCCTTTGCCCTTTACCCTTGGCCCTCGGCCCTTCCAAAGCAAAGAAACAACCCCGCCCAAACGGACGAGGTTGGTAGATAGCAAATTGTTATCTCTTGCTGAACTGTCGCAGCGTAAAAAAAACAGTCCGGTGGACTGTTTTTAGCTGCGACCGCAGCGGCTATGCCGCGAGGACCCGCAGTTTCCCAAAGAAAAGAAACAACCCCGCCCAAACGGACGAGGTTGATAAAGGGCAACAGGTTATCTCTTGGAGAACTGTCGCAGCGTTAAGAAAACAGTCCGGTGGACTGTTTTTAGCTGCGACCGCAGCGGCTGTGCCGCGAGGACCCGCAGTTCGCCAAAGAAAAGAAACAACCCCGCCCAAACGGACGAGGTTGATAGATAGCAAATTGTTATCTCTTGCTGAACTGCGGTGCACGGCGAGCGCCTTTGAGACCGTATTTCTTTCTTTCCTTCATTCTCGGGTCGCGGGTCAGGAAGCCTGCCTTCTTGAGTACCGGGCGAAGGGATTCGTCATACTGCAGCAGTGCGCGGGCAAGACCGTGGCGGATGGCGCCGGCCTGACCGGTCACGCCGCCGCCGGTGACGCGGCAGACGATGTCGAACTTGTCGTTCAGTTCGGTCACGTTAAGGGGCTGACGAACGATGAGCTTGAGGGTATCGAGACCGAAGTAGTCGTCGATGTCTCTGTCGTTGATCGTGATCTTGCCGGTGCCGGCATAGACACGAACGCGCGCGATGGATTTCTTTCTGCGGCCGGTGCCGTAGAAGAACGGAGTTGTTTCATACATAGTTCGTTACCTCCCTCTTAAAGTTCAACCTTTTCAGGCTTCTGAGCGGCGTGGGTGTGCTCGGCGCCTGCGAACACGCGCAGTCTGGTGAGCGCCTGACGGCCGATGGTGGTGTCGGGGATCATACCCTTGACAGCCTTGGTCATCACGAATTCCGGCTTCTTTTCGAGCAGCGTCTTATACTTGACCTGCTTCATGTTGCCGATATAACCGGTGTGATGATAATACATTTTCTGCTCCAGCTTTTTGCCGGTGAGCACGATTTTGTCTGCGTTGATGATGATCACATGATCCCCGCAGTCCATGTGGGGCACAAACGTCGGTTTGTGTTTGCCGCGCAGCAGGTCGGCAGCCTTGGTTGCCACCTTGCCGAGCGTCTGGCCTTCGGCATCAATAATATACCATTTGCGGGTGATGTCGCCGGCTTTGGGCATATAAGTTGACATGTTGGTTTCCTCCAATCAAATTCTTTGGCGCAGCGCGCCCGATGTCAAATTGCTGACATAGTTTATCACAACGCGAAACGGATGTCAACCCATTTTTGAAACTTTTTTAATATACAAATCGAATGCTTTGATTTTCGCCGATTTCCTCGTTTTTCCTCGTTTTTTCTGATGATCGATTTTCAACTTTTTTTTGGGGCGGGACGCGAAAAACGCCGGCGGCGCGGGAAAACGGACCGCCGCGCAGGGAAACGATGCGCTGAAACACAGCGTGATTCGCATCCATCCGTCACCGATCATCAAACCGCACGTTCCAACCTCACCCGTCACGCGCATCGGATGTTGTCGCCTTACCGCGAATCGTGTGGGCGCGTGCCACCCTCCCCATGAAGCTGTGTCTGCTTCGCAGCCCCAGCGGGGAGGGCAAGAAAGCGCCCGTAGCGTCGAATACAATGCTGCCGCAGGCAGCTACCAAAGTTGCTGTCCCCGCTTGCGGGGAAAGTGGCATCGCGCCACAAGCGCGATGTCGAAAGGGGTCGATCGACTGGGCGCGGACGGCATGGAATCATAGCCGATCGCTGATCGGCGCTACATTGCTGACCGCTCATCGCTAACCGCTGACTGCTATGGGTTGTTTTCCACAGCCGTTTGTTCCCTGCCCGTCTGCGGTCACGGGCGGTTTTCGGCAATCTTTGCACAGCTTTTTCATACGTTTTTTCACAGTTTTCGCAGGATTTTCCCACCGATTTCCCGGGGTTTTCCACATTTTCCTCAGAGTTTTCCACAATAGAAAAAAGCGAAAAACGCAGATGTAAAGCTGCTATGCTTTACATCTGCGCACACAGAAACTGGGTCGTGTCCGGTTCAGTCTTCGCCCAGCACGCCGCGCAAAAACCGCTGCGCCGCGGTAAGGTCGGCTTCGTCGCCGAAGTTTTGCCGGTAGAGTTCGATGATATATTTGCCGCGGTAGCCCTGCGCCTGAAGCGCGGCAAACAGCTTCCCGAACGGAAAGCTGCCTTTGCCCGGGGGCAGACAGTCGCGGTACGCGTCGCTGTCGCTGATATGCACATGTTCGATCCGCGGCCCGACCTGTTCGATAAACGAGAACGGATCGACCCCGGCGCGGCGGCTCTGTTTGAGGTCGAGCACCATATGGAAATCGTCGCCGAGCTGTCCGTACAGATACGCCATAAACGCTGGATCCTCGCCCACAAAGTGCACCACGTTTTCGTGCGCCACACAAAGGCCGAAGGGCTTCGCCGTTTCGTTGAGCCGCCACAGCCGCTCGGCGTAGTCCGCTTTGTCGATCACGAGTTTTGTGGCGCCGTGGAGCACAAACCACCGCGCGCCCAGCGCCGCGCCGGCGGCAAAGAAATGCTGATACAGCTCCAGGCTGTCGGTAAACCGGCGGCGGTAGTCGCTGAACAGATAGAAGAATTCCGCAAACGACATGAACGGATGGATCGACACGATCTCCATCCCGTAGCGGTCGCGGATTGCGCACAGCTCGCGCAGCAGTTCGCCTTCCAGCTCGCTCGGCGCGTTGAAAAAAATCTCCGCCGTTTTGGCTCCCGCTTCGCCGATCCGGCGCAGGGACGCTTCCGTTTCCTGCGGATAAAAGCACGATGACGACATCCCGATACGCATGGCAGCACCTCCTTTGGTCTGGGGGTATTATAGCAGACATTGCGCCGCTTTGCAAGACGACGGCACCAACGAAATCTTTTTGACCGCACACTTTGATTCTACTTGTATCTTCGCACGGAATCGTGTATAATGACTGATGAATAAAAGGGAGTGATGACGTTGGACGAAAAAAAGAGAAAAGAAGCGGCAAAACAGTTTGCCGCATACTGGAAGGGCAGAGGCTATGAAAAAGGCGAAAGCCAGCCGTACTGGCTTTCTTTGCTGCGCGACGTTTTCGGCGTAGAAAAGCCGGAACAGTTTGTCAGTTTTGAAGAACAGGTCAAACTGGATCACACCAGCTTTATCGACGTGATGATTCCGTCCACGCACGTCATGATTGAGCAAAAAAGTGTTGACAAGGATTTGCGAAAAGCCATTAGGCAATCCGACGGATCGCTTCTGACGCCGTTTGAACAGGCAAAGAAATACAGCCTGAACCTTCCCTATTCCCAGCGTCCGCGCTGGATTATCACCTGCAACTTCAAAGAATTCCTTGTTTACGATATGGAGAGGCCCAACGGCGAGCCGGAAAGCATTTTGCTCGAAAACCTGCCGAAAGAATATTACCGCTTAAACTTCCTTGTAGAAACTGAAAATATCAACATCATACGAGAAATGGAGATTTCCATCAAGGCGGGCGAAATCGTTGGCCAACTCTATGATGCGCTCAGCAAACAGTATCACGACCTAACGAACGAGCATTCGGTGAAAAGTTTAAATATTCTTTGCGTGCGGCTGGTGTTTTGCTTCTATGCGGAGGATGCCGATATTTTTGGAAAGCATCTCATGTTCCATGATTATATGCGTGGATTTAAAGCACAACATTTCCGTTCCGCACTGCTTGAACTATTCAAGGTGTTGAACACCGAAGAGAAAAACCGCGACCCCTATATGGATCCAGAGCTTGCCGCATTTCCCTATGTGAACGGCGGGCTGTTCGCCGACGAAAATATCGAGATTCCTCAGTTTACCGAGGAAATCAGAACCCTGATTCTTAAAAACGCAAGCGAAGGATTTGACTGGTCTGAAATCAGCCCGACCATTTTCGGCGCAGTGTTTGAAAGCACACTGAACCCCGAAACACGCCGCAGCGGCGGGATGCACTATACCTCGATCGAAAATATCCACAAAGTGATCGACCCTCTGTTTCTCGATGATCTCAAAGCCGAGTTTGCTGAGATCAAAGAGTTAAAGCAGCCCAAAACAAGGAACGAAAAGCTAGAACAGTTCTGCCAAAAAATGGCCGGGCTGAAATTCCTCGACCCCGCCTGCGGTTCGGGCAACTTCTTAACGGAAACCTATCTGTCGCTGCGGCGGCTAGAAAACGAAGCGCTGAAAATCATCAAAAACAACCAGATCACGATGGGCTCTTTTGAAAACCCGATCAAGGTCAAAATCAATCAGTTCTATGGCATCGAGATCAACGACTTTGCCGTTGCGGTCGCAAAGGCTGCTCTGTGGATTGCAGAAAGCCAGATGCTGCGCGAAACGGAAATCATCCTCCAGAACTACAATATTAGTTTTCTGCCGCTGAAAACAAACGCCAGCATCGTGGAGGGCAACGCCCTGCGGCTGGACTGGAACGACGTTGTGCCGAAAACGGAACTGAATTACATTATGGGCAACCCGCCGTTTGTGGGCGCAAGGCTTATGAGCAAAGCACAAAAAGAAGATGTACTTTTCATCTTTGGCGCAAAATGGAAAAATGTCGGCAATCTCGATTATGTTGCCTGCTGGTATAAAAAGGCTGCGGACTATATGCAGGAAACCGCTATTGAGGCGGCATTGGTTTCAACTAATTCTGTGACACAGGGTGAAAGCGTTGCCAACCTTTGGAAACCTCTTTTTGAAAGAGGCATTCATTTTAACTTTGCACATCGAACGTTCCGGTGGGACAGTGAAGCAAACATCAAAGCCCATGTACATTGTGTAATTGTTGGCTTTTCTTATGTCAATAAGTTTGACAAGGTTCTCTATGACTCAGATAATTTTAAAAAGGTCCAAAACATCAATGCATATTTATTAAATGCCCCAAATGTTTTTATAGCTAGCCGGCGCAAACCGCTCTGTAACATTCCTTCAATGGACATTGGAAGCATGCCAAACGACAAGGGTTTTTTAAGTAATTATTCAGTTGAAGATAAAAACAGAATCGTTTCAAAATATCCTTGTGCAAAGAAGTTTTTTAAGAGAATACTTGGTGCTGATGAGTTTATCAACAATCGAGAACGTTGGTGTCTTTGGCTTAAAGATGTTTCTCCTGAGGAATATATTCATATTCCACCAATTTGCAATGCAATTAAAGAAGTTGAATGCATACGAGCGAACAGTAATAGAGAGGCAACTAAAAAACTTGCAATGACGCCAATGGTTTTCGGCGAAATTAGGCAGCCCGATTCACAATACATTCTTGTTCCAAGACATTCTTCTGAAGGTCGTAAATATATTCCAATCGGATTTATTCAACCAGAAATCATTGCAAATGACGCTGTTCAAATAATACCAAATGCTGATCTTTACCACTTCGGAATCCTCACATCAAATGTTCATATGGCATGGATGCGTGCAGTTGCGGGACGCTTAGAAATGAGATATCGCTATTCAATAAACATCGTCTACAATAACTTTCCGTGGCCTGCACCAACTAATGAACAAAAAGCTACGATTGAGCAGACTGCTCAAAAGATTCTTGAAGCACGTGCCAAGCATCCCAATTGTTCATTGGCAGATATGTATGGCGAAAAAATGTATCTCTTTGCAGATTTGCTGAACGCCCACCGCGAAAACGACAAGGCTGTGATGCAGGCCTACGGCTTCGACTGGCGCACCATGACGGAAAGCGCCTGTGTTGCCGAGCTGATGAAGCTGTATCAAGAACTGACGGCGGAAGCGTAAAAACAAAACGAACAAGCACAGGCGCGCCTGTGCTTGTTTCCACCTCACCCGTCAGTGCACTGCGCACACTGCCACCCTCCCCGCCGGCGGGGAGGGCAAGGGTCTCTTGCCAAAAAAAGCAGGGCAACCGCCCTGCTTTTATATTTGCAAATGCTTATCTGCTGCCCTTCCACGGGGTGATGAACACCAGGCGGGCAAGGAACCGCAGGATGTCGCCGAAGATGGCGGTGGACATGAAGTCGGACACATAGTAGCCGAAATGCTTGCCCGTGATATCGCTGTAATAGACGGAGTCGATCGTGTAGTTTTCCACATCGTTTTCGTCCACTTCATAAATCCGGATGGAGCGCTTGTCGGCGCGGCCGTAGGCAGCAAAGCCCGTGCCGCCGTTGTAGCCGAGCAGGATACCTTCGTTCGTCTTCATCACAAAGTGGTTCACATGGTCGTGGGCAAAGAACGCGCCGATGACGTCGCCCTTTTCGAGCCAGGCTTCATACTCGTTGCCCGCCGCGTTTTCAATTTCGGAGCAGGGCGCTTCGCCGACATAGTTGTCGTTTTTCTTCATGCGGGTCTCGTCCGTAAACAGCTTGTCGTTGTTGACAAGATACCAGTTATTGTCGTTGAGGCTGAAGATCGCGTCGTTCGCGTGCTTGACGTCGGTTTTAGTCAGGCACTGATAGATCTCCCACACCGGCACATGCTGGAACACCAGCGACGGCACAACCTCGCCGCCGTTGGCCGCTTTGAGCTCGTCGCTCTTCGCTTTATACCATTCCACGCTCTCCGGATTCGGGCCGGTGTAGCCGTTGGCAAGACCGCTCTTGTTCTGGGAGTCGATCATATAGACGTTGAGCGCCATCCGGCTGCCGTCGCTCGACATGATGGGGATGTTATACGTGCCGGGATCGTTCGTTTTGGTTGCGTCCCACATGTTGTATTCGAATTCGTTGAACACCTGCATCTGCTCGAGCGTCGAGACCATGTCGTCCTTGTCGTGGTCGTGGTTGCCCGGCGTATAGGCGAACGGCACCTTCAGCTCGTTGAGCAAAGACGCAAGGTTGCGCAGCGACTGCTTGACGCGCTTTTCATTGGCGCCGATGAAGATATCGTTGCACACGTCGCCCGGGATGACCACAAGGTCGGGCTTCTCCTGCGCAACCGCTTTGCGGATGAATTCCTCGGTGCGCTTGTTCATCTTGTCGGTGTCCTGCGTATCGTTGATCTGCATGATCTTGAATTTGCCGTTTTCGTTAAACTTCAAGGTTTGATCCCCCTTGCGGCCTGTCGCGGCGTCTTCGGCAAACGCGATGCTGCAGCAGCCGATCATCATAAGAACGGCAAGGAACAGGCTGATGAGTTTTTTCATAATGCATACTTCCTTTCTGAATCGTTGCGGCGTCTGATTGGCCGCTTATGCGTTCGTATTATACCAAATTTTCTTGTAAAAAACAATCGGTGCGGCACAAACAATCCAAACAAAAAACCGGCAGCCTTTTTGTGAAGGTTGCCGATTTGTGATTTAAAGAGAAAGCGTTTGCGACAGCGTGTAGCTGTCCGGGATTTCAAACGCGTCGGCCGGCACATCGCCGGAAAACGCCGAAATCGTTGTCACATTCACTTCGCCGTCCGCGTCCGTATAGACCAGCCGCACCAGCGTTTCGCCGTCGAAATCGCAGGCGATCGTGTCGCCGTCGCTGTCGGTATATAGCTCGCGCTGCAGCAGCTTTTTGCCGCTGCGCACGGTGTATTTTTGAGGAGCCCCGGCCGTTGTTTGCAGCAGATCCTCCACCAGATCGTCATAGTCGGCGGCGTCGAGCGTGTCGCGCAGCATACTGTCGCTGATCGCCGTATAGCGTTTCAGCCGCGGCAGCAGCAGATACACGCCGTCTGCCCGGCGGATCAGTTTGATATTCGACCCGGCAAGCTTCGTCTGAACGCTGAGGTTCCCGCTTTGGCTGCAAACCGTCACCGGCGTGCCGGCGAACGCGTCGTCGTCCTTTGTGAAGGTGAGGGTGAACGTGCCGTTTTTCAGCAGCCTGCGGTATGGCGAGAGCAGACTGCTGCCGGCGTCCGCTTTGGTCTTGGCGTTCAGCCAGGTGGAATATTTGCCATAGAGACGGTTCGTGTCGGTCAGCGTGTAGGCGCGCACGCAGAAGAGGTAGGTCGTGTCCGGCTGCAGACCGTCGACCGTCATCGCGGTTTTATGCGTTGCTTTGATCTTTTTATAGGTGTTTTTGATCGCGTTGTAGTTGTAAACGACGTAGCCCGTCGCGCCCGTGACGGGCGCCCAGCGGAACTTCAGGGAGGTTTCGGTCGCCTTCACCAGCGTCGGCTGCTCCACCTTTTTGGGCACAATGGAAAACGTATAGACCCGCTTGCCGGTGTAGCCGCTGCCGCTGACGGATCTGATGATCACCGTCGCGTCGCCGACCTCCACGTTGTCCCGGTAGTGAAGTGTGTAGTGCTCGCCCTCCCGGAGCTGCTTGCCGTCGTGCTTCACGGTGACGGCGGGCGTTTTCGCCTTGCCGCTGTAGACGGTATGGGTATAGGCAAGCTTCACCTTCACGCTGGAATGCCGGAACGACGTCGTTCCTTTTTTCGCCGCCGCGGCGGGCAGCAGAAACACGCAAAGGCACAGCACGCAAAGGCACAGCGCCTGCAGACGTTTCAGAACTCGGTTTTGCTTCATCGGAAAAGACCTCCCAAATCATTGTCGATGACCACCGTTGTCACACTGACGGCGGGAATCGTCAGCGTCGGCAACCGGCGGCCGTTGTAGGTTGGTTCCAGCCGGCGTGCTTCGTCGGTCGTATAGACCGTCATATGCAGGCCCGGTGTTTGCAGACGGATGGTTTTTTCCGGTCCCTCGTTGGAGATGACCAGTACGGTTTTGCCCTGCGGCGTCCGGAAGGCGGCAAAGTCGGTGTCCACCCGGCGGTCATAGGTCGATTTGCGGTAGTCGTCCGGTGTGGACGCAAACGGCACCAGATAGGATCCGGCGGGGATGAATTTGCTGAAGTGCGCCATCGCCCAATAGCGAAAGCTTTTTTCGTAATGCGTGAACGCTTCGTCCGCGCTGAACAGACCGTCGCTGAAATCCAGCCCTTCGTCGTTGATTCCCTCTCCGTTGACCGCGACCCAGCTCGACCAGCTGTTGACGCGGCTGAAATTGAGGTCATTCGCCATCACACGCGCCATGATGACCGCGGCCATCGGATCGGTGGTGGCATGTTTGTTCGGCAGCTCGCACCACTCGGTCATGTCGAGCGTGCGGTCGGCATAGTTTTGTTCGTCAAACCAGTCGCGAAAATGCGCCTTGTCTTCCAGCAGCGTGTCCTTCCAGTAGCTGTGGTAGGCAAATGAGCCTGTGTTGCGCAAAATCACCGGGTCGCTGCCGATGGCGGTGAAATATTCTTTTGTCAGATCTCCGATCTCGCCCGATTCGGGCACCGACAGTTTGACGGGCAGGTTTCGCTTTTCGATCCCTTCGGCAAACAAATGCAGCACCCGGGCGAGCTGTTCGGTTTCGTAGTGGCAGCCCTCCTGGTGGACCCACGGGCCGCCCCAGCCCCATTGCGGTTCGTTGATGGGCGAAATGTATTTCACGGGCACACCCGCGTCGAGAAAGTGCTGCGTGATGGTTAAAAAGTAGTCGACAAAATCCTGCTCGTGCGCCGGGTCAAGGTTCGGATCGCCGTCCGCCACGCCGCCGCTCGCTTCACCCGACACGGTCATCGAATAGTGCGGACTGTTGGCAAACAAAATCACCGTATCGATACAACCGAACGACAGCGCTGTCTGCAGCGCCTTTTGCGCATAGGCGTCGCGGGTGAAATCAAAGGCCCATTTGCCGCTCTCTTCGTCAAAGACATAGAAGCTTTCGGTGTTGTGCCAGGTGTTGGAAACACGGTTGTGGTCCGGATTGACGCCGCCGCCGACGTTGTAACGATAGATATTCAGCGCAAGCCCGTCTTCCGAATAGAGCTGTTTCATCAGATCCTCGCGCATACTGTCGTCTGTGACCCGGTGGCTCCACCAGCACGCCGAGGTGCCGAAGCCTGTGATCTCCTGCTGACAGACCGACGGCGCAAGCGCAAGCGTGATATCTGCCGCGTTTTTCCCAAGTCCGCCGGCCCACGCGCTCACAGCGGTGGAAAGGCCGAGCAGGAACACAACGACCTTGACGAAAATACGTTTCACGTTCTGCATGACGATGCCTCCCTTCGGGTTTAGTTATACCATATCCGGGCGGAGGTTGTCAAACAAATAAAAATTAATCAGAAACATATTGCTTTTTATTCACAAAAAATATATAATAAAAAATACTGAAAAATCGTGATTCCCCAAAGGAGGCTCCCCATGTTCCAAAAGCTTGTTTCCATTTTGATGATTCCGATCCTGTTTATGTATACGCTGATGCCGGCGGCGTTCGGCGCGCGCAACGACAAGGTCTTCCAATGGAGCGATCTGAAAAATCTGCATTCGCTCAGCGACTATATCAACTATGTGCAGGAGCGCGGTGCACCGTCGTTTGACACCGACACCTTTTTGCGCCGCCTCGCGCCGGCCGATATCGTCCGCAAAATTTTGCACGGCCAGGTTCTCGACCGGGAAGAAGAGGCGTATCTGGACGTCAAGCTTGACGAAACGCTTTCCGAGTTCTGCACCTATGTTGCCGAAAACACCGGCTTCGATCTGGAGCGGCTGCTGACCCATGTGCCGAATCTCAACGGCCCCGCTGAGTTCGGCGCCGAAGTTTTGGGCGTGAACACCACCGAGCTGCGCGGCCGGATCTATGCGCTGCGCGACGAAGCGGCCCGCGAAGGCGACTGGTTCAAGGAAAACCTGCTGTTTTTGATCGGCGCCTATCTGAGCGTGATCGAAAAGGTCGAAATCAACGCCGTGCCGTCCAAGCGCGACCCGGAGCACGAAGTGATGGTGCAGGTCACGGTCACCTACTATGACGGCTACCGCCATGTGATGTATCCCGGCCTGTATATCAACACCGAAACCGGCGAAGCAACCGGCGACGGCGAGGGCGGTATGATCGGGCTCGGCTTCAACTGCCAGATTCCGGAGCTGGTCGTCTATGCGACCATCGGCGCGTGGCAGCGCCACCTCGGCTTTATGCTGCTGTATGATATCCTTGCGAACTCCACGCCGCTGTTCAACTATCAGACCCGCCGTCTAAAGTTCAACTACAACAACAAGGAATGGATGATCCAGATCTGGAAAGGCAACTACGCGCTGATCACCAACGGCGCGGAGGTCGGCATCTATAACCGTGCGCCGGGCTCCAAGGGCACCTATTACGAATGCGCAAGCGACGACGAAATGATGAACATCACGCTGCAGCTGTATCACAAGGACGACCAGATCTTTTCCATCGGTCCGATGCGCCACTGGTGGGCAAACGGATTCAAAATCACCAAGAACATCTATCAGCCGAAGGATCTGACCATGAAGTTCGAGATGGAAATGCCGGACGAAGAGATGCTGCACGCATTTGCCGCCGCCATCGACGCGGAGGGCACCGGCGACATCACCTATGTGATCGACGGCTTGACGATCTACGTTACATTTTAACCGAACGAAAAAGCACCCGCGGGGTGCTTTTTTCATATCCGGCGCCACTTGCCGGGGTTGGGGGGATAATTTTTCTTGCAAAAACGGCCCGTGCGTGCTACAATAAGACAAACCAACCGATTGGAGGAAGTAAGAAATGAAAACCAAAACCCGCAACTGGCTGAGCTTCGCGCTGTTTGTAGTGATCTTCGGCGGTCTGCTTTGCACGGCGACATTCACCGATTTTCAGGTCAGCTCGTTTCTGACAGCCAAAGCGCTCTCCGCCCACACCTACCTCACCAGCGACACCTTCGGCGTGGCGTTTGAAGCGCTCGGCAGTGACCCGGTCTATATCGGCTTCGCGTTCGCGTTCTCGATTCTGTTCTGGTACTGCTACCGCAAAAAGTCGCTCTCCGCGGCGCCGCGCGTGATCTTCGCCGTCATCATGGCGGTCTGCGCCTACATTGCAAACTATGTCATGGTCACCGACACGATGGACTATGTGCAGGAGCATGTGATGATGATTGAACACTCCAACCTGACCACGCCGGGCTGGATGCTGCTGATCAATGTGATCGTGGCGTGTGCGTTCTGGGCGCTGGGCCTCTTGGCTGTGCGCAACTTCACCGACGCACAGATCGAAGCGCTGTTCAAAGTGGCGATCGCCACGCTGGCGTTCCTGATTCTGTCCACCGTGGTGCTGCATCTGATCAAGGGTCCCGTCGGCCGGATCCGCTACCGCGCGATGAACATGAATCCCGATTCGCCCGACTACGGCTTTGCAAAATTCGCCCGCTGGTATGAACACAACGGACAGTGGATCACCAAGGAGGACATGGTGGCGCTCTTCGGCACCACCGACGCGCTCAAATCCTTCCCCAGCGGCCACACCAACGCCGCCGGCGCCTCCTATCTGATGCCGATGCTCAACGACGCGCTCAAGATCAAAAACAAGGGCGTGCGCGCGCTCATGTGGATCATCCCGGTGATCATCACGGGTCTGACCGCAGTCAGCCGCATCATCGTCGGCGCCCACTTCTTCAGCGACGTGCTCGTCGGCGGCACCTGCGCTTTCGTTTGCATGATCCTTTGCCGCGAAGTGATCGTTTGCAAAGGCGCGAATGTCAAAGCGATGTTTGGGAAATAAGCTGTCAGCAGTCAGCAAAGCAGCCACCCCTCGGGGCGGCTGCTCTTTTGTTGTTATCTTCGAAGATCGTCGACCAGCGACAGGTGCGCATTCCAGAACGCGTGGGTCGCTTCGGTGTCGGCGTTCAACCCGATCACCGTGCCGTGGTCGCCCGGCAGCGTTTCCTCCACATACCACACGCCTTTGTGATAAGCGCGCGCGTCGTCTGCCTGCTCCGGAACGGCGCTGTGCGGCGCGCCGGTTGGATACTGCGCGGAAACAACGCTGACAAGACCGTCGTTCGGCTGCCAGTCCGCCGTGATTTCAATCCCGCCGGGCGTTGTGCCGCGATACATCCCCATCGCCGTTGCAAAGGGCAGCAGCACCGGCAGCGTTCCGGACACCGGCACCTGACCGCCAAGCAGCTTGCCCTGCTGCGTGGTACAGTAGGAATAGGAAAAATAATAGACACCCTTCACTGTACGGATCGTATCGTTCAACGCTTTTGCGCCGTCCGGCGAAAGGTCATAGCCTGCATGGTCGTTGCCCTGCGCGGTCAGCATGGAGACCGCCTGCCGCAGGCTGTCGGCTGTGCCGGCCGTCTGCGAGATACCGAACTGATCGAGCATAAAATCATAGGTTCCGGCAAGCGGTGTTGCCGCGCCGGCCAGCGCAAAGCACAAATTGGCCAAAAGCTGCGTTGGGTCGCTGATGCCGACGATGCTGCCGAGCGTTCCCAAAACGCAGGTCAGCGACGAGCCGTTGTGCGGCGCGCACAGCGTTGTGACGCTGTTGACCCAACTGCCCTTGCCGCCGGTAAACAGTCCCGACGTCTCTTTGCCGGTGGCTGCCTGCTCCGCTTCGCTGCCAAACGCGAGCAGACTGGTCAGCAGCCGCACCGTGGCGCCGCCGAAGGAATGGCCGACCAGATTGATCTTCACCCGCTGAAAGCCGCGTACCCGGCCGCCCCAGTTTTCAACCAGCGGCTGTGCGTAGCTGCGACCGAACCGCGCATGGTTGTGCTGTGCCGCGTGGGCAGCGCCGTAATCCACAGTGGTGCCTGTCAGTTGGGCATACAGCTCGCACGCGCGATCCCACGCGCTCGACACCGGACCGACGCTCGGCGCAACAACTGTGTAGCCTTCATCGGTGAGATATTCCACCAGGTCGCCGGTGTCTGCGCCCCAATACTGCGCCGTCCGGTTGATTCCGTCGCCGCTGCCCCAGCCGCCGAGGCCGTGTACCAGCACATAAGGGTACTGCACCTTGCCGCCGTTCAGCGCCCACCACGCTTCGCGGATGAAATCATACCGAATCTGCAGCACCGTGCCGGCAGCCAGCAGACACACGACAAGCAGCAGTGCGATCCATTTTTTTGCTTTCTTTTTTCCGTGTTTCGCAGGCTTTTCGACAACGGCAGGCGCAGCGGCAGCAGGTGTCGCTTCCGGCGTATGCGGCAAGGGCGGCAGAACTTCCGAAGCCACGTCGATATGAAAAGTGTCTGCGTTCACCGGCGGTGTGACCGGCGGCGTTTCCGGTTCAGCCGGCGGCGCCGGTTCGTCGGGCGCGCCCTTGATCAGATAATCAATGGAAACGCCAAACAGTGTGCTGATTTGTGCAAGCTTGTCAACCTCCGGCACGCTTGCGTCCGATTCCCATTTGGAAACTGCCTGCCGCGACACGCCCACCTGTTCGGCAAACGACTCCTGCGACAGACCGTGTTCTTTTCTCAATGCGGCGATCCGCACCCCTATGGTCATGGCGATCTCTCCTTTTCCGGGTTCTGGCGTCATTATAGCACATCCGAACGAAAACAACAAGCAAGCGAAGCTGACACACCGCGTTTTTCTTTCCGCAACCGCCGGTTGCGCACAACGATGCAGCAGTTGCCCGCGCAGGCTGACCCTGCGTGGTCAACCGGTTTTCTGCGGTTGCACAAAAAGAAACGAGCCGCTCTTTCGAACGGCTCGGGCTCTGGCGTGCTGCAAGGGACGCAGCCGCCGCGGCTGCGCCTTGCGTCTGCCGTCCTCGCGCAGGGGTGCGCTCGGACTTCGGCGCTAAAAACAGTCCCCCGGACTGTTTTCTTCACGCGCCTCACCCGCTCCGGGTTCGAGTCCCTGCAGCGTTCCTCTTTTTTTATTTTTACACAAAAAGAAACGAGCCGCTCTGTTGAACGACTCGTTGCACATGGCGCGCTGCAAGGGACTCGAACCCCTGACCTTTTGGTTCGTAGCCAAACACTCTATCCAGCTGAGCTAGCAGCGCATTTGTTTGTGCCAAAGTATACTATCACAAACGAGGGCGGTTGTCAAGTTCTTTTTTGAAAAAACTTTCCCCGCGCGCAAAAAAATCATGTTATCTTCCCCTTCTGTTTTTGGTCTGCACCCTTGCACTCTGCCGGGTTCTGTGCTACAATACAGATAACACACAGCAAAGGAGCTGCAAAAATGGAAGAACAACAAAGCAAGAAAAAGAACATTTTTCAGTTTATCAAGTTTGCGCTTTTTTCCGCCTCCGCCGGCCTCATCCAGATCGGCTCGTTCACCCTGCTCAATGAGGTCGTGCTCAAAACCGACCTGCTGCAAAACGCGATGGCCAACAGCGAGACCTTCGCCCGGATCATGCAGAACGAATACGGCCCGTGCTATCTGATCGCGCTGATCCTTTCCGTGATCTGGAACTTCACCTTTAACCGCAAGTTTACGTTCAAATCCGCCAACAATATCCCCGTTGCCATGCTCAAGGTGTTCGGCTACTATCTGGTCTTCACCCCGATCTCGACAATCCTCGGCAACTACTTTACCGCAAAATTCGCTTCCTTCCCCGCCATCGAATACATCGTTTTGGGCATCACCATGGTCATCAACATGATCACGGAATTCCTGTTCCAGAAATTCGTCGTGTTCCGCGGCAGCGAAAACTCCGCTGTCAAAGCAGAGCAGGAAGCGTCCGCTGAGGAATAAAGCTACCGACGGCGCCATAAACAGCAAAAAACAGCAGCAGCCGAAAAAGGCTGCTGCTCTCTTTTCTTTTCGGCGCGGCACCTGCTGCGGCTTTACGCATCACGCTGCCCGCGTCCTTGGCTTTTTGCCCTTATCGATGCAGGCGCAAAACCGTGACGGAATACTGCGGCGCGGTGTAGTTGAAGCTGCTGCCGACGCCGGACAGCGTGAAGTCTTCGATCTTGCAGTCCTCCGGCGCGCCGAGAATGTTGTCGTTGTCAAGGCTGGTGCCTTTGATCTGGTGGACGTCCGCCGTGTCGGCGATCGCCGCTTTGCTGTCGATCTGCACCGCGAAAGTGCGCGCGGTATCGGTGACGTTGACGAGCTTGACGATCAGATCGCCGGTGTCATCGGTGGAAACGACCTGATACGCCTCGGCCTCGCTGTCGGAGCCGACGGTGAAGTCCACATATTGTTCGCCGTCAATATAGCACTCGATGTGCCGGCCGCTGACAACCATCTTGAGATGGTAGGTTTTGCCCGTTTCGGCCGCAAACGGCTTCACCGTGCCCGGCACCTGTCCGGTCTTGGCGCCGTTTTCGAGGATCTGCAGACACGACACCGTGTTCTCCCAGCCGCCGATGTTCCAGATGATGTTGTTTTTGACGTCCTGAATGCCGAACGAGAGCATGAAGCCCTCCTTGCCGTCCAGCTTTTCGGCGTCCACTTCATAGGTATAGTCCGTCCAGGCCGGGTCGCCGAAATAGGCGACGGAGCCGGTTTCGGAATAATCCATATCGGTATTCAACTGCATCAGCCGGCCGCAGCGGGTGCGCCATTTGCCGTCGGTGGGGGTTGTCCAGTTGAAGAAATACCCCGGCAGGCTGAACTTGTCCTGTGCGAGCACCTTGCCCGTCTTGTTGTCGGTCACCTTCACATTGTCGAACGCGGCCGCCGTGTTCCAGGTCCCGACACCGACTTTACCGCTGATATCCTTTTGCGGCACGGCCGCGCCGGTCAGCTCAGACTGCAGCAGCGTTTTGCCCTGATGGAGCATAAACAGCTTTTGGACATAGTAGTTGATGGAGCCCGTGACCTGATGGTTGTTGTACCAGATGAGGTCCGGCGCCCAGTGCCGCGCGGTCAGGTTGCCGAAGAGCGGCGCATAGGCCGCCATGCGCACGATGTCGCCGTTGCGCTCGAGGCCGGTCATATACGCGGCTTCGGCGATCGCCGCGCGCAGCTGGTTGGAACGCGCCGCATATTCGCCCAAAAAGACCGGAATCGCGCCGCCGTAGCGCGTGGCGGTGATCTCGTCATCCGTGCGGCCGTAGACGCCGCGGTCATAGTAATCGGTGTTCTGTAAAAACCACTGCGGGTCGTTGTAGTAGTGCTGATCGGTCGCGCCGGCAAAATCGAGCGCCGTTTTGCCCGGGTGATCTTTGAGCCACTGTTCGGCGTATTCGTAGGATTTGATGTAATTCGCGCCGTGGGTCGCGTCGGACGCGCCGGCGGAATAGATCAGCTCCGTGTCGCCGAACAGGGCGGGATCTTCGGCTTTGGCGTCGTCAAATGCCTTGCGGAACGCAGCAAAGCGTTCATAGTAGTCGCTGCCCTCGTTCTCGTTGCCGATCGCGATAAACGGCAGGTCGAACGGCGCTTCATGTCCGAGCGCCACGCGCACCTTGCCCCAGGTGGTATCCGCACCGCCGCGGCAAAACTCCACAAGGTCGAGCATATCCCGGACATACTGCCCAAACAGCGGATCATCCATCGCCACCGGGCCGCGGCCGCGCATCTGGCAAAACAGGCCGCAGTTGAGCACCGGCACCGGCGCGGCGCCGAGGTCTTCGGCGAGCAGGAAAAATTCATAAAAACCCAGCCCGTAGCTCATAAAGCTCGGCCACGGATCTTCTGTTGCGGCAACGTCGGTCCAGATGTTGATCCCCTGCTTGCGGGCCGCCACATCGCCGTAGGTGCCGCCGAACTGCAGCGGCAGTCCGTCGCGGCCGACGCCGATGGAATCTTTCCAGTTGTAAGCGGTTTCTTTGTCATAGCCTTCGATCACACAGCCGCCCGGGAACCGCAAAAACCGGGGGTGCATCTCCTCAAGCATCTGTCCGAGATCCTTGCGCAGCCCGTTGTCGCGGCCCTTATAGGTGTCCTCCGGGAACAGCGAGATCATGTCGAAACAAAGTTCGCCTTTGCCGGTCAAAAGCTGCAGCGTCACATTTTCGTGTGCGGTGCGGTCGGCCGTCAGAACGGCGGTGTATTTTGTCCAGCTGTCGCCGTCGACACGTACAACCGTCTCGGCGGCAACGTCATCGCCCACGCACAGCCGCGCGGTCACATCGCCGGCATAGGTTTCGCTCTTCGCATAGAACGACAGCTTGTACTTTTTCCCCTGTTCGATCGCCATACCGTCGAGGAAGCCGCGGTTGGCAAGTCCGGCCGGCGCGTCGGCATCGTTTTTGACCGTAACAAAATTCGGGTTGTTCTCGTTGAGCGCGTTCTGCGGCTGATCTGTCACAACCTGCAGCGCCGCATCGCCGACCGCCGACCAGCCGTAAAGCTGATCGCCCGCGGCAAATTGGTTGAATTCAAACGACCGGTTGACCGCCATTTCGGCATAGAGCCCGCCGTCCGCCGCGAAGTTGATGTCCTCAAAGAAGATGCCGAACAGCAGCTCCGAAATCTCGTCGAGCTCCGCATCCGCCCCGATCGACAACGCATAGTCCGCGTCCGCTTCGTTGTAGACGCCGACGGTGTTTTCTGCCGGACGCACCGGCTGTACAGGCGCGGTTTTGCCCGCACACAGCGCCGCCAGAAATGCGGTCAGCGCAGCGATCACCTTGCGAAAAAAAACAAGTACGGTGTATTTCATGTAATTCCCCTCCTGTTGTGTTTCTTATTACAGGCTTTGCAGCAGGGCGCCGGACGCTTTGACCTCCGTCGGGAAATCCAGGCACCGCGCTTCGATCGAGCAGCGCGCGCAGCCCGCGTCTTCCAGCGCGGCAACGAATCCGGCATAGTCGAACTCGTTTTTGTCTTTCGGGAACGTGCGCTTGTGTTCGGGCACGGCCGGCTTCGGGTTGGAGATGTGGCCGTGGGCGATGCAGCCTTTGAGGCGACGGATATCGTCGTTGGTATCGTTCACAAACTGCATGTGATACACGTCCGCAAGGCACGAGATGTGCTTGCTGCCTGCAAACGAGGCGAGCATCACGCCCTCGTTGAGCGTGTGGATGATATTGGTTTCCTGCACATTGAGCGGCTCCACGGCAACCGTGATGTCATATTTTTCGGCAAGCGGCGCCACCACGTCGCGCAAAAACAGCCCGAGCTGGCGCACACCGTCGCCATAAGTTACGTCGTCCGGCAGACGCCGGGCGCCGCTGGAGCCGAACGACACCACCCTGAGGCCCCATTCCTTGCCGCGGCGAAAACCGGTCTCGATAAAATCGCGCATCTCCTGCCGTTTGTAATCCGTGCCGATGATCTTCATCGCGCCCGGCAAAAAGCAGTTGGCCGCTTCGCAGCGGATATCGTTGTCGTGCAGCGCCTTGACGAACGCCGCGCGCTGTGCTTCGCTGTCCAAAACAATCGACTGAAAGCCGCACTCCACATAGTCAAACCCGGCGTCCTTTGCCAGTCTGACCTGCTGCGGCTGATCAACACCGAAACATACTCCGAATTTCATACTGATACCTCCATCGAAAAAACTGCAAACGGTTGAACAAGCGGCCGAAAAAGCCTCAGTCGTTGTAGATCTGTGCGTAGCGTTCCTGCCGCTGGCTGAACGTGCCGTCCGGCAGAAGATCCAGCACGGTATAGCCCTGCAGCCACTCGCTTTCGGGTGCGCCGCGTTTACCCATCCCGTAGGCGCCGTAGCCCGACGGCTCGATATAGCTGAGCAGGATGCCCTCGTATTCCACACCGAAATTGTTCAGATGGTCGTGGCCGCAAAAGACCGCCTGCGTGACGCCGGTTTCTTTGATCGCGTCGAACAGTCCGTTTTCATAGCAGGTGGAGCAGATGTTTTCGCGCTTGTCGCCGTAAAGGAACAGTTTGGTTTCGATCGCCTTGTCAAACGCGGGCAGCGGAATATGCTGTAGCAGAATCGACCGGTAGTCGCCGTCAAGTTCTTTCAGCTCCGCAGCCGTCTGACGGTACCATTCAATCTGGTTTTCATGCGCGCCGTCATAGGGCGACTTATTGGAAAAAATGGTTTTGCTGTTTAAAATCTCGTCGCCGATCTCGTCGAATGTATCAAGGCAGAAAATGGTCTGCATCTGTTTGCCGTCGTGGCCGAGCAGGCGGATCACATAGTTGCAGTCGCCATCGATGCCGGCAACGCCTTTGCGCATCACGCAGTGATCATAGGACGCAAAAATGTCCACCATCTCGCTGCGCGAAACGGAGTAGGGATTGTCGCCCTCATGGTTGCCGAGCACACCGCCCCAATAGACGCCGAGCTGCTCGAAGATCTGCGCGTACTGGTTGGCGCGCTTTTTGTTGAGGCCGCTCGTCACATTGTCGCCGCCGACAAGCACCAGATCTGGCTGCTCGTTTTGGATCGCGTCGACCATGCGTTCCACGGTTTTGTAGCTCGTTTTGTTGTTGCCGTCCAGATGCTGATCGGTAAACATCAAAACCTTGAACGCGCCTGCGTCGCCCTTTTGCAGTGTGACCATGTCGTCGCCTTCCGCCACAATCGACACCGTTCCGTGTTCAATC
The DNA here is from genome assembly GCA_902786285.1 of Oscillospiraceae bacterium. GTDB lineage: Bacteria > Bacillota > Clostridia > Oscillospirales > Acutalibacteraceae > UBA6857. The sequence continues at coordinate 22,566 of CADABX010000006.1, read as the reverse complement.
GGTTTAATTTCTTTGATAGGATAGTTCAGTGCGCGCGGCAGCTTGCTGCAGACGATGACGCCGGCAACAGCCAGCAAAACAACCGCCGCACACAAAACGCAAAGCAGAATCTTGGTTTTCTTTTTCATGTCTTCCTCCTCCTTTGGGTTGCTGTTTTGATCTTTTGCTGTCTTCATTATACCAATCTTCACAAAAAAAGCAATCCTCTTTTTGTCTTTTGATTGACATTCTTCCGATTCGCTATATAATGAAAGAAAGAGGCGCGGCAAACGCGCCCGGCAAAAGGAGGCGGTTTCATGGCATCCCTGAAAGAAAAACTCATGGCGATCAAAAACAATCCGTCCTTCACCGTGAAGGAACAGCTCGGCTATTCCGGCGGTATCTTCGGCAACACGATGGGACAGGACTGCGTCTACACCTACTCCAGCAAATTCAACCGCGACTTTCAGATGATCGACGCGGGCAAGCTGACGCTGCTGGAAACCGTGTCGGCTGTCTTCTCCTTCCTCATCCCGCCCATCGCCGGTCCGATCCTTGACCGGCCGACGCTGCCGGGCAAGCGCAGCACGGCCAAAACGATTTTGCGCTATACGCCGATCCCGTTTGCGCTGACGAGTCTGCTGCTGTTTGTCGTGCCGTCGGGCAGTCCGCTGATAAATCTGATCTGGGCGTTCATCTTCACCATTTTGTTTGAAACGGTCGACGCCTTTTTCGACATGGCGATGACGACCATCTCGCTGCGGATGACAACGAACGCAAAGGACCGCAAAAACTTCTATACCATCGCCTCCCTCGCGGGGTCGCTGGGCTCCATGCTGCCCGGCTGGCTGCTGCCGATCGTTGTGGAACGGTTTTCCGATATCAACGGGCAGAAATGGGCGCACTTCTTCGTTGCGCTGTTCTTCTGCATCCTCGGCGTGTCGGTCATGCACGCGCCGTATTTTACGCTGAACGAAAAGGTGAACGTGACGCCCAAAGAAGGCGAGGAAAAGGTCACATGGAACCGCAAGAAGATCTCCGCGATCTTGCACAACAAGCCGTTTATGATCGCGATGCTCGCGTCGGTGTTTGAAACGATCCGCAAGGTCACCTACGACCTGCTGCCAGATTTGTACCGCGAAACGTTCGACAACTACGGCATGAAGGCGTTCATCGACATGATCAGCGGCTCGCTGTCGTATGTCGGTCTGTTTCTCGTGCCGATCATCGGCAACTACGTTTCCGGCCGGTCGATGCTCGTCGGCGGCCATCTGTATTCCACCGCGTTTTATACTGCGATTGCGCTGTTCGGCGCAAAATTTGATCTGACCCGTGTGCGCAAATGGCGATACCTCGTCGGTGTGCTGATCGGTCTGTCGGGTATGCCGAATTCCGGGATGGACGCGGCGCGCAAGATCATCGTTGCCGATTCGACGGACTATATGGAGTGGTACAGCGAAAAGCATCTCGGCGAAGCGATCCGCTCCGACGGCCTGCTGGTTGCGGCGCAAAGCATTGTCGGCCAGCTGAACAAGCTGATCCGCGTCAACGTCAAGAATCTGTCGCTGATGGCCATCGGCTACCAGAGCGGCAAAAAAGACGCCGCCGGCAACACGATCAAGGTGGTGCAGTCGGAATCCACACTGAAGGGGATCTACTTTGTGGTGGCGCTGTGCGGCGCCATCGGCAACTTTTTGCCGGCGGTCATGTATGCACTCGACCGCTTTACCGGCAGACGCAGAGATGAGATTTTGCAGGAACTCGACGCCATGCGGCAGCAGAGAATCGCCGCAGAAGAATCTGAACTGGAAGGTGTGTTGGCATGAGACTCCCCGATACTTACAACTACGGCACCCTGTTCGCCTATAGCGGACTTGCCGGAGACAACGACTACGGCGACGCGGACTTCGCCGCCATAACGATGCCGCAGCCGATTTCTCTGCGGTTTGACGCCGCCGACCCGGTCACGCTGCATCTGCCTGTGGACAACACACAGATGGACTTCGTTTTGTCCGACGTTTTGCAATGCCGGCAGGCGCTGGTCGTGTTTGCCGACAAGGAAACCGTCATCGGCCGCAGCGCCAACCGGCCGCAGCTCTTTGCGCAGACGGCCACAACCGAAACGGCCAAAGATCTGCAACTGCTTTGCGCCAACGGATTTTGCTATGCGCTGCTGTGGTGCAACGGACGATTTGCCCTTTGCCGCGCGAAAACGGCGGCGGACGCCACGGAAAAAGCACAGGCGTCGTTGCAGCGCGACCCGTATGCCCTACGCGATCAGATTCTCGATTATTACAACGAAAAGCCGCGCTGCCGCGACGCGCGGTATGAAAAGCTCTATTATAAGTGCCTGTCGGTCAACCGCGTGAATGTCTACAGCCCGCAAAACGGCTTTCTTTGCCGCTACACCACGCCCGACCGGCTGCCGCACAAACACATGTGGCTGTGGGATTCTATGTTTCACGCCATCACCTTTGCGCAATATGATCCGCAGATGGCGAAGGAATCGATCCTCGCTGTTTTGCAAGCCCAAAAGGAAGACGGCTTTTTGCCCCATATGATGAAAAGCCCGACGGTCACATCCGCCATCACCCAGCCGCAGGTCGTCGCCTGGGCGGTGCTGGCGGTCTATCAGGCGACAAAAGACAACGCATTCCTCGCCTTCTGCGCCAACAAAATCGCTGCGTTTGAGCGGTGGTTTCTCGAAAACCGCGACCTGAACGGCAACGGCCTGCTCGAATGGAAAACCGATTACAGCAACGTGCGCTGCCGCTGCGACGAAAGCGGGATGGACAATTCGCCGCGGTTTGACACCACCGAAACGCTCGACGCGATCGACGCCTCGTGCTTTATGGTGCACGACTGCCGGTGTCTCAGTGAGGTTTACCGCATCCTCGGCAACGAACCGGAGGCGACGCGCTTTCAAACAATCGCGGACAACATGACGCAAAAGATCAACGATCTGCTATGGGACGACACGATCGGCGCCTATTGCGACCGCACGCTGGCAGGCGAGCTGACCCATGTGCTCTCCGTCTGTTCGTTTTTGCCGCTGTTTGCCGGCGTCTGCACCCCGGAACGCGCAGAAAAGCTCGTTGCACATCTCCACAACGACGCCACGTTTGCAACGCCGCTGCCGGTGGCGTCCATCTCCCGCAACCATCCCGACTACGGCGCGGACATGTGGCGCGGCTGTGTGTGGCTCAACTTCAACTATTTCACGGTTCTCGGCCTGCGGCAGTACGGTTTTGCCGACGAAGCCGCAGCGCTGCAAAGCCGCACGCTGCAAAGCGTGGATCGCTGGTTCCGTGAGACCGGCAACGTGTTCGAGTTTTATGATGCGGAAGACAAAACCGCGCCGTGGCACCTCAACCGCAAAGGGCCGCAGCCGCCGGTGCCCGACTACCGCATCCGCATGCACGCCATCACCGATTTCAACTGGTCCGCCTGCTTTACGCTGCTGATGATCCAAAACGCATTTCCCGGAGGCCCCTATGACGCAACCCGCTGACACGGCAAAAATGCCCGTGTTTTTGCACACCACGATCGAAAAGAAACAGATCAACGTCTTTTTCACCAACCGCACCGCGCAGCCGTTTCAGGGCTTTGTCCGCTACCGGATCGAACGCGCCGACGGCCGCACGCGCGGCAATTTGCGCGACGAAGTGAAAGTGCCCGCAAGCACCACCGTCCGGCTGATCTTTTTTGACCGGCGCGAGCTGCACGAACGCAAGGAGCGGCTTTGCATCGAGCTGTTTGACGAAGGCGGCGTCTGTTTGCAGCGGACGACTGCGCAGGGCAAGGGTCTGCGGCAGCCCAAGCTGTGTGACCCGAAGCTGGACACAGCGGTCTTTTTGCGTGCCGGACGGGTGTTCGTTTCGGTCCGCGCCGCGTGCTATGCCGAAAACGTGACGCTCTCTTGCGGCGGCTACCGGTTTTCCGAAAACGGGTTTTCGCTGTTTGCGGGTGAAGAAAAAACCGTGGAGCTGCTGGGCGCCAAAGCGGATTTTGCCGGCGCAGTGACTGCCACCAGCGCGTTTGACAGAAAATGAACCCATAAAAAGGCGAGCCCCGAACCGTTTGGTTCGGGGCTTTTCGGTTGCTGTTGCTTTGTTTGTTTACCCGGCGAGCATCTGCATAAAGTCCATCAGTTCCTTCAGGTTTTGCGGATTGCTCGGCGCCTGGAACAGTTCGTCGCTCACAGTGGTGGAAAAGCTGCTGATCTTCGTTTCGGTCACACCGTAGGCGTCCTGAATATACAGAATCTTCAGCTCGTTGTTCTGGGTGTAAATTCTGACTTCCTGGCCGTCATTTTTGATCGTTTCCACTTCATAGGTCTTGCCGTCTCTGGTTTCGGTCGACATGACAACCGTTCCGGTGGTGTCAAACGAGATACCGGAGAACATGGTGCCCATATCCAGCATACTGCTCATGTCGCCGAATTCGCCGCCCTCCTCCATCAGTTCGGAGGCGTCGAACCACTGGGCAAGCGCGCCGCTGCCGAGCTTCATATAGACGTTTTTGCCGTTGTTCAGCATACGCATTTCGATCGGCACTTTCATCGTATCAAACGGCATCGTCGCCGAGAAGTTCATATTGCCGTTTTTGAATGCCATGCTGACAAGCTGTTCGCCGCTGCCGTCGCCCATATCCATCATCATGGACATACGGAAGGTGCCCGAGCGGAACGCTGCGCCGTAATAGTCGGCGTTATAGACAATCGCAGACACGGGATCGGAATACGGCCCGTAGACGTTCTTGCCGTCCTGCGTCACATAGGCGCGGACCACAAGCTGCAGCTGCTTGTGGCGCTCCAGCTTGTCGAGCCTTGCGGAAGCGGCGGTCACGGTTGCAACCGGCGTATATTTCGTGCCGTCGACCGTTGCGACCTCATAGCCTGTGACGGCGTTGACCGCGGACCAGGTCAGGGTGACAACGGCGTCTTTCTTTTCAGCCTTCACATTGATGACCTTGGCAATGTCCGTCGGCTCCACGGGCTTGACGGATACGATCGTGACGGAAACCAGCTCGGAATAATCGCTGTAAACCTTTTCGTCGCCGTTTTTCACATAGGCGCGAATCGCGTACTGATAGAGGGTATCTTTATCCAGATCCCTGATCGTCGCAGAGGTGCCGACCACGCCGGCCATCATCCGATAGCTTGTGCCGCCCAGATACTGCGCCACTTCATAGCCCGCGGCGCCGGCAACGGCCGTCCATGTGATCGTGACGTCGCTGCCGTTGATCGTTGCCCGCAAACCGGTGACGGCTGCCGGCTTTTCAACGGTCGGGGTCGTCGGGTTGGTCGGGGTTGTCGGATCGGTTGGCGTTGTCGGATTGGTCGGCGTTGTGGGATCGGTCGGGTTGGTCGGATTCGTCGGGGTTGTGGGATCGGTCGGATTCGTCGGGGTTGTCGGATCGGTCGGCGTTGTCGGATTCGTCGGTTCGACGGGGTTCGTCGGATCCACCGGCGTTGTCTGCGCTGCCGTCTTCACCTTGATGGCTTTGGAATAAAAGCCATAATACTTTTTGCCGGCCACCGCATACGCGCGTACCGCAAAGCGATACAGGGTTGCAGCGTCGAGACTGCGCACGGCCAGTGCGAGCTTTTTGGTCGCTTTGATCTTGGTATAGGTCTTGGTCTTGGCGTCATAGCGGTAAACGATATAGCCCTTGGCGCCTTTGACGGCGGACCAGGTCAGCTTCACGGCAGAGGTCGTGGCCTTTTTGGCAGTCAGGTTCTTGGCTTTTGCGGGAATGATCTTGAATTTCACGGTCTTGGAGCCGGTATAGCCGGAGCCCGCTTTGGCCTTGATGATGATTTGCGCAACACCGATCTCGGTGTTGTTTTTGTATTTCACGGTGTAGTCCGTGCCCTTTTTGAGTGTGGTCTTGCCGTAGGTCACCGTGATTTTCGGCTTTCTGGCCTTGCCGGTATAGGAAAGCTCTTTGGTGTAGCTCACCTTGACCTTGGACATGTTTTTGGCGGCGGTTGCGGATGTGCTTGTTTTGGCGGCGGCAGCATAGCTGAACGACGCGGCCGGCACCACGGTGCAGACCATCAGGATCGCCATCAGCACGGCAAACAGCCGGGAAAACATGGATTGCTTTTTCATTTGGAAAACTCCTTTCTCAGATCGATGCGATAAAGCGGCGGAACGCGGCGCGTCCGCTGTCGTTTCGTTTAAAGACGCCCGCGTGTTCGAGCACCTCGGCAAACACGACGCCGACTTCCTTTTGCAAAATCCCGTTGACATTGTCGGGGGTAAACGTATAGCTTTCGCGCAGCTTCTTTACCCAGTCGGCGTGCTTTTTGAGCGTTTCATCCGCCGAAATATCGGCGCCGGACAGCAGCGCGTCGGCCAGCAGCGCCAGTTCGTTTTTGAGCCGGGCCGGCAGCACGGCCAGGCCCATGACTTCGATCAGGCCGATATTCTCTTTTTTGATATGGTGCAGCTCCTTGTGCGGATGGAACACGCCCAGCGGATGCTCGTCGGTCGTGATGTTGTTGCGCAGCACAAGGTCGAGCTCGTATTTGCCGTCGCGCATCCGGGCAATCGGCGTGATGGTGTTGTGCGGTTCGCCGTCGGTTTCGCTGAAAATGAATGCGTCCGCGTCCGTATAGGCGCGCCATTTGCCGAGGATACGGTCCGCAAGATCGACCAACTGCGCGCGGTCGGCGCTTTGCAGCCGGATGACGGACATCGGCCAGCGCACGATGCCGCAATCAACTGCGTCAAAACCGGAAACGGTGAACGCTTCCTCCACCGGCGCCTTCGCCATGGCGAATTCATAGCGGCCGCCCTGGAAATGCTCGTGCGTCAGAATGGAACCGCCCACGATCGGCAGATCGGCGTTGGAGCCGATGAAGTAATGCGGGAACAGTGTGATAAAATCGAGCAGCTTGTTGAACGCGCTGCGGTCGATCTTCATCGGGATATGCTGCGTGTTGAACACGATGCAGTGCTCGTTGTAATAGACATAGGGCGAATACTGAAAGCCCCACGCGCTGCCGTCCACCGTGATCGGCAAAATGCGGTGATTTTGCCGTGCGGGATGGTTCAGCCGGCCGGCGTAGCCCTCGTTTTCGGGACAGAGCAGACATTTCGGGTAGCCGCCCTGCTTCGCTTTTTTGGCGGCGGCAATCTCTTCGGGGCTCTTTTCCGGTTTGGAAAGATTCACCGTGATGTCCAGCTCGCCATAGGGCGTTTCGGTCTTCCACTTCAGATCCTTCTTCACGCGGTAACGGCGGATATAGTCCGTGTCGCGGCTGAAGCGGTAGAAGAAATCCGTGGCCTTTTCCGGGGATTCGGCATAGAGCGACTGGAACTTGTCGATCACCTGAGACGGCGGCGGCGTCAAGGCGCCCATCAGTTTGGTGTCAAACAGATCGCGGCTCGTGGTGCTGTTTTCAATCAAGCCGCGTGCGGCCGCGTCGTCCAGCATCGGCGCCAGAATCTCTTCGAGCGGCGGGATCTCCGTCGGGATTTCGCCGTCTTCGATCGCGTCCAGTCCCAGCACCTCCAGCAGACGGTTCACCGCCCAGCGGCTGTCGCGCGGGTCGATCAGCTCGCGGTCGATCGCGTAGGCAATGAGTTGTCGGATGTTCATATCAATCATCGTACATTCCTCCAGTTTGGAAATATTATACAACACTGCGGCCGGAAATGGTAGCCCCGCCCGCCTAATTTTCTGTAAAAAAATTGTGACAAACCGTTGTCAAAACGAATAGGATGGAGCAAGAAACGACATGGGAGGCTTTTTATGGCATATCAAACACACAGTTTTCTCGGCGCCAACACCCCGCACGGGTTTGTGTCGCTGTTCGACGAACTGTATGATCCGTACAAAGACCACAATCTGCATATCATCAAGGGCGGCCCGGGCTGCGGCAAATCGACGCTGATGAAAAAAATCGCCGCCACGGCGGAAGCGCACGGCTTTGATACCGAGCGCGTCCATTGCAGCAGCGACCCGTCGAGCCTCGACGCCGTGGCGGTGCCGGCGCTGTCGCTCTTTGTCTGCGACGGCACGGCGCCGCATGTGGTGGAGCCGCGGTTCCCCGGCGCATGCGAAAACATCATCAACCTCGGCGCCTACTGGGACGAAAAGAAGCTGCATGACACGGCGGACGAGATCCGCAAATATACGCTCGAATGCGCGCTGTATCACCGCCGCAGCGTGCGGTTTCTTGCTGCCGCCGGTGCACTGCGACTGTCGTCGCTGCAGTTTCTTGCGCCGCAGGTGCTGGAGGAAAAGCTGAACGGCTATGCCCTGCGTTTTTGCAAGCGGATGCTGCCGAATAAAAAATGCGCGCCCGGCAAAACGACCCGCCGCTTTCTGAGCGCCGTTACCCCGCAGGGCGAAGTCTTTTTTGCCGACACGGTCGCAGCGGCCGCCACGGAAATCCTTCTGCTCGACGATCCGTTTTCTCCGGCGGCCGGCATGCTGCTGCAGCGCATCGCCGCCCGCGCACTCGCGCACGGCTATGATGTGACGCTCGCACTCGATCCGCTGGATCCCCACGGCGATCCGCTGGGGCTGCTGCTGCCGGAGGGTGCGGTGGCGCTTTTCCGCAAAACACCGCAGACGGCCGCTCTGCCCGCGGCGCGCACGCTGCACATGGAGCGGTTTTTGCACTCCGACGCCGTCCGCGGTCACAAACAAAAGCTGCTGTTTCAGCAAAAGCTGCAGCGCGCGCTCGTCGACGAGAGCATCGAGATGCTGCAAAAAGCCAAAGAGACCCACGACAAGCTCGAGCGAATCTATATCGAAGCCATGGACTTTGCGCGCATGCAGCGGGAAACGGACGCGCTGGTTGCCCGCATCTTTAACGAACAACTGTCAAAAACGGGCTGATCCGGCAGAAAAAGGATGGTTCTTTTTGCACGCTTTCTCTTGACAACTGCGGCGTTTTTCAGTATGGTATAAGTACCTGAGAATCTATTGCCGGCGAAGCCGGGAAAGGAAACCAAGATGCGAAAAGAACTCAAGGCCGTCATCGCCGCCATTCTCGCGCTCTGGCTGTTTTTCATGGGGTTCGAGATCGGCTCCTATGTGGAAAAGCAAAAGATCTCCGCCGAGCTCGGCACACAGCAGGTGCAGCCGCAGACCGAACCGACCGCACCAACGACGACAGCGCCAACGACAACCGCCGCACCGGCTGCGGCATCCGACACCGCGCCGACTCCCTCGATCGGCAACGCGATCGACGTGATCACCACCTATCCGGACAACGAGGTTGCAGCGGCACCGACCGAAAAAGAAACAACAACCCAAAAGACCGCGCCCACCGCCGCTGACGCTTCCAAACTTTCCAAAACGCAGGTGTTGCAGCGCGCGACCGAAGCGATCAACAAGCTGAAAACAGCCAAAAACATGACCGCACGCAACCAGGAGACCATCTCCATCCAGATCACAGACTGCTCGGCAAAATCCGCCATCAATCTGATCAATTCCTTTATCAGCAAAAAGGCCGGCGACAAAATCGTGACCTACGCTTTCAAGGACGGCAAAGCGGTCGGCGTTGACGACAGCGGCAAAGAAATCAAGGATGAAGGCGAAGTGACGCCGAACCAGGTGATCCCGCCCACCGACGCGGCCTTCACGTTGCCGGAAGCCGGCGTGGCCTCCGCGTCCGCCGCGCAAAACGGCGCCTTTACCACCTACACGATCAAGCTCAAGGAGGAGTCCGCCACCCTTGCGCAGCCGGTGCCGACCTATAATTCGCAGGCGATCGGCTATCTGAAGATGACGGATCTCCAGATGCCCGGCGCCACCATCACCGACGCCCGTATGCACTACCCCGGCTCGTCCGTAACCGTGACCGTGGACAGCGACGGCCGCGTGCGCCAGCTGCAGATCCATCTGCCGATGGACGGCTCCGGCGCGGCAAAGATGGGCTTTTTGGCCGGCACAGCCAGCTTTGAGGGCTTCAGCACGCAAAACTGGACCTTCACCTATTGAACAGAACCAAACGGAACAGTTGACAACGGACGCATTTGGTGATAAAATCAAATGCGTCCGAAATCACGCCTCCTTAGTTAAATGGATATAATAAACCCCTCCTAAGGGTTAGTTGTGGGTTCGATTCCCGCAGGGGGTGCCAAAAGGCCGGTAATCCGTTTGGATCCGGTCTTTTTTCTTTTATGGAAGTCCTGTTGCCCGACCGGCACAAAAACGGCTCCGCTGCGCCAGCCGGCCTGCTGTTTCAGCCCGAAAATTGATGATTTTCTGCGCAATATGCCCGGAAGGGATTGCTTTTTACGGCGGCATTTAGTAAACTGTGTCTGTAGGATCTGTCCGCTGCTCCGGCCGCCCGCAGGCTCTGCAGGGTTTCAAAAGCGCACACCTATCCTGTTTTGGGGAGGAAAGGACCATGGATATTACCAGAAAAGAAAAAGCGGCGTTCGCTGTTGCCGGCGCCGGACAAAACATGGTAAATACGCTCATCGGCACATTTCTGCTCACCTATATGTATTCCTCGGCCGTGGGGCTGACCGCAAAAGGCGTTGCTGCACTCGGTGTGTTTATGACGGCGTCAAAGATCTGGGACGCGGTCAACGATCCGATCATGGGCGTGGTCGTGGACAAGACCCACACCCGGTTCGGCAAACTGCGCCCGTATATCCTGATCACCGCCGTGCCCATCGCCGTGCTCACAACGCTGATCTTTTCGATTCCGCAATCGTTCAGCGAGACGATGAAGCTGGTCTATTTTGCTGTGGTCTATCTGATCTGGGAAACCTTCTATACCCTTTGCGACGTACCCTACTGGGGTCTTGCGTCGCGCCTTTCCAATGATCCGAACGAGCGCACAAAGGCGATCGGCGTGACCCGCGCGGCGCAGATGCTGACCCTCGGCCTTGTAACTCTGTTCGGTTATCAGCTTGCAAAGCTCTGCAGCGGCAAGGGCGCGGCGGAAGCCACCGGCAGCGGCTGGACGCTGGCGGCGCTCATCATTTCCGTGGTCGGTATGGGATTGTTTTTGCTGGCGTTCTTCTTTACAAAGGAAAAGAACGATCACATGGACGAAAATGTGACCTTGCGCGACATTTTTCGCACAACGGTCTCCTGCCGCCCGCTGCTCATCGTTTTGCTCGGAAGCTTTCTGGCCTTCGGCAAAAACATGATCCAGGTGGCCGGCTCCGTGTTTGCCATTATTGTGATGAACGATGAAAACCTGTATATGTATCTCGGGGCAATGATCATCATCGGCATGCTGGCGGCGTCGCTGTTCACACCGCTGCTCACGAAAAAATTCGGCAACAAAAAGACGATGATCGGCTCCAATCTGCTGTCTGCCGCCGTCTTTGTCGCCATGTATTTTGTCGGTTACGAGAGCCTGATCGGTCTGATGATCATGGTGCTGCTGAACGGGCTGCTCGGCGGCGTGTTTATGGTCACGCAAACCGCGATGATCGCCGACGCCGTGGACGAGATCAAATACCGGACCGGCCGGAACCGCGAAGGCGTTTGCTTCTCCGGTCTGACGTTTTCGAGCAAGATCATGACCGCTGTCGCCACCGGTGTGTTCTCGTTGATCATCGTTTCGGTGGGTTATGAATCCGGCGTCGCGATCACAACGCACATGAAGGACACGGTGTTTCTGTCCATTTCACTGATTCCTGCACTGAGCTCGCTTGCCGCCTGTGTTCCGTTTTTCTTCTATCCGAAGCAAATCGGCGCGGCCGCGGAAAACTGAAGCTGCCTGATGCCCGGCCGGATGCGGCCGGTTTTTTTGCGGCGGAGCGACCGGTTTTTGCCAAAAAACATTGACAATCATTTCGCGAACATGATAAGATGAAACAACGCAAATCCCCGAAAAAAGGAGAACAACCCATGAAGGAATCATTGAAGCATTTGGATTTCAGCGGCAAATCGCTGACCGACGGCATCCGTCTTGTCGGCAGCCGCTACTATACCGGCACCGACTTTTTCGCGTCCGCGCAGGGCATTACAAACGACGGACGGTACTACTATTGCACCGGCACCGTTCTGCCGCTGGGCTTCCACGGCCTTTCCAAAATCGACATACAAACCGGCGAAGTGCTGCTCAAAAGAAAAAAGTATTTGCCGAAAGCGCTCGCGGACAAGGGCTTTCATCATTACGGCGGCTGCACGTATTTTGAAGGAAAGCTGTATGTTGCGATTGAAGACAGGAACAGCAAGCATCCGTGTATCGGCGTGTTCAGCGCGGATACGCTCGCATTCACCGGCGAATACCGGATCCTCGGCCCCGAGATCCAGCCGAACGGCAATCTGCCCTGGTGCGCGGCAGACAAAGAAAAGCGTCTGCTTTATACCGGTTTTTTCAACCATTGCGACCATATCAACGAATTCCATATCGACACATTGGATTTCATCCGCAGCATCCCGATCAGCCGCGTGGTGGAACACACACAGGGCGGTGAAATGTGGGGCGGTCTGATCTATATCTCCTGCCACGACACCTGGCCGAAAAAGCATATCTATGCCATCGACCCGGCAACCGGCGAGACGAAGCTCGTGATGGAGCGCGACGCCGGCAAAAATCTGGTGGAATCGGAGGGTATCACGATCTGCCCGATGGCGGACGGCTCGTTTTTCCACCAGCTCGACGTGCTTTATCCCTTCACGCTTGCCATCCGCCGCTACAGCAAACCGGACGGCGCGGACGTCTGAATGCGGTCCGCGGAACCGAATCCGTACTGCAAGAGCAAATGAGCAGCACCGAAGCCGGACGCTTCGGTGTTTTTTCTTTGGTCGTGTGCTGCATTTTTGCTGAATTTTTTTCGGCTTTCGGCAAATTTGTTGGACATTTGTTTGACAGCGGATGCTACAATAAAGAAAAATTCGGCGCTATCGCCCGGACGGAGGAGAGATCTATGAAAAGAATCGTTGCGCTCGTTTTATCCACACTTCTGCTGTTTGGCGTGCTGACACCCTGCGCGTTTGCCGCGGACACAGCGACCGCGCCGAGCACCGCCACGCTCGTCTTTGAACGCGCCGGCGGCGCGGTTGCCAATGTGCTCGGGCAGTTGCTCAAGCTTGTCACGCTGACCGACGAGAGCCGGATCCAAAAAGCCGATCCGCGCGACAGGGCCGGCACGGCGTCGGACAAAGCGCTGTTTGACGGCGACGCCGAACAATCGCTGACCGCCGAAACGTGGCGGCCGGTCGAGCTCGCCTTTGAAAGCGAAAAAACCTATAACGATCCGTTCGGCGGCGTCACGGTCGACATGCTGCTGTTCGGAAACGGCAGACTTTACACTATCCCGTGCTTCTGGGACGGCGGCGATACCTGGCGCGCTCGCTTCGTCTGCCCGGCGGCCGGTACGTGGCAGTGCAGGACTGTCTGCTCCGACGCCGACAACGCCGGTCTCCACGACAGGACTGCGCTGGTGGAATGCTCCGAATACAGCGGCGACCTTGAAATATACAAGCACGGCTTTGTCACCACCCGCTACGGACAGAAATACCTGACCTATGAGGACGGCACTCCGTTCTGTTATCTCGGCGACACCCACTGGCAGCTGGGTGACGAATCGTATGAGATGGTGAAGACAATTTGCGACAAGCGTGTGTCGCAGGGCTTCACCGTCTGGCAAAGCCAGCCCGGCTCCGTCAAGTATAACGTGATTGACGGTGTGGACGAAAGCGATATGGAAGGCTTCCATATTTTCGACAAATATTTCGAGATCATTGCCGACGCCGGTCTGACCCACGCCAACACCGAATACTTCTGGCCGCTGGGCGGCATGGCGCCGACCATCCGCGCCCACGGCGGCTGGACCGAACCGAAAATCAAAGGGATGCTCGGCACCAAGAAGGTCACCATGCCTGACGTGTCGGACGAAGCGAAGGCCTATCTCGAGCTGCTCGCCCGCTACTGGGTGGCGCGCTACAGCGCCTATCCCACGATCTGGACGCTCGGTCAGGAATGTGACAACGACCCGTATCAGGACGAAAACTCCGAATGGAACGCCGTCAACAATCCGTATAAATATCTGGCGGAATACCTCGGCAAGCATGACCCGTATGCCCATCCGGTGACCGCGCATCAGGAGAGCACCGGCGACACCGTGGCCTACGGCAACGGCCTTGGCACCGGCGAAGTGCACATGATCTGGTACCCCGGCGCACAGCCGTCCGCATTCCGTCATGTTGACGCACATACGATGTATGCCGCGCAGTGGCATCCGCATCTGACCAAGCGCGACGACTATATGTCCGCACGCGACTATTGGTATAACGGACAGGGCAAGCCGGTGGTCAACTTTGAAGGGTTGTACTGCTATCTGTGGACCAAAAACTACGGCGCAAGAGCGCAGGCGTGGGCGTCGTATCTCACCGGTCTTTACGGCTGCTCCTGGGGCGGACAACCGACCTGGGCGTATCACAACGGATTCCAGAAGGATATCCCGTCCGACGACGGCGTGGATCTGATCCGGCCCGAAGAAAAGCAGGCGCCCGACTGGCCGGACGCGCTGGAATATCCGAGCTCCTATCAGATGGGCTATATGCGTACCTTTATGGAGCAAACGGAATGGTATAACCTGATTCCGCGCTTCAACAACTGGGCCTACTTCGTGCCGAGTTCCAACGTCTATGCCTACTGCGCCAGCAACAAAAAGAACACCGAAATGGTCTTGTACTTCTATTCCTACACTGATCCGTCGATCGCCGAACGCCTCAACACCAAAAAGGACGGCGGCATCCTGACCGGCACGGTCGGCTCTCTTGTACCTTTCGGCAAATACAACTATCAGTGGTTTGACCCGATCCACGGCGTCACGGTGGACAGCGGCACGTTCCGCGCCTCCGCCATCGGCACCTGGTTTGCCGGCACGCGGCCGGACGATACGGATATGGTATTGCTGATCCAAAAAGCATAAACAACCCCATTTTCAAGGTTTAGGAGGTTTTACGATGTCCATTTTCAGGCGCATCATCGCCATTCTTTCCCTGCCGCTCGCGGCCTTCATGCTGATCGCGCAGGTTTCCCCGATTCCGAAGGCCAAACAGCAAAAGCTGGAGGCCGCGCTGGAGGAAGAGATACAGGGCGACTTTACGCCGGTGTTCCGCTTCGTGATCGGCTCCGACGTCCATATCTCCGCCGGCGATCCGCTGAACACACAGCGGCTCGGGCAGATGATCGAAACAGCCTACAACTACAGCGACAACCACCCGACCTACAAAACACTCGACGCGTTTTTGCTGGCGGGCGACAATGTGGATCAGGGTACCGATGAGGAATATGCCCTTCTGACCGACGTGCTGAATAAAGGGATCCGCAAGGATGAGACCAGGCTGATTACGATCATGGGCAACCATGAGTTCAACACCACCGGCCATGCGGGCTATGTGCGCAATATGGGCGAGGAACTCGACAAGCACGAAGTGGTCAAAGGCTTCCATTTCATCGGCATTTCTCCCGATCCGAGCGACACCTGGCAGACGCCCAGGCAAATGTTTTGGATGGACAACGAGCTGCGCAAAGCCGCCAAGGCCGACCCGGACAAGCCGATCTTTACCATGCAGCACGGCCATATCTGGAACACCGTGTATGTCAGCCGGAGCTGGTATACGCAGATGTCGCTGCCGCTGCATCTTGTCTATGCGAAGTATCCGCAGGTGGTCAACTTCTCCGGCCATTCCCACAGCCCGGTCAACCATCCGTTCGGCATCTGGCAAAACAGCTATACACTTGTCGCCTGCGGCACGCTGTTCTATTTTGAGATGGAGCGCGACATTGGCGATTCCACGATTCCCGAAGGCGCACGCAACGCCGCGCAGTACCTGATTGTGGAGGTCGACAAGGACAACCGGATCAAGATCCAGCCGTTTAACCTGCTGACAAACGACTTTATGAAAACGCCCGCCACCACGGACGACCCGGACAAGCAACTTGTCTATTTTGTGCATGACGCCGGCGACACGGCGAACTATCCCTATACCGCTGCGCGTAAAAAGACGGCCTCCACCCCGTATTTTGAGGACGGCGACAGCGTCACGATCGACAAGCTGGATGCGGACAAAGTGACCGTTTCCTTCCCGCAGGCCGAGGACGATGTGTGCGTCTATGGCTACCGCATTACACTCAAGGACCCGGCGCATCCGCTCAAGAAGATCGAAAAAGAGATCTATTCCCAGTACTACTTCGAGCCGATGCCCGCAACGCTTTCGGCAACGGTGGAGGGCCTTGCCGCCGGCACGACCTATGAACTGACCGTGACGCCGCTCAACGCCTGGCTCAAGGGCGGAGCACCGCTGAAAACAACGATCACTACACCCGCTGAATAACCATTTTCAAAAGAACAGGAGCGTATTTATGAAGAATCAGGATATCAATATCCGCGACCCGTTCGTCCTTTTGGAAAACGGCAAGTATTATATGTACGGCACCCGCGCCGCGTCGTTCGGCTTCGGCACCGCCGGATTTGACGTCTATGTCTCCGACGATCTGGAGACGTGGAGCGACCCAATTGCCGTGTTTTCCTCGGCGGATTTCGGGATGAACGAAGGCGTCAACTGGGCGCCGGAGGTGCATAAATATGAGGGCGCCTATTACATGTTTGCCACCTTCACACAAAAGAACGGCTTGCGCGGCACCTATATCATGAAAGCCGACGCGCCGACCGGCCCGTTTCGTCCGCACAGCGACGGTGCCGTGACGCCGGACGGCTGGGAGTGTCTGGACGGCACGCTCTATGTGGAAGACGGCGTGCCCTACCTCGTGTTTTGCCACGAGCACACCCAGATCCTCAACGGCACGGTCTGCTATGTGCAGCTTTCCGCAGATTTGAAAGAAGCCGCCGGCGAGGCCGTCACGCTGTTTTCGGGGCTGTCGCCGTACTATATCGAAGAACGCGGCAAAGACAGCCACTATGTGACCGACGGACCGTTCATGTACCGCACGAAAACCGGCACACTTTTGATGCTTTGGTCCACGTTTATCAACGATCAGTACGCGGAGTGTCTGGTGCGATTCGAAAACGGCAGCATCAAACACGCGTTCGAGCATCTGCCGCCGCTGATTGACGACGACGGCGGCCACGGCATGATCTTTCAGGGTAAAGACAAGCTGTATCTGACGTTTCACACACCGAATCAGAGCGGTCTGGAGCATCCGCAGTTTTTGGAGATCGAAGACACCGGCGACAGCGTGGCGCTCAAATAACAACATAACCAACAGAAAAACCGACCGCACAGGGCACCCCTTCGCGGTCGGTTTTCGTTTTCTTTTCAATCAGAACTGTATACGCTGCGTGTCTTCGCAATGCTGCCCGACAAAGAACTCGTAGCAGTCGGCAAGATACCACGTCTTTTGTTCCGGGTTATAAAAACGCAGATCCTCTTTTTCCACATAGACCGTCTGCGTCGTGCTTTCGCCGGCTTTGATAAAGACTTTCCGGAACCCCTTCAGCTTCTTTTCCGCCCGCTCGCCCGGCGCGGCGGCATAGACCTGGATCACCGTTTTTCCGTCGCGGTCGCCGGTGTTTTGAACGGTCAGCGATATGGCATAGCGGTCGCCCTCATCGGTGATTTGCGGATCGGTGTAGGCAAAGGTCGTATAGGACAGGCCGAACCCGAACGGGAACGCGGCTTTCTTTTTCTGCTGTTCGAGCAGCGTATAGCCGTGGTAGTAGCCGTAGGTGATGGTTCTTGTTTTGTCGCCCGGAAAGAGGAAATCGGGATAGTCGTTTTCGTCCTTCGCCATCGTAAACGGCAGCCGGCCGGAAAAGTTTTCCTTGCCCGAAACCAGCAGCGCGAGCGCGTTGCCGCCCTCCATGCCGCTGTAAAACGAATGCAAAATCGCGTTCGCTTCGTTTTTCCACTCCTCAATGATATACGCGCTGCCGCCGATGATGTTGACGACCACGCGGTCGAACGCGCGGCAGGCGGCGTGGATCAGCGCCGTTTCCTCGGGCGGGATACGCAGCGAATAGCGGTCGCCGCCCATCGCCTTTTGGGTCGTTTTGTCGCTCTTGGAAAAATTGGCGAGGTTTTCGCCCTCCTGTTTATAGTCGCTGCCGACGCACAAAATCACCGCGTCGCAGCGTTCGATTTCGCGCTGCTTTGCCGAAAAATCGGTGCCTTCGCAAAGCACCACGTTTTGCTTGCCGTAAAGATTGCACAAGCCCTCATAGGGTGTGACGGTATAGGGCGCAAAGACGGAGCTCGAACCGTGGTCGCCGACGTTGATCTTGTTGGCATAGCGGCCGATCAGGGCGATCTTTTTGGTCGGCATGAGCGGCAGCACGCCGTCGTTTTTGAGCAGCACCGTGCCCTCGAGCGCGGCGCGGCGGGCGAGATCGGTATGCTTTTTGCAGGCGATCACCGTTTTGGAAACGGGTTTCTTTTTAGGCGTGATCTTGATCAGGCCGCGCAGAATGCTTTGCACGGCGGCGTCGATATCCGCCATCGTCACTTTGCCCGTTTTCAGATCGAGCGGCAGCGTCGCATAGTGCATGATCTGCGGCATCTCGATGTCGAGCCCGGCCGTCAGCGCACGCGGCGCGCTGCGCACACCCATCAGAAAGTCGGAGATCGTAAAGCCGGTAAAGCCCCACTGGCTGCGCAGCACGTCCTTGAGCAGATAGCGGCTTTCGCAGCAGTGTTCGCCGCGAAACAGATTGTAGGCGCCCATGATCGACATGGCGCCCGCGTCGATGCAGGCTTTGAAATGCGGCAGATAGACTTCGTGCAGCGTCTTTTCGTCCGCCTCCACATTCACGTCAAACCGGATGTTTTCGATGCTGTTGACGGCGTAGTGCTTCGGGCAGGCGATGATGCCCTTGTCCTGCACGGCTTTTGTCAGCGCCGCGCCCATTCTGGACAGCAGAAACGGATCTTCGCCGTAGGTCTCCTGCGCCCTGCCCCAGCGCGGATTGCGCAGCAGGTTGATGCAGATGCCGGCAAAATAGTTGGCGCCCTGTGCCGCCGCTTCGTCGGCCATCGCGGCGCCGATCTCGTATTCGAGCGCGTCGTCAAACGCGGCGCCGCGCGCCATGGAAACCGGAAAGCAGGTGCTGTTGCCCATCACGATGCCGCGCGGACCGTCGGAAAACGCGACGGCGGGGATGCCGAGCCGTTTGACGCCGCCGCTCAGACACGGGCGACAGTTGTACTTTTGTCCCTTGGTGATCAGATCCACGCCGTTGCGGGCAAAAAAGCGCTGTCCGGACAGCATGTGCAGCTTTTCCCGCGTCTTCAGTTCGCGGCACAGCGCGGCGGCGGACGCATAGAGCTGCGCGTCGGTCGGGTTTTGCCGATAGGTTCTTGCTGCCTGTTGAAAATCCATCGTGTTTCTCCCTTTTCAGTCAGATGCTGCGTTTTCTCATTCGTCTTCGATCGCGGCCTTTGCGGCGTTGGACGCACGGATCAGCTCATAGATCTCATCACTGAACTTCTTTTGCCGGTCATAGGTATACAGGCCGTTTTGCTCCTGCTCGATATCGTAAAGCTGCGTATAGCAAAAGCCGCAGATTTTTTCGTTTTGCACCAGCGCGTCGGTCAGTCCGCAGTAGCGCGCGGCAAAGTCCGCAGGCGTCTGCACATCTTCGCCGTAGCCCCAGGACTGAATCGACGGGTCGCCGGCCCATTTGACGCCGCCGTATTCGCTCATAAAGACCGGACCGCCGGTGTATTTCTGCCGACCGGGATTGCCTTCCAGAACCGCATCATACAGCTCGCCGTCGGTCGCCAGTTTGTCGTAACGCGCCTGGAACACCACCGGATCGCCGCAGTAGTCGTGGACGTCATAGATATCCGTCACCACATGGAAGTTGCCGCTGGTGTCGATACACGGCCGCGTCGGGTCGACGGCTTTGGTGTAATGATAGACCGACGAGAGCAGCGGATCGTATTGCTGTCTGCCGTGGTAGTTCCACGTTTCGTTGAACGGGCACCAGCCGATAATCGCCGGATGATTGCAGTCGCGTGCCACGCTCTCTGCCCATTCCTGTAAAAACACCGCCACACTTTTCGGGTTGGAATAGTCCAGTCCCCAGTTGGGATATTCGCCCCAGACGAGGTAGCCCAAATTGTCGCAATGGTATAAAAAGCGCGGATCAAAGACCTTCTGGTGCAGCCGCGCACCGTTGAAGCCGAGATCCATCGAAAGCTCGATATCGCGCCGCAGCGCGTCGTCGTCGGGCGCGGTGTAGATGCCGTCGCGGTAAAAGCCCTGGTCGAGCACCAGGCGCTGGAATACGGATTTGCCGTTGAGCCGGAATTTCATGCCGTCAAGGCCCACGTCACGCAGACCGAAATAGCTGTATACGACGTCGCTGCCGAACTGCAGGGTCAGATCATACAGCCGGCCGTGTCCGGCCTCCCACAGGTGCTTTTCCGTGAGTTTAAGCTGCACCGTGCAATATCCGTCGGCCGTATCCAGCGCGGCCACGCCGACCGGTTTGCCGTCATACGTCGCTTTGCAGGAAAACGGTGCGCTGCCGCAAAGCTGCGCCTGCACGGTCAAAAGACCGTTTGCCGCATCGGGGAACAGGCGGAACGACCGGATATAGGATTGCGGCGTATATTCCAGCCAGACGCTTTGCCAGATGCCGGTCGTGCGCGTATAGTCGCAGCCGTGGCTTTCTTTGCGTTCGCTCTGTTTGCCGCGCATGACCAGCGGATCGCGCACATTGTCTTCGCAAAGGATAAACAGTTCGTTTTCGCCATCCTGCACCAGGTCGGTGATTTCAAAGCAAAACGACGTGTAGCCGCCCTTGTGGCGGCCGGCTTCCTTTCCGTTGACCAGCACGGTCGTCAAATAGTCCGCCGCGCCGATATGCAAAAAGACACGGCGACCTTCGGCATGGATCTGTGCGGTTTTGCGGTACCATACCTCGTTGACAAAGCCGGTGTAACCGATGCCGGAGCATTTGCTTTCCACACAGAACGGTACCCGGATCTGCAGCGGATATGCCGCTTCTTTCCGGCGTCCGATCGCCTTTTGCGCGTCCAAAGAAAAGCGGAATCCGGGCTTTGCTTTTTCAAAGCCGAACTGCCACGGGCCGTTCAGACTTTGCCACTCCATGCGCATAAACTGCGGATTCGGCGCTGCTGCTTGTTGTGCTTGCATAGAAAAACCTCCTTTTGCTTTGCGGCAAAACCATGGATTGTCAGATGATCGTCACTTCGCGCGCGATGCCGTCATACCCGCCGCCCGTGACATATTGCGGCAGAGTGTCGGTGATCATGCTCGTATAGTTGAAATGCAGATGACCGGTCAGAATCGCTTTGATCAGCGGTTCGTGTTTGACATAATCGATAAACCGCAGCGTCGCTTCGGTCGGCCGCTGCTGCACGGCGCGGAATTCGTTGTAATACAGCAGATGTTCCTCGTCGCAGCCGACAAGATAGGTGCAATCGTTCGGCACGCGCACAAGGTGATATTGGAACAGCGATTCTTCAAACAGTGGGTCGTGAAATGCCAGAATGATCGGCAGTCCCTTTTCGACTTCGCGCTGCAGCCGCCAGAGCTGCCAATCTTCAAACTGGTAATAGCTGTTGTCGATCCCGACGATATTGACGCCGCCGACCGTTTTCGCGTTGAAAAACATCGGCACGCCGAGGCCGTAGCCCATCTCCATATAGCTGTTCATCCGGTAGGCGTTGTCCTCCCACGCTTCGCCCACATACTGCGAATAGTCGTGGTTGCCGGCAATGAAGAAGAAATCCTCGTCCGCAACGATCTGTCGCGCTTTTTCCACATTTGCGTGTGAAACAAAATCCATCAGATCGCCCGTGTGAACCAAAAGGTCGCAATGCGCTTTCGCATAGGCGATGTGTTCCTCCAGATACAGCGCTTTTTCGGGGGTGGACAGCCGGGCGGCCAGCGCCCGCTTGCGCTCGTTGTCACGTTCATCCGCAAGTCCGATATGGCTGTCGGTCACATGCAAAAGCCGGACCGGTTTTTCCAGTCCGATGTGGAGTGTTGTTTTTTCCAGTTGCATCAGGAACCGTCCTTTCAAACGGCGTTTGTCTCTGCCGTTTTTTCAGTTTTATAAATAAACTATAGCATAATCCCGTGGCAAAATCAAGCCGCTTTTCGCCGCTTGCACAGATCCCTTTATAAAAAGAAAAAACGCCGAAGACCGATCGCGTCTTCAGCGTTCTGTGTGTGTTTGTTAAACCCGTGTGCAGCGGATCGTGCAGCGGGTTCTGCCGCCGATGAAACAGGTAAAAAGCGTCAGATCCCAGTCGTCCTGCGCGTCGATCATGCGCTCCACCTCGGTCGGAAACAGCGTTTCCCGGGTTGTGATGATGTAGCGGTAGCGCATCCGCGCCAACGGTAAACCCGAGTACCTGCGCGTCGGGCACGGTACGGCAAATCAGATCCACTTCACCGTTGAGAATAAATCGTTCATCATCGACGACAATAATATGCATCGGATCCCCTCCTGCAAATGAAAAGTTTTGAACATTATAACGAAAATTTTCCTTTAATTTTATCAAATTTAACAAATCTTTTCAATAGATATTCAAAAACAACCTGCTGATTCTTGTAGAGTCGTCAATGATAGGTAACAGTTTTCCTCAAAAAAATATGATGCAATGGATTTGGTTTCTTGAACCGGAGAAAAGAGTGTCAGATTT